>JBATOU010000076.1:0-97986 GCA_049291115.1 Ferruginibacter sp.
ACCGCCCATAAAACCAGCCGAAAGGGTTGTTTTTATACCCAATGGCTTGTGGTAGGCATAGGTGGCAAAAAGGCTCCAGCGGTTTATGTAGCCGGCCTTATCATTCATTGCAATAACTCCAATTCCATGATGGGGAGCAGGAGCGGTATACTCCTCCCAGTAACTTTTTCCGCGGGGATTTTCGCCCGGTACGGCAAAAGATGTGGCACTGGTACGGTAATCTGATTTGCCAATGGGCCCATGAATGGATACATAACTTGTAACAGGATGCCCCTCAATATTGCTCCACTGATTGCGGTTACTTAATTTAATATCGGTATAATTTTCAATGCCAGCCACTGCGGGGTTCAATGCAAAATTATTCAGTACATATTGTGTGTACGATGGTTTTGCCTGCGGCAATGCCAGCAGCCAGGCAAGAATAAAAATGTTTGCTAAGAATAATCTTTTCACAGGTTCCCTCTTTTTACTTCACAATTGTTACATAACCGGTATAAGGTTTTCGCCCGCTTTCTGGTTCTATGATATAATAATAGGTATCAAGCGGCAGGGTCTTACCATTCATGGTACCGTTCCAGGGGGTACGATAACCATAAGACTGGAACACGAGCTGACCCGTACGTGTAAACACTTTAATTTTACAGGTAGGATAGGTATCCAGGTATTTTATCACCCACTTATCATTAATACCATCTCCGTTAGGAGAAAAAGTATTGGGAATTGCAGGCACTTTTAACACCTTGATAAAAATATCATCACTCGCTTTACAGCCTCCCCTGGCAGTAACGGTAAGCGTGTAGGTTATATCCTGTATGGGTGTTGCCACCGGGTTCCTTATGATGGGGCTGCTAAGGAATGTATTTGATCCTCCCAGGTCATGCGTCCACAAATAACTTAGTTCATTCCCGGTTACAATGGGGTCGAGTGTGAGCTGTCCGCCTTCGAGCATTACCCATTGCTGGCCACGGTCGGCATCTACGGTTGGCATCGGGTGAACAGTGATTGTTTTACTGGCTGTATCCTCGCAACCTGCTGTACTTGTAAATTTATACAGGATCGTATGTGTACCAGCCCCCGCAACTGATGGATCAAAAATACCGGAAGAACTGGTGATACCGGTTCCCGAATAATACCCGCCCGAAATGCCCGGGGCCAAACCAGCTGTTTCAACAGCCTGCGTGAGTTGGAAGGATGGATCTTCCAGGCAAACAGATGGCAGGTCGTTAAACACAACATTGGGCATAGCATGAACGGTTACTGTGATATTGTCTTCACTGAAACAGGTGGCGCCAGAATAAGCCACCATTTTGATGGTATAAGGTTTTGATGCAGGCGAATTGAAAACGGGATATTTATGTTTGTATATTTTATTGCTGAATGGCTCATCATCCACTTCGGAAGCGGTGGGCTCCCCTACTGCATCCCAGAATATTTCAATTTTGGTGATACTGCCCGATGTAATGGTAGACCTGTTTTGAATTACAGCAGAATCTGCAGAACAATAATTATTTCCTTCAACAGAAATCAAGCCGGCCCTCGGATCACCTCCATTAATAAATAATATGGGCAATGGAAGTATGGTATCCCTGCAACCCTTGTCTGTAATGGCAATTAATTGTATGGGATAAGGCCCCACCTGTATGTATCTATGCCTTACAGCTGCTCCTGCAATACTGATGGTTGTGTTAGGATTTGTAACAGTAGCATTCAGCGGGTCACCGAAATTCCATCTCAATTCCTGGATTACATCCGCACCAAATGCACGGCTGGTATCAGTAAACTCGGCATAAGGGTCCAACAGGCAAACTTCCGGCATTGTAAAACCGGCAACAGGATTTTTATGAATTGTAATTGTTTGTGGCAACGTGGTACTTACACAACCGTTGCTGGTGGTAACAGTCAATTTTACAACATAGTTGTTTGGATCGGCAAAACTATGGCTACTGCCGGGCACAGCCCCGGAGGAAGTATTTAATATCCCGCTTGAAGGGTCTCCAAAATTCCAGCTCCAGTTGGTTATACTGCCGGCATTTGCCACAGAGCTGCTTCCATTAAAATTAATCACCTCTTCTTCGCAGGTGATGGCCGACCAGGTAAAAGCCGCTACCGGCAATCTCCATACTGTAATGCTGGCAGTACCGGTTTGATTTTGGAGGCACTGCGTACTGCTTCCGTCTTTTACGCTCACCAGGTTGTAATTAAATACTCCGTCTATGTTCGTTGGCGCCTGCAGCGTTACGCTGTTTCCCGTGGTGGTGGTAATTGTTTGCGGGGTACCGCCATTGATATTATAGGTAAAGGTATAAGGGGCTGTTCCATTGGCGCCTGTAAAAGTAATGAGCGGCCTTGCTGCATTCTGGCACAAAGACCTGGTTCCCGAAATAGTTGCCGTTGGTAACGGGTTTACGGTAATGGTTGCACTGCCTGTTGTATAGTTGCGGCTGCATTGATTGGCACTACCCTCAGTAACACTTAAGAGATTATACACAAATGGTCCAACAATGTTAGTGGGTGCACTCACTGTTACCGTGTTACTTGCAGCTGTTGAACTTACAGACTGGGTGCTGCCCCCGTTAATATTATAAGTAAACCTGTACGGTGCTGTACCTCCTGCGCCGGTAAATGTAATAAGGGGCTGTGCTGCATTTTGGCAAACAGCCGTAGTTCCGGAAATTACAGCTGTTGGCAAAGCCTGTATGGTAATTGCCGCAGTACCATTTTGCACACTGCTGCACAAGGCCGGGCTTGCATCGCTTACGCTTACGAGGTTATAATTATAAAGCCCGGCAACATTGCTGGGCGCATTGATCGTAACCGAATTACCTGCAGTTGTACTGATCGTTTGGGGCGTGCCTCCGTTGATATTATATGTAAACCGGTAAGGTGCAATTCCATTAGAACCAGTAAAAGTTACCACGGGAGATACTCCATTAAGACAAACGGTAGCCGTTCCGGAAATTAAAGCTGCAGGCACGCGGCTTACGGTGATGGTAACCGTATCTGCCTGTGTTTGCGTACATGCATCCACACTTCCCTCCCGTACACTCAGTAGAATATATTTAAACGTGCCTACTGTTGTGGTAAGTGCCGGTATCGTAACGCTATTACCTGTAGTTGTTGTAACAGTTTGAGGAGTGCCGGTGGTGCCGATCTTATAAGTAAATGTATAAGGCGCTGTTCCGGCAGCCCCGGTGAATGTGATATTAGAAGAAGGCCCATTTTGGCAAAGGTTTGCATCTCCGCTGATACTTGCCGTTGGCAAGGCCCGTACAAGCACCGGCGTGGAAATACCTGTTAGCGTTCTGGAACAGTTGGAAGAACTTGCTTCCCTTACGCTTGTTATATTATAAGTATAAGTACCAGGTGTTGCCGTGGGAACGGGTATAGTAATGCTGTTCCCGCTGGTTGTGGTAATTGTTTGGGGTGCCCCGGCATTTATAGTATAAGTAAATGTATAAGGTGCCGTGGCATTTGAACCCGTAAAAGTGATCGTTGGAGATGCGGCGTTCTGGCAAACGGAAGCATCTGATGCAGTTATTGTTGCCAATGGCAAAGGCCTTACGGTAATTGTTACAAGCCCGGTTTGTGCCTGCTGGCATAAGGAAGAGCCCGTATTTTGAACCCGCACCAATGTATAATTAAAAGTGCCGGGCGTACCTGTAGGAGCTGTTATGCTTACGGTATTGGAAGTTGCCGTAGTGGTAACCGTTTGATCGGCCCCGCTATTTATTTTATAGGTAAATGTATACGGAGCCGAGCCTCCCGAGCCTGTAAAAGTTATAACCGGCGCTGCAGCATTCTGGCATACAATAGTATTGCCCGAAATTACTGCAGTAGGCATGGCGGGAATGTTTAAAGGAACATTAATGGTGTCACTTACACAACCGGCGGTGGTAATGGTGGCAAATTTAATGTTATGACTACCGGGCGTTGTGAACAGATGGGCTGGGTTTGCAACGGCAGCAGTATTTGCCGCTCCGCTGCCCGGATCACCAAAATTCCAATACCAAATATAAACAGGCTTTACGGTACTGGTAACATCTGTAAATTGTACCGTTTCGGCAATACATCTTGGATTTGTATTGGTGAATGCTGCCGTAGGAGGATCGGATATATCGAGGTCGAAATCTATTTCCTGTTCGGTCCCACATCCCTCCGTATTGGGGGCATAAGCCGTAATGGTTACAGGATATACTCCTATTGTATTAAATGTATACAAATTGGGCAGCGAGTACCAATAGATCTGTTTACCGTTTACAGTAGTGATAGAATCAGGAGGTACAACTGGTGCCGGCGGGTTATTATAGATCATCGTTATTAACGAGGGCGAAGGAGGGCCAGGCAGAAGGCTCAGGTCCCATTTCAATGAATCGACCCGGTATGGCAGCGAAATTTTAAATTTGAAAGGAGAATTGGTACAAACCGTTGGTACCGGTTCTATACCATAAAGCGTGGTAACACCCACCTGCTGGTAAGGATCTTTCACATTTGTACCTGCAGAGTATGCATAGGATTCAAAATTTGAACTAAAGCCAAAGGCAATTGCATTAAATCCACTATCTGCCTTTAAACGGTATGAACCCGCCCCAGGGAAAAGCCGCTTCATATAAGAAAAACCGGGCATGGTGGGAAAGGCCTGCCAGGCCGATGCCGGAGGCGCCACTCCATTTATCTGGAAGCTGGGCACTGCTATCGTTTTTATCAAAACATTCACCCATTGATGTGTAATATTTTGCTGGGTGGATGAAAAAATGGTAATGTCTTTTATATTTTGTTCTATAGGATTGAGTATTACCATATCCGGGTCGCCAAATCCACCACCACCACAGGCATTTGAAGGCATGTATTGCGCCACACAAATGGGCTTATCGGCAGTTATGTTGATAGGGTTTGTTACAAGAACGGGATTTGATGTAAAGGAATTTGGATATATTTCGCCGGCATTTAAAGTGGCCACCACCGAACCATCAAATGAAACCGTGGTATTATCTTCAGAAGCCATTACCCTGTAAGCATTTCCATTTGGGTAATCGGCAGAAGGAATAAAGCCATAATTTTTACCCCAGGTAGGTGTGGGATAAAGTTGTTGAAAAAGTGGGTCATACGAACCGCCGTTACAACCTGTGCTGCTGCCAAATGTAACATTTGAACTTCCCGAAAAGACCGCAATGGGCAGGCAACTGTTTGAGCCCGTACCAATAACTGATTCAATATAGGTTCCGGTTATATCCAGGTCCGACTGGTATTGATACATATCACCAGCATTGGGTAAATTAATAAGAAAAGGAGTACCGTTTACTCCATTGAGCCTTGGCGTAACCCTTACCTGTGTATTAGGCTTTACGGCAATAACCTGGAACTGCGATTTATCAATTTGGCCGGTACCCCCGGTTCCGTTTTGTGTAATGCTGATAGCACGGTATTTTTTTCCCAATACAGAAGTAGGAAGTAATAAGGTAGCAGCGCTTCTTGCCTGTCCCCATTGCTGGGCATAGGCCACTACCGGGGGCTGCCCGGCATCAACCTTTATTTTTATAGATTTTTGAATAACCATCCCCGATTCGGCATTTCCAATATGGCCTGTTGCATGTGGAATTTGTATTTGCTGCAAACCGTTTGCAGCAATATTAAAAGTAGCATTAAAAGCTCCGTTAGCCATTGTAATGGTTCCCCGGCTCGCCCTGTCTGAAGTGATCCAGATACTCAGCGTGGCAAGTACATTTGCACTGGGTACATGCTGGGGAAAGCACAAATAAAACTCTTTGCCCTTATTGGAAAAATCCTGCGAAAACGCCGTACTGAATATCAATAAAAAAAACGGGAGTAGTAGATTTTTTTTCATGAAAAAAATTGTCCGTTAAGCCTGTAAACCTGTTTGAAATGAATAGATTATAACAGAATATAATTTGCTGCCTCAATTTAGCGATTATCTTCCAAATATTTTTGAAATTATTTAAATAAAAAAAGGGCCGTATGGAAATACCGCCCTTGTTAAGAACCTTTTGGTTCTGTAACCCCCAAAGAAAACCTCTTGTAATTATTTTGCTACAGAAATTGTATTGCTGGCAATGGCAGTATCGTTTGAAGCCAACTGCAGTACCCTGTAATATTTTAAGCCGGGCTTAATTTTAGCGAGCCCTTGTTTGTATTTGTATGAATTAGCAGCTTTTGGATCGGCCCCCATCACAAAACCTATGGTAATGAATTCTTTACCGTCGGCACTTGCCTGCACCTGCCAGGTAGCCCCCTCCTCTGCTTCTGCAGCGTTCCACTCTATCAAAAGATTGCTGTTGTCAATTTTAGCCTGGAGATTATCAAATAATTTAGTGCCCTCCTGGCTTTGAGCATTGGCGCCAATTACAGAAACCAGCAGAATTGCTATTGTATATAAAATCTTTTTCATGATGTTCATTGCTTTTAATTTAAAAATCGGTTGGTTTTGCACAGCAATGAATATGGGATTAATACAGGAGGGTCAATCTATTTAACCGCTACAGGTTGTAAACGCAGGGAAACAAAAGCCTGTGGAAACAAAAGCCTTAAGATAAAGCCGCCAAAAGGAACCTGGCCAATCGCAGAAGGGAATATTGTTACAGTATTTTTCATTTTCCGTGGTTTAATGTTTTAAGTGGTTCTTGATGCTTTACATCAAACTCATAGAAAATTGGAGCGAAAGAATTAGTAAATGAGAGGTAAGCTATTTGCTGATTCTGATGCAAACATAATATGCAGATTTATAAATCCAAAATTTTTGACAGTAAATTCCACACATTTAGAATTATTTCAAAAATAACAGTTTTTAAAATATAATTTCAAAAAATAATTCATTTTATTGATTTTCATTCACAGTAATTTCCGAAACTGCTGTTGATTTCCGCAAATATTTAAATTTTATGAGTAAAACTACTATAAAATACAATAAGCTCGCATCCCGAACATGAAGTATGCCATCCTGTCCTCCTTTATAAATAGGTTCAACCTGCAATAAAGTACGGAAAACAGCCTGATCACTATTCAACTCATCAAGAGCCAGAACTAAATCATTTTAATGAGTATCATGAATAAAGAAAAAATCAAATAGCTGTATTTATATAAATTAAATATTTAAATAAAAATAATAAAACATTTGTAATCAATAATTTGAAATAAAATTTAATAATAGTATTAAAAATTCGATATTTTCCTTATTTCATTCAAAAAATGGAATAAAATTGATATTTATATACATAATTAAATTTATGATGAAGCAAATTATAAATTAATAAACAATAATTTATAAAAAATTTTCTAAGCTACATTATTTACTTATTTCTTTTTAAAAAGTTGCAGGCGATTTTAAATGTATATGCTAATATAATTAGTGGATGTTTTTCATTATTTAACAGGAGTAATAAAAAGAATCGCGTTAATTTGCACAAAATATTACTAATGAACAGAGCGCTCCCCTCTTGGATACTCCTTTTCGTTACCCTGCTACTTACCCTGCCATCCTGTCGGGAGCCCAAAGACCTGGAGTTTCGTGATTTCAAAAATCTTAAAGTTCATAATATAGGTTTTTCGGCAGCCAAGCTTAAAGTAGACCTCATTTACTACAACCCAAACAATTTTGGGCTAGAGCTCAACCGCACCAATTTAGACCTCTATATCGACAGTTCCTTCCTGGGCCATTCGGCACAAAATATACAGGTGGCCATACCGAAAAGGGATGTTTTCACCATTCCGCTGGAAATAGATCTGGATATGAAGAACCTCCTCAAAAATGGTCTTACAGCTTATATGAACAAAGAAGTGCTGGTTAGAGCTGTTGGAAAAGTAAAAGTTGGAAAAGCAGGTATTTATAAGAATTTCAACGTGGATTACAGCACCAGGCAAACTTTTTCGCTCTTTAATTGATTCTGGTAAACCAGGAACCGTCTCCTCTTTATAAGCATTATAAAGGAACCCATACTAATTGTTTGAAGCAGTATAAAAGGTTCGTTATGATCAAATTTCCAAGTGGCGAAAGATGTTAAATTATCACCGGGTTGGACAAAAAAAATACCCCAAGATGGGGTATACGAAATATTTTACCTGAAAATCAACTTCTATTCTCTCAGTTTTTTTCAGTTACAGGAACGGGAGGCGCCGGTTCTGCGGGCTTTTTGCAGCATTTAGGCAGCCTTTTGTATGCGTCCGGATCAGCCGTTACATCATCGGCGTCGTAGCCTGTGTTTGCGATCTGGGTTTTAATGTTTTCGATATTGGTTCGGTCTTTTATCCAGGTAACCGTAGTGGTTTTCTTCTTAACATCCACTTTTACAGAAGTGATCCCCTCGGCCCTGAAAAGAGAACGCTCGATCTTGTCTTTGCACATATCGCACTGAACCGTAGGTGTTTTAATAATTGCTTTGTCAGTGGTTTTTTGCCCGGCGGCAGAAAAGCCAAATCCAATTATGGCCAGGGCCAATAGTTTAATACTTTTCATCTGGTGATTTTTGCTGTAAAAATAATTTATTGCCCCCATTTTTCGGGATTTTGCCGCCAGTTTAACAGTGAATTTAACTCATTCTGCTGCACCAGCTTTTTTTGTTGGGCAAGATCTATCAGCAGTTCGTAATTGCTGAGCGAATAAAACGGTATCCCTGCTGCCTTAAATGCTGTTTCTGCCTGCGGAAAGCCGTAGTTAAAAATTGATACCATTCCAATTACATGCAGCCCGGCCTGCTTTAATACTTCACATACCTGCAGGCTGCTTTTACCGGTACTGATGAGGTCTTCCACCACAAGCACTTTTTGACCAAGCTGGTAATTACCCTCAATTTGATTGCCCAGGCCATGCTCTTTGGGTTTTGGACGCACATACATATATGGCAGTTTTAATTGATCGGCGGCCATGGCACCCCAGGCAATTCCGGCTGTGGCCACGCCCGCAATGCTGTCTGCCTCCGGAAATTTTTCAAAAATAACACTGCAGAGTTCGCTCTTGATAAAATCTCTTTCATAAGGAAAAGAGAGTATCCTGCGGTTATCGCAGTAAATAGGGCTTTTCCAGCCGCTGGCCCAGGTATAAGGTTGCTGAATGTTGAGCTGAACGGCTTTTACCTGCAGAAGTTTTTCTGCCACCGCTGATTGGTTTGCTGACATGCGATAAATGATATTGCTGCAAAGATAACAGCTCAGTGCCGAAAATGCATTTTAAACATAGCACCCTTAACTTTTCGTAAAACCCTTAATTTTATGTATCAAAAAACAACCCATGCAGGTAAAAATATATTTTGGTGAAAAACCTGTTTATCTCTGCAACGAACTTACCCCGGCTTTAAGGGAACTGCTGCACCACCCCGAAGCTGTGTTCATAGATGAAGCATCCACCGCAGCCATTAATTCATTGCTGCACGAAATAAAAAAACCCGGTTTTCATGCAGGCGTTGTGTTAAGCGATAACATCGAAACACTGAAAAAATCATTCTTTAAACATTTTACAAAAGTTGAAGCCGCAGGCGGAATTGTACAGAATGATGCCCGTGAATTGCTTTTTATTTTCAGGCGAAATAAATGGGACCTCCCAAAAGGTAAAATGGAAAAAAAAGAAGCTCCCGAAACCTGTGCCATGCGTGAAGTGGAAGAAGAAACAGGCGTAAAAAACCTGGCCCTCAAAAAGAAAGTGGGTGAAACTTACCATACATACGATGAATTTGGTAAACATATTCTTAAAACCACTCATTGGTTTTATTTTACCTGTAAAAAGCAGGATACTATCCCGCAAACGGAGGAAGACATCACAGAAATTCAATGGTTCAAAACCAGGGATATTAAAAAACCGGTACAGAACACTTACGATAATATAAAAGATATATTGGCTGTTTTTTTTGATGAACCTTGAAAGATTTAAGATTTAATATTTAATATTTAATAATTAAGATTAAAAACCCACAATTTGAACGATCAATTTCTCCGCTTAACCACCCACCCTTTTAAATTCCGCCTTTTTTTACTAAAAAAATTACCCAGTGCTTTTTTCAGTGGCGTGCGGGTTCAGTATGTAGATAATGATAAATGCGTGGTAACTGTTCCTTACAAATGGTTTTCCACCAACCCGTTCCGGAGCACCTATTTTGCCTGCCTTTCCATGGCTGCAGAAATGAGCACCGGTGTACTGGCGATGGGCCATACCTATGCGCAAAAACCGGCAGTAAGCATGCTGGTTACAAAAATTGAAGGGAATTTCTTCAAGAAAGCCACCGGGCTCACCAGTTTTACCTGCGAAGATGGCCGGCGCATTGCCCAGGTCATAAGGGAAGCAATGGCATCGGGAAAAGGTACAACGGTTACAGCCCGGGCAGTTGGCACCAATGCCGCCAATGAACAGGTGGCAGATTTTTATCTGACCTGGAGTTTTAAAGTGAAGCCTGCTTAAGGCATATGGTCCCTGATAAAAGGGTTATATGGATAAGCAAAAATTTACCACGGCTATTTGGGATGAAATATTCATTGCGTATTATAAATTACCCATATCTGTGTCAACTGTGTTCTATAATTGACCGCTTTACCCCGATACAGCCGGGCATGAACAGGTATTCTCCACGAAATATGTAAATTGCATGCTTCGTTTACCATTAAATGAATGCAGAACCCATATTGTTCTGCCAATGAAAAAGCATGGCAAAAGAATTACGTAAAGAACAGGCGCTGGAATACCACGCCAAAGGGCGCCCCGGAAAAATTGAAGTGGTACCCACCAAAGAAGCCAAAACTCAGCGCGACCTTTCACTCGCCTATTCACCCGGGGTGGCATGGCCCTGCCTGGAAATTAAAGACAATCCCGATGATGTTTATAAATACACTTCCAAAGGAAACCTGGTAGGTGTCATCAGCAATGGAACCGCGGTATTGGGACTTGGAAATATTGGCCCCGAAGCCGGAAAGCCGGTAATGGAAGGTAAAGGTGTACTGTTTAAAATATTTGCTGATATTGATGTGTTCGACATTGAAATAAACGAAACAGACCCCAAAAAATTTGTAGAGATCGTAAAATCGCTGGAACCCACTTTTGGCGGAATTAACCTCGAAGATATTAAGGCGCCGGAATGTTTTTATATTGAACGGGAACTGAAAGCACAATGCCGTATACCCATCATGCACGATGACCAGCATGGCACCGCTATCATTTCTGCTGCAGCCCTGCTGAACGCCCTCGAAATTCAGAAAAAGAAGATCGACAAAGCTAAGTTTGTGGTAAACGGGGCTGGTGCAGCGGCATTGGCCTGCATCAATTTATACACAGCATTGGGCGCCAAAATATCCAACTTTTTTGTATTCGACCGGGAGGGTTTGATCCATAAAGGAAGGACCAGCCTTGATGAACTTAAGAAGCCTTTTGCCAACGAAGAAAAGTATAAGCAGTTAACACTTGAAACTGCCATGAAGGATGCCGATGTATTTGTGGGCCTTAGTGTTGGAAACGTGGTAACGCCCGACATGGTGAAAAGCATGGCTAAAAACCCGATCGTATTCGCCCTGGCCAATCCCGACCCCGAAATTTCATATCCCGATGCTACAAGTGTGCGTAAAGACCTGGTGATGGCCACCGGCCGCAGCGATTATCCAAACCAGGTGAATAATGTTCTGGGCTTTCCTTATATTTTCCGTGGTGCGCTCGACGTAAGGGCCACGCAGATAAATGAAGCCATGAAACTGGCCGCAGTAAAGGCTTTGGCCGAAATTGCCAAGAGTCCCGTACCGGATATTGTGAACCTTGCTTACAATGAAAAAAATATTTCTTTCGGAAAAGACTACATCATTCCTAAACCTGTAGACCCCCGGTTACTGGCAACTGTAGCGCCGGCCGTGGCCAGGGCTGCCATAGAAAGCGGTGTGGCCCGGCATGCCATTAAAGACTGGGAAGCTTATGAAATAGAACTCAACCACCGTCTCGGTCTCGACAACCAGTTAAGCCGTGTTATCGGTTCCAAAGCACGAAAGGATCCTAAACGTGTTGTATTTGCAGATGCAGAAAATGCCAAAATATTAAAGACCGCACAACTGGTGCTTGATGAGGGTGTGGGCTTCCCAATTTTACTGGGATCCGAAAAAAGGATCAGGGCAATTGCGCATGCCAACAAAGTAGACCTGGAAGGCATGCCTATTATTGATTGCAAAGATGATGAAACAGAAGATATGCGTAAAGAATTTGGCGAACTTTTCTTTGAAAAACGCCAGCGCAGGGGAATCAATAAATACGAGGCACATAAGCTGATGAAAGACCGGAATTATTTTGGCGCCATGCTGGTGGAAACAGGCCAGGCCGATTGTATGATCAGCGGGCTTAGCCGGAATTATCCGGATACCATCAGGCCGGCCATACAGGTAATTGGCATGGAAAAGGAAGTGAGAAAAATTGCAGGTATGTATTTGTTGTTCACAAAAAAAGGGCCGCTCTTTCTTGCCGATACCACGGTAAACTTCAACCCCACTGCAGAAGAACTGGCTGAGATCACCTTGCTTGTTGCCAAAGAAGTAAGGCATTTTAACCTGGTACCAAAGATCGCCATGCTCTCCTATTCAAATTTTGGGAGCAGCAATTCGCCTGAAGCAAACCTGGTGCGCAAGGCAAGAGAAATTGTAAAGAAAAAAGATCCCACGCTCAAATGCGATGGTGAAATGCAGGGTATTGTTGCTTTCAACAATGAGCTGCTCAAAGAAAATTATCCCTTTTCCGAACTGGTAAATGAGGATGTAAATACACTTGTATTTCCCAACCTGGCAGCGGGTAATATTGCCTATAATCTTTTACAGGAAATAGGCGGCGCCGACAGTATTGGCCCGATTTTGATGGGATTGAATAAGCCGGTACACGTATTGCAGCTTGGCAGCAGCATCCGCAGTATTTTTAATATGGTACTGGTAGCAGTGGTGGATGCCCAGGCAAAAAACAAAACAAACGCACAGGAAGAGATAAAGAAAAGCAGGTGGTGGAAGGGAAAGGCGAGGAAAATGGAGGGGTGATATGTGAGCTATGAGAATTGAGATTTGAGCATTGAGCCTTGAGATGTGAGCTTTGAGCCATGAGCTTATGTTTAAGAAAATTCGTGTCATTCGTGTAATTCGTGTTTTAATAATTCGTGTTTAACTAATTCGTATATAAATGACTTTTTTAACAGATCTTGGCCAATATACGCTCATGCTTAAACGCATGTTCAGCAGGCCCGAGAATGCAAAGTTGTACTGGAAGGAATTCATGCACCAGTGTGCGGAGATCGGTATGGGCTCGTTACCTATTGTATCTATTATTTCACTGTTCATGGGTGCGGTAAGTACGGTGCAAACAGCCTACCAGCTGGTAAGTCCGCTCATACCAAAGAGCACCATTGCACAGATCGTACGCGATACGGTGATACTGGAGTTTGCCCCCACCCTTGTTTGTATTGTGCTGGCCGGTGTTATTGGCAGCAAGATTGCCAGCGAACTGGGAAACATGCGGGTGAGCGAACAGATAGATGCGCTTGAGATAATGGGTATCAATACAAAAACTTTTTTGATACTGCCCAAGATACTGGCGGCCATGATCACTATTCCCATGATGGTGATACTGGCAATGGCTTTAGGAATATACGGGGGAAGATTTGCAGGCGATGCATCTAATATATTATCAGCCGAAACCTTTGATATGGGATTGATGGAAAATTTCGTCCCCTATAATGTATTTTTCTCGTTGATGAAGGCTTATACCTTTGCTTTTATCATCAGCAGTATTTCGGCCTATTTTGGTTATCATGTTAAAGGCGGTGCGCTCGAAATCGGCAAGTCGAGTACAAAATCGGTGGTGGTAAGCTGCGTGCTCATCCTGCTGGCCGATTATATGCTGGCCGCATTATTGCTCTAACAGAAAATTATGATCGAATTCAGGAATATAAAAAAGAGTTTCGACGGAAAAGTGGTGCTCGATGGGGTAAGCCATATCATGCACACCGGCAAAACAAACCTTATCATTGGCACCAGCGGCAGCGGCAAAACCGTATTGCAGAAATGCCTGGTGGGATTGCTGGAACCCGATGATGGCGAGATCATTTATGATGGCGTAAGCTTTACCGAAATGGATGCAGATGAACGAAAAATGCTGCGGCGCAATATCGGCATGCTCTTCCAGGGTTCTGCATTATTCGACAGCATGACCGTGGAAGAAAATGTGCGTTTTCCGCTCGATATGTTCACCCACGACCCGCTCTCAAAAAAGCTGGCCCGGGTAAATGAAGTACTCGAAAGGGTTAACCTTGCCGGTACCAACAAAAAATTTCCGGCCGAAATAAGCGGTGGCATGAAAAAAAGGGTGGGCATTGCCCGTGCCATTGTACTGAACCCAAAATATCTTTTTTGCGATGAGCCCAACAGCGGCCTCGACCCGGTAACTTCCATGGTGATAGATGAGCTCATTAAAGAATTGACCATAGAGCAAAACATCACCACTGTTGTGAATACACATGATATGAACAGTGTAATGGAAATGGGCGACAATATACTTTACATGGTACAGGGGAAAAAAGAATGGACCGGCACCAGCAAAGACATCATTTTTTCTGAAAACAAACAGCTGAACGATTTCATCTTTGCCTCTGAATTTTTAAAGGATGCCAAGAGTATGCGGATGATGGAGATGAAGGGGAAGAAAGAGGGTTGATGGTTGGGTTTTGAGCTTTGAGCTATGAGCCATGAGCTGTGAGCTATGAGTTATGAGCCTGGTTTGTTTAGTTGAGATTACTGGTTATAATTTTTTATTTTTATTTCCTGGTTATTGCAATACAAACAAGCATCATCAGCTTATGCTAAGACATGGGCTTGGCTTTTTACTCCCCTTTTACAAATTTCAGCACCTGCATACCTGTTCCCACCTGCAGTTTTAAAATATACAAACCGGCGGGTAATGAAGAAGCATTCAAAGACTTGATGTTAATGCCGGTTTGAAGTGCAAATTTTTGTACCTGGAGCTGCTTGCCCATGGCATCAAAAATGGAGACGTTGGCGGCTGCAATATCAGCAGCGTTGATCTTTATTTGAAGTATGTTTTTTACCGGGTTGGGCGAAATAGTAACCCATGATTGCATTTCGTCAATGGTGACCTGTGCAACAGCAGAAACATATTCACGGCCCTGCATATCTTTCCAGCGCAGGCGGTAATACAATTTTCTTGCAGTTGCTGGCAGGGTTTTGTCGGCCCATTGATACTGGGTTTCATTTTTTACCGGCACAGAAGTTAAATCATAAAAATCTAAGCCATTCTCACTCCGTTGCACCCAATAGTTGGCAATACCATCCTGTGCTTCCACCTGCCAGCTGCTGTAAACAATTCTCCTGTTATAATTTGCGGTAAAATGCAGCAGTTTAAGCGGCACCGTAGTACAGTTGATCACATTGATGCGGATAGAATCTTTTGCAGTACAAATTTTAAATGCTCCTGCTGTTCCTCCCTGCGCTGCATTATTAAATACATTTACATTCCCGGTAACTGTGTACCAGGTTGTATCGGTGGGTTTCACTTTTACAGAATCGGAATAACCAATAAAATAAAGTGAAGGTTGAAATACCCAATTGTAATATTGTGCGCCCCCCACTTTTATACCGGCAGAATCGTTTAAACAGATGGTTGTTTGGTTTGCCATCATGGTTACTGCGGGTTTGGCTCCGGCCACCAGTACACTGCTGAATGTACGGTAACTGGTATCGGTACCACTGATCACCCGCAGGCTTGCGTCATAAGTTCCGGGGCTGTTATAACATACCAGTCCCGGGTTTTGGAGCGTAGAAGAAGATGGTATACCCCCCGGGAAATCCCATAACCATTCTGTTGGGTTTCCGGTTGAATAATCGGCAAAACTAACACAGGCAGGCGCACAAACCGCTGCACTGTCTACCGTATATTCTGCCACGAGCGAATCGCATGGCCGCGATGTAAGCCTGAATCCTGTTGTAGCGGTGCAGCCGTTTACATCTGTTCCGGTCACAAAATAATTCATGCTGCCGCTGGTTACCCTTGCTTTAACCGTAGGGCCGGTAGTATTACTGAGTCCGGTTATGGGGCTCCAGCTATAAGTTAATGCCCCAGTAACGGTAAGCGTGGTTGAATCGTTTCGGCAAACAGTTAAGCTCTCGTCGGCAGGGGTTTTGGTCAGTACAGGAGAAGGATAATGCTGTATGGTTACATTTCTTGTATTTATACATCCATTCACGTCTGTTCCTGTTACGGTATAGGTGCTGGTGGCCGAAACAGAAGCCCTTGTTCTTGCAAGCACGGTAGTGGTAAGCCCGGCAGCAGGCGACCAGGTATAACTCAAGGCACCTGATGCCACAAGTTCCACCGAACTTGTACCGCATACAGAGGGCGCTGCAGGTGTAACATTAATTACAGGAGGATTATTTACACGAATATAGGAGCTTGTTGTTTTGGTACTGTTTGTAACGCCATCAGAAACGGTGAGCGTAACAGTATAACTTCCGGCGCTGGTATAGGTTACCAAACCTGGATCTTTAAGACTGGATGAGGCAGGTGTACCACCAGCAAATGTCCAGCTCCACGAAACGGGATTGCCCGATGACTGATCGGAAAAATAAGTGGAAGCGCCCCTGCAGATCATCGTATCGCCCGCAACAAATGCTGCATCCAATGGTTGTGCTGCTGCTTCTGTGACCGTTCCGTTGATAAAATATTTACCAATGCTGCCATATCCCGACTGGTTGGCATTTCGCATGCCATCAATATAAATAAAATAATCGCCCGGGTACAGGAGCAGGTTTGTAATAAAGGCATTGAGTGTTGCAGGAGGTTCGTGCAGCCTTATGATATCTCCTGCTGCATTTTTAATAACAAGCGATATGTCGATATTTGCCTTTTCGTTCAAAGGCCCGTAACTCCAGGGAACTGCGTTTACAGAAACAAAAGAAGTATCGGCAATGGTCATTTTAAAAACATCCGTATCTCCTGTTTGAGTAATGATGCCGCTGTCGGAAAAACTTCCGGTGCTTACATCGAGTACACTGGCTGTAAGATTATCATTTCCATGCTCATCGGCACGGTAAGCCACGCCCTGGTTGGCAATTGACACGATCTGAAGCAGGTCATTTTGCGCATGATTGCAACCCACGTTATAGGCAATTTCACTCCAGGTGGTCATATTTTTCCCATATCCCACTCCCATGATGGGCGCCCAGCTTATTTCGCCGGAGCCGGTACCGTAATTGTATTCATTTGTTTTATTACAGCTGCCGTCGTAAGTACTATGATGGTTAAGTGTAAGTGTATGGCCGGCCTCATGCGAACCTGCTTCTGCTGCATTGGAAGCATTTCCAATGGCATTTACAAAAACAAAACAAACCTTGTTGGATATCCCTCCAAATGTATTGAGGTAGGCCACACCACCCGCCGGGCTGGGATACCAGGAACTGGTGGGTGTAAACAATACCCGCATTTTTTGACGTATGGGAGCGGCAATAAAAAGCGTTGAGTCGGTGGTTACGTTGATATTGAATGGCCGGTAATCTTCAGCCATCAGGTTAAATACAGTATTGATTTGGGCTGCACTATAACCCGATGCTGCACAATTGATGGCAAGCCCGCTGTTAAAAGAGGTATTCCACGAAGTACCGCTTACCGTGTACCCGTCAAAATCGAGGTAAATGATATGCTGTGCAGCAGGCAAACTGTTAAGGATGGGAACCTGGGCTTTTGAACAAACAGATGCTGTAAGCAGCAGTAAAAGTATCGGGTAAATTTTTTTCATGAATGGCCAGCGGAAGCTGTTAGTCGGTAACGATGATTTTATCTTTTGAAGTCTTTTCAAAATAAACCGCTTCGTTGCTGCCGTAGATCTTAAAAGCCGTATCTGATTTTTTTGAAACAATGGAGCCTTCGTATACGATCCCTTTTGCATCATCCAGTTGTGTGATGCTGATGTAAGTACTCATATTACCGGCAAGCTTACCGCCAATACTGCGAACCGATTCCTGGTTCCATTCGTTCATGTTCACCACAAAATCAACCTGCGAACCATCGTTCATCACCAATGTGACGAGTTCACCCTTTTTCGCATCAAATATCTTATTTACAGAACGCTCGTTCATTGACCTTTTTTGAGCCGGGGCATCAAAAAAAAGGCGATCGGTATTTTGTGCATACGCTGATGAAAAGGCGGTAAACAAAAACAAAAATGTTATGACTTTGTACATGGATGGGTTTTAAAATTTGTGCATCGTAAAAGACAGGTAAAAATAAACCAATATTCCCAGAATAAGGAATAATGCTGCATAATCTTTTTATCGTATAAATTGCAGGTATAAATTTCGAAAAATGTTTACAGATACATCCCTTAATGAACTGGAAACCATACTGCAGGATGCAGAAAATGCCACAAAAATTTTCAGCAAAAAAAGCCTTGCCGCAAGGGCCGGATTTATGCATGAGATCGCAGACTCGCTGAAAGAGGCCGAACCTGAATTGGTGGCGATGGCCATGCAGGAAACAAATTTACCTGAAGCCAGGCTGAAAAACGAATTGGGAAGAACCTGTACGCAGTTAAGAAGCTATGCAGATTTTTGTGCCGGTGGTCAATGGATGGATATCCGCATAGATACGGCTGATGAAAACCGAAACCCACCCAAACCAGATATCAGGAAGATGATGACAGCACTTGGGCCTGTGTTGGTTTTTGGTGCATCTAATTTCCCATTCGCCTACTCCACTGCCGGTGGCGATACCGCCTGTGCATTTGCAGCCGGCTGTGCCGTGATCGTAAAAGCGCATCCGGCCCATGCTGCCACAAGTGAACTGGTGGCAGCTATCATTTTAAAAACGATAGAGAAGCTTGGATTACCCAAAGGTTTATTTGCCCATGTACACGGTGCATCCAATGCGGTTGGAGAAGCATTAGTAAAACACCCTGCCATAAAAGCGGTTGGCTTCACAGGATCATTTGCAGGAGGTAAACAAATTTTTGACTGGGGAAACCAACGCAAAGACCCCATACCGGTTTTTGCAGAAATGGGTAGCGTTAACCCGGTGTTTTTGCTGCCCCAAAAAATGAATGAGGACGCAGCAGGCTTTGCAAAAAAATATGCTGCTTCCATTACACTGGGCATGGGCCAGTTTTGCACCAAGCCGGGCATACTGGTGGGTATTGCCAATGTTGATCTCGACATTTTTACTGATGCGCTGGCGGCTGAAATTAAAGATACAGCCCCTGCCCTGATGCTTCACATGGGCATAAGTAAAAACTACGAGGAAAAAAAAGCCATTGCCCTGGCACAGGAAGCTGTTGAAGAAATTGCTGTTACTGGTAAAGACGTTTTACCCGGACAGGGCAAGGCAGCTCTTGCTGTGGTTCCTGCAGCTGCCTTCATAAAAAATCCGCAACTGCAGCAGGAAGTGTTTGGCCCCTGGTCGATCATCGTAAAATGCCGTGATATTACTGAAATGACAGCTGTTGCCAAAACTTTTGAAGGGCAGTTAACGGCCAGTTTTATTGCAACCGATGATGATATGATTGCCAACGGGCCATTGGTTGATATTGCAAAAAACATCTGCGGAAGGCTTGTGCTCAATGGTGTACCCACCGGTGTGGAAACCGGGCTCAGCATGCAGCATGGCGGGCCCTTTCCGGCCTCAACAGACAGTCGTTTTACATCTGTTGGTGGCGATGGTATCAGGCGTTTTGCAAGGCCTGTTGCTTATCAAAACTGGCCCGAACATTTATTGCCCGATGAATTAAGTGCAGGCAACCCGCTTGGGCTTTGGAGAACGGTCAATAATATTCCTGGCATCCATTAAAAAAAATATTGCCGGCTTTTTGAGCCGGCAAATTTCTGATTGCATAATGAAATGCAGTAAGTTATTTCACGTTTTTGCTTACGATTTTGGCAAGGTCAAACATAGAAACCTGGGATTTTCCTGCAAACAATACTTTCAATTTACTGTCGGCATTGATCATGCGCCTATTCTTGGAATCCTGTAATTTATTCTTCTTGATATAATCCCATATCTTTTTAATGATCTCGGTCCTTGCTGCAGGACTGTTTCCGATTACATCTGCCAATGCTGCACTTGGCGCAAGTTTAGCCATGAAAGCGGCATTTGGTTTGCGGGCTGATTTCTTTTTTGCAGCCTTTTTAGGAGCAGCTTTTTTAGCAGCTTTTTTTGGAGCGGCTTTTTTAGCAGCTTTCTTAGGAGCAGCTTTTTTCTTTGTTGCCATTGATTTAAATTTAATGTTTTAGTAATTTATTTTGACAGACAAATTTATAGTATAATTCTCTATAGATATCCACTATTTTTTAACTTTTTTCGAGGGGAAACCTTTTTTTGGGGGTTGGGTCATGCCGGTCGGCTCATTCCCGAAAAACCACCCTCCTTTTTATGTTTCGCAGAAAGCCATGTTGTAAAAAAGCCCGAAGCCAGAAAATAGCCGATCAAAACGTATTTTAAAGGGGCCCAAAAAGCAGCAATACCGAACCAATCGCCCCAATACAAAATAATACCAATTCCAAGCAGGGCCTTACAGATTTCCCAAACCGGGGCATGGTGGTTCTTATCCATCAGTTCGGTAAGTGCGTATACAAAAATGAAGATAAACAGGCCGTAAACATATATTGCAGGGGCACCAATAGCAGCGATATTTCCAAATAGATAACTGATAAGCAACAACAATACTGTTAACTGAAACCAGCACCAGGCAACCAATTGAGGAGTTGGATGGGTATCATATTTTTGAAAATGGTATACATCTTCGATCTTATAAACCGGGAATTTCTCAACCACATCGGCCGGGCGCCAGCCTGTTGGCATGAGCCAGATGCGCAACCTGTCTTTCCAGTTGCGGGTACGCCAGGCATCTTTAATGAGCAGCCAGAGATGCTGAAAATTTATTTTAATTGGGTTCCAGGTTTTGGCCGGCCTGGTAATACCATACACAGGTGCTACATGGGCAAGTTCTTCCTGAAAAGTTCCAAATAACTTATCCCAAAAAATAAAGATCTGGCTGTAATTTTTATCCAGGTATTCGGGGTTGATGGCATGATGAACCCTGTGGTGAGAGGGGGTTACAATGATCTTTTCGAACCAGCCCATTTTACCAATATGGCTGGTATGGTACCAGAACTGCGCAAACAGGTGAAGGGGGCCCACCACGGCGATCACTTCTTCGGGCACGCCCAGCAATGCAGCAGGCAGCAGGAAGATGGCGAATATTTTTACAAAAGAAGAGATGCTCTGCCGCAATGCACAACCAAGGTTAAATTCCTCGCTGCTGTGATGAATGATATGTGCATTCCAGAAAAAATTGTATTCATGATCGATCCGGTGCACCCAGTACCCCATGAAGTCGAGCGCTATAAATGCAACGGCATAGATGAGGAATTTATTTTCGGTATGTACGATTGCAAGGTTGGCCTCCAGCCAGCCATAGCCGTAAATGGCAATACTGAGGCCCAGTACATCTTTGGTAACGTTTGTAACCCCGCTGGTGAGGCTGCTGATGGTATCCATAGCAGGGGCCGTATCGTGACCACGTATTTTACCATACCATTTCTCAAACAGTACGAGCAAAAGAAACGCAGGCATTGCAATCAGCAGGATTTTTCCGTAGGTTTCCATCAAAAAAATATTGCTGCAAAATTAACTGAAAGTATTCAACTTTGAAGTACGAAAATAATGAAGATGACAAACAGCAGGGAAACGGTTATTATCGGCGGTGGTATCATAGGTCTTTGCTGCGCCTGGTACCTACAAAAAGAAGGATTTACAGTAACCGTAATTGATAAAGAAGACATCAGCAACAATTGTTCGTTTGGAAATATGGGTTATTTTTCGCCCAGCCATTTTATTCCGTTGGCGTCACCTGGTATTGTGGCCGAAGGTCTCCGTTATATTTTAAACAGCAGCAGCCCTTTTTACATAAAACCAAGGATGAATGCAGATCTGATCCGGTGGAGCTGGCATTTCATACGCAGCAGCAATGCACGCACCGTTGAACAGCATGCACCCCACCTTAACAACCTCCTGCAACTGAGCCGCAACCTGCTCACAGATTTAAAAAATGAGACCGGCAATCATTTTTCCATGGAAGAAAAAGGCTGCTTTATGCTTTGTAATACGGTTAAAGCCCTTGAGCATGAATTTCAACTGGCAGATGAGGCAGAAAAATTCGGATTGAAAGTGGAAAGGCTGGATGCTGCACAAACCCAGGCCCTGGAGCCTGATGTGGAATTAAAAGTGGCCGGGGCTGTTTTATTTAAAGACGATTGCCATGTTCACCCCGGCGAACTGATGCACACGCTAAAAAAACAACTCGAACAAAAAGGAGTGAAATTTTTACTCAACCATACGGTCAGCGGTTTTGAAAAATCGGGAAGTTCGGTGAATGCGGTGATAACAGATAAAGGAAAAATTGCCAGCAGCCAGGTAGTGGTTGCGGCAGGAAGCTGGTTGCCGCAAATAGCAAAATTGCTTGGCCTCCCGCTCCTGCTTCAGCCAGGCAAGGGCTATAGTTACACATACCCGCAGGTAGAAAAAAACATTTTATACCCCGCCATTTTAGTGGAAGGCCGCTGTGCAATTACGCCCTGGCAACATCGCCTGCGCATTGGCGGAACCATGGAGCTCAGCGGCATTAACCATAAAGTGCTGGCAAAACGCATGCAGGGTATTTACAAATCTGTAAAGCTTTTTTACCCCGGCTTAAAAGTTGAAGAACCCCCGCAAAATGAGATCTGGTGCGGGCTACGGCCAGTTACACCCGATGGGCTTCCCTACATTGGCAAAGCAAAAAACCTGGAGAATGTAATTTTTGCTGCGGGCCATGCCATGTTGGGCATTTCGCAATGTACGGGAACAGGTTTACTGGTTAGCCAGTTGGCTCAAAATAAAAAACCCGAGATTGCTATGGGAAATTTTGCAGTAGAAAGATTTTAATTTTTTATGCCGGCTCATCATCGTTTTGTGATACGGTGTGATGAGGACGTACCTATTTTTTTGTATGCCTGTAATTATAGCTTTTGCATCATAATTCAATTAAAAGGAGATATTTTTAATAAGTAATAATCCTTAAATTGTGCTATTAACCAGCTAAAATTCAATATTTTTGCAGGCTAAAAACAGCAAACTTTAACTAAAGTAAATATATGTGCGGAATAGTTGGTTACACGGGTCCCAGGCAGGCATTTCCTGTTATTATGAAAGGGTTAAAAAGGCTTGAATACAGGGGGTACGATAGTGCAGGTGTGGCCCTTTTGAATAACAATGACCTGAATGTTTACAAGAAAAAAGGCAAGGTGGCCGACCTGGAGGAAGATGTGATAGGTAAAGACGTGAACGGCCATATCGGCATCGGCCATACCCGCTGGGCAACTCATGGCGAACCCAGCGACCGCAATGCACATCCCCATACATCGGCCAATGGCAAACTGGCCATGATCCATAACGGCATTATCGAAAATTATGCACAGCTTAAAAGCGAACTGGCAAACAATGGTTATAAATTTACCAGCGATACCGATACCGAAGTGCTGCTTAACTTCATTGAGTTCATACAGACCAATAACGAATGTTCGCTCGAAGAAGCGCTGCGCATTGCGCTCAAACGCGTTACCGGCGCTTACTGCATCTTATTGATAGAAAACGGCAACCCCGACACCATCATTGCTGCCCGCAAAGGAAGCCCGCTGGTTATTGGTATTGGAAAAGGAAGGGATGAACATTTTTTGGCCAGCGATGCATCTCCCATCATTGAGTACACAAAAGAAGTGGTGTATGTAAACGATTATGAACTGGCCATTGTAAAACCGGGCGAGCTTATTCTTAAGAATTTAGGAAACGAAAAGGTTACGCCCTATGTAACAAAACTCGATATGGAACTGGCAGCCATTGAAAAAGGCGGTTACGACCATTTCATGCTCAAAGAAATTTTTGAACAGCCAAGCACCATTTACGATTGCCTGCGTGGAAGGCTTGATGCCGCAGCAGGTACCATCACCATGAGTGGCGTGGAGCAACATATAGAACAGATCAAAAATGCAAACCGCATCATGATCGTGGCATGCGGTACCAGCTGGCATGCGGGCCTGGTGGCCGAATATATTTTTGAAGAACTCTGCCGCATCCCCGTTGAAGTTGAATATGCATCAGAATTCAGGTACAGGAACCCAATTGTAAACAATGGCGATGTGATCATTGCCATATCGCAAAGCGGCGAAACGGCAGATACACTGGTGGCATTGGAAAGGGCAAAAGAAAACGGGGCTTTCATCTTTGGCGTGGTAAATGCGGTAGGTTCATCCATTGCCCGTATTTCCCATGCAGGTGCCTACACGCATGCCGGGCCCGAAATTGGCGTGGCTTCCACAAAAGCATTCACAGGTCAACTCGCTGTACTAATGATGATGGCCATGAAGATCGCTATTGAAAAAGGAACGATCACCAGGGAATACTACCAAAAACTGCTGAACGAACTGCAGGATGTGCCCGAAAAAGTAGCTGCCATTTTAAAGAATGCAGGTGAGCTGAAAGTTATTGCAGAAAAATACAAGGATGCAACCGATTTCCTGTTCCTTGGCAGGGGCTATAATTTCCCTATTGCGCTGGAAGGCGCTTTAAAGCTCAAGGAAATTTCATATATCCATGCCGAAGGTTATCCTGCAGCAGAAATGAAACATGGCCCCATTGCACTTGTTACAGAAAAATTACCCGTGGTGTTTGTGGCCACAAAGGATTCTTACCACGAAAAAATTGTAAGTAATATGCAGGAGATAAAGGCCCGCAGGGGAAAGATCATCTCCATCATCACCGAAGGCGATGCTGTGAGCCCAACGCTCAGCGACGACATATTTGCGATCCCTCCTGCAGACGAACTCATTGCCCCCATTATCAGCGTTATCCCGCTTCAACTGCTCTCCTACTATACCGGTACGGCAAAAGGTATTGATGTTGACAAGCCAAGGAACCTGGCCAAGAGTGTAACGGTGGAATAATGGGGAATGCGCAACGGACAATGGAAAATTAAAAATGTTAATTAGCAGGCTGTAAGAGAGGATAAGACCCGTGAGCAAAAGGTACAGGGGATATTTTTAATTTTCAACTTTCAACTTTCAATTCCCGAAAATGAATTTGATACAAAATCACCCGGTAGGAAATCTTGGTTATAATTTTATAGACAAAAAATATATTCCAAAAGGGAAAGATGAATATTACCTGCGCAATAAGCAGAACCGTTCCGGGATAAAATATCGCAAACTCAGCGCAGAGCAAATGGAAGTGCTCATCCACAACCGCAACACTTCCGACAACTGGGGCAATGTACTGGTGGCAGAAAAATTTGATGTAAACCTTGTAAAGAACTGTAAATTCTTCGGGCTGGTGCGCATTGGCACGCTGGAACCTTATTATAAAGAATTTCACAACCTGCGGCTGCCTGTAGGGTTATATAACAGCACGGTCATCAGCTGCGATATTGGCAATAATGTTTCTATCGACAATGTAAATTACCTGAGCCATTATATTGTGGAAGACGATGTAATGATAGCCAATGTAAATGAATTGGCCACCACCGATTATGCCAAGTTTGGCAACGGGGTCATTAAAGAAGGAGAAGATGAAAAGCACCGCATTTGGGTGGAGGTTTGTAATGAAAACGGCGGGCGCAGCATCATTCCTTTCAATGGCATGCTGGCCGGCGATGCCTATTTATGGAGCAAATACCGCGATGATGAGGAACTGCTGGAAAAATTCAAGCAATTCACCCAAAAACAGTTCGACAGCAAACGCGGCTATTATGGTAAAATTGGCCAGCGTACCGTGATAAAGAACTGCGGCATTTTGAAAGATGTATGGATCGGCAGTGATGCCTATTTAAAAGGCGCCAACAAAATTAAAAACGTAACCATCAACAGCGATGCTAAACGCAAAAGCCAGGTGGGCGAAGGCTGCGAACTGGTGAACGGCATTGTGGGATTTGGCTGCAGAATTTTTTATGGCGTAAAAGCTGTAAGATTCGTAATGGCCTCTCACTCCCAGTTGAAATACGGCGCCAGGCTCATCAATTCTTACCTGGGCAACAACTCCACCATCAGTTGTTGCGAAGTGCTCAATTCATTGATCTTTCCGGCACATGAGCAGCATCACAACAATTCCTTTTTATGCGCTTCGCTGGTGATGGGTCAAAGCAATATAGCAGCGGGCGCTACCATTGGCAGTAACCACAACAGCCGCAGCGCCGATGGGGAGATCATTGCCGGCCGTGGTTTTTGGCCAGGCCTTTGCGTAAGCCTCAAACACAATTCAAAATTTGCATCATTCTGCATTATTGCCAAGGGTGATTTTCCGGCCGAATTGAATATTCCACTGCCATTTACACTCGTAAGCAATGATGTGAGCAATAACCGCATTGTATTGATGCCTGCATACTGGTTCCTGTACAATATGTATGCCCTGGAACGTAATGCCTGGAAGTATAAGGACCGGGATTCACGCACAGAAAAAATACAGGAACTGGAATTTGATTTTTTGGCGCCTGATACGGTCAATGAAATTTTTGATGCCATAGCGTTACTTTCCAAACTAAAACCGGGAAAAGACGGATCGGCAACTGTTAAAGGATGGGAAAATTCGGGAAGGGATATTCTAATAACAAAAATACCTCAGGCACTTAAAGTATTTAAGGAACTGGTTTCATTTTATTTTGGTAACCTGTTGCTGAAGCATATCCAAAAAAATAATATCAGCAGCTTTACAGCCCTCAAAAAAACACTGCATACACAGGTTCAGCGTAGCGAGTGGCTCAATACAGGCGGACAGCTCCTGCAAAAACAGGCAGTAAACCGCATTCGTAAAAATGTAAAAGAAGGGGTCATTGCCAACTGGCAGCAACTCCATGACAGCTATAAAGAAGAAGGCAGCAGGTATGCTGATGAAAAATTACAGCATGCTTATAACAGTTTCCTGGAAATAAAAAATATCACTGGTAAGCAGTTTGATACGGTTAGTTTTAAAAAACTTGTAAAAAGTACACTGGTAACTAAAGAATGGATGTGCAAAGGCATTTACGACAGCCGGGCAAAAGATTATACAAACTCTTTCCGCAAAATGGTATACGATACAAATGAAGAAATGAACAAAGTGATTGGCCGGCTGGAAGACAACAGTTTCATTCAATCGCAGTTGGAAGAACTGGATAAAATGAAAATTTTCGTAAAAGGGCTGGACGCTGCGTTCAAACTTTAACCTGCCAGGTTAAATGCGGTTTTGAGCAACAGGATATCTGCAATTACAAATACTGCAAAAACCACCGAGGCTATCCCATTAGCTGTCATAAAAGCCAGGTTCACCCTGCTAAGGTCATGGGGCTTTACAATGCTGTGCTGGTAAATAAGCATACCTGTGAATACAGCCACCCCGATCCAGTACAGCCATCCAAAATGACCATACCATCCAGCCAAAACAACACAGGCGGCAGAAAGAAGATGCAATACTATGGAAACATTCAGCGCCCTTGCTTTTCCCATTACCGCAGGCATCGAATAAAGATCATTCTCCCTGTCAAAAGCTTCATCCTGCAGGGCATAAATGATATCGAAACCGCTTACCCAAAACAGCACGGTAAAAGAAAAAAGTAGCGGCAGCAGATCAAACCGCTCCATTACGGCAAGATAAGCCCCAATTGGTGCCAGGCTTAAGCCCAGCCCCAGCACTAAATGGCAAAGGGAAGTAAATCTTTTGGTATAACTGTAAAATAAGATCACAAACAAAGCCACCGGTGATAGAAAAAAGCAAAGCAGGTTGATGAACCAGGCGCAGGCAACAAACAATACAGCATTGATGATAGTAAACATCAGCGCATTTTTTGCAGTAATGATACCGGCAGGAATTTCACGGATGGCTGTACGGGGATTTTTTGCATCGAAGCGCCTGTCTAGATAACGGTTAAAAGCCATGGCGGCGGAGCGGGCAAACACCATGCAGAGAATGACCAAAGTTAAAATTACAATAATTCTATAATTGGTAAAATTTACAATGTTATGTGCCCAACCAATTGCAGCGTTAAGGTTGTACGTTTTAGGAATAGAATATAGCCCCAGCACAAACCCAATCAGCGCAAAGGGCATGGCAAAAATGGTATGGGAGAACTTTATTAAAGAGAGATAGTTTTTAACCGCCGGCATTTGGCAAAAATAAGAAAGCCTGTGCAAATTACAGGTGACACCGCAAATTACAGGTGACACCTTTCTAAAATGGTGTCACCTGTAATTTGCACGTAAAATTCATAACTTGCTGTATGCTTCAGCTAAATTTTAAACCCTTCCCAACAATACATACAGAACGGCTGCTGCTGCGTGCTCTTTTAAAAAAAGACGCAGCGGCTATGTTCGATCTTCGCAGTAATGCCGAAGTGTTGCGTTATATTGGTAAAGCGCCAATGAAATCGCTTACCGAAGCAAAAAAACTCATCGACAGTATCCTGAACGGCCAGTTTGAAGGAAATGCCATTATGTGGGCCATTGCACTTAAAGAAAACCCCGGCCAAAAGATCGGCAATATCTGTTACTGGCGCATTGATAAACCCCATTGGCGTGCCGAACTTGGTTATATTCTGCATCCCGCCCACTGGAACAAGGGCATTATGAATGAGGCCATCAAGCCCGTGATAGCATATGGATTCAACCAGATGAAACTCCACAGTATTGAAGCCAATATTGATCCAGGAAATACAGCTTCCGAAGCACTGCTGAAAAGTAATGGTTTTGTAAAAGAAGGACATATCAAAGAAAACTATTTCTTCGATGGAAAATTCCTTGATACGGTCATTTATTCACGCCTCCGCCCATAAGCTATAAAAGAAAACGGCTGCCATACGACAGCCGTTTCTTCTTCTTCATACACCCTCATTATCTTATCATGAATGGTTTTTTTGCCCTAAATCCATCTGTATTTTCCACTACAAACATATAAACGCCTGGTGAAAGGCTTCCTGGAATGCTGAACCAGTCATCAATGAAATCTACCTGCAGTATGATATCACGGCGGAACACCAACTGGCCGTTACTGTTATAAAGCTTCAGACCATAATGAGCGGGTTTTGCTGCTTTAACACTGTAATGCATAATTGATCCCCTGCTTACCGGAACATTATATAAAACAAGTCCATCGGGCAAAGATCCTGTTGTAAAGGATTTTTCTTCGCCGTAAGCAATGCCACCGTTGTTGAATGCATATGCTTTGTAATAATAGGTGGCAACCGGTACCAGGCCATTTACCGTAACACTATATTGCTGGCCATTCATGTTCACTGCATTTACCTTAAGGCCCTGCCCGTTGGCAAAACCACGGATACTGCTGTATTCAATGCCATAGAATGTTATGTTACTGCATCCTGTATTTTGCAGCATCCCTTTTAATGTGGCAGCATAGGGAGAAAGGATCACACTGTCGGCTGTAAGCATCGATGGGGCTGTATTAACACCATTGCCCGATACAGCAACATTGATAGTAGCTGCACCACCCCCACCAACTGGAATTGTTGTGTTATATGACTGAAGGGCCGTTGGAGCGAACTTCACATAAACCACCTGGGTAAATGGTCCGCCAGGTTGTGTGAGCGAAAGTGAATTGCTGTAAGTGCCGTTTTGAGTAGTTGAAAAAACATATCCGGCACGAGGGCCTACAGTTACATTTGATGTATTAAGTCCCGTACTTGATATTCCAAAACTACTAGCATCAGACATGTTGTTCACACAAATATCTCCAAATGAATTAAGAGAAGTTGCAGTTAACACAGGGGTTGCAGTAGTAAATGAACGTTCAGCACCATATGCTGTTCCGCCACTGTTTGTGGCAAATGCTTTGTAATAGTAAGTGGTGGCCGGTGTTAACCCGCTTAAAGAAGCGGTAAAACTTCCTGCAGACAGGTTGCTTGAGTTAACCACCGTACCGGTAGTAAATCCGCTGGTAAGGCTGTAAGCTATACCATAAGCTGTAACAGCAGTACAACCGTTGTTGTTTATAAGCCCGGCAATGGTAGCTGTACTTGCAGTAACAGCAGAAGCCGTACCACTGGTTACCGAAGGCGGATTGTTGCTTCCCGAACCGGCTGCAGCTACATCTATTGAAGGAGCTCCCCCACCGGCTACGGCAATATTTCCGTCGTACGACTGTATGGCCGTGGGTGTGAACTGTACAAAAACCTGCTGTGTATAAGTACCGCCCGGTTGTGTAAGTGTGAGGCTGTTTGTATATGTACCCGCAGCAGTGGTTGAAAACGTAAAGCCGGTTAAGGGGCCTACAGTAATATCTGCGTTTGTAAGGTTACTTGCATTAATGATAAAGGAATTTGGGCCTGCCGCAGTATTCACGCATATATTGCCAAACCCTGCAAGACCACTGGCTGTTATCAAAGGCGTAGGTGGCAACGTACCGGTTCCGCTAACGGGAAGATTTACGGTAGCTCCACCGCCTCCTGCATTGGAAACATTACCCGTTTTTAAGCCGGCAGACTGTGGGCTGAACCTTACCCAAACCTCGGTTTGCATCATGGTGGCTGAAGTATACGGAAGAGTTGTAGACGCACCCCATGCCGTATTATTATTTGAAACCTCAAAATCGGCAGATGGTGCCGTAATGGTTATGTTACCGGGTGCACCTGTAAGATTGGCACCGGATACAAAATAAGATTGTGATGCTGAACTGGAACCTACTAATACATTTCCAAAATTAGCGATGGTGCCGGTAATAGTAAGCGTTGGAACCGGGCCTGTACAGGAGAAAGCTGCCGAGGCGCTGTTGCGTGGCGCCGGGGTTGCTGCAGTAAAATCTGCTCCATTATTATCTGTATCAGCACAACCCTGGTTATTTCTTAATGCCGCCAGAGTTGAACTCAATGCAGGTGTAGCTGCCGCACCTTCAAAACAGGTGGATGCGCCATAACCTGCCAGGTCAATCAAACCAGCCGGGCAGGCAGTAACAGCAGTAGTGCCATTTACAATGGCAACCCTTCCGCTTGTGCCGCTCATGGCGATAGCTGGCGCTGCCACTGCATCGGGTGTGGGAATAGGAGAACCAACCGTACCCGCTGCACTCATTTGAATAAGATAATACCCTCCTGCAGGTATGGTTGCTGCTGGCAAGGCATACACGCCTGTCCAGGCTCCGGTGGCTGCAGAAGACGCATATTGAACAGATAAACCTGCAAGGCTTTGGCTGGTACCGGAAACATTATGCAGTTCCACATAATCGGCAGTGTACAAAGCGCCTGAGTTTCCGCCGGCACCATATACCTGGCTAATGACAAGTGTGGTGGATTGAGAGAAGGAAAGAAATGAACAAAGTATAAATAAAAGCGTAAAGATCTTTTTCATGATAGCTTTTTTAAATAATGAGGCTGCCACGGCAGCCTCATTATTCTATAAATGTTATTAGTTTGCTGTAACAGTTATGTTATCAACCTGCCAGGTGGTTGTTTTATCACTGGCGGTACCCGATGGGTCTTGCCCCTCATACTTAAAAGCGATGTAAACAGTTCCGCTGAAGGCGTTCAGGCTTACATTGCCAGAATTTGTAAATGAAGAAGGATAACCGCTGGTTAAGCCCGGAGACAGAGTTGCCTGTGATGTAATATCCGTCCAGGTAACGCCTGCAGCCCATGGATTTCCTGTACCAGTATAGTTTGATGATACCAATACTTTCAATGCAGCCCCGTTATGGAATCCTGCAATTGTCTGGAATGTTAGAATTTTAGTGGCAAAAGTACCAAGGTTTACAGGTTTAGTTACCAACCATCCAATATTACTGGCTTCGGTACTTGAAAATGCACTCATTTGTGCATATTTATTACTGTTGAAAGTTCTTCCTTCCCAATTTTTTGATCCGGCTTCGGCACCAACAAACCAATTTGGCAGGGCCAGCGGGCCGGGGGTAGTTTGTGACTCAAAGTTTTCGAGCAGCAGGGTACCGGCAGGAAGCGGGCAATCGTAATCGCTGGTAAAAGATACATCAGATGTATCTCTCATGAGTAATTGTTTTGTGCTGCCAAATACAGTATAAAGTGCGGCTATATTTCCTCTTCCCTGTGGCACACGTGCACCTGCAAAAGTGGCGTAAGCGCTTGTTCTTACAATGATATTATTACTGTTACCTGCACAGTTACCAATGGTCCTGTTTTGAGTAGATTTATAAACAGAAGTATCGGAATAAGTATCTGTAATACTTAAGAACCTGTATCCTTCCATTTGGATAAGGTCGTTCAGGTATTTGTTTTGCCAGGGCTGGTTAGAGGGAATATTCGGGGCAGAACCAGCTGCATTCAGATCAGCAATAGTTACTACTTTAGGTGTAACAGGGTTATTCAGCGACCCGCCAATGATATAATTATTGATAGCAGGACCGGGGATCCCTTCAAAAGAAGTAAGTCCGGCAACAAGTGCCTTAACACCCAACTGGGGGTTATTGTTATAATCGCTGATGCAAAGGCCTTTGCATTTTACAAAGATCTTTCTTCCCACCGGGTATGTTCCGTAAAGGCTGGTTGCGTCAATCGATATCTGGATAGCTCCGGTAGAATCCTGTATAAAAAGTTGCTTATAAAGGTTGCCGGTCTTATCATTTGCGATCACCACGCCGGAGATAACCACATCAGTATTGATCACATCATAGGCACCTGCAGTTGTGTGCAGGGCTTTAAGGCCTTTGATGCTGGTATTGGCCACCATATTGGGATCGGTGGCGCCGGGAGGTGCATCAAATTCCTTTTTGCACGAATTCGATAAAAATGCAATGCCCGCCAGCAGCGTCATTACAAATGAAAGTTTTAAAAACTTGTTCATGATTTTTTATTTAAAGCGTTTATTGATTTATTGATTGATTGATTAAAACCTTAAGCCGATACTTGCAAAATAGTTAAGCCCGTATGCAAAAAACTTTTTGGAAGGGAACTTATCTACATTCTTACCTGCATAATCGAAGCGCAGCTGTTCAAAACCGCCGGTAACAATATCGGTATTGTTCAGTATATTGTTAACTCCCACATTAAACACGAGGTAAGTACGTTTTTTCATGCTCTTGAACTTGTTGTTCATCATCCAGCTGTAACCGGCAAAAGCATCCAGTGTATATTGCGGGTCAAGTTTCTCCTGGTCGAGTATATCGTGCCAGAGTTCTGAATCCTGGGCAACCCCCGAAACAGCCTGGTCGGTTCTGCGTGCGGGGCTGAACTGCAGCCACATGTTTCTGAAATAATTGAAGTTCACATTCACAAACCAGAACCTGGGCGACCTGTAATCGAGGCCGATGGTATAGGCTTCCTGCGGTGTACCTACATTATACCCTTTTGAATAAACAGCTTCATTTGAAATTACAACAGAACTGTTATCAATAGTTGTGGTGGCATTTTGCCTGGTATTATATTTATAACTGCCTACAGAAGCACCTGCATTTACGCTTAAGCCCTTATATACCTTTGCATCCACCCCAAATTCCAACCCATACTGTTCTTTACCGATATTACTGATGGCAAAGTTTCCGAACGTACGGTAAAAATCATCATAAAAAGTGATCACATCACTCTGGTCTTCAAATTTTGTGTAGAAACCTGTGAGGCGAATTTTCAGCCTTGGTGCGTTCATGGCATAACCGGCTTCGGCAGACTGTATTTTTTCTGACTGCAGGTTATCCTGCACCGTATTACGGGTGCGTGGGGCAATAAATGCATTTTCGAAGAACGGTGCACGGGTCAGGTAAGCACCATTAACAAAAAGATAATTACGTCCATCGATCTTATAGGTTACACCGCCTTTAAAGCTGTAATTATAAAAATTCAGTTGTTTTGATTTGCCATAAGATTCATCTGCAAAAAGCCCTACCCTTGCACGGCCATTGCGGAAGAAATTTGTATAAGAATGTTCTGCAGCAATAAAGAAATCTACCTTGCGGAACTTTACAACCGCCTGTGCCCAAACACTGGCTTTTTTGATACTGATATCATAGTTATTTCCGTACTCATCGCCTACCTGCAAAATGCGGTTAGGCCTGTTAAGGTCGTTTTGGCTTGCATTGGGGTTGGAGGGGAAATCCCTCTCTGCAAACTGGTTCAGGTCTACATAAAAATCACCACCCAGTAAATCATTTACCTCATTATAGTAATGATTTTTTTGGTATTGAAATGAACCGCCGCTGGTAAAATCAATATTTTTTGCAATGGAAGTATTTAGTACCGTATTAAAATTAGCACGCTGTGTATTGATTACCCTGTTTTGTACAATGTACAGGCTGCGCTTACCGGTTACATTATTGCCGGCAATACCGTTTACATCATTAATGGTGGCAATATTTCCACGGTTTACATTATAAAGCCTGTCCCAATTTACCTGGCGAAGATTTACATCGTTCTTCAATGCATCCAGCACCTGGGCCGCATAAGCAGGATTATCATTAGCATAATAGCTTGGCAGGTAGCGATAATAATCGGGCCTTGGATCGGCAGAATTGTACCAGTCTAAAGCCGTGGTACTTCTCTTTCCAAATATGTATGAACCGGCAGTTACCAGCGTGGTTTTATCATTTATTTTCCAGTCGTGTGTAAGAATAAATACCGGCTGAAAGGTTTTAGCAATGCTTGAGTTCCTTTTTTTACCATTTTGATAACCCCAGTATGGATTATAGAAATTATCGCCGGTGATCGTTCTCATTTCCTGTAATGAGGGACCCTGGCGGCCATTTTCTGTTGGCGTGGCAAAACTTGTAAAAGATAAAAGGTGACGGTCATTGAATTTTTTATCTACCGCCAAAAATCCACTCCAGCCGTTGTAGTAGGTTCCGTCTGTATAACCCTCATCGGCCCAACGGCGGCTGCCCGATATAGAATAAGCCCAACCCTTTTTATTTAAGCCAGAATTATGCGTGGCCATGATACGGTGTGTATAATTGCGGTTACTGAGGGCATAATTGAAACTTGTTTGCTTGCGCTGGTGGCTGGCCCTTGTATCAAAAGAGGTAAGCCCGCCTATATCGCCCAGTGCATAAGGAGTAGCCCGCAGGCCATGAGACTGGTCGCGGTTGCGAAGTACATCATTGAGCCCGCCCCACAAACCATAAGGGGTAAAGCCATTATCAAGATTTTCCATGGGAGCGCCGTTCATATAAGTGCTGAAAAGATCGGCATCGTAACCACGAATGCGGAAACGCACCGCATTAAAATGGAAAGAAGCGGCACTGAGGAATGGGTCGCGGCCCGCACTTAACTGTGAAGAAATATTTTGGGCACTGCCGTCCTGTACCTCATTTTCATCGAGTGAAATAACGGGTATGTTATCAAGCATGGCGTCTTTTGATTCCTGCAAAATTGTAGTATCCTGCCGCCCCTTTTCAACTACCTGCGAAAAAGCAGTACCGGCAAAAACCATCATTACAGAAACCAGTAAGAAAGCCCTGGTAAAATTTCTCATAAAAGTCATTAATTTATTAGGGCGCAAAGGTACTAAGCATTTGTGAACTTTATGTTATGATTTCTGCACATTCTTTAACCATTACCGAAATAAATCGTCTAATTTTCAGGCAAGACATATATTTGCTCAATTTTTTACAGTCATGAAAAAGATATTTCTATTTAGTTTGCTGATTATCAATCTTTCAGCTACCGCTCAACAAAAATACAAGGTTTCCATTGTTGGCTTTTATAACCTCGAAAATCTGTACGATACGGTAGACAATCCTAAGATTAGCGACGAGGAATTTCTCCCCAATAGCGAGCGGCAGTACAATACCCGCATTTACTACGATAAATTGGACCGGCTTTCCGATGTTATTTCTCAAATGGGAACGGATATTACACCAGATGGGTTGGCTATGCTGGGTGTGGCTGAAATAGAAAATGATACCGTACTCACCGACCTGCTGAATACCCCCAAGCTAAGGGAAAGAAAATGGAAATTTGTGCATTATAACTCGCCCGATGTACGTGGCGTTGATGTAGGCCTGCTTTATAACCCCAAATATTTTAAACCGGTTTTCAGCGCCCCGCTCTTTGTAAAGCTTCCAGGCGGATCAAAAGATTCTTATTTTACCCGCGATATCCTGTATGTAAAAGGACTCATGGAAGGCGATACAGTGCATGTTTTTGTAAACCACTGGCCCAGCCGTAGTGGTGGCGAAGAACGCTCTATACCGGCCCGTGCTGCTGCTGCAGGTGTGGCCAGGGCAAAAATTGATTCATTGATGTCGATCAATCCCGAAACAAAGGTTTTACTGATGGGCGACCTTAACGATGATCCTATCAGCCCCAGTCTTACAAAAGTGTTGGGTACCAGGGGTAAAATGGGCGATGTAAAGCCCGGACAAATATTTAATCCCTGGGTTGAAATGTATAAGCGTGGTATTGGCACACTTGCATACCAGGATGCTTGGGGACTCTTTGACCAGATCGTTGTTTCTCATGGCTGGCTCGATAAAAACCAGGCAGGATATTATTACCTGAAAGCGCTGATCTTTAATAAAGAATTCCTGGTACAAAAAACCGGCAAGTTCCGTGGATACAGTAAACGCACCTGGGATGGTATGACGTATAATTATGGCTACAGCGATCACTTTCCGGTGTACACGGTGATGGTGAAGAAAGTGAATTAATTTAAAAAAGCTATACCACAGAGTTCCGCAGAGAAGACGCAGAGGTACACGGAGATATTGCAAAACTTAGCGATACATAAAAGCCGTTTAGGCTATACCACAGAGTTACGCAGAGAAGACGCAGAGGTGCACGGAGATATTGCGAAACTTAGCGATACATAAAAGCCGTTTAGGCTATACCACAGAGTTACACAGAGAAGACGCAGAGGTTCTTTTTGTGTAACTATCAATATATTTCAATCTCCGAAAAAGCTACTGGTTTCTCTCCCTTTTCGAACAATAACCTGAATTTTGATGCACGGGTTTTTAGAAAGTGCAGGCTGTTGCGGGTGTCAGTTTTAAATTCAGTTACAGACTTCAGCGAGATCCATTTGCCTTTATGAAAATACTGTACCGTTAATTTTTCAGGCAATGCAAAATTCCCTTCTTCTGAAACCGGGTAAAATTTCAGCGATGAAACAGCTTTGGCGTTGCCCAGATCCATTTCGATCCATGCTGTTTTTTTTGCCCCATAACTTACCCAGCGGTTAGTGATCTCTTTAAAATACCAGATCCGCCCATCGGTTAATGGAAAAAGAGAATCGGCCGATGCATTTACTGATGCTGTAATTTTTGGAAAACTGTCGCGGGTAATATTGAGCGAATAATTGATGGTTTCTTTTTGAGAACGTTTCAACAATGCCGGGCCGGTGTACAAGCTTTTTTGATCCACCAGTTTTGTTTTTTTGCCGTCTACAAAAGCCGTCAATCCTTTTCCCAATTTATATTTTGAGCCCGTTCTGTCATACACAATGGTTATTTTATGGCCATGATATCTAAGATTAGTCAAACAGAAATAATCAATGCTTTCGTCTGCCAATGGTAATATTGTAATCGTTTCATCAGCTGATGGCTGAATGCCGCAAAGCCCGGTTATGACCAGGTTATTGAAACTGGAATGCAGGTAATGATTGCTCCAGTAAAAATGAACAATGGGCCCGCCCAGGTTTGGATCATAATTTTCCACCAGGTTTATTTTACCATCGGGCAGGTAATGCTGCTGTGCAAACAACCTGAGTGCATGTACATAATCTTTGTTTGAAATGGTTGACTGTTTATAATGCTGCAAAAAATTGGCCATCCCCGTAAGTGCCTGGCTGCTTTGGTAAGGCCAGCTTGGACCGTTCCACTGGCTGCCACGTTTACCCTCATGATAAAGAAATTGATGAAAATAATATTGATACGATGGTTCATTGGTGCGGTAACCATACTGCCCCAACAAGTGGCCGGCATCGGTAAGATGCTTCCAGGCTTTATGATATTTTGGATCATCGTCGGGCAGGTTAAAATACCACGGAGCAAAACCTGCCAATTCACGGCCCCGTATAAAATCCCAGTAATGTACATGCTGGTTATTCACTTTATAGCGGTCGGTAAAATGTTCTAAAGAAGGGTTCCATAAATTTTGCTGGATATTTTTTTTGAGTAGGTCCGCTTTTTCAAAAAAATCTTTAGCCATAGCATCATCGCCTTTTAATGCAGCGGTGCGTGCAATGGCAAGTGCATTTGCATACATATAACTGTTGATGGTAGGGCGAAACGCCTCTCCCCCTTCGAACCCATCCTTTCCTCCCGAAGCATCAATGGCAGCAATATTGTATTCGGTGGCATCGGGCATGGCGGGTATATAATAAAGATCCTTTGAACTGTCGATATGATCACTCCACAAATTGAAACTGTATTTCATACTGTCGAGCAGTGAAACCAGGAAACGTTTATCGCCATTAACCAGGTAGCGTGCATAAGCTGCATCGGCTACACTTTCGCTGTAACGGCGGTTATTACCTCCCTGCAAACAAAGATTGCTGAGATATCCATCCATATAATGTGGATCGGCCAGCCATCTGCCTTCATAAATATGATGCATCGAAGCAGCGTTGATGGTGCAGAAGGGCTCCCGGTCCCAGGGAACATGGTTGATGAATTCTGTTATCACAAAAGCATTGGGGCCGGTATTACGGATATGCGCCTTGTATAATTTCCAGCGGTAGTAATACACATTTTCGATCTGCTTATCGGAACATTCAAAAAAAGGAATGTTCTGCAGGTACCAGGCAGCATCATTGCCATATTGTGCTTTTGCAATTTTTGCATGATCGGGTGGTTGTGCAATTAAACTATGCTGCAAAAGCCAGCAATAAATGAGGAGGTTCAAATATTTTATTAATACATTTTTCATAAATACCTGTGTTATCAATATAGTTGACTGTTGATGTGTTAAAGTTAAGCGATTTGGATCGGCAGCGAAACAGCGGTTGGGCACTTAAAACTATTCTGCAAGTTTCGTTAATAAATATTTGCAGCGCTCAAAATATATTCCTTACATTTAGTATCAATTTTTTCTTCACTTAAATTTTACCAAATGCCCGGCGATACTCCCAATATTAATAAGAATATAGCTGTGCAAAACAGCTTTGATGCCATTGTAATTGGCACCGGCATGAGCGGTGGCTGGGCCATGAAGGAGTTAGCGGAAAAGGGCTTAAAGGTGCTTGCACTCGAGCGCGGACGTAACCTTGAACATATAAAAGGTTATGACACTGCCACACTCAACCGCTGGGAAATGATGCACCGTGGCAGGGTTACACAATCTTTTGAACAGGAAAATCCCATACTGGTACGCTCGGGTGTGGTGGATGAGTTTACCACAAAAATGTTTGTGCACGATAAAGTGCATCCCTACATACAGGACAAACCATTTGACTGGATAAAAGGCTACCAGGTTGGTGGCCGCAGTTTGATGTGGGGCCGCTGGACACAGCGCTGGGGCGAAGCCGATTTTGAAGCAAATGCAAAAGAAGGCATTGGCATCGACTGGCCGATACGTTATAAAGACCTTGCACCCTGGTACAGTTATGTAGAAAAATTTGCCGGCATTGCAGGCAATAAAGATGGACTGGCCCAGGTACCCGACGGGGAATTTCTTCCAGCCTTTGAGATGACTGAATTTGAAACCTATGTAAAACAAAAAATTGAAGGGAATTTTCCGGGCCGCAATTTGATCATCAGCCGTACGGCAAATCTCACCAGGGCAAACGAAACTCATACAGCCCTTGGCCGTGGCCCCTGCCAGGCAAGAGACCTGTGCAGCCGTGGATGCCCGTTTGGGGCTTATTTCAGCACACAGTCGGCCACCCTGCCCGCTGCACAAAAAACAGGAAATCTTACATTAAAAACAGATAAGCTGGTGCATTCCATCATTTATGATGAAGTAAAACAAAAAGCCAGCGGCGTAAGGGTGATCGATGCTGTTACAAAAGAAACAACCGAATATTTTGCGAAGATCATTTTTTTGAATGCAGGTTCTATTAATTCCAATATCACTTTGCTCAACTCTGCTTCCAAACGTTTTCCAAATGGCCTCGGAAACGACAGCCGCGTTTTGGGAAAATATGTAATGGCGCATAATTACCGCGTGAGGGCTTCGGGAACATTTGATGGCATGGAGGACAGTTACTATTATGGCCGCCGGCCCAATGGTGTGTATATGCCACGCTTCCGCAATTTTGGCAACGATAAACAAACTGCTTTTAAAAGAGGCTATGCTCTCGCCTGCTCATCGTACCGGCAAAACTTTTCGAGAGGGATCAATTCGGATACGATAGGTGCTGAATTAAAAGAACAGTTAACAACACCAGGCCCCTGGGTATTTTTTGGCACTGCCATGGGCGAAATGCTTCCCTATGAAGACAACCATATCTGGCTCGATAAAACAAAAACAGATGAATGGGGCATCCCGCTTTTGCATACAGATATTCACTGGCACGAAAATGAAGATGCCATGGCAAAAGATGCGGTTGAGCAAATGGCAGAGATGCTGGATAAAGCAGGATTAAAAGATGTTCAGTCGGAAGACAACCACCAGGCGCCGGGTAAAGACATACATGAAATGGGCGGCTGCCGTATGGGCAATGATCCCAAAACATCGATGCTCAACAAATGGAACCAGTTGCATGCGGTGCCCAATGTTTTTGTAACAGATGGCGCCTGCATGACCTCATCTGCCTGTCAAAACCCTTCGCTCACCTATATGGCCATTACCGCACGTGCGGCCGATCATGCAGTGAGTGAATTGAAGAAAGGGAATTTGTAACGACAAACTATGTACTCTGCGAAAACGCAGCACCTCCCTTCTCTGCGGTTATATTTTTTTATCGCTGAGAACATGAGTTAATGGAGTGGGCAAGTGAAAGCTTTATGTCCCAACCTTGCAGAAATCTCTATGGACTTTGTTTTTCTTTTGTGAAACTTTTTCCCTTTGTGGAACTTTGTGGTATAGCTTTTCATCATATAGAATCCCATTTTTGCTATGATAAAAAATAAATGCTGCCTGTTATTTTTCTGCAGCTTTTTACAATACTGCTGTTTTGCCCAGCAAAAATTGAACGTAGTGATTGCCGGTTTAAGCCACGACCATGTAACCCGCATGCTACAAAAAGGGAATAGCGGAGAGATCATCATTGCCGGCATTGCCGAACCCGACCAGGCATTGTGCAAACGAATGAAAACAAGCTACCAGCTGCCCGACTCCATTTTTTACACCAGTCTTGCCGCTGCATTGAAAAAAAACAATCCCGACCTGGTAATGGTATATAACGCTCCGGCCGATCATTTGTCAGCGGTACAAACCTGCATGCCATTAAAGATCCCAGTAATGCTGGAAAAACCGTTCAGTTATTCTTATACCGATGCGGTAAAAATGAAAGCGCTTTCAGATAAATACCAAACAAAGATATATACCAATTATCCATCACTCTGGTATACCAGTTTTATGGAACTCTTAAAAAGGGCAAATGATAAAAAAGAACTGGGTAGCATTACAAAAATGGAAATGCATGGCGGCCATGCAGGCCCGGCAGAAATTGGCTGCAGCAAAGATTTTTTAAACTGGCTTACCAGCCCGGTAAAAAACGGCGGTGGTGCCATTACAGATTTTGGATGTTACGGGGCCAGCATTATGACCGAACTGATGCAGGGCAAAACACCCGTTTCCGTTTATGCCGGTACCCGCCATACAAAGCCGGCCGTTTATCCAAAAGTGGATGATGATGCGACCATTATTTTAGAATACGCTGGTGCTACGGGCATTATTGAAGCATCCTGGAACTGGCCCTATACCATGATGGATGCAGAAGCCTATGGCAGCAAAGGATATTTATATGCATCGCAATTCAATGCCAATGGAGAAAACCCATCTTTGCAATTTAAGAATGAAAAGGGAATCAATATTGCAGAAATTACCCAACCGGTTTATAAAGACGAAGTAGACTACTTTACCGCTGTATTAAAAAACGGCGCTGCAGATAATAACAAACTGCTTTCGCTCGAAAGCAATATGATAGTAACTAAAATTTTAGATGCGGCAAGAAGGTCGGCCAGGGAGGGTAAGAAGATTTTTTTGAAGTAAAAGATTGAAATGAACATCAGCAGAACGCTAGGTTTCGGCGTCACGGCCTCCCAGCGGGGTTTTCACATTAAAAAACTGCATTAATTGTAAAACTCCGTGAAACCCCGTGTTTTTGAACAATGGTATAAATCAGCTTTACTTAACTTTTTTTTGTCGTAGAAATCGGTGGCAGGAGCTAATTAAAAAAAATTGCGAGCCAAAGTAATATGATAGGAAGCATCATAGAAAACACAAAATACGAAACAAATAGTTTTCCATTAAAATATGGGTAAACTTTCAACAGAGTTTCATATCTGTTTTTTCTAAAAATTAGGAGATAGTTTATTAAAAGACAAGGCAAAATAAATAAAATCAAATAACTTATTACATTGTTAACATAGACAGGAAGGAATGATATATCGATTTTGTAAAAATAAAATTTTAAAAAATATCTTTCTAAAATTGTAATAAATAAAACAAAGTTAAAGGCCATTGCCATTGTCATAAAAATAATACTTGCTATCTTCCAGTTTTTCTTGTTCGCATCCTGAGATATCCCCCTTTTAATACAATCAACCCAAACGATATAATATAGTCGCAGCATTTAAAAAAATTAAATTCTCACATTTTGCAAAATCATTTATCAAAATAACTCTATCGAACTGAGCTACCGCTAGAAGGTAAAATCTTTTTGGCCACCTCATGTAGCCACAATCTCCACCTTGAGACGCCCTCGCCTGCGTCTCCCGACCAGCGAGGCAACATGAATAAACTTACGAATCATTTGTTGCTATATGCCGTAGGTCGAAGACCAGACAGCGACGAACACACGGACGGTTTCACATGCAGACGAAGAGAAGATAATGCCCGAAACTAGAGGCATAGTGGTTATTTTATTTGAAAATTTTCAAACCTCAGTGACCAATTCATATCCTCTATTTCAGTCCTCTTAAATTCTTTTACGATAACTTTACCTGTTTTTAAAATTGAATCAACTACCACAAATTCAGGTGTTGCCGGAAACATTTTTTTAAAAGAATCAATAGTATTTTTTTCTATCACTACTATTTTAATATATCCATTTGCTCCAGCTTTCTCAAATAAATTGTGCCAACGACGATTTAATAATCCCAAGACTTCAGTATCCTTAGTGCTAATACTATTGTAAGTACAAGGAGAATATAAGGAATCGGACGTACTATTAAAAAACCAGCTTATTACAATAATATCGATGTCGGAGTTATTCTTCAATGATAGCTTCTCATCAATAAAATCGCAACTAGAAAATAAAACTATACATAAACTAATGCAAAGTTTAAACAACCCTCCCATTCCAATTTTATCGTTTCGTTCCATAAAATAAAGTACCCCCAATCCAAGTACCTTGCGTCCCAGCGGGGTTTTCAAAGTAAAAATCTGCATCCATTATGAAACTCCGTAAAACCCCGTGTCTTTACGCAATAGAAAAAACACCAGGGTTTAAGGCTGAAAAACACCTCCTACAAATCCACAAACGATCTCGTTCTGTTCACCTTCAGATCACGCAGTATGGGCGATTTTGGCGCAATATTAATGCTGAAATAACGCCACCTGCCCACCGGCGATATATTGATGCTCATTTGCCAGCAATGCATATCTCTCGATAAATACATGCTCACAACTCCTACTTCTTTTGCGGTGATATTATAAGATCCGTTGGCGCCCAGTTTCCATTTGGGTGTAAGGTTCACCGAACTGTTGATGTTAACATCCTGGTTAACAGATTTTACAAAACCACCACTACCGAGCAATGTTTTTGAATACCGGAACGAATAACCAAAACCCACATCCCAGGGAATATTAAAATCTACAAACTCAGATGGATTGCTGCGGATATAAGCAGCTTCTGCCTCATAATCGGTAACGGGGGTGCCATCGGGGTTCATGAGGCCAATATCGGGCTGCTCTTCGCTTTTGTCTTTACCCGATTTTTCGCCGCCCCTGAAGCTGCTTTGTAAAGAAATGCTTGCATTCATCATACGGCCAAGGCTGAGCGGTTTTTTAGCCCATATGAGTTTATCGATACGCCGGCCGGCCGCATTCACCTGGTAAGGATCAAACTGCGCACTGCCGGTTACCTGTACCTTTTCAAACAAATTGGTACGGGCCGAAAGGTTAAGCGTACTCATCTTAAAAGAATCGGCCAGCAAATTATAATTCCCGGTAAGGTTAAGGCCGTCTATCAGCACTACTTTCTTAACCGCATCTTCACTGGTATCCTTCCTGTTTTTGATCTTCATGGAAATATTGTTATCTATCCCAAAACTGATACTGCCCGACTTTCCATAACCAAAGGGTGAAATAAAATTGCCATCATAAATTGAGAATCTTGCCGTACGCCCAAATGAATCGGCCTGCAGCAACTGGAAGTGATTTTTATTGATATTTGGTTTGTATGAAAATCCAACCTGCGGCCTTATTTCGTGGCGGATGGCTTTTACCCTGCTGTCTTTTTTAAAAGTGAACATACCAAAAATACGGGTGCTGGCCGATGCACCAAATGCAATATCCCGCTCTGTATAAAAACCTTCTTTAACCGACAAAGTATCTACTCTTTTTTTAAGCGGGTTATACTGCCTTAGTATTTTTTTCTGGTACCAGTTTTCCCGGTAGCTGAAAGATGGAGAAAGCTGCAATGGCCCCAGTGAAGGCAGCGAAAGCGTGATAGGCACCGAATGCGAAGCTCCCCATATGAAATTCTCTCTTGCCTGGATAAAGATGCCTGTAGAATCATCGTAGAAAAAAGTGCGCCCATTGGCACTGGTATTTAAACCCACACCAATATTTTCGTACCATTTATAATCGCCGATGGGCTCCTGCCGCCTGAATGGATAAATGGTGTTCATATTAAAATTAATACCGGGCATATTCAGGTTAATGAGTTTGCTCTGCGTATTCTGGTCGTGGTTGGCCGTAATGGCAATATTATAAGGCTTGTCTTTCCAGGTCTTTGAATAAGAAATGGTGGAGTTCATCAGGTTCTGAAAATTCTGCACCGGCCTGTTAGGCACATTTTGGTTATAACTGCTGCTGCCTGCATTTACATTGGCGCTGAAACTTACACCCGGCCTGGCCCGGTTATCGATGCGGTGCGACCAGCGTATATTGAATGATCTTGTAGCAGGGTCGTCCAGGATTTTTGTGTTGATATAACTGAGGTCAAAATTTCCCTGGTAGCGGTAACGTTTCAAATACCTTGGCCTGGCCGTGGCCATCCATCCTCCGTAAGAAAACAACGATCCAAGTGTTTCAAGGTCCCAGTTATCATTGAACACTTTATAATAACCGAAATTTTCGAGCCCGATACCATATTGCTGGTTGGCGGTAAAACTGGGCGACAATATTCCCGAATGCCTTCCCTTACTGAGAGGATAAATGCCAAATGGCAATACTACGGGCATGGGTACGCCTTCAAATTCAGGATGAACAGGCCCCGAAAAAGCCATTTTTTGATTGATGAATTTTATCTGTTTGCTGATGAAGGCAAAATGCGGTGTATCGAGGTTGCAGGTGGTGAACCGCCCGTTAAGTGCGTAAAAAACATCTTCATCGGCCCGCTTTATTTTTTCGCCATACACGTACATCTCTCCCTGCTGTGTATAGGTTCCCTTGGTAAGCCCCTTACCTGTTTGCATATTGAACACAATGGTATCGCTCACCATTTTAGAATCACGCTGGATGAAGGTGGGAAAAGAAATAACATTGCCGTTGCTGTCTTTCTGCAGGTGTGCTCTTACAAGATTCGTGTTTTGATCGTAAGCGATCACCGGGGCCGACAGGTCCATATCGGTGTACTTTACCGCAGACTTCTTGCCATAGAGATACATTTTCTTTTCGGGAACATGCAGTACCATACTGTCATCGGCATGATAAGCTACCGGTGCGCTTAATGAATCTTTAGATACTTTAAAGTTAAATGTATCGATGCCGGCCACCCGGTTGCTGTCGGGTAATTTGGCGGGCAGCTTCTTCTTTATGGTAGTATCGGGCGGTTCCTGTTGATCATATTCAGTTAAACAACTGTGAAAAAAAGCGCTGTTACGGGCAATAACCCCTTGTGAATACGTTAATAGTACGAAGAATACGAACAGCCAGGGCCGGACTAAACTCATTTTTACCTTAATTTTGTAGCAATGCCTCATAATAACAGTGCAGCAAAATTAACTATTAAAATAAAAACTGGTTGTTAATTATTGAGTTAAAACAAACCCATCTATTCCAACAATGCTGAATACAAGAACCCTGATCGCTTTAATAATTGGTTTTTTTTCAACCTCCTTATCATTATTTGCACAAACCCCAAAAAAGTTAAAGACCATTGTGGTGGATGCAGGTCATGGCGGCGACCGCGACCCCGGGGCCATCGGGCAGTATGAACATTCACTCAGATCGAAAGAAAAAGATGTAACTCTGGCCATCTCCAAAAAACTGGTGGCCGAGCTGCGGAAACAGCTCAAGGATGTAACCGTTGTGCCCACCAGAACCACCGATATCTACCAAAGTCCCCGCGAAAAAGCCGATATTGCCAATGCAGCCAAGGGCGATCTCTTTCTTTGCATACATGCCGACTCGGGCCCGCTGAAGACCGGGCGCAGGCAGGTGGGCACCAGGATGGTGACCAGGTACAAAGTAACTTATAAAGGAAAAGGGAAAAAGAAAAAGAAAATTTCTACCCCTTACCAGGTAGAAGAACCTGTTTACGAATATTACAAAATGCCCCTCACACGTTCTGGTACAAGTGTGTGGATATTTGCCGCACATAAGACCAGCGACAAGTTGAAAGCGATCATGCAGGAAGAAGGCGATTTTGAAATTGAAGCAGCAGGAACAGATTCCACCTATTCAAATTTTGATTTCAATACACCGGAAGGCCGTGTGCTGGCCCAGGTATATGCAAAGCGTTACCAGGAAAAAAGCGACCGTATTGCCACCCTTGTAAATGAAGAAGTGGAAAAGACCGACCGAACAGCCCTTGGCGTAAACCAGCGCCAAAAAGGTATTTGGGTATTACAGGCCACCAATATGCCGGCCATACTCATAGAAACGGGCTTTATCAATAACCCCGAAGATGAACGTTACCTTAACAGCGAAAAAGGCCAGCAGGAACTTGCAGAAGCCATTACACAGGCTGTTGCCAGGTATAAACAAATGCTGGAAACGCCCCGGAATACACAAAATTGAACCCAAAATAACCTGTAAATGAAGTTTGGCTGATTATTTGAAAAGGAATAAACAGCATTTCAGCAGCAGGATGCTTATTTGAAAACAAAAATTAAAACAACTGTGAAGATCTCAAACGAAACAAAGGTTGGTGCAATAGTGGCTATATCAATTGCGGTACTGATCCTGGGCTTTAATTTTTTAAAAGGGAAAAAGCTATTCAGCAAGAGCACCACGCTTTACGGAAAATATAAAGATATCCAGGGGCTCCAAAATTCTAACCCGGTACAGATAAACGGTATGCAGGTGGGCACCGTGTACAATATTACCCCCAGTAAAGATATGCGGGATATTGTGGTGGAGTTCAATATCACCAAAGATATTATGGTACCTCAGAATTCAATTGCCATCATTAAGCCAAACCCTGTGGGCATTACCAGCGTTGAAATAAAACTGGGCGATACCAATGTGTATATGAAAAACAAGGATACGCTGGTCACCGAAGCAAATGCAGGTGTATTTATGGAGATCATGAAAAAAGTTGACCCTGTTTTATATGAAGTAAGAAAAGCCGTATCAACCCTCGATTCGCTTGTAAGCAATGTTAATACCGTTATAGACCCAAGGGCAAAAGAAAATATTTCGGCCATGCTCAGTAATATGAACAAGGTGAGCGAAAGCCTGATCACTACCACGGCCTCGCTCAATGCCATGCTTAACCAGCAAACAGGTGCCCTGGCAAAAACGCTTGAAAATGCCAATGCCATTACCGGTAACCTGGCAGCAAACAACCAGAAAATAAACGGGGTCATCAGCAATATCAGTACCACTACAGAAAAATTTTCGAAACTGGATGTACAAAAAACATTTAATACGCTTGATGCAGCTGTTACAGATTTTAAAACCATGATGGGTAAATTAGACAATCCCAATGGCACACTTGGCAAACTGGTGAATGATCCAACATTATACCAAAACCTGGCATCCACCGGCAATAAACTGAATCTGCTGCTCGATGATATCCGCATTAATCCCAAACGCTACATTAATATTTCTTTAATTGGAAAAAAACAAAAAAATGACCCGGTAATGGTACCGCTTCCCGATACCATCAATTCGCCTTACTATATCGAAAAAGTGAAGGCAGATCATTAATTTATGATAGTATTAAATATTAATGCTGCAATTTGCAGCCTTAAACAGATGTTTTGAAGCCATTGTCATTCTACAAAATTGCTTTCTTCCTGCTGATATTAATGCTTAACGCTGCTGTACTGCCTGCACAGGACACTACCCGTACTATTAAGATCGTTGGGGGCAATAATATGCGCCAGCTGGAAGTAGATGCCAATAATACCCTAATTACCCTGGCGGGAAATGCTATCGTAAACCAGGGCAATACCACTATTTATGCCGACAGTATTGCCGTAAACCAGGCCACGGGCATTGCCGAGTGTTTTGGTAATGTGCATATCAATGATGCCGACAGTGTGCATACTTACGCACAATACCTGAAGTACCTGGGTGGGCCACGCATTGCTTACCTGAAAAGAAATGTAAGGTTAACAGATGGTAAAGGGACCCTGATAACAGATGACCTGGAATATAATCTTGCCACTGGCGTGGGCTCTTATCAAAAAGGTGGTAAAGTGATAAACGGAAACACCGTACTCACCAGCACCGATGCCACGTATTATACCGATACCAAGGATGTGTTCTTTAAAAAATTTGTACATCTTACCGATCCCGAAAATGATATTAAGGCCGACAGCCTGCGCTACAATACGGTGCGGAAAGAGGCTTACTTTATAGCGCCCACCACCATTAAAAGTAAGGATGGCGGTACCATCAAAACAAAGAACGGTATTTACAACCTGGAAACCGGCCAGGCAGAATTTTTTGACCGCACATCAGTAACCGACAGTAATTATTCCGTTACCGGCGGAAGGCTTGCTTATGATAAAAAAACAGGCGTATTACAAGTGCAGGACCGGGGTAAAATTGTTGACAGTGCAAACAGGGTCATCATGATCGGGGATGAATTATATCTTAACAAAACAGAAAAAACTTTTTTGGGCACAAGAAAACCCGTTATGATCATTTACCGCGATAATGACAGTACTTATATAACAGCCGATACACTTTTTTCTGGCGTAAGAAAATATGACACGGCCTCTAATAAAACTGTTATTAAAAATGATACCCTCAATAAAACAGCCGTAGTGGAGGTGGGCGCCAAACAGGACAGCATCCGCTATTTTCTTGCCTTTCATCATGTAAAGATCTTCAATGATTCTTTGCAGGCTGTATGCGATAGTTTGTATTATTCTACTGAAGATTCAGTTTTCAGGCTTTTTCAGAACCCGGTTTTCTGGAATGCTAACAGCCAGGTAAGCGGCGATACCATGTATCTTTTTACTAAAAACCAACAGGCAAAACGGCTTTATGTGTTTAACAACAGTATGGTAATAAGCCGTGAAAATGAAAGCATGTATAACCAGGTGGGTGGCCGTACCCTTAACGCATATTTTGCAGACGGTAATATTGATTATGTACGGGTAAAAGGATCGCCGGCCGAAAGTATCTTTTACCCCCAGGATGAAGACAGTGCCTTTATTGGCATGAACCGGAGCAAGGGTGATGTTATAGATATTTACTTTGTAAACAAGGAACTCAATAAGGTTAAGTTCATTAATGATGTGGATGGAACATTGTTTCCGCTCAAACAGATCCCACCGGATGAAAAACAACTGAAAGGGTTCTTATGGCAGGACAAGCGAAGGCCAAAGAACAAACTGGAAATATTTGAATAAACAACTACTATTTGAAACAAAGGGCTTCCATATTTCTTCTTATCGTACTACTGCATCTCCAGGCCGGGGCACAGGCTGATAAATACAGCGGCACCTGGAAGGCCGAGAATTATCCTGCCTGGGACTCGTCGGCCAAATACAGTATTGTTTTACAATTGGCTGCACCGGAAAGGAACAGCCTTTACGCTGCCCTGTTAAAAATTGAATACAAGGAATTTTCGGGCACGTATGAATTGCTGCTGGTAAAAAAGCAAAATGGCGAACTGGCCATCGGGCGAAACAAAATTCAAACTTCAGAAGGGCCTTTCAGCGCCGGGGCCTGGACGGTATTTTTGAACGGCACGTTTCAACTTAAAAAAGATAAAAAAGGAAAACCAGTTTTAACGGCCAGGCGCATTGCGTCGCACAAATACGGCGTTACCATGCCCAGCCTCATGAACTTTACAGAAGAGCAGCGTGGCACCGCCTTACAAATAAAAAACCTGCTGAAAGATGAACCCCTCGATTTTAAAAAAATAAACAACGATGCCTGGAAAAGCAAAGCGGTGGAGCCCATCCTTAACCCCTGGATGTCGGCATTTTACTATGGCATCATCGATACCATTCATGTGAACAGCAGGGAAGGCATGCTTCATTTTTCTGATAATAACCGCATCGACAATGACTCTGTAAGCGTGGTGCTCAATGGAAAAACCATTATGGAAAATGTTGACCTGAGCCGGCAAAACCCGCAGGAAGAAATACAACTCGACACGGGTATGAACCTGCTTTGTTTTTTTGCAGAAAATTATGGCAAAACGCCACCCAATACCGGCAAACTGAACCTGGCATTTGGAAACGAAAAATTTACCATCAATTTTGCCAACAAGGCCGATATCTCGTCTACTTTTATTGTAGTAAAGATTTATTATAAACCCGAAGAAAAGAACCGGCCCAATATGGTTGGCAATTATTCAGGCCGTTCGGGCGGCAGACCAGTTTCGAAGCAAATAACCGACCGGGCGCTGCAGCGGGAAACAAAATTGGTAGACAGCATCAAACTCGGCTCTTCGCAGATCACACTTGCCATTTGGGATGATGCGGTGGAAGACGGCGACAGTATTTCGCTCAGTATTAATGAACAATGGATCGTTCAGGGGATGGCCGTAAAGAAAAAACCGCAGTTCATTACGGTAACGCTTGAGCCGGGTCAGAATGACATTATTTTTGTGGCCGATAACCTGGGTTCCATTATACCCAATACTTCTATCCTGGAGATCATAGATGGCCGTTACCGGAAATCATACGATATCAGCACCAATTACGGGCTCAACAACCTTATAAAAATACAATACGATTACAGGGGAACACAATAGAATCCTCAGCCGTTTAATTTTGGCCTTAACCGCTGTTTGGATTTATTAAATACCATGCGTCCCTTATCTATTCCCCTGCGCAATAATTTTTGCTCTTCTTCGGGCAAATGAATCACGTGCTGGCACCCCGAACTGCAACAGCCTTCATATTGGGCAGCACAATCTTCGCACTGTATGAACAAAAGATGGCAGGCCTCATTTTTACAATTGGTATGCGTATCGGCGGGTTTGCCGCATTGATGGCATTTGGCAATGATCTCACCTGTAATGCGCTCCCCCAGCCTGTCGTCGAAAACAAAATTCTTTCCCCGGAATTTATTAGCCAGGTTTTGTTCCTTTACTTTATTGGCATAATGAATAATACCACCTTCGAGATGGAATACATTCTTAAAACCGCGGTGCAGCATATACGCACTGGCTTTTTCGCAGCGGATGCCGCCGGTGCAGTACATGATAATATTGGTATCTTTTTTATCGCTTAGCATGCTGGCTGCCATAGGCAACTGCTCCCGGAATGTATCGCTTGGAATTTCGATGGCATTGCTGAAGTGCCCCACTTCATACTCGTAATGGTTGCGCATATCCACCACAATGGTATGCTCATCTTCGGTAAGCCGGTTGAATTCTTCGGCATTTACATATTTTCCCCTGTTCTGCATATCAAAGGAGGGGTCTTCTATACCATCGGCAACGATCTTATGCCGTACTTTTATTTTAAGTACCCAAAAAGATTTTCCATCATCATCCACCGCAATATTCAGGCGCAGGCCATTTAGTGGCTCAATACTGTAGAGATGATTTTTAAAAGATTCAACATTGCTTTCGGGCACACTAACCTGTGCATTGATACCTTCGTTTGCCACGTAAATTCTTCCAAAAACCCTGAGATCGTTCAACGCCTTATACAGCTCATCCCTGAACCGGGCCGGATCTTCAATAAAAAAATAATGGTAAAAGGAAATAGTGGAACGCCGTTCTGTTTCCTGGTATAAACGCTGCTTAAGCTCAGCCTGGTTTACACGGTTGTGCAATACTGCCATGAGTTGTAAAATTTGATAAATCAAAAATGATTGGATGCTTGCAGGGCAAACCAAATTTTTTAACGGGGCAAAGATAAAGCAAATGTGCAAATGTGCAAATGTGCAAATGTGCAAATGTGATAATGTGATAATGTGATAATGTGATAATGTGATGATAGGGAAATGCTGTTTTAATGGGTTATGGTGCTGCACATAGAATGACAACCTGCTGTTCTTGTTTGTAATGCAGATAGAAGCGGGGGAAGAAATTTTGTGGAACTTAATTTTTAGACCTTGCATTAACCACTTCAATATCAAAAACCAGGGTGCTGTTTGGAGGGATTTTGGGAGAAAAAGTCCTGATGCCATAGGCACTGCCCGAAGGAATATATAAACGAATTTTACCTCCAACCTTTGTACCGGGCAATCCAACCTGCCAACCACGTATAAGTCTTGCCAGGGGAAAAGAGGCGGGCTTTTCTTTTGTTTGATCAAATATATTTCCATTACTGTAAAGCCAGCCTTTGTAATGAACATCAATGGTATCGGTGAGGCTTAGTTCCCGCCCGGCTCCTTCTTTTAACAGCTGGTAAAAAACACCGTCCCTGTATTCAAATTTTTCTCCCTTTGAATTTGAATTTGCTTTTAACTCCTCTTCTTCTGTTTTTTGCTGTGCAATGCTGTCGATATTGCTCATTGGCCTCAGCACAGGCTGTTTGGAGGAGGATGAATCTATTTTCATCCATTTACCCGTATTTCTAAAAAGCCATTTGTTTGAATAGCTGGATGTAATTCTCTTGTTTTTTACATTTTTAAGACCGGCTTTCTGTATAAACTCAGGCGCATTTATCAACAAAGCAGCTCCAAGCAGCTTCCATTTATTTTCACCAGTAAGATAAATATAGCCTGAATAGATCGTGCTTTTCGCTGCAGAATCATGTGCAGTCATGATCATTAACGGATAAGATTGATTTTCCTGCCAATCATAATTCCAGATAAAATTTGGACCATGAAAAAAAACATCAGGAGGTATAGTGCTGCTGTTAGTATTTAAAGGAACCGAAAATATTACAGAGCGCTGATTCCCATGTTTTATAAAGCCAAGTGAAACCTTGTCGGCAGAAATGGCCACTTTGAATACCTCCGCAGGCTTTTTTACCCGCAGCATTGCCTCAGCATAAACTGCGGTTGCTTTTACAGAATCATGAGAAAACAGGTATCCTTTATGGTAAGAAAATTGTCCATTTACTTTTGCCAGATTAAATAACAGCAGCAAGCTAAAACAATACTTCATAAAAGCGGGGGTTATAAAAAAGAGGCCGTTTCATTAAGAGCCAGGTTCCATTTCTTGCTTCCATTTACCAATTCCATAACCGGGAATCACGTGTTTTTCGCTGTGATAACTGGAGCGTACGAGCGGGCCGCTTTCAACGTAATCGAGGCCGAGTTCGTAGCCGATCTGCCTGTATTCGGCAAATTCATCGGGGTGTACAAAACGTTCTACGGGCAGGTGCTTTTTGGTGGGCTGCAGGTATTGACCAATAGTAACCACATCCACGCCATTACTACGCAGGTCTCTGAGTGTTTGTATCACTTCTTCCTTTTTTTCGCCAAGCCCAAGCATGATGCCACTCTTGGTACGCATGCCGCCTTCCTTTAATGTTCTGAGCACTTCCATGCTCTGCCAATATTTTGCCTGTATGCGCACCTGGCGTGTAAGCCGTTCGGTGGTTTCAATATTATGACTTACCACTTCGGGGGCTGCGTCAATAATGCGCTGTATATTTTCCTTATTGCCTTTAAAATCGGGTACCAGGGTTTCGAGTGTGGTGTAAGGATTGAGGGCCTTCACTGCTTTAATAGTATTGTACCAGATAATGCTGCCGCCATCTTTAAGCTCATCCCTGTCTACAGATGTGATCACCGCATGCTTCACCTTCATCAAATGAATGGCTTCGGCCACCCGCTGGGGTTCATCCCAATCTACCTGCAGCGGCCGGCCTGTAGCCACGGCACAAAATCCGCAGCTGCGGGTACAAATATTTCCCAGAATCATGAAAGTGGCCGTTCCTTCGCCCCAGCATTCGCCCATGTTTGGGCAATTGCCGCTTTCGCAAATGGTATGCAGTTTATGCGTGTCTACCAACCCACGCACATGCTTGTATTCTTCGCCAATAGGAAGTTTTACACGCAGCCAGCTGGGTTTCTTTATCTTCTGTTCAGGTGCTGTTTCGGTTGTATTGCAACTCATGAATTGATATTCGTATAATAGGTTTAAGTACCGCTTTATTATTTTCGTCGGCCCAGGACAATAGCCACATAGGCCGAAAAATAAAATTGTTTTTGTTTCTGGTCCAGCATCAGGTTTACCTTTTTACTGTAAAACTCTGCAGTAAGGCCCACTTCAATGGCATTCACCATTTCGTTGTATTGCCCGTAATCGAACCGAACGGCAGGTTTCAGGTAAATACCGGGCGTGAATTTTACGCCGCCCCAGCCTTTTCCAAAAGAGGGCCCGGAAACAATATCATTATTTAAATATGCATTTACATAAGCAGCACTGTCGGCCTCATAACTGATGTATTTTAGCGTGCCCGAGCCATCATTGATCTGGATCTGGTAGGGGCGCAGCATGGCAATGCTGAGCCCACCGCCCACATTTGCAGTTACGCTTACACCGTTCTTATTGCCCTTGTTGCCCAGCAAAAACTGCTGCTGAACCCCAATTTTTACCGGGTAAAAAAAGTTGATCTTACCAAAAATGAAAGGAGTGGTATTGAAGTCGGAAATTGCCTGTATTTTTTCTTCTTTTTGATGCTTACGCTCTGTTATTTCGAACTGAAAAAGAAGGCTTTTTTTAACGGATTGTGCACGGGCCATTTCAAGAAAGCCCCCGTAACCATCGTTCGTAAGCTTGCCACCAAACACAAAATGTTTCTTGTACTTAATGACGCCTTCTTCTTCCTGCCGGGCTATTTCATTAATGCGTTGCCTCCGCTCCTCCCTCCTTTTTTCCTTTTTTGATTTTGACTCGTTCTGTGCCGTTGCCGTAAGCAATAACATCGAACCAATTAGGAATAAAAATAATTTCTTCATGATTGAAATTTACTTGAGTAAATTTATGCAAAAATAACGGCCTTTGCCGTAAGTTAGAGCAGTTTATGAAACTTACTGCTGCTTAAACAGGCCATTAAAGTTAAAAAAATCTTATTATGACAGCTTCTATTGAATATAAAGGGCATTTACGCTGCGAATGTACGCACCTGCAAAGCGGTACGGTAATTGAAACCGATGCGCCTACCGATAACCGGGGGAAAGGAGAAAGGTTCAGCCCCACCGATACGGTTTGTGTGGCCCTTGCCACCTGTATGATCACCACTATGGGCATAAGGGCACATGATATGAATATTGACCTGGCCGGAACACGTATTGATGTAACCAAGCATATGCTGAGCGACCCACGCAGGATCGGTAAAATTGAGGTCATTCTTTACCTGCCCGCGGCTGTTGAAGAAAAAGACCGGCTCATGCTGGAGAAGATAGGCGATAACTGCCCCGTTATGAAAAGCATCCACCCCGACCTGGAAGTACTTGCGGGATATAAATGGGTGATGTGAAGAAGGTGCGGGATGCAGGATACAGATACGGGATACGAGATACAGAGTACGGGATACAAGATACGAGATGCAGGATACGGGATGCAGGATACGGGATACGGGATGCGGGATATAGTTGGATAAAAGAGCAAAACTAAAAATCTCTGCAACTCAGATACCAAACAGGAAAACAAGAACCAAATACCAAACCCAACTATGAACCATCAACCGTCAACTACAGCTATCATACCAACCCCTTAATTATTTTGCTGCCAATAGCACATTGAAGGCATTTTTTATTATTACAGTATTCTTTCTTTAACTGAAGAAGGGCCTGCGAGTCGAAGGCATTTTTATTAATGATCCCTAATGCTTCAAAACCTGCGGTGATCTTGTTTTTTTCGGGTGGGAGTGATTCGGTAAAGGCAATGGAACGGTCTTTCATTTCTTCAAAGCTGTTAATATCTCCATAGGCAAAAAGAAGCGGCACAATGGCGTTTACAAGAATGTTCCGGATCATTTGCGGGCCCAGTTTTTTCTCCCTGTAAGATGTTTCTTCTTCAAAATTATAGTGATAGTGCCAGTAATCATTTGCGGTAATATTAAAAAGTTTCTGCATTGCCTCTATTGAGGTTGTTTCCTTTATTTTTGAAAACAAGTGATGGCTGCTGTGCAGTAATGCCGCCAATTGCGCCAGCCTTACCGTAGGAAAATTTGCCGGCCGCATGCGCAAAAAATGTATCGGTACCTTTATTGGCTCCAGGCCGTATTTTTCTGTAAGAAAAATATATTCACGCCTGAGCATGGAGGGATATGCTTCTTTGAAACTTTTGTTTAAAAGGCCTGCCTGCCCAAATAAAAGTGACTCTACCTGCTGCAGCTGGTTCTTATGCCTGGCAATGATCTTTAGTGGTAAACTGCGGGCAATGGCTTCAAATGCATCTGCATTTTGGGGTATTCCAAAATTTCTTGCCAGCTGCCACCAGCATATTTCTTCCCAGTGGCTGTTGGTTTTCATCAATACACGGGCAATAAGAATGGATCTATCCTTAAGCCTTTCTGCCAGCAGTCGTTCCTTCCACGACTGCAGGATAATTTCTGGTACTTTGTGTATATGTTGCTGGCAGGGAATAAAATGATCCGACCGCATAAATTCGCCGTAGCGCTGCAGTAAAACAGACGAAACCCTGTTGTGCAGTTCAAGTGTGGGAAACGGGAGCCCGAGTTCCCTGTCGTGCTTCCAAACCACGTGCAGGATCACGTTCTGATAATTGCTATCAGTTCCATGTCCATGAAGTTCCCAGTCGGAAGAGTTAATATGGATCTCCACATGACCGGCCCAGGTGGTGGAGCCTGTTTTTATTTTAGCATTCAAAAAATCGGGGCCCTGGTTGGTATTGAAGCTGCCGGGATGAATGATCTGCAATGGCTGCTGCTCTTCTGTATGCAGATCGTAAACATTGAAATAACTGAATTGCCAGATGTATTGAAGTAAACGTTCGGTCATAAGGGTAATCGTTGATCCATAGCGTAAGCTAGAAAAACAATTTACCCGGCGACTGATGATTAACCCTTAAAAATCTCAGAAAATTCTTCCAAAAAATCCCGGAAACCCGGTTTTACAGCAGGCCGGCTTCTTTAAGAGATTGCAATACCCGGCTTACCGGTAAGCCCATCACGTTATAAAAATCGCCATGGATGCTTTTGATACCCACCACGCCGATCCATTCCTGTATGGCGTAGGCACCTGCTTTATCGTAGGGTTGGTATTTATCAACGTAATAGCTGATCTGATCTTCTGTAAGCGGGTGGAATTCTACTTTTGTTTCATCGGCAAATGCCTGTTCTTTTCCATTATGCAGTATGACCACGCCAGTTACTACGGTATGTATATTGCCCGATAATGTTTTTAGAAATGAAATGGCCTCTTCCCTGTCTTTTGGCTTACCAATGATGGTATCATTGCAAACCACAATGGTATCGGCTGCCAGCACCGGCCGGCCGGCACCGCTTTTGGCCATCACAGCCAGGGCCTTGTTGCGGGCGATATGTACCGCTATTTGAGTAAAACTCTCCGATTCGTTGTAAGATTCATCTGAATCGCTCACGAGTACTTCAAAAGGAACATCGGCCCATTGCAAAAGCTGGCTGCGGCGTGGCGATTGGGAGGCTAAAATTATTTTCTCCATAAATTTCATCGGTAAAATAAAAAGAAGAGCATAGATAAGATACCGGTCAGCATCACAAATTTTACAGACGTGCTCAGCTTATGGTAATCAGGCGGTGAAACGGCTTTTTTTAAAGCTGCCAGGATGAATACCATTGGTAAGATCACTGCAAGCACAATGTACAGGGCCGCCAGCCACCACCCGGTTTGCCATGCGTAAAGCTGTATAATAAACAAGGCCGCCATACTCACAATAAGCCATACTGCCACAAATACTTTGCTTGCAGGAACACCCCATTCTATGGGCATGGTACGGCATTTATACTGCATATCCCCGTTCATATCTTCCAGGTCTTTTACCACTTCCCGTATGAGCGATGTAATGAATGCAAAACCGGCGTACAAGCTGGTAAATTTAAAAAATCGCTGAAAATTAATAAGACTTTCACCCTGGGGCCATTTTCCGATATCGGCGCCGGAAAAAAAATAAACCACCAGCAACACCCAGGCCGACAGGGCCGATATGATGATATTGCCCGACAATACTTTTTTCTTAAAGCTGGTTGAATAAAACCAGAGCAGCAATACGGCAATAATATTTGCCGACACAATTATCCACTGACCTGTTTTATAACTGATAAAAAGGCTGAGCAGCATGCCGGCCACCGAAAACACCCAATGCCACATGATGGCCCAGCGCCGTTTTACGATCTTATCCACCACTACTTTTTCGGGCTTATTTACCTTATCTATCTGCAGGTCGAAATAATCATTAATGATATAACCTGCCGCCGCTATCAATACACTGGCAGCAACCAGGAGGGTAAACAATAAATAACGGTGATGATAGCCGGGTTTTGCCGCCACGGTGCTGAACACGCAAAAATAAAACAGGCACTGCGTTAGCACAATAAAAAAAAGATTGGGCCAGCGAACAAGTTTTAAGAATGCGGCAAATAATTTCATGGAAATACAAATATAATGATCTCCTGTATCAAAGAAAGAATAAGCAAGTTGAGTGGTTTACCTGGAAGCCAGTGCTGTATTGTGCTGCCAATGCCCGTTAAGTTTCAGCACTTTTTCAATGATATCCCTTACACAGCCCTGCCCGCCGTTCAGTGGGGAAATATATTGGGCAATTTCTTTTATTTCCGGAACGGCATCTGCAGGACAAGTGGCAAGCCCCGCCATTTTCATACACTCGAGGTCGGGCATATCATCGCCCATATAGAGTACCTGTTCTTTTTCGAACCGGAATTTTGATATATAATTCAGCATCAGCTTCACTTTATCTTCCACACCAAAAAATGCATCTTTTATTCCAAGCAGGCTGAGCCTTTTTTTTATGGCCTTTGATTTTGCCCCCGATATCACGAGGATCCTGTATCCTTTTTTTATGGCAAGCTGCAGTGCGTAACCATCTTTAATATTCATGCGGCGTACTTGCTGCCCGTCTTCAAAAATGAGGAGTGAACCATCGGTAAGCACCCCGTCGGCATCCAGTACAAAAAGCTTGATATTCTTAAACCCTGCCAATACATTCATAACATCATTTTTTTTGGTTGTCGCGCCATTCGTAAACCCAGCTGCTTTGAATCATTTCGAGATGACCTTCGTTGCTCTCATCGGCCTTACCGGCAAAATGCGGAATTTCGAGCACCCATTTGTGCAGGTCGGTAAAACGTATGCGGTATATCCTGCTTTCATTGAATTCATCGCCAAAACGTTCGTATAGTTTTTGTGCAATGTCTTCGTAATCGTTCCAGTGAATGGGTGGTTCAAATGTCATAATAGAATGTGATAATGTGCAAATGTGATAATGTGATGATGTGCCGATTCGTTAATGTGATAATAAGCCAATTTGATAATGTGATAATGCAATTAACAAATTAATGGAAAAGCAAAAAAATAAAGCATTGCTTTATAATTATCACATTATCCAATCATCGAATTGGCAAATTACTCTTATTCTCCCAAAAACTGCGTTTGATCGGGCAGGGTCACTACGATCTCGCCGGATCCCTCCTGCAATACGCACTGGCAGCCAAGCCTCGAATTAAGCCGGGGATTAACTGCCCTGTCAATAAAATCTTCTTCCCTGTCGCTCAGCTCTTCCACAAAATCCTCTCCCTTTTCCAGGTATAAATGGCAGGTACTGCAGGCGCAAACGCCCCCGCAGTTATGATGAAGCTCGATATCATTTTTTAAAGCCACTTCCAGCAACGATTGCCCCGCTTCCATATTTTGAAGCGTAACGGGTTCCAGTCCCTTTTGTTCAAACTTAAACGTAATATTGTACATGCTTGCAAATTTCGGGGCTGCAAACCTAGGGAAATTACCAATTCAGGAAAAACTTCATTCTCAACAACAGAAATATTAAAATAAAGTATAATTTTGTAGCCCTTAAAATATTTCAGCATGAGCAAGCATACCATAACTGGTGCGTGCCTGTTTTTATTGTCGTCAGCAATCTTTTCCTGCAATAACAACAGCAAAAAAGATAAAATAGAAAAAAAAGTCAGCACGCCGGTGAACGTACCAGTAGTAGCCCCTGTAAAGGATGATATGCCCAAATCGCCCATTATCAATATGGAGGATACACTTGTGGCCAAATCTGTTTTTCTTTGTGTAAGAGACAGTGCTGCCACCGAAGCGGGAATTGGACAAAAATTCAGCAGGATATTCGACAGTACGCTTGGAAAGGTCATCAAAACAAATAAGCTTACGATAAAAGGCCATGCAGCTGCCTGGTTCACTAAAAACGAAGCCCCTTACTTTTTTGAAGTGGGTTTACCGGTAGATAAAGCCCCGTCAAAACTTCCAAAAAATATATTTGTAAAAAATACGGGGGGCGACAGTGCCATTGTAGCACATTTTTTTGGGCCGTATGAAATGACCAAACAGGCGTACGAAGCATTGTACGAAAGGCTTAAAGAAGAAAAGCCAAGGAAAAAACCGGGTAAAGCATATGAAGTTTATGTTGATGACCCCGCAGATGAAAAAGGCAATCTTAAAAACCCTTTCAAAGTGCAAACGGATATCATACTCCCCTATAATTAAGGATTCATGATGCTGTCGGTGATGCGCAGGTAAGTGGTGCGCAGCTTAGGATAGTTTACCAGCAAGCGCAAATGCTTGTCCATTGTTTGTATATCTTTACGCACAGCAGGGCCTGTTTGTACTTCGGCGGGAGAATGTTCCATTACACGTTGTGCGGTTTCCATGATCAGTGGTTTTAAAATATTAAAATCCACTTTTTCTTTTTTACAGTAATCTTCTGCAATACTGTACATATAATTGGTAAAATTGCTCACAATTACAGCTGCCAGGTGTAACCTTATCCTTTCTTCATCGTTGGCACGGTTTACATCGCCCGAAAGTGTTTTTGCAAAATTTTCTACAAACTCGATCATTTCCTCTGATGAACCGTCAACCAAAAAAGGGATACGGGGTATTTCTGTCATTTGTTTTCGCAGTGTTTGCACAGGGTAAAGCACCCCATAGTTATCTGAATATTTTTTCAATACATCTTTATTTACGCCGCCTGCCGTATGCACCACGGGTTTGCGTTTATCCCTCACTTCGCTGAGCACGAACTCGAGGTTTGAGTCAGAAATAGAAATGATCACCAGGTCGCTGTCCATATCCACTGCGGCAGAAGTATCGGCACAGGAAGCCTGCAACTCATCAGCAAGCTCTTTGGCACGATTGATATCCTGGCTGATGACCTGTTTTACAGAATGGCCTTTTTGTACAATTAAACGGCCCAGTACGGTGGCTACGTTTCCGGAGCCTATTAAAACGATCTTCATAAACAATAACTTTGACAAATGAATGTACAGAAAAAGTTCCTGCTGGCTGCCATACGTACGAAATTTATTCTACTAAGTGTTTTGAACAAACGCAGGTGTGGCGATGAAGCGCTGAAACTTTTTTGCACGCCTCTTGCAAGGTATAACGGAAGAGAGGCTGAAATATTTGCATCAGCAGAAAAATTAACTTTTGAATTCAATAACAGTAAAATTACGGGATACCGTTGCAATGCGAATGCCGCTAAAAGAGTGTTGATTTTACATGGATTTTCTTCCAGTTGCCATAAATTTGGCGCTTACGCAGCAGATCTTGTGCAAAAAAATTATGAAGTACTTGCCTTTGATGCACCTGCTCATGGACGCAGCCAGGGCAAAACGGTAAATGCGATGCAATATGCGGCCATGATAGAACAGGTGAACCAATTATATGGAAAAGTGGATGCTTATATCGCTCATTCTTTTGGCGGAATTGCCCTCAGCCTTGCCCTGGAAAAAATAGCGCATACTGAAAATTGCCGGGTGGCTTTTATTGCGCCTGCTACCGAAACCAGTTCTGCCATAAACGGGGCGTTTGATATTATAGGACTGAAAAATGAGGCTGTAAAAAAATCGCTGGAAGATGCCATTTACCGGAACAGCGGTAATAAAGCAGCCTGGTTTTCTATACGCCGGGCAGTAAAAAACATCCGGGCAAAAATATTATGGGTACACGACGAAGAAGATTTTGTAACACCGTTGGCCGATGCACTCAAAGTAAAGTCAGATGCTAATCCCCATATTGAATTCCTGCTTACAAAAGGGCTCGGCCATCAAAAAATTTACCGCGATGCTGCGGTTAAAAAAGCGGTTGTTGATTTTTTGTGAATAGAGAAGTTGAGAATGTGACAATGTGATGATGTGATAATGAGGAAATGTGCAAATGAGGGAAATGCGATAATGTGATGATATGATAATGCGATAATGATGTAACGCTATCGAGGCATGCCAAACCGATCTACCTTATCAGCCGTTCCTTCCTTTGAGCATGGGTACAAAAGAAAAATTGTCAAACTGCTCCTCGGTAAACGAACCATCCTCTGTTTTGGTTAGGCGCAGCATCCGTTGTGTGCCGCCTGCATCCACAGGTATCACCATTTTGCCGCCGGGCTTCAACTGGTCAATAAGGCGTGGTGGTATATACGGCGCTGCAGCTGTGATGATGATCTTATCAAAGGGTGCATAAGTGGGCAACCCTTCGAACCCATCGCCAAAAAAGAATTTGATATTGGGGTATTTGTTCTTAAAAATAAAGTCCTTTGTTTTTTCAAATAGTTTCTTCTGCCGTTCAATGGTAAATATCTTGGCGCCCATTTCGGCCAGTACAGTGGCCTGGTAAATGCTGCCGGTGCCGATCTCCAGCACTTTTTCCTGCGGTTTTACCTGCAGCAGTTCTGTTTGATAGGCTACGGTATAAGGTTGGGAAATGGTTTGTCCTTCGGCAATAGGAAATGCCCGGTCTTCATAAGCAATATTGTCGAGCGCCGTATCTAAAAAAAAATGACGGGGAATATTGTTCATGGCCTCCAGCACCCGCTCATCGGTAATGCCTTTTTCCCTGATAGAATCTACCAGTTTTTTGCGCATGCCCTTGTGGCGGTATGTATCTTCAAATTTTCTCACGGTGAACAGCTGCTTTGGGAGTGCAATATAAAAAAGTTATGCCGTTAATCGCTTAACGGCATAACAGATCATGTTTAAACCGGTAAAATTTATTTATAATGCGGCGTGTGGTTATCGAAAAAATTCTTCACCGCTTCGTTCCAGTTTTTAATTTGCTGGCTGCGCAGTTCGTTGAGGCTTTGGTTAACCGTATTGTAGTTATTATTGGCCTTGTTGTATTCGTTTACCGCCTTGTTATAAGCGTCCACATCCTGCTGGCTGCGGTTCCTGTTTTTGTCGAATTCTTTCTTAATATTTTCGAAGCGTTCTTTTGCCAGTGAAAACTCGCTGAAAGTATTCATCTTTTCTCCCTCTTTTACATAAAAATTAAGCGAGTTGACACAGGCCTGCCTTAAGGAGTTATCGCCTTTATATGCCTGCATGGTCTTTAATTTTTCGAGTCCTTCCTGCGCATATTTTACCATGGCGCCCTTTGCCTGTTCCATAGCGGTAATATTATCCTTTTTGAGGGCCTCCATCAGGTTGTCTTCCTGTATGGCGGGCTTAAAAAACACCAGGTATACCGTATGATAATACCGGCTGTTTTCGCCCACTTCTTTCATCATTTCGCCCAGTTCAGTTTTGTCTTCCAGCAACCGGATATTAGTATTGGCGGCAAATGCTTTCTGCGCCGTATGCATGCGCTCATTGCCTTCTTTCAGTTTATCCTGCACCTGTTCTTCCATGAGTATATAAGCTTCCATGGCATCATAGCTTTTTTCGGCAATTTCTTCCATGTTAATGATCTTGCTGTAATCGTCGTTCATTACGTTAAAATAAAATTTCATGAAGTTTACGGCAGTATCGCGGTAGCTTTTATCGCCTTTAAAAGAGGGCATACCGCTCACGTTCATCCTTGATTCCTGTATCTGGTTGAGCAATTTTTCACGCAGGGTCTCCACTTTTTTCTGCCTTTTTCCATGCGCAGAAGCGCTGCTGTAGGCAAGAAATTTTTTTGAAACGGCTTCCTGCTGTTTGTTGATAAAGTCCATATACTCGCCCGGGTTTTCGAAATTTTGGGCAAGGGATGGCTTAAAAACTGTGAGCAGCAACAGGGTTGCGAGCATGGGTAGAATTCTGTACATAGCTGTTTTGGTTTTTATAAAAGTAAAAATATTTGGGTAATTGCAGCAAATAAAAAATCATTTTATCCAGTCGGCAAAAATATTACAGGCTTCCGCCAGTTCCTTGTCCTTACCGATCTGCAGCAGGTAGGTCTTGTTTATTTCTTCAGACCGGCTTCCACCCAACTTGATGCGTTCTTTATCAAAACTGTTGTTCTCTACTGTAAGCCCGGCATCAGCAGCCAGCTCTTTTTCTTTAAAACTGCTATAAGCATCCATAGAACTTTTATAGTAGTTTATAAACCCTGCCCATTGCAGTGGAATGGTCTTTGTTTTTTTGTAATTGGCCAAAATTCCGGCAAAGTTCTGAACCAGTTTAAAATATGCATCGTCTTTAATACGGGCTGCTGCTTTTTGCCTCAGCATTTCTACAGGAAGCGCAGCCGAAGCCTGGTAATAACCAGGTTTTGCCAGGTCGGGCACCAATGCAGTTGGTTGCCCTTTTTCCTTAAACAATTCTGCCCGGTACAGGTCGGGAAGTTCAATATCGGGCTCCACTCCTTTCCACTGCACCGTGCTGCCGTTTACCCGGTAAAATTTTCCCATGGTCACTTTCACATAATCATCATATTTCATTTTAGAGGCAGTATTGGCGGTATCAAGTGGCAACAGATCCTGTGCCGTACCTTTTCCGTAGGTGGTACCACCCACAATGAGTGCCCGGTTGTAATCCTGCAGGGCCGCACTTAAAAATTCGCTGGCACTGGCACTGGCGCCATTGATAAGTACAATCATGGGTCCATCGTAAATGGTGCCCCTGTTTGGATCCTTTAAAAAGACCAGTTTCGCTTTTTCATCCTTAATGGAAGCCACGGGACCAATATCAATAAAAATGCCCGCCAACTGAATGGCTTCCCACATGCTGCCACCACCATTATTACGCAGGTCGAGCACCAGGCCGGCGATATTGTCTTTTTTTAGCTTTACAATTTCCTTGCTCACGTCATTGGCACAACCTGTAAGGTCATGCTCGTAATCTTCGCTTTCGTTGCTGTAAAAACCCGGCAGGTTGATATAACCGATCAACTGCTTCCCTTTTACCACATAGCTTTTTACCACGCTTTCGTCGTCGGTGATTTTTTCCTGCAGCAGTTTTACTTTTTTAATTTCACCCGATGCGGTGCGCAGCGTTATTTCCACTTCGGCACTGCTGTTGCCACCCATTACTTCTTCCAGTTCATCGGCGCTGAGCTCAGAAACATCTCTTTCTGTACCGTTGATCTTTACTTTGAGCAGTACATCGCCGGCATGCACCTGCCCGCTTCGCCATGCACTGCTGCCAGGCTGCAGGTAATTGATGGTTTTATCGCCCTTGCTATCTTCTTCGAAACCAAAGCCAGATGAGAATTCCTTGGCCGATGTAAGAGCGCTGAACTCCTCCTTATCGCTGTAATTCATATAAGAAGTATGAGGGTCGTAGGTATGCGCAACAGCATCAAGAAAGGATTCCTGCATAGCTTTCTTAAATTCTTCGGGCGTTTGGATCAGTGATTGAAAATACATGGTTTCCCGCCTGCTTACTTTTTTTCGTATACGGGCTTCCAGTTCTGCCATATTCGGTGGAACTGCCGCTGAGAGGTCTTTTTTCCCCTCTTTTCCGGCAAGCTCATCGGCCATATAACTGAGTATACGCCATTTAATATACTGTTGCCAGCGCAGCGCCAGTTCTGCGTCATTGGCCGCATAGGTTTCGTATGGCCAGCTCATACCTGCAGGCTTACTGAAATCGACCGGCCGGGCTAGAAATGCTTTGGCAGCACTGTCGGCCACCTGGATTTTTGAATAATAGAGTTGTGTGGAAAGCCTGAAAAACTCCCAGCTCTTTCCGTTTATTTCATCATCGAGTTTGGTGCGGTAAGGTTCAAGTTTGGCAATATCAGCTTTTGAAAAGAACAGGCGCTCCTCATCCAGTTCTTCGAGCCAGTGGTTGTAGAGCAAGGCCGATGTGGTATCGTTCCAACGTATGGGACTGAAATGTTTTTTCTCTAAAAAGCGTTTCAGCGTAACCACTTTCTGATAAAAGGCATCGGGTTTTGGCTGAGCATCGCATAAGGATGACAGCAGCAGGGCAGTAATGGTAAATATATGTCTCATAGTTACATTTCAAAACCGGTCTAAAAACATGCAATGCAAATTGCCTTTGCGGACATTATTGCAGTATCACAGAGTTATACAGAGAATACAAGAGAAACACAAAGGAGTGCTGCATAAAATAAGTGCCTGAAAATAACACGAACTTTGCAAACCCCGAACCTCTTAAACCTCCGTTAAACCCCCATCGCTTTTTCGAGGCGCTTCAATTTATCGTCCAGTTCTTTTTCCAGCTTATCAAAATCGGCTGCCTTATCGAGCGGTTTGTTTACACTAAAGTAATACTTGATCTTTGGCTCGGTACCACTTGGCCTGGCAGAAATAGAAGTGCCATCGCCCAAAATAAATTGCAACACATTGCTTTTGGGAAGTTCGATCTTCCAGCTGCTGCCCGTCAGCAGGTCGGTTCCCACCTGTGTCTCATAATCGAGCAACTGGTGTACTTCCACCCCATCGATCTGTTTAGGCGGATTGGCACGGTCTTCCTGCATCATACGGGCAATTTCTGCTGCCCCATCCATTCCTTTTTTGGTGATGCTTACCAGGCTTTCTTTGTAAAAACCGTATTCCACATACATATCTATCAGTTTATCAAACAGGCTGCGGCCCTTGCTTTTTTCGTAAGCTGCCATTTCGCAGATCAATGAAACTGCACTTACCGCATCCTTATCACGTATCTGGTCGCCGATCATGAGGCCAAAGCTTTCTTCGCCGCCCACAATGTATTTTTCTTTTCCCTCTTTTGCACGGATCAGCGATGATATCCATTTAAAACCAGTAAGTACATTGTAGCAGGACACGCCGTTTTTCTTTGCCACTTCATCTATCATATTGGTGGTAACGATCGTTTTTATCACCATATCATTGGGTTCAGCAATGCCTTTAACCTTGCGTGCCTCTATCATGTAAGCAAATGCCAGCAGGGCCGTTTGGTTGCCGTTCAGTAATATCCATTCGCCTTTATTGTTTTTGAGGCCTACACCCACCCTGTCGGCATCGGGATCGGTTCCCAGCAAAATATCGGCATCCAGTTCTGCTGCCTTCTTCAAACCAATACTCATGGTTTCCCTTTCTTCTGGATTGGGATACTGCACCGTTGGAAAATTTCCATCGGGTTTGCTTTGTTCCTCCACAACATGCACATTATCGAAGCCAAGCTGCGCCAGCGCCTGGGGCACAAGCATAATTCCCGTACCATGTATGGGGGTGTACACAATTTTAAGATCGTGCTGTGCCCTGCATACTTCGGGATAAATGCTCAGGCCTTTTACCATGGCCAGGTATTTTTCATCCATTTCTTTGCCAAGCAGGGTTATATTGGCTTCGCCGCCACTCCATTTTACATCATCCACGCTGGCAATTTTTTCCACTTCGGTTATCACATTCTTATCGTGTGGCGGCACCATTTGAGCGCCATCATCCCAGTAGGCTTTGTATCCATTGTATTCTTTTGGATTATGGCTGGCTGTACAAACCACACCACCCTTACAATTAAGTTCACGTATGGCAAAACTTATTTCGGGTGTTGGACGCAAGGCTTCGAACAGGTACACCTTAATACCATTTGCAGCAAATACATTGGCTGTAATTTCGGCAAAAGCACGGCTGTTATTGCGGCTGTCGTGACCCACCACCACTCCTAAATCATTACCAAAACATTGTTTCAGGTAATTGGCATAACCCTGTGTGGCCATGCCTACCGTATATTTATTCATACGGTTGGTACCCACGCCCATAATGCCACGCAGGCCGCCCGTACCAAACTCCAGGTTCCTGTAAAAAGATTCTGTAAGCTCTGCAGTGTTTTCTGCCTGCATTTTACGGATGGCATCCTTTGTTGTTTCATCATAATTTCCGTTGAGCCATTTCTCAACCTTTTGCTGTATCATTGCTTCCATAACTGGTATTTTTTTTAACGTTTACAAATATAGCATTCGTAATATATTGACCAACATTACCGTTATTTTTGTTTTATGAAACCGGCTTTACTGCTTAACTCATCCGCATTGGCGACGCTCCCTTGTACTTTAAGGCCGTTATTCAGCTTTTTTATTATCTTTTTGATGGTTTTGCCGGCGATGGCGCAAATGGAGTACAAGCCGCAGACGACAGACGACGGACGACGGACGACAGAACACAGACCACGGACAACTGATGACGGACGACAGACCACGGACAACAGACCACAAAGCATCGGTAATACCCCGGTCAACCGTCAACTATCAACCATCAACTATCAGCTGTCAACAGTCAACTGTCAACCATCAACCCTTAACCCCAAATCCTCAACCGACTCACTTGCCCAAATTAAACGCCGTACTAAAATACTGGCCATCGGCAGTGCAGGGGCTTATGCAGGTTTAACCGCCGCTCTTTATTCTACCTGGTACAAAGATTACCCGCAAACAACATTTCATTCGTTCAATGATATCGGCGAATGGATGCAGCAGGATAAACTGGGTCATGTAATGAGCGCTTATGGCATCAGCAAGGTAAACATGGAGCTTTGGCGCTGGACGGGAATCGACCGAAAAAAACGCATCTGGATCGGCGGCATGAGCGGTGCTATTTATCAAACAGTAATTGAAACCCTCGACGGTTTCAGCAGTCAATGGGGATGGAGCTGGGGCGATATTGGCGCCAATATCATTGGCAGTGGGGGTTTTGTGGCCCAGGAATTGGCATGGGATGAACAAAGGATACAAATGAAACTGTCCTTTCACCAAAAAAAATATAAGGATGCAGAACTAAATGCCCGGAGCGATGAACTATTTGGCAAAGAACATGCCGCCCGTTTTTTAAAAGACTATAATGGTTTTACGTTTTGGCTGAGTGCCAGTCCAAAAAGCTTTTTTCCGCAATCAAAAATACCGGCCTGGCTGCAGGTTTCTGTAGGTACCGGTGCAGAAGGATTGTTTGGCGCAAGAAGCAACCTGGGCAAAGACGAGGCCGGGAATATAACCTTTAACCGCCCCGATATAAAGCGTTACCGCCAATGGTACCTGGCGCCAGACATTAACCTCACAAAGATCAAGACCAATAAAAAAGGGGTCCGTATCCTGCTGAACGCTCTCAATATTTTTAAATTTCCAACGCCATCGCTTGAATACAGTAATGGAGGTTTTAAGTTTAACTGGTTGCATTTTTAGAAAAAAGAGTAAGGTACCACAAATATCCACTAAGATCTCACTAAGTTCCGCAAAGGGACCGGCATTGAAAATCATCATTTTATCAAGCCCTTAAAAGCCGCTCCAATGCATTCAATTACATCGCCTGCAATCATGCTTTCTGCCGATTGTTTTTTTAAAGCCAGGTCGGCCGCAGCGCCATGCAGGTAAACGCCCAGGCTTGCAGCCTCAACGGGCTCGTAACCCTGTGCTAAAAATGCTGTGATCATACCGGTGAGCACATCGCCGCTTCCTCCTTTTGCCAGGCCGGTATTGCCGGTTTTATTGAGCATATATTTCCCATAAGATACGATAGCCGTTTCGTGGCCTTTGAGCACGATCACCCAACCATAAAGCCGGCTGATCTCCATGGCCTTATTGAGCCTGTCTTTTTTTGATTTGCCCGGCCCAAACATACGTTCGAATTCACCCCCGTGCGGAGTAAAAATGGTTCCTTTTGGCAGCAGTGCCCACCAGTTTTTATGAGCGGCTAAAATAGTAATCGCATCTGCATCCAGCAACAGCGGTTGCTTCAGATTGATAAGGAGCTGGTAAAACCGGTCTTCGTCTTTTTGTTGTGTACCCATACCGGGGCCAATACCCACTGCTGTATATTTTTCAAGATTTGCCGGTATACTTTCTCTTTCGTTCATCATTGTTTCCGGCACAGCAGTTTGAATAATAAACCGCTCTTCTTTTGGTACATTAACTGTAGTAAGCCCGGTACCACTGCGCAGGCAGGCCCTGGCGGCCAGTACAGCAGCTCCCATTTTGCCTGTATTACCTGCTACCAACAATGCATGCCCGTAATGGCTTTTGTTCGTATCGGGCCTGCGGGGTTTAAGCAGGGCGGCAATTGTTTTTTTTTGGAGTGTGGTTGGCATTGGCTGATAAATAAAGCATTTATAATGCAAAGTTGCACTGAAAAAACAATTTAGTGGTTTAAATTTTTGGGCGGCACAAAACATGTATGGCTTAAAAAAGATGCAGCCTGGATTTGAGCCAACAACTAATCAGGAGCTTAACATTTATAACCAGAAGGCATCTGAAAAGTAATTGAACGAAGCATTTCACGCAGAAGTGCTAAGAATTTAAACCGCAAAGCGCTTACTTGCGGCTTTGCCCCCTGGTGCCTCTGAGTGAAAACTGCTGTATTGAGATACGCCTGATCAATCGCTCACTTTTTGGGGAAAGATATGGGCCGCTAAAAGAAAACATAACCTTGTAAATACAGGAAAACAAAATTTACTTATGCCTGAAGCTGATTTACATGAATTTGAATCACATACAGGCCAAAGCTGCACAATGTGAGGCTCGTTAATGTAAACAGGGGCAGTTCCCACGCACCACAGCCATATTGCAAATAACAAGGCTTTTACCGCCTGTTAATTCACCAGGCATGTACCGGTATTTCCTTTACTCCAGTACAGACAATTGTTTGATTATTTTTTCTTCGTTTGTGGTAATGATAAGTGAATATATACCTGCGCTGAATTTATCCAGTTGCAAAATGAGTTCATTTTTTCCCTTACTGAAATTTTGTTTTCTTTCCAGCAGCTTTCTGCCAGCCTGGTCAATTAGCAGAATTTCTGCCTGTGTACCCTTCCCGGCATAGAATATCAACTTTACAAAATCAGTAGCAGGATTAGGCATAATTGTTACAGGCGTTTGGGCCTTGTTTCGTTTTACAATAAGCACATGACTGTATGTTATCTCCCCTGCTTTTCCGTATACTTTCAGCCTGTAGTAAATCACATCAGAACTGACACTGCTGATATCATCAAAAAAGTCAAAGTTTTGCTGCACATTTAAATTTACCAGTTCCCTGAGCGTGCCGGATTTACTGTACACCGCATTATTGGTGCTTCTTTCAATTTCAAAACGATCAACTTCCTTCGCTGTTATGATCGCCCAGTTTAAATAAACGCCGGCATTTTGTACCGTTGCAGAAAAACTGAGAAACTCAATTGGCAATACCGTACCTACGTAACGCCAGTCTCTGTCGATCTGTGCAGGGGTTTGTTTTTGTACGGTAGCAAAGGTTCCCGGTATAGGGTCGCCCATTGTACTGCCACCATTACCCATCATAATGGATGTACCTTTGATATCTGTAATTGAATTAAGTGCATCAAAAGTATCGTCCAATCCGTCCCCGTCGGCATCCAGTCCCGAAGGGGTAATAGGTTCATTACACGACCCATCAATGTTCCAGTCGTTACCTTCGCATATATCCATTGCACCGTCCTGGTCTGTATCTAAATCCCTAAAATCGGGTATACCGTCAATATCTTTGTCATAAAGAATTATTCCGGTGCCTCCGAAGCCAACAAAATTATCATACGGAGACATCAAGCCATCGCCATCAGCATCTGTTGTGGTGGGCAGCAGGTAACCCAGGGTTGACATTCCCTCTATATTATCCGGAATGCCATCACCATCACTTTCTATATCCAGGTAATCTGCGTTACCTACGCCTTCAGTATTGGGCAGTGTTAATACAGGCAGTCCGGATACCAAGGCAGACCATCCCTTTACAAATACCCCGTCTACAATACCATTAAGGTTTGCATCGGGCAGGTTGGATTCTATTACATCGGCAATGCCATCGCCATCACTATCCAGGTCATAAGGGTTAGATTTAGAATCGTTATCCATATTTCTAAATGGCCAGCTGTCTAAACGGCCATCGCTATTAGCGTCTGTACTGGTATATAAAAGAACGGCTGCAAAATTTTCTGATATAAGGTCATTGTTAGCATCTCCATCAATGCTGTCAGAAAAACCATCTCCTTCCACATCAGAAAAAACATCTGATTTTCCATCATTGTCTGCATCAGTTCCAAAAACTTCCCGCACATCGGGTATACCATCGTTATCGCTGTCAAGATCGAGGTAATTAGGAAGAAGGTCTCCATCCGTATCCAGGGGGCCAAGGCCAAGGCCTGAATTTGCTACTCCTGTATTATTGGCATCTGCATTTTGAGAGAATCCATCGTTATCGGTATCTGAGTAATTATCAATTCTTCCATCAGCATTGGCATCTACGCCAAAACTTTCAATCGCATCTGAAATACCGTCGTTATCGCTGTCAAGATCGAGGTGGTTTGGAATACCATCCAAATCCATATCCATATTATCATTTACGCCATCGCCATTCGTATCTGTCCATCCCGGAAAATCGGTATCATAGAAATTAGGATCACCGTCATTGTCTGAATCGGCACTTGGATCAAAATTGTCATTAAAAAGATCAAGATTATTATCAATATAACCGGGATATTGAGGATCATTCCAGTTAAGATTTGCATCTGCATCATGGTTACCCCATGCCTGCGGATCATTCATTTCCACATAGTCGGGTATGCCGTCATTATCATCATCAATATCGGGGCATGACGTAACAACTATGTTTAACCGGATGGTGTCATCAGGGCAAGCCCCGGGTGCATCATAGTATGCATAAATTATCCTGGTAAAAGTAACCGGTAAAGCTGGGTTATAACGATTGGCAGGTATAAAAGGCATCGCTGTATAAAATGAATAACCTGCATATCTTGCTATCGGTATGTTCACGGTAAGTGCCTGGCAAATATTTGGCAAAATGGAATCGCCCGGCGATAAACAGGTACCGGTAACAATGTCTATTTTATCTACCGGGTCAATACAGCCGGAATTATATACACCGGAAGAATCCTGCAAAGGTTGAAGAGAAAGTTTGCCGTCATAGCTCATCCGTGCACGGTTTCGCAATGTTGCTCCGCAGGAAAGGATACTGCAGGCTGAAGGCGTATAAATATCAAAGCTTACATCACCATTGCTTCCCGGGGCCAGTTCCCCGCCCGAAATGGTATTTGCTCCCACACCCAGGCGGTAAACTATCCTGCTGTTTACAAAATCGTATTCTGCCTCGTCATCTCCGGGTGCATCTGTTTTTGCCACGCCGTTTATCCTGATACTCCCTGGTTTATAGGCCGTACCCGGTGGAATATTATCAATGATCATTGAATTGGTACTTGCATCATTTCCAACATTATTATAACTCATGATATACCTTAAACTATCGCCGGGTGTTAAACTGCCACCACTCAGATCGGCAGCATCCTTGTCAAAAGCAAAAGAGGGGTTATAAATAGAAACGGAAGTGGTTAGAACCTGTGCCATAAAATCTTCTGACGAAGAACTCAATCTTATACTGGCAGATGTTTGGTTATTGCCCAATACGGAATTTCCGGCATTGGGCACTTCAATAATATCTGCATCAAAGCCCAAAGTATTATTATGTGAAGGTATCCGGCCCGGATTAAGCACTCCCTTTGTTGAAATAGTGCTGTTCCACATATCATTCAGGATACTGGTGGCATTAGGGGTTAGGTTTGTGTATGACCCCACGAGCGGGTTGGCATCCTGCTTAAATAAAAAATTATCCAATAAAGCCCGGTCGCCATCATAAACCACTGCACCCAATTCGCATGAAACGGGCCCCGCAGGGGGTGTTAAAAACCCGGTAACCGGAATATTTAATGTAACACCAATTTTAGCAATGGCCGAACCGTCAAATACCGTGAGGTTTCTTTGTACTTCTGATGGATTTGAATAAGCAATAACCAGGGTCCACCCGGCACCACCAGAATACCAGCCGATCGGCGTGCTAATATCCCCGGCTGTGTACACCCCATTGGGATTTGAAGTATTTATTAAAGAGGTAACATCGGCAAAACTGGCATAACCGGCATGTACCAGTGCGGGTGGGCCGGGTAACCGGATGCCATTATGATAATCTGTTTGGGTGGATGTTACTATTTGGTAAGAAGCCGATCCGGGTACTTTAAATTTTATTTTTGTTTCCTGTTTAATCCAGGATGTATCCGAGTTCCCGTTTTGCTGGTGATTGGCACCCCAGTATAAGCCGGCAAATAATACCTGGGAGCAACTGTTGAGGTTTAAGGTAGCTGAAGATGAATTAAAGGTGGACGCACGGTTAATTCCCAGTAATTCCATATCAAACACCATGTTGGTGGCTCCCGCAACGGCGGTATGCACTTCTACTGCAATGGTATTAACACCCGCATTAAATAAGGAGGGGTCTGCGTAAAAAACAGTGTTTTCCTGTGCTAAACCAAGGTCATTTCTTGCAAAAGTTCCGTACCCTATCAGGCCAGCAGGCATATTATCTCTTATTCTTTCCACGCCATTGATGTAAACCACTATTCCATCCAGCCTTTTCATTCTGAACAGTACGGTACTAAAAGCCGCCAATTCTGCTGCGGTAAAATTCACTGTTTTTCTAAAATAATAAGCTGAATATTTATTTCCTGCCGGAGGAATACATGCTGGCAGTGCTGCACTGCTTTTCATACAGGAAACTATACTGGCACTTCCAGGGTTACTGAAACCATATTTTGCCGGAAATGGTGGCAATATGGGAGTGGATGGCACTACCGTGCCCGGGGCATTCCAGGCCGGCGGCAAAACGTAAGCTGGCATTTTCCAGGTAAGGCCGCCGCCATCATTTACCGGGGCAGCCCCATTACTATGGTAATCCCAAATGCTGCCAGCAGGAATTTTTACAGTATGGGCCGGCACATCAGTATCCACATCAATATTTGAACACGGAAAGCCATTGTTCACAGAAGTACCACCCGGGGGCATTTGAGTTGTAATACCAAAAGGGGTTGTAACAATATTATTGGCTACAAAAACTATATTTCCTTTTACAGATGGGTTGTTGTACCTGGCAGCCATCGGCCTGGTAACCTGGGCCGTTACTCCCACTAATATGGTGAAGCTGTAAAAAGATGCAATTAATTTCTTTTTCATTTTGTTGCACACAGGTATTTTAAAATAAAAAATTGTCTACTGTTATTTTACAATTATTTCATTGCTGAAGATTTCGCCTTTACTATTTGAAAACTGAATGATATAAGCCCCCGCAGCAACACGGTAACTTCTGCTGCTGGTGCCCGCATGTACATAAAACGACTCTTTTTTTATAACCCGGCCCATCATATCTGAAATGCACAGGTAAATGTTACCTGCACTTTTGCTGTAAATAGCGGCGGTAATATGGTTAGTTCCTGTACTGAAACTAACATGAAAACTGCCTGGGAATTTATTGATTACCTTTTTTGTATTTAAATAACTCGTTTTACCGTCTGAATTTGTTTGAGATAAGCGGTAGAAACTGACACCTTTTAGTGGGGCGTTATCAAAAATCCTGTAATTGACCGGTAACTGTGAATTACCAGCCCCGGCTACGTTTGCAAGAAAAGAAAAGTTTCTTCCGTCGGCTGATTTCTCTACCGTAAATAGTTTGCTTTGTTGTTCAGATACTGTTTCCCATTCCAGAACAACCTTTGTTTCCAGTAAAAATGCATTAAATGATACTAGTGAAACCGGCAGGGTTGACGTAACAATCACTTCAAAAGAATCTTTTAAGCAGGTGTTGGCTGAAAAATCTCTCACCACAAAACTGTAAGTACCCGGTGTAGATGTAGGCACTGTAAAACTCCTTGCGGTTGATAAATTAGGTATGGTGGTGCCCCCCTGGAACCAATTGTATGTTCCCTTCCAGCTCGGCTGAATATGGAGCACACTGTTTAAAGGAACCGTATAACTGGTGAATTTCTTTACATCTTTAAAAATAGTGAATGAATCTCCCACCACAGGAGTTGTACTGCCTGTTTGGTAAATATATTTTGCATCCAGGCGGTTACTGTCCACTTCAAAATACATGGCTCCGCCCCTTCCGGTTTGTGAAAAAAACATCGCATCATGCGGGTAACCTGTTTGTGCCACCTGGTCATTTTTACCAGATGAGCCCGAAACGGCATATACGGTTCCATGATTATACCTGCCTGAATTGTAAGCGTAGGCACAAGATCCGGCAGTTCCGTTATAGAGGGCACTGGCGCTGTCGGCGGTGTGTAAATTCTTTCTGAAATCAGCATCCAGCAAGGCGGGCGCTGCAGGAGTGGCCTTATAATAATTCTTTAGCAAATAACTTCTTTCATAGCCGTGGCTATGGCCACAGATCACCAAATCAACTCCATTTCTTTCCAATATGCGGATAAAATTTTCCCTTACATTCGTTAGTTCACCGGCTGCGTCAGAATTCAATCCAATTTTTGTATAAGGCGCATGGTGCCAGAAAGCCACTACCCATTTTTTTGTATTGGCTGCCAGGTCTGCTTTTACCCATACGGCCTGTGCCCCAAGTGTATCATACATTTTCGAATTGGAAGTAGCAGATTCCCTGCCATAAGAGTCGAGGGAAAGAAAATGAATATCTCCAATATCAAATGAGTAATAAGCTTCTGTGCCCGATGCCGCGCCGCCTAGTTGGCCAGCTGTTGGCAACGTAAAATTCTGGTAATAGTTATTGTTCCGGTCGGTTGTTTCTGCGATCGTATTTGTATTTCCGTAATCATGATTGCCCGGAGCGGGATACAATTTCCAGTTTTTAAGAAATACATTCTTATATGGCTCAAAGAAGTTGGTTTGCCATTCTGCATCGGTGCCGGTTTCATATACATTATCACCCATCATGATCAGTCCGTCAATATCTGTTATCCCCCTTGCATTTAAAAAGTTCATATATGCCTGTTGGGTAAGCGTTTGATTGGTGGAAGCAAAACCGCAATCGCCAAAAGCGGCAACTCGTATTTTTCTGTTTGTATTTGCTGCTGGCACCGTAAGGAAATTATTGGCTGCGCCTGATTCAAGAACGGCGCTGCTGCTTCCAATGGTATAATAGTACTTCGTATCAGGCGATAAGCCTGATAGGTTTACCATATGTTCTGTGGTAACTGCAGCATCATCCACCGTATTGGTATAAGAACCTAAGGTAGTACCAAAGCTTACTCTTGAGTTAGTTGCTAAATCGGTTCTCCACCTGATTGTAATTCCTGTTTGGCTACCCATGTTCAGGTAAGGTCCCCTTAAAACAGCTGCCTCATTTACACCGATCAACTCCATATCAAAAAAAAGGTCGCTGCTGCTGGTCGTAGTTTGGTGTATTTCTACCGCAACCAGGTTATCGCCGGCATTAAATAAAGAAGTATTTACACTACCGGAAAAAATGGTTGCGCCATTACCAGCCATGTTTGCCCCCAGGCTTGCATAATTAACAGGACTTGCAGTGATGTTATTTCTAAATGCCTCCACGCCGTTTACCCATACCACAATGGCATCATCAAATTTTGCATTTATTTTAAATTGCAGGTACGCAGAAGGGTTTGCAATATTTACAACTTTCCGGAAGTATAAAGTAGGATACCTCGAATTGGCCGGTGCTGCGGGTCCGGCTCCGCCTGTGCTGTTATCTTGTGGTAAAAGCGTATTGGTGGCTGGTGTAGCGCCGAAACCAAAAGGTGCCGGCCTGTTGGTAAGCCAGCCTGGTTCGGCATAAGTTAAAGAATTCTTCCAGGCCGGAGTGCCATCAAGATTGGTTCCACCTCCTTTATAACTCCAGTTATGGGCGGTTGCCAATGGTTGGGCCAGTTTAAAAAGCGTATCATTTGCTTCGCATATAAGTGACATACATAGTAAACCCAGCGTGATTCCGATGTGAGAAAATTTCATTTCTTGTCGGTTTTTGTAAGATAAATTGTAGTGAAAATCAACTCGTTAGAATAATTTATACTACTAATAACGTCGATTCTGGCAGTTTATTTTAAAAAAAAAGATTATATCAGCTAAACAGCCCAATTTTTAGGAACCTGCCTCAAAACCAGTATCCCTTTAATTTGATAAATAACCGATCTGCCAGAAACCGCACTATTTACCCGGTTTTAAGCCCCCATATCCTGGTTTTTTTGAAAAATCCAGACTTTTTAGATGCACTCAAATAATTTCAGTTTACTTTGGGTTAAACCAAATTCTGGTTCTTAATTATTTTCAAACTTATTTTTATAACTGTTTTAAAATATGTTCAAATCAATTACCAGCATTACCCTCATATTCATTGCTGTTAGTATTACTGGTTTTTCCCATAGGAATTCTTCTGCAGCCGATCCGGCTGTACAGGTCAAAAAAAATTATTCAGCAGGTTTAGACAGCTTGATGATCAGGGCAATTCAATTTGAACATACTTTAAAGCAGGGAACTACAGCCGAAATACAAAATGCATTTGTTAAACTGAGGGCATCCTATAAAAGAATTGAGGTTTTTATTGAATATTTTTTCGACAGTTATGCTGTTGTTTTAAATGGTCCCCCTATACCGTTCTTTGAAGAGAAAGAACCATATAAGCTTAGTAATGAACCCATGGGAATGCAGGTGATGGAAGCTTATATTTTTCCTGAATATGATATTGCAAATAAACCTGCACTTCAAAAAAAGCTGAGCGAAATGCTTGACCACTTAAATTCTTTGCAAGGCGTTCATGCGCCGTTTGAATTTACAGAAGCAACTGTTTTCGATGCCTTTATAGAAGAAATGTACCGTATAGCGGCACTCGGCCTCACGGGTTTTGATTCGCAAACTGCACAAAATTCGTTGCCGGAATGCATGGCCGCATTGGAAGGATTGAGGGATTTTATGAGCCTCTATGAAAAGGAATTTAATGAAAAAATACCCGGCAAATACCAGCAACTAACCGGGGCCTTGCAGGAAGCCATCAGCTTTTTGACCATAAACAACAATTTTAATACTTTTAACCGCTTAACTTTTATTACCGCTTATATTAATCCTGTAACAAAAATTACAGGAGAATATAAAATTGCCGCCGGGCTGGAAGATAACCCTGCAGGTACCCATTACAGTGCCATAAATAAAAATAACAGCCTGTTTGCCCCTGATGCATTTAACCCTTATAAATTTTTAGACGATTTTACCAGCTCTCCTCAAAAGATTGAATTAGGGCGGATGCTCTTTTTTGAAAAACAGCTTTCATCAAACAATAAACAAAGCTGTGCAGGTTGTCATAAGCCCGGCAAGGCTTTTACCGATGGCCTGAAAACAAGTGAGGCGTTAGATGGCCATTCTTCTTTAAAACGAAATGCCCCTACATTATGGAATGCCGCCCTGCAAAGAAATTTATTTGCCGACAGCCGCAGCCGCAGTATGGAAGACCAGGTATTACAGGTGCTGAATAATGCACAGGAAATGCACGGTTCTGCAAAAGAAGTTGCAGGCAAAGTATTAAAAATACCTGCATACAGCCAGATGTATGCAGTGGCTTACCCCGCAGCAAAAGAAGAAGATGCTGCCAAAAATATTTGTAATGCCATTGCCTGTTACGAACGCACCTTAATAGCCCTTAACAGTAAATTTGACAAGCATATGAACGGATCTGCTGTTTTAAGTAAAAACGAGGTCAATGGCTTTAATCTTTTTATGGGCAAAGCCAAATGCGGCACCTGTCATTTTATGCCATTGTTCAGCGGTGCAAAACCACCAAGGTATTATTACATTGAAACTGAAGTGCTGGGCGTGCCTGCTTCAAGAGTAAAAAGAAATGTAAAACTAGACAGTGATTCGGGGAGGTTTTTAATAACAGAATCGCCTGTACATTTATTTTCATTTAAAACACCCAGTCTACGTAACGTGTCCTTAACAGCCCCTTATATGCACAATGGCGTTTTTAAAACATTGAAAGAAGTGATGGAGTTTTATAATCATGGGGGCGGCAACGGCCTGCATATTGCTCCGCAAAGTCAAACATTGGCTTTTGATAAATTAGATCTTAACAAAAAGGAAATCAAAGATATCATTGCTTTTTTACACAGCCTTACAGACGATAAGCCTGGTACTGCAGGACACTAAAACATCCATTACAGTTTGGTAAACTTACGGCTGAGCTGCACATCATTTTCCTTTATAATGAGCGTATAGCTGCCTTTACCCAGTTTCTTAACAGAAAGGCTGATCGTATTTTTTCCTTTGGAGAGCATTCGTTTCTCGCTCAACACAACATGCCCTGAAGCTGACAGCAATTGCAGTGTTATATAACCCGTTTGTGCTGCGGTATAGTCTGCCCTTAGTAGATCCGCGGCAGGAACGGGGTATAAAAAAACAGGGTTGTTTTGAGGACTGCGCCGGATAGACTGAACCGAACTGTAATGAAAATTCCCATTATTATCCACCTGTTTTAACCGGTAATAGATCAGTTCTGTTAAAAAAGTATGCCTGTCGGTATAACTGAATGAACGGGAGGAACCATTGGGCAATGCCGTATTTTCAGTATAAATTTTCTCAAAATTTCTTCCATCGGCAGACCGCTCAATATCAAAATAAGAATGGTTTAATACATCCCTTACTTCCCAGTTTACTATTACATCCCTGCCCGCCGAACTTACAGTAAAGCGGTTAAAGGTTGCAGCTAACACAAAGGGGCCCAGCACTTCTTTACGGCCAATGACCGCAGTTGTGTGCGTATTAAAAATAACCGGTACCCCGGCCGCATCTGTTTGCGCTGCCGTGTTTGTTGTATTGGGGTTCATAAAAGAGATGAACATAAATTTGTAATCAGGCGAAAATGTAATGCCGGTGGGTTCGCAACGTACAGGTGTGGTGGCAAAAATCCTTACCTGCGGCACAGCCTGTGTATGCCCCGGGCCCACAACCCAAATATGATTGCGGTCGCTCCCCGCTATGGCATCCTGGCATACCCAAAGGTTTCCCTCCCCATCAAAGGCAAGGTTATCATTACCCAGGCCCCAGGGTTCTGCAGGAAGCGGACCGCCGCCATCCACATCGTAGCTTGTAATGGCCGGGTATGCATGATTGCCCGCAAAAACCTCTAGCCCGCTTATATCTGTTGCAGTGCCAAAACTGCCATTATCTGTAAACCTGTATATCTTCCCCTGTGCTTTGGCAGCAAAGTAAATAATACCGCCAGGCCCAATTTCCACATCTTCAATTCCGTTAAAATTATAGGCGCCTGCCGCAGCGCTTAAGGTAAGGGTACTATTTCTGTTTGCCTGGCTGGTATTGGCAACCACCCGCCAGGTACCAGTGCCCAAAGCTGCGGTTGTTTGCAAAACGTATAAGGTACCATTGCTGAAATTACCAGGTACAGACGGGATGAATTTGTACAGGTACCCGTTTGTACCATTATCAACACCAGTATATAAAACAGTATTGTCGCTTTTTATAGCGGCATTTTCGTGAGGCGCACGCCCAATTGCCCAAAGCCGGTCCGGCACACCTAGTCCATCCTGGTTAATTACAGTTCTTGTGGCGGGGTCAATTTCAATGAGCCAGCCCCTGTCCTGGTAACCATCTGCATTAGCATCTCCGGCGGTAATGTCTTCTTCACAAACGATAATGGTATTGTTTGGGGTTACCGTACCAGAACAAAACCTGGAGGTAGTACCAAAAACAGCATTCGTTAAAAAGTTCACATTCCCACCACTGTCGACACCCCAGGTATGTGAGGCGCCATTATATGAAATCCCAAGCACGGCACATCCTGCCGGGGTTGTTTCGTTACTGATAGAAAGGTATCCCCGGGTGCTGCTGCCGCTGATGGGAACATACCCCGTGAAATCTGTATTATTGCCTAAACTGCCTCCTGCCGAAAGTGCATCTCCCGATTTAATGATCCGCTGAAATGTATGTGTTACTGGAAGAACCAGGTTTTGTGTTTGAGCAGTTGGCGTTACAGATGTAAATGTTCCAATGCTTTGAGCATACGGTAATTTACAAATGCAAAGCAGAAGCAGGGAAAAAGATAGAGGATTTTTCATAAAACCGTGTATTTAAATAACATGCCCATTTTCGGCATTTGCCTTGATGGATATAGGTATTAAACTCAATACGAAAAATTGTGCGCTTTATTGTTTTCGCCATATTGGTTTAACCCGGGTTTACATGCATACTTTATGCCATAAAGCCGATTATGGGCTTATATCGCAGTAAACAAGGCTTTAAATGAATAACTATATTCCATACCGGCTTAGGCAGGTTAGCATTTAGCTGCAAAACCGGAGCCAAAAAGCCATCTTACAACATTAAAATCTTCTTTACCATTTTTGGCCGCCACGCCTTACCTTTGCAGCCCAAAAATATAACCGAATATGGCATTACAGGCAGGTATTGTGGGTTTACCCAACGTAGGAAAGTCAACCCTTTTTAATGCAGTGAGCAGCAGTGCCAAGGCACAGGCCAGCAATTACCGCTTTTGCACCATTGAACCCAATACCGGGCTGGTGAACGTGCCCGATCCACGGCTCAATAAGCTGGAAGAACTGGTAAAACCGAACCGGGTGGTGCCCACACAGATCGAGATCGTTGATATTGCCGGCCTGGTACGCGGTGCCAGCAAGGGCGAAGGCCTCGGCAACAAGTTTTTGGCCAATATCAGGGAAGTGGATGCCATTATACAGGTGATCCGCTGTTTTGAAGATGATAATATTTTGCGTGAAGAGGGCCCTATCAATCCCGTGGGCGATAAAGAGATCATTGAAACCGAACTGCAGTTAAAAGATCTTGAAAGTGTAGACAAGAAAATTCAGCGCAGCGAAAAAATGGCCAAAACCGGCGATGCCAAACTGAAGGCCGAATTTGAAATCCTGGTACGCTGCAAAGAGCATCTCGAAAAAGGAAAGAATATCATTTCACTTGGCTTAAGTAAGGAAGAAAAAAATGCAATTGCCGACCTTTTCTTACTTACCGACAAACCGGTTCTGTATGTTGCCAATGTAGATGAAGCCAGCATGCATACCGGCAATAAATATTCAGATGCCCTTATTGAAGCAGTTAAAGATGAAGGCAACGAGGTGATCATTATGACCAATGCCATTGAAGCACAAATAGCCGAATTTGAAAATGCCGAAGACAAAGCCATGTTCATGGAAGAATACAAGATGACGGAACCGGCACTCGACAGGCTCATACATTCTACTTACAAACTACTCAATCTTTCCACGTATTTTACGGCGGGTGTGCAGGAAGTGCGGGCATGGACCATACATAAAGGCTGGAAAGCTCCCCAGGCTGCCAGTGTGATACATACCGATTTTGAAAAAGGTTTTATCAAGGCTGAAGTTATTGCCTACGATGATTTTGTAAAATACGAATCGGAAGCCGCCTGCCGTGAAAACGGTAAACTCCGTATTGAGGGCAAAGAATACCTGGTGCAGGATGGAGATGTAATGCATTTCAGGTTTAACGTGTAACCTGTCTTTTAAAAAACTCCATAAAAAAAGAAGGCTCCGTAATGAGCCTTCTTTTTTTATAGTAATAATCTGTGAATCTTATTGAGGAATCAGCACCTGGTCAATTTTATGCAAAACACCGTTCACATAATGCTGGTCGCTGCTGCCGCCCGGGAATGGGTTGATCAAGACATTGGCTGCAGAAGGATTTCCCACCCCTTTTACAGTAGCTGCACTTACAAACGGCCCGGTAAAAGTAGCCGTTGCTGCAATACCCGGATGTGTGGCAAAAACCGTGTTGAGTAATGTTGTAAGGTTGGCCGTAGTGGTAGGGATATTTACAGAAAAATTCCTTTGTGCCAGCACATGATAAACAATGATACCTTTTACAGTTTGTGCAGTAAGGTATGGAAACAGTGCAGGATTCTGGAAAATATTGGGGCTCGATGCCAGTGCCGTGGTAATAGCAGGTGCGTTGGCATCGGCATAGGCGGCAGTTTGTGCTGCTGCAATAGCAGGCGCCTGGGCCGTGGCAATAGAATCGGCATCTGCAGGGGTAGCTCCACCTGCAATAGCTCCATTATATATCTGCTGGTAAACAGCAGTATAAATAGTTGGGTAAGCCTGCTGGTAAACCTGGCCCCTTACAACTGGATAAGCCAATTGATATATAGTAGCTTTAAAGGCATCATTTGTAGGAGCAAAAACGGTAAAGTTTGCACCCAGTGCAATAGCACTGCTGCCCAAATAATACTGCAGGCTTCCGGGAGTGGAAATGGTCATACCACTATCGGCACGCACAATCGCAGCACGCAGGTAGGTTAAACCGGTATCGGCAGCTATCCTTTGCCAAAGTAATTGAGATGGCGGAACCGAAACTGCTGCAATGGTATGTATAACGCCGTTTGCAGCCATGATATCTGGCGCAATAACAGGGATATTATTTTTCCAGGCACCGTTTGTGCGGCGGCTGATATAGGCATCCAACCTTGCAAATGCACTTAAAGCAGAAGCCGGGTTAAACATTGTTGGATAAGGAAAATTTGGCGCCGTAGTGGGAATATTTGCCGAAGGAACAGACTGGGGAATGATATGATAACTCACCAGTGTATCGGCCTGGCCAGTTCTTAAAACCGTATTAATAAAACCTACATACACTGCATCAGGAGAACCTGTGGGAATCAGGCCGCCACTGGCCGCTGTAATAAATGTTTTAATAGCATTATTATCGGGTGCAAAAATGGTAAAGTTTTTAGATTTATCATTCAGCAGCGTAAGCTTGCCTGCCCTTGCCAGTACTTTATAAAACATGGTATCATTGGCAATTTTTGCAAGCGTGTCGCCCAGCGCCCGGTTGCCCGGTACGGGTACAACAGGCGTATCGGAGAACTGCTCAGGCTCTTTGTTACAGGCTGTTAAAACCGCAACGGCAGCAAGCAGTACCAAACTCCCGGTTTTTATTTTATGTGTTATTGATGTCATAATACAAATTTAATTTTTGTAATAATTTTAGTTTAATAAACATTGAAGCCAAAGCTTACATAATACAATCCACCAACATAGGCATTACCCACTGCATTGTAATAATACTGGTTAAGCAGGTTGGTGGCGCCCAGTTTAAGGATCGATTTTGTTTTGGGGAGTTTATAGCTGATCTGTCCATCAAGTGTTTGTACCGCTTCAACAAAACCATTTGCAAGGTCGCCCTCATAATAGAACCTGTCCTGCCACCTGTACACCAGGCTAAAGCCGGCACGCTTGTCTTTACCAAACCCGCTGTTGCCAAGGGTTGCATTAAACTTATATTTTGGCGAGTTGAAATTAGCGGTAAGGCCAGACGGAACATCCAGGTTATCTGAAGCCAGGTTGAAACCGATGCTAAAGTTGCGGGGCAACCTGTAATCCATGCCAATACCAAAACCGTAGGTCTTGATCTTGTTTGCGTAGTTGATGGGCACAGAATAGATCTGGCCGGTATCAGCATCTGCCTGCACGATGGGATTTCCACTCTTTGATTGTGCCACTGTGATACGACCCGTAAAATCAGTATAATTACCATAATAACCATACATGTCTATCAGCAGTTTTGAATTAAGCAAGAGGCCTTTGTAACCTGCTTCAAAAGAAGAAAGTACCTCGGGCTTTTGCAATGGATATTTCCATTGAACGATATTGCCGTTCTTAAGTGAATCCCTGTAATATACCGGGTTGGTATCAAAATTATATTTATCAATAAAAAATTTGTTGCCGCCAATCAGCTTATATGAAACCAGGTCGAGGTCGATCCATTGTTGTTGTGTAGAGGGAAACCGATAAGCAGTTTGGTATGAAAGCCGTACATTATTATCTTTTGCAACGGTATAAACACCGGTTATTCTTGGTGTAAAACGACCTTCAAAATTTTCATTTTTGTCGTACCTGCCCGAAACGCTTAATTTGATCTTGTCTGTTATTTCCCTTGTGGCTTGTACAAATGCACCAAACTCACTGATACTGATAGGATCGCCTGGTTTATCTGCAAACAGGGTTCCTTCAGAATTGAGTACATATTTCTTATAATTTGCACCCACAATTATATCTGCAAATGATTTGGTGTAGGGCGAAAGATTATAGTTTCCTTCAACACCATAAAGATCGGTGCGGTCTAATAGACCACCGCCTTTTGGTACAGGTATCCTTCTTACTTTTTCATATATCTCGCTGAACTGCGCCGTACCAATTGCTGGCCTGCCCACATCGGCCGCTTTTCTTGCAGCAGTATGTGCATCCAGGTCGGTCATACCTCCCAGTTTAGCATTGAGGAAAGCCTGGCCATATTGTGCATACCAACCGGTACCGCCGGGACTTGGTTTCCAGGCTTCATTGAAGTTTTGCGTAGTGGCTGCCAGGTTATACGACTGGCCTGCATTTTCCTGCGTGGTATAAGCACGCAGCATCCAGTTTTTATTCAGCAGTTCAAACTTATACTGGCCCATTTTAAAATCTTTGATAGAATAACGGGAAGCCCCGGTATAAATGGTGTTACCGGTTCCCCAGTAAGCAGCTAGAATTGCTTCGGTTTTTTCTGTGATCTTGTAGTTCAATGAGCCACCCAGTTTAAAGTTCAATGTAACAGGATCGATCAGTTCCTGCTCTGTATAACCGGTGCGTGAAACTTTTATAGGATTAGTGGTGAGGGTGCTGATATATGGTGCCAGAAAAGGTGCCGCGGCGGCAATCCCATTCAGTACCTGGCGGATATCTGCGCTGGTTTCATCACCGTATACATTCACACCATCGTAGTTGGGGTCTGTGATCCTTGTACCTGCTCTTAACACTCCATTGGAACGGTCGTAATTCCTGTAATCCATCCCGATCCAGTCCTTGGCCTTCACCAGCTCTGAAGTGATTTTAAAAGCAAATTTATCTGATACTTTATTGGCCCACCTGATAGCCCAGTTATGATAGGCAGAAGCAGCCCTTTCTCTGCGGTCGGTATGCAGGATACCCGTTTTTACAATAGCAGAAAGCCCCTGGTATTTAAAAGGATTTTTACTCGTCATCAGCATGGTACCGTTCATACCACCGGGGCCATACAAGGCAGAAGAGGCGCCCGACAGTAATTCGATATTATCCACGTCAAGTTCATTGAGACCAATGATGGCACCCACAGAGAAGTTCAAACCCGGGGCCTGGTTATCCATACCATCCACCAACTGGTTAAACCTTACGTTTCCGCTACCGCCAAAACCACGTGTGGTGGGTGTGCGAAAAGTGAGGGATGAGGTAGTTACGTCCACACCTTTAAGATTGGTCACCACATCGTAAAAGTTGGAGGCGGGTGCCGTGCGTATGGCAGCTGCACTCACCCTTTCGATAGATACCGGCGACTCCAGTATTCTTTCAGAAACACGGCTGGCAGAAACCACCACATCCTGGCCCAGTGTATTGGAAGGGTTGAACGATACATCTACAAATTCGGAAGCCGAATTCACTGTTACTTCTTTTGGCTCGAATCCAACAGAAGAAAACACCAGCGTAAATGGCAGGCTCCGCCTGGTAGTAAGTGAAAAGTTTCCTTTGTCATCGGTATAGGTACCTACATCTGTACCCTTGATAGAAACAGAAACAGCCGCCGCATTTTCTTTTGTTACACTGTTCTGTACCTTACCGCTGATAGTTACGCTTTGTGCATGGGCAAGCAATACAAGCATATTGGCCAGCAAAAACATAACCAGATAGCTCATCGTTTTTCTCATTTCTGGTTAATTTGGTTTATAATAAAATGGCAAAATAAGAATAGTTGCTTATCTGTAAAATTTTATTTTTTACACGCTTTGTTGATATTTAAATTCGGGTAATCAAATATAAATAAAATCTGCATCATACTTTAGCATATGGCAATATACCAGTTTCCGGGCCAAACGGCCTTTTACAGCGGAAAAGTAAGGGATGTTTACACAATTAATGACCGGATACTGGTAATGCTGGCCAGTAACCGTATTTCGGCCTTCGATGTTATACTCCCCCGCCCCATCCCACACAAAGGGCAGATATTAAACCAGATAGCGGCTTATATGCTCCATGCCTGCAGCGATATTTGCCCAAACTGGCTGCTCGAAACCCCCGCCCCAAACGTAAGTATTGGTAAAAAATGTGATGCGTTCAGGATCGAAATGGTGGTGCGGGGCCATCTTACGGGGCATGCGTGGCGAACCTACCAGGCCGGAAAAAGAATGCTTTGCGGCATAGTACTGCCGGAGGGATTGAAAGAAAATGATGCATTTACAGCCCCTATCATCACGCCTTCTACCAAAGCTGCGGAGGGCCACGATGAAGATATCAGCAAAGAAGCGATCATATCTCAGGGCCTGGCCACAGCTGCCGAATGGGAAATACTGGAAAAATATGCGCTCGCTTTATTTAAAAAGGGGCAGGAACTGGCAGCCAAACAGGGACTCATACTGGTGGATACAAAATACGAATTTGGCAAGCTTGGTAATGAAATTGTACTGATGGATGAAGTGCATACCCCCGACTCTTCCCGCTATTTTTATGCCGATGGCTTTGAAGAACGCCAGGCAAAAGGAGAAAAACAATTACAGTTGAGTAAGGAATTTGTGCGGGAATGGCTGATCGCAAATGATTTTATGGGTAAAGAAGGTCAGCAGGTACCCCAAATGACCGATGAATGGGTACAGGCCATCAGCAACCGGTATATTGAACTTTTTGAAAAGATAACAGGCGAAAAATTTAAACCCGAACCGTTAACAGAAGCGGATACATATGATCGTGTGCTGAAAGCGTTGGGGAGATACAGGAATTAGGATGCGGGATGCGGGATACAGGATGTTAGATACGGGATGCGGGATATGGGATATGGGATATGGGATATGGGATATGGGATACGGATTGAAAATAGAAAAGTTAAAACTACATTATTAAAAAACCGGGGAAGCCGGAATTCCGTTTATTTTCCTGTAAGATATCATTAACATGCTGCTTTATACATTGCAGTGTAAAACAAAAATATTGACACGGATATTCATTATTATTTTTGCGGCCCTGGTAAACTTTGGCTGCCATGCACAAAAAAAACAAACAATGCAACAAGTTTCCTCTCCTGCTGCAAATGATGCGGCATTGCCGGCCAATACCCTTGTTGCCACATTTGGTAATGGCTGCTTTTGGTGTACCGAAGCTATTTTTCAGCAATTGGAGGGTGTTATAAAAGTAGAAAGCGGTTATAGTGGCGGGCAGGTTGACAATCCTACTTATAAGCAGGTATGTACGGGCACCACCGGCCATGCCGAATGCCTGCAAATTATCTACGACAGCACTAAGATATCTTTTGATGAACTGCTGGAAGTGTTTTGGAAAACCCACGACCCTACCACCCTCAACCGCCAGGGCGCCGATGAGGGCACCCAATACCGCAGTGTGATTTTTTATCATGATGAACGCCAGAAAGAGCTGGCATTAAAATATAAGTCTGAACTTGATAAAAGCGGCGCTTATGATGCGCCCATTGTTACCACGCTTGAACCATTCACTGTTTTTTACAAGGCCGAAGATTACCACCAGAATTATTTTAACGAAAACGGTCAGCAGCCTTATTGCCGTTTTGTGATACAACCCAAGATAGAAAAATTCAGGAAAGTGTTTAAGGATAAGTTGAAGCAGTAAATGCGGGATGCAGGATACGGGATGCAGGATACGGATGAATCTGGCGCAAGCTTCCAAAGGATCAGTTGATGCCTGTTTAATCTGCTCCCGTTGCATGGGAGGTTAGCGCTTCAAATGCTCAATATTCCGTCGCTGTTGGTAGCATTCTTCCACTTTGCGACGCCCTCGCCTGGTCTCCTGACCAGCGAGACAATATGCATAAACTTACGAATTCTTTTGTTGCTAACTCATTCATTATTTACTGATACACCGGGGGCTGAAAAGCACAGGTAGGCCAACCCAGATCACCACCCCGCCTAGCTGCGCCAGTATGTGCATTTACCAAAACAACCATTTTTCTCTCCGAAAACTTGCATAAATCAATTTCTTTTTTAATATTTGTACCGCTTACCTCCTCTTCCTGTTGAAAGATCAACAAAATTCCCTAATTTCACTCCCCTTATCCCCAAAAAAGCCAGTATTAGATTCCACTTACCTGTGAGCCATTTTATTAACTGAAATTTTATAAAATGCTTACAAATTTTACCACAAGAACGGCCGTATTTACAATTATTTACTCAATGCTCGGCAGCAGCCTGTTTTCCCAGTCCACCATCAGGGCTTACCAGCAGATCTATTCCGACAATGTAAAAGGCGCCACCGCTGTTATTGGCAATACCAGCATGCATATTGTAAATGCTACCACAAACACGGTGGAAACCACGTTCATGAATGAGATCGGCAATGCTGCCAATGGCCAGGGCGGCGTTGGTTACACACAATACGGAAATGATTTCAATAATATGCAGTTTGCCGATATTGACGGCGTAGCCGGAACTTTCAGTTCCACCTCAGCAGATCTTGCTTTACCTGCCGGAACCAATACCATAAAATTTGCCCGCTTATACTGGGGAGGTCGCATCGATAAATCGGCGATAGCCGCTGTACCGGATACCTTAAGAAAAGTGCGCATCAGAAAGGCAGCAGGATCTTATTCTAATATCCTGGCTGCCGCCAGCAGTGTTGATTCGTTTAACCTGAATACCACGGAAACCATTTACCAGTGTTATGTGGATGTAACATCTTATATACAAACAAATGGCGCCGGCACCTATACTGTTGCAAATATTCCCGCTACGGCCGGCAATGTTGGCAGCGGTGGCAAGTATGCGGGCTGGTGCCTGGTGGTGGTATACCAGAATACAACCATGCCTTTACAAAGTATCAGGTTATACGACGGATATTACCAGGTGTTTACAAGCACTACCGGCCCGGCTTCCATCAATGTTACTTTAAATAACCTCAATGTTCCCAACAATACCCTGGCAGCAGGCGATGCAGTAATGAGTACGCTTGCATGGGAAGGCGACGGCAGCCTTGGCGCCACCACTACCAACCCATCGGGCGATTTTGTAAAAGTGAATGGGGTTACGGTTACCAATGCTGTAAATCTTGCCACCAACTATTGGAATGGAAGCATTACTAAAAATGGCGCTTATGTGAATACCAAAAATCCCAATTATGCCAACCAGATGGGCATCGATATTGATGAAGTGAATGTGGGCGTGGGATACGGCATATTACCCAATGCCACTTCTGTTAATATCGAATTTGGAACCGAGGCCGATCAATATTTTCCCAGCCTGTTTGCCTTTAGCATACGCATGAAAGACCCGCTGGTGACCATGGATAAAACCGTAGCAGATGCAAGCGGTAATAATGCACTTGAATCGAACGAGATACTTACCTATACCCTGAGCGGAACAAATTCCGGCGCCGGCACGGCCTACAATGTGTTTGTGGTTGATTCTCTCCCAAACAATGTAACTTATATTGCCGGCTCCATGGAAGTAGTGGCAGCACCCGGAGCCGTTACCGGCCCGCAAACAGATGCCATTGATGCGGCAGATAAATCTTTTAAATCTGTGAACGGTACCAGGCACTATGTAAAATATTTTTTTGGTACGGGCTCCACCAATGCGGCAGGCGGCAGCGTATTATCGGGCCAAAGCTATACGCTGCGTTTTAAAGTAAGGGGACAAACAATTCCGGGAAGTGTAACGAACACAGCCACCGCCTACTCACATACGATCATTAATGACCGTTTTACAGATGACGGTACGGCTGTAATAGGACCATCCGGCGGCCCCACTCCAGTTAAACTCAGTTCTTTTAATGCAAAACTTGAAAACAGTAAGGGTATGCTGTACTGGACAACAGATGAAGAGATCAACAGCAGCCATTTTGTTATTGAGAGAAGCAGGGATGGATTAAATTTTGAATCAAAGGGAAATATCAGCAGCCGCAACAACAGTGCAGTACGTCAATCGTACAGTTTTGCAGATCCGCTTCTGGGAATAACCGGCATTGTTTATTACCGTTTAAAAATGGTGGACCTCGACGGTAAATATGCCTATTCAAAAATAATACCGCTGAAACTCAATGGATCGTTCAGCGTGGAGCAACTGATGGTTTACCCAAATCCGTTTGCAGCAGAAATAAAAGTATTTGTGAGATCGGCCAAGCCAAATATGGCTGTATTCAGGATCATTTCACTGGATGGTAAAGAACAACTGAAACGGAATATCAACATTGAGAGCGGCGATAATATTGTGGTGATGAAAGACCTGCAGCAACTTCCCGCAGGAAACTATTTGCTGGAAATAAATAATGGCACAGATAAATATGTGAGCAAGATCGTGAAGAACAAATAAGCAATTGTTCAGTGAATAATAAAGCCGGTGCATTTTATCAGCACCGGCTTCTTTTTACTTTTTCCTTTTTAACTTTTACTTAAACACTTCTTGTAAAAAAACTTTCATATCGTTCCACGAAGCAGTATCTGCTGCAGCGTTATAAGAAATAGGCAACTTGAATTTAAGCCCGTTTTCTGTTGCGGCCGGGTTGGTAAAAGCATGCTGCCCGCCTGCATAGGATTTAAAGGTATAGCTGGCCCCTATTGAATCGAGGTTCTTCCTGAATTTGGCAACCTGTTCTGCCGGTACAAAACTATCAGCTTCTCCATGGCATATCAGGATCTTTGCCTTAAGTGAATTTTTATCGGCCGCAACGGTTTCCAGTCCGCCATGAAAACTCACCACCCCGTCCAGGTTTTCGCCCAATGCTGCCATGTTAAGTACCTGGGTACCGCCAAAGCAATAACCAATAGCTGCTATTTTACCGGCATCGGCCTGCGGATATGTTTTTATTTTTTCGAGTGCGGCATCAAAGCGGCGTTTTGCCATTTGCGGATCTTTATAAAACGGCATGGCCAGTTTGCCTGCTGCATCAGGATCGTTTCCCTGCGCCCCGTTTCCATACATGTCTACCGCCATAGCCAGGTAGCCAAGTTCGGCCAGTTGTTTTGCCCTCGATACTGCATAATCATTCACGCCCCACCATTCGTGTACCAGCAGCACAACGGGTCTTTTTACCGAAGAAGCTGAATCATAGGCCACAAAACCATTCATGGTCACACTGTCGCCCGGATAGCTTACCGGGTTTACCACAATTACGGGAGTTTTTGGTTCTTCCATTTTTGCTGAATTATTTTTTTCATTTGTATTGTTGCAGGCTGTAAAAGCAGCAATACCGCAAAGCAACAGGTTTTTTCTTAAAAATTTTTGCATGAGATTATGTTTGAATTAAATTGTTTAACTGTTCATTTCAAATACTTCCTTATAGCTGTGCCAAAATTCATCGAACCGCAGTGCATGGTCTTTAAAAAAGGAGATCAATGCCGGCCAATGCTCTTTCTGAAAAATATTAACAGCCGCCAACTTCCTGCTGATGCAGGCCATTTCTTTTCCGGCGGCATCATATGATTGGCGCTGCCACTCCCAGTTATTGCCCTGCTCTAATTCAGTTTTTAAAGTTAAAAAAATATCATAGAACCTGTTTCGCTGTTCAACATGCTGGCTGCTGATATCAATACGAACGCTGGCATTTTTATTATCGGCGTCCATTTTAAAATGGATGCCCTTCACCCCTGTTTTATAATTTATCCAGTTAATCTTTTCAGCATGGGCCCCCGGTATGGGCGAAAGGTACTTGCCCAGGGCCGTCCAAAATTCCTGCCGTATGGCCGATGCCTGTTCTTTTGAATACATGATCGATGGTTAGTTGGCCAAAATAAAATCGGGCCTTCGAATAAAATTACTATTATACTTAAACCTTAGTTTGGTGGAAAAATCTATCCGGAAGCCTTTCATAGAAGCTGTTGGCCTGGGGAAATAATACCCCCTTAATTCCATCGTTCCCAGGGTAAGGTTTTCGTTTCGGGTGCGTATGCCGGCGCCAATGGCCGAATAGCCCGCAGTTTTTGAAAAAACAGCACTGAGCGGCTGAACAAAACTAAGATCGGCAAATGCAAAAGGTGCAAACCGGAAACCAAGCAATTTATAAAGGTTGTAAAAAACAGTTTCGAGTTTTAAGGTGGTTCTTGTTTGTGCAAAAATGGAATCATTCCGGAAATATGGCAAGCCGTACTGGCTGCTTAAGTAAAGCGGCGGATTCAATTTTGTATTCATTTGCTTAGTAAAGTATAGGCTTATAAAATGCCTGTTCCGCCAGAGGGGCCCCAATTGACGCAGCTTGGTAAAATGGTTTACCCCCAGTAAAACATCCACGTCTTCAAACTTACTGCCATTTGAAAAGCCGCCCAGCTTGGCCACATAATTCGTAAAAAAGCCAAAACGGGCAAAGTCGGTACCCTCAAATTCCAAACCATAATAGCCTCTTCTGCTGCCTTCTTTATTTGTGTACCCACCAATAATGGAAGCAGAAATACCTTCGGGAACGTCTTCGTAACGGCCAAAGCCGTAAATGAAACTTGTACGCACAAAGTTTTGCTTGTACAAGGTATAAGAAAGCAGTAGCCCGTTGATGTCGGCAAAACCCGCATTGTAATTTGTGTTATAAAAGCTGGGCACGTTAAAAAAATGATTATAAAATGCCCTGGCTCCTGCAAAATGCCTCAGCCGGTTTGGTTTATCCGAATCAATTTTTTGCTTTGCACCAAAGTTGTATCCTGCCCACAGATCAATGGCCTGGTTTGTGTACTCATAATATTTTTTATACACAGAATCCGGGTGAAAGGCATTGGTTGATTTTCCAAAAGCAAATTCAGCGGCACCCATCCAGTGCGAATAGCGGCTTACCAGTTCCTTATCAACCCTGGTAAAGAAATAATTTTCCTCGGGTCTTCCGCTGCTGAGCGATTGGTCGAAAGTTCTGAACCCCGTGGTCCAGTTCAAAAAGCTGCCTTTTATATTTCTGAAACCCAGCTCTGCCCCTAACCCCAGTGATGGATTCCGGTCCTGGTCGAGCAGACCAAAAAAAGCGAGTTTATTGCCGCTGCCGGCCAGGTTATCTTCCCGCAATTCGGCCTTTCCCCTGGTTGGATTGTTTACTGTAAGACTGCCGCCGATAGAAAACACATCTTTTGTAAGTACCAGCACATTTACTGAATTTTCATAGCCCTCCAGGTTATAAACAATAATGCGTGCATCCTGGATGAATTCCTGGTTGCGGAGGTAGTGTTCATTATCGGCAAGCAGGAGCGGCATCACCCGGTCGCCTTCTTTAAACAATAAGTGGTTCCTGATAATATCGTTCCTGGTATTTTTATGGAGGGCATTGGCAATACGGATACCGAAAGAATTTTTCACAATATCAGTATCATGAATATTCCTGTTAAAACCAAGCGGCATGATATCGATCCTGCGGATGGTTTTTCCTTTAAAAGCAGTAAAGGGATTCTCTATCTTTACGGGCTCTAACGGAGGTACACTCCGGGAAATACTTTTACCCAATTTGCCAAGCAGGCCCTTCTTTTTTGCCAGGAAAAATGTATCTTTTTCTTCGGGCACCTGCGCAAAGGATACGATGCTGCCCAGCAGGAGCAAAAACAATAAAAAAAAATTCTTAATTCTCATTTTAGCAGTTGTATAATTTTCATGCCGAATAATTGCATAAAGCTAAAGAATCCGGCGCATTTTATGGATAAAAAGTAAAAATGATGTGCCCGGTAAAATATTATCTTAATGCAGCTTTGTTAACTAAACGCAAATAACCGGCCGGATATTGAAATCAGCTGCAATATTGTTTTTAAGGAAGCGTTTATGGCGTAACTTTGCGGCGCAAATTCAAAGTAAATCCGGACTTTACTCCTTTTGCACTGCGCAAATCCCCGACAGCCCTTACAGACTGACCCTGAGGATTTTTGTAATAATATAATATTAAACAAAAAATGATGGAAACAAAAACGACAGAAGGCATGATGCCTATGAGCAAAGAAGAATTAAACGATTTGCTTAAAGAAACAAAAGAAACCATTGCCACAGAAATGATGAACCCCGCTCCCGAATTTAAGGTGGTGGATATGTGGAAAGTAAGAAAGGCATCAAAGCCTGCCATGGTTTTAAGAAGGTGGTTAAATTAACCTTTTATAGATGCAGCCTCGGGGCTGCATTTTTTTTAACAGGAGGCGCTCGCTGTTAATTGCAGGCAAACCTTACCGGCCCTGCTCCTGCCCCATTGCAGCATTTTTCATTTCCCTGGCAGTTTCGTGGCCTAGATATTTTTCAATCCACGCATGCACGCCATAAATGACCGGTGTCATTAAAAGTGCTATTACAAATTTGTAGATATAATTTCCCGTGCCTGTGGTGAGTACCTGCTGGATACTCCAGGGATCGCCCTGCCCGGTTTGTAAACGCTTGCCTATGTAAAAAGCAATAAAGATCACCACAAAACTATCAATGAACTGAGACACCAGTGTGGAACCGGTGGCACGTAACCACATGTATTTTTCGCCGGTCATTTTTTTTATTTTGTGAAAAACATAAACATCCAGCACCTGGCCGATCAAAAATGCCGTAATAGAACCAATAATGATCCAGGCTCCCTGGCCAAAAATGCCACGGAAAGCATCATCAGGTTTATCAATACCATTACCAATAGAAAAATACTCCGATGGTTTCAGGGCAATTACCCCGTTAAACACAATAAAAGAAAAGCAAATGAGAAAAATAGCAAGAAAGGATAAAAATTTTATCCCCTTTGGTCCATAATATTCATTAATGATATCGGTCATTACAAACACCACCGGCCAGAGCAGTACACCCGCCGTAAGATGAAAACTGAATAAGGAACCAAAAAGCGGGATATTGGCCCTGCGTATATCCAGGGTATCTTCGAGCGAAAATATTTTTACCCCAATGATCTCAGCAAGCAATGCATTGGTAATAAAGATACACGACAGTATGATAAAGAGCCGGGTACCCCTTGTTTTGAGTATATTACTTATCATGCCTACAATTTACTGAAGAAAAAGTAGTAAACCTGCGCTGCAAACATAACCAGGTTGAACCATACCAGCCATTTTGGCAAAAGATCGATCTTTTTTGTAACAAACCACCAGGCAGAAAAGACCACAAAAACAAAATTCACAAAAATGGCCGAATACCCCAGGATCACCAGTGTACTTTCTAACGGCTGAAAACCAAGCACCCCGTTATAGGGCGCTTTGGGATCTGCTGCTTTTCTCGACATTTCAACCAGGCGCAGCGGAATGCTGATAAGGAAGCATACATTGAATACAAACACAATTTTGGAGAAGAAACGCATACCGTTTTATTTTAAAGGCCCCACCCGCTCTATCATCC
>JBATOU010000077.1:0-3960 GCA_049291115.1 Ferruginibacter sp.
GTGTGTGAAAGTAATGTTTTTTCTGTAGAAATGCCTTTTGCACCTGGATAATTTATCAATACCTGATTGTGGAAAAAATTATAGAAAAAACAATGAAATCAAAAAAAAGAGGCTGCTTAAAAAAGCAGCCTCCCCTTTCTAATTCATTTGGAAATATTATTCTTTTACGATCTTGATATTTTGCTTATCAGTACCCTGAATTACCTGCACATTGTATATGCCTGCGTTGAAGTTATTGCCAAACCTGTATTGAGGCCTTGCATTACCTTCTGCCTGGAATACTTTCCTGCCCATGATATCAGTTACAATCACAGCAACCTTTCCCGTGCCATAACCTTCCAGGTTCAGCATAAACTCAGCTGTAGTAGGGTTTGGATAAGCTGTCACTTTTAATGTGGCACTACCCGGTACATTTACTGCTGCAACTTTTTGTGTTGCATTTTTTGATGCAGTTATCTGCCTTTGGCCACAATCCGGACCAACATAAATGTCAATCAGGCTTGCAGTACAGGTTTTAGAATCTTTTACAAAACCTTCATAATATCCGGGTACAAGGCCAGTGAAAACACTGCTTGCCTGGTAAGTCATTCCATCAAGGCTGTAAGTATAAGGTCCAACACCACCTGTTCTGAATAACTGAATAGATCCGTTGCTGGAAGCACAACTGCTGGCAGCTGTTGCATAAGCAGTAACAAGAATCTCATTCAGGCTAATGGTAACATTCAATGAACCTGTACAACCTTTTACATCTTTTACATAAACGGTATAATTACTTGCAGATAAACCTGCAAACAGATTGCTGCTTCCGTAAGTAACATCATCTATACTATAAGTATATGGAGAAGAACCACCTGTTGCAAAAACCCTGATAGTACCATCATTTTCGCATGAACTTGCATTTGTTTTATTTACGGTTACATTTAATGCAGGGCCTTGTGAAATAGTTACAGGCTGAGATCCTACACAATCTTTAGAATCTTTTACATAAGCAGTATATGATCCGGCAGCAAGGCCACTGAATACATTGCTTACCTGGTATGTAATATTATCAAGGCTGTATTGGTAAGGAGGAACACCGCCTGACCTGTATATTTCAATAGAACCGTCATTGGCACAACTGCTGGCATTTCTTGCAAATGGAGAAACACTGATGGCAGGTGCTGCAGCAATAACAATATTTGGTTTTGTTCCTACACAACCTGCAGCATCTTTCACATAACCGGTATATGTACCCGCAGCCAAACCGGTGAAAGTATTACCTGGCTGGTATGTTATACCATCAAGACTATAAGTATATGGCTGTACACCAGCATTACCATATAAAATGATAGAACCGGTATTTCCGCAACTGCTGGAGATACTTCCATTATTAGTAACGTTAACAAGGAATGCATTCTGAACATGGATACCGTTAATGGTAGTACTGGTAAGATTTGCATCAGTAACAGTAACATTATAGTAACCAACTGCTAAATTAGTTATAGAAGATACGTTTCCTGCTGTAAAAGGAGTTGCAGCACCCGGACCAGTCATACCAGTCCAGCTATATGTGAACGGACCGTCGCCGGTAACATTTGTTGTGATAGAACCATCATTGGGGCTTCCACATGCGCTCACGTTATTCCTTACATAAGTTACTACAGGAGGTGCGCTGGCAACATAACCACCGAATGTAAGGCCATAATCTCCAGACGCAGATGAGAAGAATCCCCATCCACCTGTACCAGTTTGTCCGCTGGCATAATACCTAATGGTAACTGTTGTTCCGGAAGGAACATTTTGCAAAGCTGAAATTCCAGTAACATCAATTGGAGGTGATGATTGCAGGGTTGTGTTAATGATCAACTCCGGTGAACCAATTAATGTAAAATTGGTACCATCCAGGCTATAAGCAAATTGAGATGAAACACCTGGTGCTCCATAAAATGAACTAGTACCGTTAAATTTCGCTGTTATATCTGAAATAGATAATGTTTTACCTGCAGCAGCTGCAAGTGTTGCCTGGAAATAATCAGTATTTGCTGTTGAGATACCATTATTCTGGAATCCTGTAGTTCTGAAAGAGTTGCCTCCGGCGCTTGCAGCAGCTCCTGCACCTCTTGTGAGAAGGTTAGATGAAGACAGGTTGGCATTGAATATTTCTGCTGCGGATGTTACAACGGAAGTTTCACCGGTGAAATCCCAGGCTGCAATCAATGGAGCCGTTACATTTAATGTACGTGCCACATTAGTGGCAGGAAGGTAATTTGCATTTCCCGCCTGTGAAGCAGTAATGATTGTTGTACCAGTAGTGTAAATAGTAACCAGGTTTCCTACAACGTCTGCTACTGCCGGGTTAGAACTGCTATAACTAACAGTTAAACCTGAACTGGCTGTTCCGGTAAGGTTAAAAGGAACATCGGCTGTTGTTTTAGTTGGCAAAGCTGCAAATGTGATGGTTTGATTTGCCTGGTTAACCGTAAGTGTCTGAAATACGTCAGCAGCAGCACTGTAATTGGTATTTCCTGCCTGAGATGCTGTGATAACGGTAGTTCCTGCACCAACGATGGTGATGGTAGCGCCGTTTAATCCTGTTGTTGTTGCTACCAGTGGATCTGAACTGTTATAAGTTACCGGGTTGCCAGATGCACCGCCAGTTGCTGTTAAATTATATGGCGCAGCGCCAAAGGTCCTGGTATCAGTTGCTGGTAATCCTGTTATGGTTTGAGATAACTGGCTAATTGTAGCTGTAAGACCTGCCGGTTGAATTAAATTATATTTAGCCTGGTCTGCACCACCCAATACCAAAGCTGTAGTTACAGGCCATGTACCTGCATCGGAACTTGAAAAAGTACCCCCACCGCTAAATGTAACTACATCACCCGGTTCAAGTACCTGGAGGCTTCCACCGGTAATTGTAGCGGTATTTGTTCCATCATATGGTTTATTATCTGCCACGGCACCGCTTACAGTAATATCTTTTTGCAATACAGTAAGAGCCTGTATTACATCCGGAGCAGGATTGTAACTACCGTTTCCTGCCTGTGACGCTGTGATATTTGCTGTACCGGCACCAACAATAGTAATGGTTGCGCCATTTAAACCGGTAGTAGTTGCTACTAATGGATTATCGCTGTTATAAGTTACCGGGTTTCCTGAACCACCACCAGTTGCAGTAAGGTTATAAGGAGCAGCGCCGTATGTTTTTGTATCTGTTAATGAATGACCTGTAATGGTTTGTGGTAATAAGCTGGTATTGTTAACCAACAGATTTTGAGGAACCGGAGTTGCTGCTGAATAATTTGTGTTACCAGCCTGAGATGCAGTAATGGTGGTTGTTCCAGGACCAACTATATCTACATAACTTCCGTTTACATCAGGGTTGCCCAGGTTATCAACAATAATTGCAACTGACGTATTTGAACTAACATAAGTAACCGGGTTGCCAGAAGCACCACCCGTAGCCGTTAGCTGGAAATTAGCATCAACATCATTCTTATCTGCAAGTGTACCAAATGTAATTGTTTGACTTGCCTGGTTTACAGTTAAAGTTTGTGAAACATCTGCTGCAGCATTGTAATTGGCATTGCCGGTTTGTGATGCTACAATAGTTGCAGTTCCTGCACCAACAATCGTTATGGTAGCTCCGTTTACACCTGTAGTTGTTGCAACTAATGGATCTAAACTGTTATATGTAACGGGATTGCCTGAAGCACCGCCGGTTGCAGTAAGGTTATAAGCTGCATCACCAAATGTTTTTGTATCAGTTGCAGGTAAGCCGGTGATGGTTTGGCTACCCTTGTTTACTGTAATTGCCAATACCTGGTTATCTGAACCAAGACCGTTTGTTGCAGTAATATTTACATTCTCTGTTCCCGGAGCAGTGGCTGTTGTGGGTGTTCCACTGATTACTGCGCCTGCCAGACTTAAACCGTTTACAGGTAAGCTTGATGAACTGAAGCTGGTTGGATTATTTAATGC
>JBATOU010000078.1:0-5675 GCA_049291115.1 Ferruginibacter sp.
TCCTTCTTCCTTAACTACCTGATGGTGTACCAAAGTATAGGGAGAACTTTTTAAAGCCTGGAGTTATCCACAGAAAACTGAGCAACATTTAATTTTCCTTTTGCTTGTTTTTAATACTTTTAAAGTATTTAAGTATTTTAGGCGCTCTGTAGCCCGCAGAAAATAAGGATTTTTTAAGGTTAAAAGCGGGTTTTTGTAAGTGAAAGACGGGTTTTTGTAAGTGAAAGACGGGTTGATTATATCTCCCGCCTGTGCATAAATTTCATAAGTAAACACTCCTTAATAAGGTAATTTTCAAATGACAAAACATAACAAAAAACTGAAAAAAGAAGATAAAAAAAATGAACTGATTGTGCAACACAACCATTTAATAGAAGCCAGATATCATCTGACTTTACAGGAGAAAAGACTTATGTGTTGGCTCGCTTCCCAAGTCAAGCAAACGGACGAAGACTTTAAGGAACACGAACTACCAATCAAAGAGTTTGCCAAATTAATTGATGTAAAAGGAGATCATCTTTACAAAGCACTAGACACAATTACACATAAGCTCATGCAGAAGATTATCACAATTCGGTCATTAAAAAAGAGAGGATTTACTAAAGCTGCCTTACTAGGGGGAGTAGAGTACTATGAGAGCCAAGGCATCATTAAACTGAGCTTTCACCCTTATTTGAAGCCTTATATGTTACAGCTAAAAGACAGATTTACTCAAATCAGCTTAGGCGATGTTATGGGATTAAAAAGTGTACATGCTATGAGAATTTATGAAGTATTGAAACAGTATGAATACATAGGAAATAGAGAAATATTGTTAATTGATTTAAGGGGATATTGCGGTATTGAAGGAAAATATAAGAAATTTAATGATTTTAAAAAAGACGTTTTAGAAAGAGCAAAAAGAGAAATTAATAATAAAACTGATCTTTTCATTTATTATGAAGAAATAAAAACATCTCGTAAATTCACTTCTATTAAATTCACGATTAAGCCTAATTCTAGTTATAAAAACACCGAATTTCAAAAACATAAGTCCTTAGAAAAAGAATATCGCTCTGAAGCGGCATTAATTGGATCTTTAATTGAGTATGGATTTAGCAAGGGAATGGCTAAACGGTTTTTAAAGAACAATGAAGAAGACGTGATTAAGAACGCTTTAAGAGCAGTACATCTCCAGATTGAAAGAAATAATGTGAAGAATCCAAAAGCCATGCTGCAAACAGCTATCAAAGAAAAATGGCATCCTGAAATTTTTAAGACAAAGAAAAGGCCCAGTGTGAGGATTCCAACGATTTGACGCCTCACTCAGGGCCTACTCTCACTCATATCATTGTCGCTATGCGCGTCAACTCCGGCCTTATCTCACCATCGATTCAAGGATGAAAAGGTTCATCCTTGAACCTTCCTCTAAAAAGATTATTTTTTGAAATCGTCTTCTTTGAGGTCTCTTTTCCAGTTACCATAGGTCACATCAACTGCGGTCCAGGTTCCTCGTAAATTAGAAGCAATGACCTCTGCTTGAGACATAAGTCCTCTCAAGAAAATCATGTCTTCTTCTAAACGCTTTAAGAGATGATGAGAATTTTGTATATCATGATCAGCCATGATTGACTCCTCTGTGTTGATCGTGGTTAGTGGCGTGTAGGTGCTGGTTACACCTATGCGTCACGCTCAGGTTATCCCATTCTTAAATTCATGACAATCCACTCCTTTTTCCTTTTGAGAGAAGGAAGGCAAAAATATTTTTTGCCTTTTCGCAAACTCATTTTTTGAGTTTGCATATTGCGTAGTCGAGCATATTGCGTAGTCGAAAATTCTTCAAATTTTTCTCCTAACGCTCTTGGCGATTTTCGAGGCCTGACTCAAATTTCTACGTCTGACAAATTCTCCCTCACGCCTCGACCACTCCCAGCGTTTTCGTTTGAGGTCGCGTCTGACAAAAAACTCTTTATTAGCCTGCATTTTAGTCTGAGTCGCTTGCGACAAGCGCACGTTGCCGAAGGCAATGTATCAGCGCGCCTTCTAAAAATCGGCGGACCTCCTTTGTTCGCTTCCGCTCACTAGCTTTTTCATAACCACCACCCTTCTTACCCTACTTCTCACAAAAAATATGAAGCAAAGTGAACGAAAGTATCCTGAAAAATTAGAGATTTTCGAGGAATCTCCTCATGAAACCGTCAAACTTTCTTTACTAAAATTCGTCCATCCAATTTCTTCATAATGATTACTCTCTTATCACTATTCCCATAAAAAAATATGTGAGCAAAACTAATAAAAGATGTCCTGAAAAAATTGAAAATTTCTAAGGTGGTATTTAAAGAATTGTACTTGGATGTCGGGGCGTTCTGGATATAACCCCTACTTAAAAATCGTCTCGCGCGGCCTCCGTAAAAAATTAATATTGACCTTGACGAGACCATTTTTTTGTACAATATTAAGTACTATATAACGTACTTAATAAGGAAAATACCTATGCAGGCCGTAAGCTTCTCTGAACTAAGGAAAGACATGAAACACATCATGGACATGACAAAAGATCGACATGAACCAACAATTATCACTCGAAAACAAGGAAATATGGTCATTATGTCGCTAGAAGACTACAATTCCCTCGAAGAGACCGCTTATATTCTAAGTAACCCTAAAAATGCTCAACGTATTCTAGAATCTCTTTCAAGACTAAGAGAAGGAAAAGGACAAGAGCATGAACTTATTGAGTTAAAATCTTAATGCCTATTATATTTTCAAGTATATCTTGGGAAGATTATCAATATTGGCTAGAAAATGACAGAAAAAAACTAGAAAGAATTAATAAAATTATCAAAGATTGTTTAAGAAATCCGTTTAAAGGCATTGGAAAACCAGAGCCTTTAAAGCATAACTTACAAGGATGTTGGTCAAGAAGAATTGATGATGAACATAGGCTTATCTATGAATACAGTTCCGGTAACATCTCTATTATATCCTGTAGAAACCACTATTAACCCGGTTTTATGCGCGACCGTTTATTCGTAAATAACGATCCGCTCAGCAGGGGAAATTATCGTATCCTCAGCAAAATTGTTTGACAAATTATATTTTTTAAAATATATTAATTTTAATATATCTTTTATAATAATATAATGAGCGGGAAAAAAGTTATAAAAATCCTCCAAAAAGACGGATGGACAATTTTGAGATCTCAAGGAAGCCACTATCGTTTGGGGAAAAATTCTCTAAGAGTAACCGTCCCTGTTCATGGACACAGAGATTTAGGAAAAGGTCTCTTGGCTGCTATTGAACGTCAAACAGGAGTCAAACTCTCATGAAAATTTGGTATCCGTGTAAAATCGAAAAGGGCACAGATGAGAAACATCTTGTGATTTTTCCTGACTTTCCAGAAGCCTTCACAGAAGGAGAAACAGAGGAAGAGGCTCTATTCAATGCTTCTGAGGCTTTAACCCTAACTTTGGAAGGAAGAGCTGAAGAAGGCATGCCTATTCCCTTCCCTTCTCAGACCGAAATGCCTCCGATGATTTACCCCTCCTCTCGAGTCCAAGCAGCTTTGCTCGTTCGTTTTAGTCGAAAAGGAAGGAAAATAGCTGACATTGCTCGCTCTCTTGGTACCTCATGGCCAGTTGTTTCTAACATGGAAGACTTGCATCATTGGACAACTCTAAGGCAGCTAGAAAAAACGGCGGCTATTCTCGGCAAGCGTCTCGTTGTCTCTTTTGAAGATCATAGAGAACAGCATTAACACAAAATTCTGAATGCCTCTAAAACCTCGAAATATCGTTTTTTAGAGGTGGAAACATCTTTCACTAGAATCCATCCCTGAAAATTTTTATCGCCTCTGCAGCACGCTCCTAGTGGGTTTTAAGATGATGGATTTGACAAAAGGGATTCTATTGAAAAACATCCATAGGGCTTCATCCAGAGGATGCGCACTTATGCACGATTGCGAATCGTGCTTGTGCTTGACGGCCACGGGCGTGAAGAGGAGGGAGAGAAAGCAGCTGAAAAATTGGTCTTAGCGAGGTGGATTTTGCTCGTGATTTTTTGAGAATTGTCTATGATATCCTTTCAAAAAAAGACTTAGCTGCTTTTGGTCAGGGCGTTTTTGCAGAGCACTTTTTGATCTCGAAAGAGGAAGGGAAGAGATCAAAAATGGTTTCAAATTTCTGTTGTTTAAGAGCCAAAAACCCCTCAAAAACTCTTGATCGAAGGTACACTCTTTATCTCACTCGCGATTTATTTGGAGGATGGCTGCTCATAACTCAAGGGGAACGAGAAGGCCGTAAAGGAAATGGAAAGCGGTATACGTTTACCGATAAAGAGACCGCCCAGAAAAAGTTTCAGCAAACCCTTAAAAGGTGGATTAACACTCAAAAGCGTAATGGCTACGATTATCATGTCATAGAAGAAGGCTAGGCCTTTGAGGCATCACAAGATAAACCTCTATTTCATACGATAAGAAAATTAAATAAGTATAGCATTTAACTAATGAATTGAGAGGCATCACCACGGGTTATTAAGGTATTCCTCGCTGTCCCAATAATCTCCATCCCTACCGTCATATCTCCAGGCACGATGGATTGTTATTGCGGCGAGGGTGTGCCAGTTGGGAAGATCTTCACGTCCATTCAGGGCATGAGATCCCAAGAAAGTTTGAGCTTTTCTACTGAGCTGATTCCACATGAATCCCGGCATATACTCCTCTGCTTCGCTTGATGGACAGAGCCACGGCATCTTTGACCTTGCCTCTCTTTCTTTCACTAGATCAGTCTCTTCGCTAGCCGTATACTCTGCTTTTACTGCTATACTTCCACAAAAAACACATTCTTTGTTTTCTTGTCCTGGTGTTGGCAACAACTGAACTGCTCCAATACAAATCCCTTTCTTAATTTTGGTCCCCAATAATTTTGGACGCCACGCATCTTCGCCAAATTGGCTGTGGCTGAAAGCGTTCCCATTTCTTTCCCACATTTTCATAGTCGTCCAGTATTCATCAATTTCTTCATACATCCCGGCATTACACGGAGCGTTTATTGCATAGAATAGGTTTAAGCTAACAATGACTACCGCTAAAAGTCTATATGCCCGGGAAAATTTCTTTTTCATATTTGGCCTTTTTATTTTTAATTTTAAAAACTTAATCAAAGTCTTGTAGATTAATCCTAATTATCTTTTAATCCACAGTAAAGTCAAGTCGTAAATTTACTGTCCATCAGTTTTCTGATATTTAATATATTTATTTAACCCCCGTTCCCCCCTCTTCCTGTAAATGACTTTTCCTTCATTATAAAAACAAATAATTTTATGATTTAATATTCTCTACACCAAAGAGCCTCGATTGTTGATGAGATTTTTTTAAAAGCTTACCAAGCGCGCTTACACATTGCCTCTGGCAACGGCACTTTGTCGCATGCGACCTAGACCACTTTTCCTTTTTTGGTTTGAGAGAGACGCAATGGCGTTCTTCTCGCCATTTGCGTCTTGGTAAGCAAAGAATTCCGATTCTCGCGTCTGTCAATGAGGGGCCGAAGGCCATCACGGAGTGACGCGTAGCGAAAGCGGAGCGCTCTTGACAGGCATAGCGAGTGAGGAATTACAGAAACTTTTTAATTTGTGAGCGGAGCGAACTAGGGGTGTTTTTTCGTGAAGTTGAGAGTTTTCCACAGTTTTGGCCTTACAAC
>JBATOU010000079.1:0-7174 GCA_049291115.1 Ferruginibacter sp.
GTCGTCCACTTCCTTCCCGTCGTGCGCCAGCTTGAAGGCAAGCGAGTAGGGGGTGTAGTTGCGCAACACGTCGAGAATGAACTTCTCCTCGATCGCCTGGCGCATCGAGTAGACATGGAACGGCGTCGGGACGTTGTCAGGCGCCGGCTTCCTGGTTGGGTCAGGCCGAGTGCCGAAGATCTCCAGCGTCTTGTTCTTCGGCGTGGCCGTGAACGCCACGAAGGTGATCCCGCCCTCCTCGGCGCGCGACGCCATCTGCGCGGCCAACACGTCTTCGCTGCTGTACTCGCCTCCGTCCTCGACTTCGGCCAACTCTGCCGCTGAGAGGACGGCACGGAGGTTGGAGGCGGCCTCGCCGGTCTGCGACGAGTGCGCCTCATCGGCGATCACGGCAAATCGCTTCCCCTCGGTCGCGGCAAGGTCCCGGACCGCCTTGAGCGCGAACGGAAAGGTCTGGATGGTGCAGACCACGATCTTCTTGGTCCCCGAGAGCGCCTCGGCGAGCTTGCCACTCTTGCTGCCGTCTTCATTGGTGATCTTGGCCACGACGCCCGTGGTCCGCTCGAAATCGAAGAGGGCGTCCTGCAGCTGCCCGTCGATCACCTTCCGGTCGGAGACCACGAGGACGGTATCGAAGAGCTTCTTGTGATCCGCGCCATGGAGCTCGGCGAGGAAGTGCGCGGTCCAGGCGATGGAATTGGTCTTGCCCGAGCCCGCCGAATGCTGGACGAGGTACTTGCCGCCAGGGCCATCCTGGAGGACGGCGGTCTGCAGCTTCCGAGTCACGTCGAGCTGGTGGTAGCGCGGGAAGATCACCTGGGTGATCTGCTTCTTGGCGTCGCGCTGGGCGATCATGTAGCGGCCGATGATCTCGAGCCACGAGTCGCGCGCCCAGCCCTGCTCCCAGAGATAGGCGGTGCGGTGCCCGCCGGTGGGGTTGACCGGGTTCCCGGCGCCGCCGTTGTCCCCCTGGTTGAACGGAAGGAAGACGCTCGCGGGACCAGCCAGCTTGGTTACCATATGGACCTCGCGGTTGCTCACCGCGAAGTGGACCAGAGCCCCCCTGGGGAACGAGAGCAGCGGCTCGGGCCCCTGACCCTTCGGGCTCGGGTGTCGGTCAAAGCGGTACTGATCGATCGCGTCGTCGATGCTCTGGGTGAAATCGGTCTTCAGCTCCACCGTGGCGACGGGGACACCATTGAGGAAAAGCACCAGGTCGATCGCGTTTTCAGTGTGGAGCGAGTACCGGACCTGCCGCACCACGCGGAGACGATTCGCGCCATAGCGCGCCAAGATCTCGGCGTTCATCGCGAGTGCTGGCTTGAACTCGGCGAGCTTGAGCGGCTTCCGAAGTCCGAGCAGCTCGATGCCGTGGCGCAGCACGTCGAGCGTGCCGCGCTGGTCGATCTGGTCGCGAAGCCGGTTCAGCAACGTCTCGCCTGCGCCGACGCCGTGATTCTTGGTCAGCGTCTCCCACGCCTCTGGCTGCGCCTCCTGCACCCAGGCGAGCACGTCTGCCGGGAACAGCGCCCGCGCACGATCGTACGCGGCCGCATCACCCTCGGCGTAGAGCCAGCCGTGAGCGGCGAGGTGGTCGCAGATCTCGGTCTCGAAGGAGATCTCCTTGTGGAGTGTCATCGCGAGCTCACAGGGAGAGCTTCCCAACCGGGCCCTTCAAGGCACGCTCCAGTCGGATTAAACCGTCGACCAGTCGGTCTTGTAAGTCGGGCCATTCTTCCTCCGGTGCCCGCCAGCCACCTTCCAACTGGGCGGATATCCTACACCCCTGCTTTTCCGGAAGGTCATGCCAGTGCAACTCACCACCAAAGGTTGCCTCAATCGACTCCCGCATGGCGAGCAGGCTGTGGTAGGCATTCAGAGTGAGTGCCTTCTCGCCCCCGAGTTTGATATAGCACTCGACTTGGGCGTCATGCTGCCGGAGTACGAGTGAGAGCGTGAAACCTGCGCGGCCGATCCCGGCGTTAAGCCAGTGGTCCTTGGTAGTGCTCCGGCCCGAGAGGAGAGGCGTGCGTGGTGTTGCTCGTTCGATGAGCTGGCTCCAAAACTTCCGGAAGATCTCCTGCCTTACCCCGAGGACCTTCTTCTTTTCCTTGCCCTGCGCCCGGAGCTTGACGGCGTAGTCCTCCGCTTCAGGGAGCGGGATGATCTGCGTGGCGTCAACCAAAACTTCGGCGCCCATCCGATACGGACGTAAGCGGATGCACGTAATCTCCAGGTCATGAAGATTCAGCCAGAGCACGGCCGTCGTCAGCTCCGTGGAGAAGTCTGCGGATACGAGAACGATCCTGACGTCCCCAGTCCACTCCACCTCCTCCTCGGAACCAACCTCCAGAAACTCAAGTAGTTCGTCCCGGACAAGATCTGGCTCCGTCCGCTTTGAGTCAGCGTAAGCGGTAACTACTTGCTCAAACGTCATACTCGAGACCATCGCCGCGTAGCGGATCGCCTGAAGCTCCATGTGGCCACCGTCTTCCGTCCGCTTGATCTCTACGATCACCAGTCCAGCACTCTTGCTCAGGCAGAGTAGATCAATCCTTCGGTTGCTCTCCTCCCAATCGCCGTACTCTTCGGCGATTACCATAAGATCATCACCGATCGGGGTGATATCGTGCCGGAGAAGGCGTTGGAGATCCTTCCGCTCGAGGAGACTCTCCGCTGCAAACGTCGTACGCTGGACTGGGTCGAGCCGGTCAGTCGATACCCGATAGAGTGTCATGCAGCGTTGTCCTGAGAGAGCGAGTGAAGGTCGATCTGACCGGTGACTGCAGCGGAGATCAGGGCGGAGCGGCGTTCCAGCAACACATGCTTCGCGGTCTCCGCCTCGGCAATGAGACGATCGAAGTCGTGTGTAGCTTCGAGCAGACGCTCACCGATCACAGCACGCTCCTCGAGTGGTGGCCATGCTAGGTAGAAATTGCGGATGCGTTCCACGTTAATATGTGGTGACGTTGCGCCGACCGTGTCGACTTCACCCTGCCGGTATGTTGAATCAGAGTTCAGTGACCACATCAAGAAGTCCGCTGTCTTCGATTCTGCAGGGATGATCTGAATCATTCGCTGGCCGAGGCAATAGTGGTCGTCCCTATCAACCAGCGCCGCGTGCCCCCACCTTTCACCCTCTCTGGCATACACGACGTCCCCCGTCCTGAGCGGCGCCCGTCGAATGCGTTTGGCGTATTCGCTTTCGTCAACGCGGAGCATCAAGGACCCTCTAAGGACACCATGACTGAGATCGGCGGTGCGAATGACGCCGTACGAGCCTTCAGAGGAGTATTCTGGCGTCTCATGGGGACAGTCAACGATTCGTTCGGCTATATACTTGAGTCGCTTGATCTCCCAACGCGCCGGCACCTCCGCCAGCCACTCCACCCCGGACGACTTCATCGGGGCATCCGGGTTCAGTCCCTTGGTGACCGCGTGCGAGATGACCGCCCGCCGCTTTTCCTTCAACAGGTCGATCAACCGCTGCTGCTCGGCCACCAGCTCGTCGATCTTGGCCGTCTCGCGGCCGAGGAATGAGGCAAGTGACGCTTGCTCTTCGATGGGCGGCACCGCGAGCACGATCTCCTTCATGTCCGAGAAGTTTGTACTCCACAAATCGGCCACAATCCCCTTGCCGTTTCGGTAGTATTCCTCCTGAAAGGGCACTGACCGAAGCAAGTGATGCACGAAGGGCCCGAAGACCTGTTCCTGGGGCACCAGGACGCTCGAAATCAGTGAAACGGAGCCATCTCGGTCGGACACGCCAGCAGAACCCTTTCTGTCGGACCGGCTGTTGATGACGAAATCTCCCCGTCGAACCAGCTTCCGATTTCCACCGTCGTCCGTCTTCGCAGCGGTTTCGAGTTGGGGAACGATCCCGTGTTTCGTAACCGAGAGCGCGGGAAAGTCCTGATCACTCACCTTCTCGCGTCGTTCCGCGAAGTAGTAGCCAAGGCGCCGCAAGTGCCAATGCTCCGGCACCTCCCCCAGCCACTCCACGCCGGAGTCTCTGTACCTCGGGTACCTGGGAAAGCTCACCGGGTTAGCCCCGCGATCATCTGCAGGATCCGGTCGGTCACGCCCTTCAACTCCGCGTCGATCTCCGCCAGCGGCCGAGGCGGCTTGAAGACGTAGAAGTGCCGGTTGAAGGGGATCTCGTACCCCACCTTGGTCTTCTCCTGGTCGATCCACGCGTCGGCTGCGTGGGGCAGCACCTCGCGCTTGAAGTACACCTCGACGTCTTCGCTCAGCGGGATGTTTTCGGTGTCGCGCTTCGAGGAATCGGGGACCGGCTTTCCCTTTCCCTTCCCCTTGATGGCGAGCACCACCTTGCCGTCGGCATCGAGCTCCGGCCGCTCCACCGTGATGGTCCGGTAGCCGAACGCCTCGTTCGGAAAGATCTTCGAGATAGGCACGCCGTCCTTGCTGGCCTCCTCGAAGTTCCCGAAGAGCCGGGTGATCTCTTGGATGTGCTCCGCCGAGAGCTCCTTCCGCTTGCTGCCGAGCGACTTCCGCATCTTCTGCCAGAAGGCGGAGGCATCGATCAACTGCAGCTTGCCCTTCCGAGCGGCCGGCTTCCGGTTGCCCACGATCCAGATATAGGTACTGATCCCGGTGTTGTAGAACATGTCAGTCGGGAGGGCGATGATCGCCTCGACTAGGTCGTTCTCGAGGACGTAGCGGCGGATCTCGGACTCGCCGCTCCCCGCACCACCAGTGAAGAGCGGCGAACCATTGAGGACGATGCCGAAGCGGCTGCCACCGTCCTTTGCGGGGCGCATCTTCGAGATCAGGTGCAGCAGGAAGAGCAGCGAGCCGTCGCTCACCCGCGGCAGCCCGGGCCCGAAGCGGCCGTTGTACCCCATCTGCTCGGCTTCCCGGCGGATCTCCTTCTCGATCTTCTTCCACTCCACCCCGAACGGCGGGTTGGAGAGCATGTAGTCGAAGCGCTCCCCCGGGAGGCCGTCGGCCGAGAGAGTGTTGCCGAAGATCACGTGGGAGATATCCTGGCCCTTGATCAGCATGTCGGCCTTGCAGATCGCGTAGGACTCGGGGTTCAGCTCCTGGCCGTACATCCGGAGGCGGGCGTCGGGGTTGTGCTCCCGGAGGAACTCCTCGGCGACGCTCAGCATCCCGCCCGTCCCGGCGGTCGGATCGTAGATGGTGCGGACCACGCCCGGCTTGGCGAGGACGTCGTCGTCCTCGACGAAGAGGAGGTTCACCATCAGCCGGATCACCTCGCGCGGGGTGAAGTGCTCACCAGCGGTCTCGTTGGAGAGCTCGGCGAATTTCCGGATCAGCTCCTCGAAGACCGTCCCCATCTGGTCGTTGGAGACGACATCGGGGTGGAGGTCGATGTTGGCGAACTTTTCGGTCACGAGGTACAGCAGCCCCGCCTTGGCGAGCCGGTCGATCTGGGTGTGGAAGTCGAACGACTCGAAGATGTCGCGGACCGGGGCCGAGAACGACTGGATATAGGAGCGGAGATTCTCGCCGATGTTGTGCTGGTCGCCCATCAGCGTCTTGAGGTCGAGCTTCGAGGTGTTGTAGAAGTGCGTCTTCGACTCACGGAGCAGAAACGGCTCGGGGTTCACCCCTGCCTTGGCCCGGGCGGCGTGCTCCTTGAGGACCATCGGCTTGGTCGGCTCCAGGACGCAATCCAGCCGCCGGAGGACGGTGAACGGGAGGATGACCTTGCCGTATTCCGACTGCTTGTAGTCGCCCCGGAGGAGGTCGGCGACGGACCAGATGAAGGCGGAGAGATTGGGGTTGGCGGTGCTTGGTGGTGCCTTGGGGGTCCGACTGGCCATGCGGCGGGCTCTCCGTCCATCAGGGGCGGGGTGCGGTCTGTTGGGGTCTGCGTAGAAAGGTACCGCCGGGGGGTGACGGACGGGTGGGGTGGCGGGTGACCGAACGCCTTCCCCGTGCAGGGGTCCCGAGCTCCGGTCGACCGGTCGGTATTCTGGGACAACTCCAACCGGGGGACCCCCGATGGCCACCGAAACGACGACTCCACCCGCCCCTCTCCCCGCCCCAATCGGAGCGCAGGCCCGCACGGGGAATGGCCCCCTCGCCGAGCGTTTTCAACGCCTCGAGGCACGAGCAAAACACCTCGACACCCTCGCTGCCGCGAACGCCGACGAGCGTGCCATCCTCGCTCGAGAAATGGCGCTGGTCGAGGCCGAACTCCTCGCCAATCTGGAAGCGGCCCGGGTCTGTGCTGTCCGTCTCCCGGATCGGTCCTGGCTCGTCCAGACAGCGGCCCCGCGCGCCGTGATTCCGCTGTGGGATGCGAGTCAGTTCCCCGCCGAACTGCGGCGCGAGGTGCTGGCCATCGATGCCGTCCGGGAGGCGATCGGCGATGCCGACTATCTCATGGACGACGATGGCATCGAACTCGCCCGCCTGGGGCCGGCGAGAATGCGGCTCGAAATCCGGTACGGCGATCTGTAACAGCAGGGCTCGGGGAGGGAGAAATCCGCCCCGACCGGTGATCGGAATTTCGGTTCACTCGACCGAAACGCGTCACGCGGAGCGAAGCCGAGATCGCGTGGAATGGTGCTCGAACTTCTCCCCTCGTTTCCCCCCTCCCACGAGGGGGGCAAGCCTCGATTAGCCCCCGGTCTGTGGCACTTTTCGTGTGAAGGTCGAATTTCGATTGATTTGGCGCCGTTACTGAGATCGGTGGCGTCCGAGCTTGCCCAAACCGGCCCAACCCCCCGGAATATCGGTTGTTTCGCCCCCCCTCCATCGAGTGAACTGGAATTCGGGCCGAGAGGGACGGCGTCGGTACCCCTATTGGGAGCTCCGGCCGGACCAACTTTGGCTCCGATTTGGAGCGAGTGAATCGAAAGTCCTCTGAGGGTCCCGGGGGCGATTGTCACCGCGAAACAACCAAAAATGATACCCGCGAATCAACCGAAATTCCGACACTCGGAACACCTCCACCAAGGGGCTGACCAAGGAGGCCCTCCCCTGCTCCGAGGTACCGCCACTCCCCCGGCTTCCCGAGCGCAGGCCGGAGCCGTCCAGTCCCGAAAAGCCCCCTTCGAATGACCCGAAAGGGGGTCTTCTCGTGCGGGGACTCCACGTCCCACATGGGGGCCTAATTCACTCGTTGCCGCGCGGTATGGTGTGATCCGACCCCCCAATGCCAGGGGCGCCCCAAGGC
>JBATOU010000080.1:0-32215 GCA_049291115.1 Ferruginibacter sp.
GTTCAGGGGTACACCCGACCAGATGATGAGGTTTGGCAAGGATCTGAAAGCGGGTATGTACATGGTGGAAGTGATACAGGCCGGCAACAGAAAAACTGCAATGCTGGTTAAACAGTAAACTGATAAAACCAAAAACCTAAGAGGCTGTCAAAAGATGAGACAGCCTCTTTTTTGTAAACAATCTTCCGAAAATAAATGGGATAATGAAATTGGTTTAACTGATCTTGCTTTTCAGGTAGCCTTCAATGGTATTGCAGGGAACAAAAAATGGTTTATCGCTGATCACAATATCAAGCAGCCCTGCGTTTACAATATATGATCCGGCTATATTATTACCAAAAACAGAAAGGCTGAATTCACCTGCCGTGGTATCGCCTTTAAAAACACCTCCCTGTTCTTCCACAGTTGTTTTGGCTTTGCCCAGAACTGCTTCGGGGCTGGCAGAAAAAGGGATGGAAAATTTACATGACATGATCGGCTGATTTTGATTGTTAAAAATAAAACACCCATGCAAATTACATGGGTGTTTTTATTTAATTGTGTTAAGCGGGATATTTTATTGTACCCTTCCGTCTTTTTTATCCTGTTTGCGGCCAATGATATATCCTCCTGCAGCCCCTATAACGCCTCCTATAACAGCAGCTTTACCATTTTTACCAATAACAGCACCCACCGTGGCCCCGCCTACACCGCCAATAATGGCTCCTTTAGCAGCTTTGCTGATACCTTTTTTGCGTGTTGTGCTGCTGCCCGTTGAAGAAGCCGTGCCATTGGACGAACCGGTGGAAGAATAAACCCTCCCATTACCGCCCCCCGATCTGCTGCTGTTTTTCATATTGCTATTGCCATTCACGTTGGGGGTAACAGTACTGTTTCTCATGGCTGCGGTAGCCACTACTCCTGTATCTGCAAGATAACTGCCATTCATGGAAGGATCTGTCAGCAAGATGAGGTCTTTATTCGATTCCGCTTCGGAAGAGGGTCTTGATTTACATGCAGCCAGTAATGCAACAAGGGCAAAAATGTAAAAAATCTGTTTCATAAAAGTAAAATTTAATTATTGAATATTTTGTTTGTATTGAAATGAACAAGCTACATGTACCATATTCAGAAAATCATGCCAAGCTCGGTTAAGCCTTTTGCAAAGCCTTATTTAAAGTAGCATCTAAATGAAAAACAATAATTTAGCATAATAAAAAAAGGGGCATATTATTTTCTTTAACGTTTATTTTGGAATTGATAAGATCATATAAAAGTTTTGTAAACGGACGTTTTCTGAATGAGGGCATCAGAATGACCTTGGGAATTTTAATTCCGGCGTTGCTGTTTGCATACTATAACCAGCTTCAAACAGGCATTGTGCTTTCGTTGGGTGCATTATGTTCCAGTATTGCAGATACGCCCGGGCCGGTTCATCACAGGAGGAACGGCATGCTTGCCAATCTTTTCATATTAGCTGTAGTATCGTTGGTCACCTCTTTTGCCCAGCTCAACCAACTGTTGCTGGGGATCGTTATCTTTTTGTTTGGGTTTATCTTTTCCATGCTTTCGGTTTATGGCAACCGTATTTCTTCTGTTGGTATTGCGGCCCTGGTCATTATGGTGCTTTCGCTCGAAACAAAAAGAACAGGATCCGAAATTTTATCACATACATTAATATTGCTTGGAGGGGCTGCCTGGTACATCCTTTTCAGCCTTACACTTTACAGGCTCCGGCCTTACCGGGTACTGCAGCAAACCCTGGGCGATCTTATTACCGATATAGCTTCTTATTTCCGGGGCAGGGGAGCTTTTTATGAACCAGGTGCCAATGCCAACGATGTATACAAGACCCTGCCGGAAATGCAACAGAAGATACAGGAAGAACAGGTACTGGTGAGTGAACTCATTTACAAAACAAGGCAGTTTAGCAGCGAAAGTTCCAACATGAGCCGCAGCCTCATGAAAATTTATATCGATGTGTCTGAGCTATTTGAGAGCATTATGACATCATACCAGGATTATAATTTGCTGCAAACACATTTTGGAGAAACCGGCATATTACAGAAAATAGCAGGCCATATTAACTTTGTTGCCGATGAACTGACCAACGCAGGTCTTGCGGTAAAAAGCGGGTCACAATCTGAACCCGGCATTTCTTTAAATGAAAATATGAATAAGCTCACCGAAGATTTTGAAGTGTTGAGAACCTCTTATATGAAACCTGGGAATGTTCAGAATTTTGTGCCACTGGGCCGCATCATCAGTAATCTTCAGCATATCACGCAAAAAACAACGGATCTTCATTATTACACAAACCTGGAACGGAAAATTAAAAAAATAGATGCGGCTTCTGCGGCACATTTGAATTTTACCGAGCCGCAGGATATGCGGGCAGCACTTTTTTTTGATAACATGAACCCCGGTTCAAATATTTTTCGCCATTCGCTGCGGGTGGCCCTTGCATTACTTGCAGGCTTTATAGTTTCTCTCTTTACAGAACTGGGGCATAGCTACTGGATATTACTTACCATTGTGGTGATACTGAAACCTTCTTACAGCTTAAGCAAACAACGTAACCGCGACAGGCTGCTGGGCACCCTGGCAGGCATTGCCGCAGGTATGCTTATAGTATATTATATACGAAGCGATGCGGCTTTACTGGCCATCATGATCCTCCTTATGCTCATCAGTTACACTTTTTTAAGAACCCACTACCTGGTTAGCGTAATGGCCCTTACCCCTTACCTCATTATCTTTTTTGCTTTTTTATACCCCGCCAATATTGTGAACGTGCTGCTCGACCGGCTGCTGGATACTGCTCTTGGATCCGGCATTGCATTTTTGGCCAGCCTTTTTCTTTTGCCAAGATGGGAGCATGAGTCGGTAAAAGAACTGATGATGGAATTTACCTCCGCTGCCGGAAAATATTATTCTGCCACGGCGGCTTATTTTACGGGCGAAAAAGAAATGCTTTCCGGCAATATAAAACCTGGACGCAGAAATACACTTACTTCACTGGCAAATGTAACCGGGTCGTTCAACCGCATGCTTTCGGAACCCCGCCGATATCAAAAAGGAATGAAGGAAACACACCGTTTTGTGGTACTGGGCAACCTGCTTACTTCGCACCTGGCCACTTTATCTTATTATGTCCAAACAAATAAAAAACATTTCCGGTCGGCCGACCTCGTACCCGTAAAAGAACAAACGGAGAAATATTTTGAATATACGCTTAACCAGCTAGCCGGGCAAAAACAAGAGGCCCCTGCTTTTGCAGAAAATGTATTGATGAATATAGACGAAAAATTAGCGGCACTTTTAAAACGCCGGAAAGAAGAACTGGCGCAAGGCAGGCTCGAAACCATAACTAAACAGGAACTGGTGGAAACCAAATCGGTGACCGACCAGTTTGTTCATATCAATGGTTTGGCTGCCGATCTTTTCAAATGCAGCATTAAACTTGATTAGAATGTATAACAAAATTGCAGTTTTCACGCAGAGGCACCAAGGGGCAAGCGCTTCTTTGCGGCTTAAATTATTAGCGCCTCTGCGTGAAATGCTTCATCCAATTACTTTTGAGATGCCTTCTAGTATTTTTCTGTGTCTTCCCTTTTTCTGTTAAGGCTTATTTTTACTTCCCAACCCTCCATTGTATTGAGGAGGTCAACATTTGCAATAAAATCCTTATACATGATGTTGCTGCTGTTTGCCCTTAACAACGAGGAGGTGAAACGCAGGTCCTCTGTTGGCTCCTGCATGCTGCCAGAAAAACTGCCGTTTTTGTCGTCGCCAAAATGAAGTTTACTCTTATTAATGAGCCTGAACATATTTTTGTAGATCTTAACGGCTTCTTTGTAACTCTCACCTTTGTACATAATGGCCTGCCAGCTTGCAGTGCTGTCTTCTACAGAATGAAAACGGTAAATAAATGTTTCTTTGGCACCTGGAACAGAGGCCAGGGAGCGGTATACTTCCAATTGATCCTGCATTTCCAGGGGCTCACCCTGTATTTGATGATAGTTAAAGCAGTAATCTTTTACGATGCGGTTGAGTGAATCGGAAAATGCCGGGCTGGGTAAAACTGATTTATAAAACTGGGCTTTGGCAATATAAACTAGGAGAAAAAAAGATAGGGTTAATGATAGTTTTTTCATAATATTTAACTGGTTTGGGCTGCAAGGTAGTTGTTGATTTTTTTTCGCCTGTTAACAAGTATTCCACATACTGTTAGCGAAAAGTAGATTTACGTAGCAAAATTACCAGTGTTTGAACTTTATTTACTGTTTCGTAATAAAACTACAAATTTTACATACTTAAAAGGGAGTATTTGCAGTTTATATACCCGATACCTTTTGAAGGCCGTTTCTTAACCCCTGAAAAACACTAAACCAGCAACAGTAGTCCAAGTTACTACGAAAAGCCTTCGAGAGAAGGTTTTTTTTATTTAATACTTCCTCAATTATTTTGGTGCATTGCCATCTATTATTTTACTTGCTGCCATGAAGGCTGCCACCGTTAAAGAAATAAAGGATGAACTGCTCCTGATTCCGCAAAAGGAACTGGTAGAACTCTGCCTGAAGCTGTCAAAATTTAAAAAAGAAAATAAAGAACTTCTCACTTACCAGTTGTTTGAAGCACATGATGAACCGGGATATGTGCGCAGCATCCTTGCAGCCCTGGATATTTTATTTGCTGAAGTAAATACCAAAAGTCTCTACATTGCCAAAAAGAACCTCCGCAAAATTGTTCGTACTGCCGCCCGTTATATCCGCTACAGTAATGAGGTATCCACAGAAGCCGATGTACTTATTTATGTTTGCCGCCAGATCAAAAAACTTCCCATCGATCTGTCGAAAAGTACGGCCCTGCAAAATCTCTATGCCTCCCAGTTAAAGAAGATCAAAAAAGCAGTGGAAGGCATGCACGAGGACCTGCAGTATGATTACCTGCGGCAATTGAAGGAATTTTAAACTAAACTGCTCACAACTTGCGAAACGGCACTATTGCAGAAAAACCAGGAACGGACTGTCAAAAAATTTACACGGGTACAACAACATATTTCTCTGCCTTTAAATCATTAAATTGCAAAATCAACAGGTATTTATGTCTTCATCCATCAATAATTACAAACATATATTTTTCATAGGAGTGGCCGGCGTGGGCATGAGTGCCATTGCCCAATACCTTGCCGGCATTGGAAAAGATGTTAGCGGGAGCGACCGCTATTTTGTTCCCGGCCAGGAGAATGAAACCCGTCAAAAACTGGAAGCCGAAGGAATACGTTGTTTTTTACAGAATGGAGAAGGGATAACCGGTGAAACAGACCTGGTAGTGGTTTCCACAGCTATTGAAGATACAGTGGCCGAAGTACAAAAGGCAAAGCAGCTCAATATCCCTATTTTAAAGCGCAGCGAACTGCTTGCCCTGATCGCAGAAAGCAAACGAACCATTGCAGTTGGGGGTACATCGGGTAAAAGCACTACCAGTGCCATGCTCTTTCATATTTTAGCGCATGCAGGTTTAAAGCCAAGTATCATCAGCGGGGCCGGTCTCACCAGTATTATTAAAGAAGGTAAAATAGGCAATGCAAAAGTGGGAGAGGGAGAATGGCTGGTAATAGAAGCCGATGAAAGCGATGGTTCCATTGTGCAATATCACCCCGAAGTGGGGCTGCTGCTGAATGTAGATAAGGATCACCAGGAAATAGACGAACTCATCAGCATTTTTACCATTTTTAAAAACAATACCAGCCGTTTATTTGTAGTGAACCAATCTAATGCACTGGCAAGGCAATTGTCGGCCAATGTGCAGAACGATTTTTCTGTTGATATGCCTGCAGGTTTTGTGGCAACTGGTTTTGAGCAAAACGGGTTCAATATCAGTTTCCAGGTTCTGGGAACAAAATTTTCTTTAAATGCCATCGGTAAACACAGCATGGAAAACGCCCTGGCTGCAACTGCGGTTGCCGCACAATTGGGGGTTTCATTGCAGGCCTGTGCCGGTGCATTGCAATCGTACGAAGGTATTTACCGGCGCCACCAGGTATTGGGACAAAAAAACGGTACCTGGCTTATAGATGATTATGCGCATAACCCGGCAAAATGTGCCGCTTCCATTGCCGCTTGCCAGCATATATCTCCAAAGGTAGTTGCCTGGTTTCAGCCGCATGGTTATGGCCCCACACGTTTTTTGAGAAATGATTTTGTAAAAGAAATTTCTGAAGTATTACGCCCGCAGGACGAGATATGGATGAGCGAGATCTTTTATGCCGGGGGAACAGCAGTAAAAGACATCAGTGCAAATGACCTGGTACAGGATATAGCAGCACTTGGAAAAAATGCATTTTTTGTGGAAAACAGGGATCAATTTTTAGAAATGGTAAGACCGCATCTGAACGAAGGAACAGTTTTATTGCTTATGGGTGCAAGGGATCCGGGGCTGGAGGCATTTAGTAAGGGGGTTTGGGAAGAATTGTAAAATGTGCAAATATGCAAATATTGCCAATGTGAAAATATACCAATGCAGCAATAAATGAGTCAGCTATTTATCAATATCAGTAATTTGGTTGGAGTGAGGGAAGAGCAGGAGCTGTTGCGTGGCGCAGCATTGGCAAACCTGCCTTGTATAGAGAATGCTTTTTTGCTGCTGGAAGATGGTATCATTGTTGAGTATGGCCCCATGCACGAACTGGAACTGAAAGTTCCTCAATTGCCAAAAAATGTTATTGATGTATTTGGACAAATGGTATTGCCCTGCTGGTGCGACAGCCATACCCATCTTGTTTTTGCCGGCAGCCGCGAAACCGAGTTTATTGATAAAATAAAAGGCCTGAGCTATGCAGAAATTGCAGCCAAAGGAGGAGGCATATTAAATTCTGCCAAAAAATTAAATGAAACCAGTGAAGACGAACTATTCAACAGTGCTTGGAAAAGATTAAACGAAGTAGCAGCCCTGGGTACCGGTGCCATAGAAATAAAAAGCGGTTATGGGCTCAGCGTGGATGCCGAACTGAAAATGCTGCGGGTGATCAAACGCCTGAAACAACAAAGCAATTTGAAAATAAAGTCAAGTTTCCTGGGGGCACATACTTACCCGCTTGTGTTTAAAGAAAATCATGAAGGATATATTGATTCTATCATCAACGAAATGCTGCCAGTTATTGCTGCAGAACACCTGGCCGACTATATAGATGTTTTTTGTGAAACAGGATTTTTTTCGGCCGAAGAGACCCTCCGCATCTGCAGGGCCGGTGCCGCTCATGGGCTAAAACCCAAACTCCACGTAAACCAGCTCAACAGTATCGGCGGTATTGAAGCCGGAATTGAACTCAATGCGCTTTCGCTCGATCACCTCGAAACATTGACAGATGCTGAAATAAAATTATTGGGAACCTATAAAGGCTGCAGTACATTATTACCTACCGCTGCATTTTTCCTGCGCATGCAATACCAGCCCGCCCGCAAACTGATTGATGCAGGTGCAGCGGTGACCCTTGCCAGCGATTATAACCCCGGATCATCGCCCAGCGGCAATATGAATTTTGTAAATTCACTTAGTTGCATACAAATGAAAATGCTGCCGCAGGAAGTGATCAATGCCTCTACGCTCAACGGCGCCTATGCCATGGAACTGGAAAAAGAACTCGGTTCCATTACCGTAGGAAAAACGGCCAATCTCATTTTCACCAAGCCCATTCCTTCGCTGCCTTATTTGTTTTACAGTTTTGGAAACAACCATATAGATAAGGTGATGATAAAGGGAGAGTGGGTGTAATTTTATTTCACCGCAGCGAAAAGCGTGAAGGAAATACGCAGGGGATTATAGTGAATCAGTTTTAAATTTCCATTGCCATTACTATTTGAAGCACATTGGATATTACAAAGAAGGAAACGTATTTGAATTTCTATGTAAAATCTATGTACCTATGTTTCTATGTAGTTCAATGATTTCAAATTGATACACTACCCAGATAATCATCTCAGTGGTTTCTTCCCTCATTTTGCTTATTTTTAACCCAAAAAACTTCTTATGCAGCTCATCGAATGCGTGCCGAATTTTTCTGAAGGCAACGACCTTCACATTATTCATCAAATTACAGTCGAAATAGAAAAAGTGGAGGGGGTGAGATTACTCAATGTGGATCCCGGAAAAGGCACCAACCGAACTGTGGTTACTTTTGTGGGCGAGCCGGCACCCGTTATGGAAGCCGCTTTCCAGGCCATTAAAAAAGCAGGAGAACTCATCGATATGAGTAAACACAAAGGCGAACATCCCCGCATGGGCGCCACCGATGTTTGCCCGCTTATTCCTATTGCCAATATCAGCATGGAAGAAACCGCTGCTTTTGCGCAGCAGCTCGCAAAAAGGGTGGGAGAAGAACTTAATATACCTGCTTATCTATACGAGGCAGCACAGCCCAACGATGCACGCAAAAACCTTTCTGTTATCCGTGCCGGCGAATATGAAGGTTTTTTTAAAAAAATAAAAGAACCGCTGTGGAAGCCCGATTTTGGCCCGGCAGAATTTGATGCCAAACGCGGCGGAACAGTTATTGGGGCCCGTGATTTTTTAGTGGCTTACAATATCAATCTAAATACAACCAGCACCCGCCGTGCCAATGCCATTGCCTTTGATGTAAGGGAAGCAGGGCGCAAATTGAAAATGGAAAATGGAGAAACGAAAACAGTTCCGGGAACTTTAAAGTCGGTAAAAGCCATTGGTTGGTTTATAGAAGAATATGGTATTGCGCAAATAAGCATGAACCTTACCAATATCAACATAACGCCGGTGCATATTGCTTTTGATGAAGTGTGCAATAAGGCCAATGCCCGGGGCATACGGGTTACCGGCTCAGAACTTGTTGGCCTTATTCCGCTGAAGGCGATGACCGATGCCGGAAAATATTTCCTGGAAAAACAACAGCGCAGTACCGGTGTAAGCGAGGCCGAACTCATACGCATTGCAATTAAGTCGATGGGGCTCGATGAACTCACGCCCTTTAAGCCCGAAGAACGGATCATTGAGTACCTGCTTGCCAATGCGGCATCCAGTAAACTCGTAAACATGAAGCTCAACGATTTTGCCAATGAAACGGCGAGTGAAAGTCCGGCACCCGGTGGTGGTTCCATTTCCGCTTATGTGGGTGTATTGGGCATTTCATTAGGAACCATGGTGGCCAATTTAAGCAGCCATAAAAAAGGCTGGGATGAACGCTGGAAAGAATTCAGCGATTATGCCGACAAAGGCCAGCAATACAAAGATGAATTATTGAAACTCGTGGATGCCGATACAGCTGCATTCAACAAAATAATGGAGGCATTTGCATTGCCGAAAGGTACCGATGAAGAAAAAGCTGTCCGCACACTGGCTATACAGGAGGCCACCAAATACGCCATTGAAGTACCGTTTAAAGTGATGCAGGCTGCTTCTGAAAGTATGGCTGTAATAAAGGCCATGGCCGAAACCGGCAACCCCAATTCTGTCAGCGATGCAGGCGTGGGAGCTCTATGTGCCCGAACTGCGGTAATGGGTGCATTTATGAATGTGCGCATCAACGCTGCCGGGTACAACGATAAAGCTTATGTAAACGATATCATCGGCCGTGGTACCGAAATTCAAAATAAAACGATTGCGCTGGAAGCAGAGATATTGAAACTGGTGGATGAGAAGATAGGATTATAGCAGTTATGAGTGATAAATTTTAAATGATGAGTGGTACCCGGCATTTGTTTTTTATGGCATCATCGTTGTCCCGATGGCTATCGGGACTCACTTGTACTGCATACCTGTGGGCAGCAAAAAGAAAATGAGTAAAATTAAAATAAGGGAGGCCAAAATTGAGGATATCCCGCAAATACAAAAGGTAAGGAATTCGGTAAGAGAAAATACGCTCTCAGATCCCGGCCTGGTGACCGATAATGATTGCAGGCTGTATATTACAGAAAGAGGAAAAGGCTGGGTTTGCGAAATAGATAATGCTATTGTGGGGTTTTCAATTGCCGATCTGAAAGAGAATAATATCTGGGCACTTTTTTTAAATCCCGCTTTCGAAAAACAGGGAATTGGCAGGATGCTTCATAACATCATGCTTGACTGGTATTTTGAACAAACGAATGTAACGGTTTGGCTCAGCACTTCACCTGGTACCAGGGCAGAAAGCTTTTACAGGAAAGCAGGCTGGACAGAAGCAGGAACTTATGGAAAGAATGAAATCAAGTTTCAAATGAGCCTGGGTGACTGGAATAAAAAATGCGATCGCAGCTAAGACTGCATTTACCGCAGCAGTTTTTCATAATAAAGTATCTTTAAATTAAAAATATTTTATGGAAACAAAAGAGTATACAAACGGCGAAATGACCATTCTCTGGAAGCCCGGTAAATGCATTCATTCGGGCATTTGTGTAAAAACATTGCCACAGGTTTATCATCCCAGAGACAAGCCATGGATTACAATGGAAAATGCTTCCTCACAGGAACTGATAGACCAGGTGGCCAAATGCCCTTCGGGCGCATTGAGTATAAAGGAGCAGGCAAATCCTGTTAAAATTGAACAGGAAGATAATGGCAAAAAAGGCAGGTTTGTTATGTTCTTCAACGGAGAAATGGCCGGCGAAATGACCTATACCTGGGCCGGCGAAGATAAATTCATTATTGACCATACCGACGTGGAAACAAAGTTTGAAGGCAAGGGGCTGGCCAAACAGCTAGTGATGAAAGCGGTTGAATTTGCCCGTGAGGCCAAAGTGAAAATATTACCGTTATGCCCTTATGCCAACAAGGTTTTTGAAAAGGATGAAAGCATCAGGGATGTGAAGTTTTAGGAATCTGTATAATCATCATTCCTGCTTATTGATTTCCATTTCCCCTAAACCCTCTTGCTGCAATTTCATAATAACTGTTACCATCAGCATCATCTTCCCATACTGTAATAAAATCTCCATTGGCGTTCAGGCCGATATCGGGCTTCTTCTGCTGTCCATCTGCAAGTGAATTAATGGTTTTTGCAGAAAATTTTTCAGTTCCGTTTGCATAAAATCCCCGGCCAAGTATTTGAAATGAATTATTTGAATCACTGTCGTCTTCCCAAACAACTACGAAATCGCCCCCTGTTGATATAGCGATAGAAGGCGTTATTTGCTGCCCGTTGCTGTTTGAATTAACGGTAAAATCACTTCCCTGTTTAATGCCCGAAGGGCTGAACCGTGCTGCTTTAACCTGGTAAAGCCCGTTTTCATTGCTGTCATCTTCCCACACAATTACAAAATTGCCTGTGACATTCATGGCTATATCGGGATTTCTTTGCTGACCATCGGCATTTGTATTAACGATAAAATCGTTGCCTGATTTCACTCCCGCTGCATTGAACCTGGCACAAAGTACCTGGTATTTCCCGTTCCTGTCGCTGTCGTCTTCCCATGTTACCGCAAACGACCCGCTTGAAGAAATTGCCACCGAAGGTTTTAGTTGCTGCCCGTTTGAATTATTATTTACGGTTATAGGCGAAAATTTTTGGGTGCCATCAGATTTGTACCCTCTTGCATATACCTGGTAAATACCGGCTTCACCTTTACTGTCGTCCTCCCATACTACAACATAATCCCCATTAGGTGCAACCGCTATATCGGGTTTTAGTTGCTGCCTGTTGCCATCAATATTTACAGTAAAGTCGTGGCTTTTTTTTACTCCCATAGCTGTGAACCTTGCTCCCCTTATCTCGTAATATCCGTTCTCATCCTTGTCGTCTTCCCATACTACCACAAACGACCCATCGTCGGCAATGCCTGCCTTTGGCTTCAACTGTTGCCCGCCGGGGTCAATGTTCACGGTTTTTGCAGGAAATTTTTCGCAGCCCCCTGAATAAAATCCTCTTGCATAAATTTGGTATTTGCCATTGTTATCCTGGTCATCTTCCCAAACCACCAGATAATCGCCGTTTTTTGCTACCGCAACAGAAGGTCTTTTTTGTTGCCCGCTGCCGGTGATATTAACGGTCATATCGCTGAATGAACTGATATTATTCAGTTCAACATTCTTTGCCAATGGATTCGACATGTTGTAAGAGAATGAAAATTTATGGTCGGGGTCATTAGGGTCACTGGAATAACGGTTGCCGGTTTCACTATCAAGCAAATTTAATTCGGTCACAGAATTCAATACTGTAAAAGTTTTAACTTCTACCCGGTTATTGTCGGGGTCAAATGTCAATGTTCTCATCCACCCATTGCCATAACGTTCGTTGTCCATTAATTCGGCCTGGTAATCTGTAAGGATTTCATGCACCCTGTTGCCATTTAAGCCCGTGGCAACATGGTGTTCCGAATCGTTTACATGACCGGCGACCACCATAAAAATATTACTGTGTTTCCGTATGAATTCTTTCCAGGTAAAATCGGCATGGCTATTTCCTATTGCAGTATAGCCGATCCCACAGTTGCAGCGCTCACCACCTGAGCCCAGGTAACAATGGGTGGCTATAATGACCCGCCTGTCTTTGTTTTTCCTGATCACTTCACTTGCCCAGCACAGGGTTTCTTTACGCGGTGCATATTCAAGGCTGATGACCATAAACTTTAATCCTTCAGATTCAAAAAAGCAATAGTTATTATCGTTTGTTGTGCCCTTATGTCCGCCGTACCAGGATCGGTAATCTGCAATTTCGAACCACTGCGGACCGAAATGCAGGTTGTACTTTTCTGTATTTCTACTGTCAAAACTTCCGCCACCAGGATAGTCGTGGTTGCCCGGAAGCATACTGTGCGGCATTTTGGCTTTATATAAAACTGTTTGGGCTTCTTTTGCCACTTTCCATTCCTCGTCGGAATTATGCTGGGTGATATCACCCAGGTGAATCACAAATTTTATATTTTCATTTTCTTGGTTATCCGCAATCCATTTCATTTGTTTTTTATAGGTGTCAAACCTATCTTCAAACTTGTAAGTATAATGTTGTGTATCGGGGATCAAAACAATCGTGAATTTCCTTTTTGTTTTGGGGCTGAAGGCCATTATGAAAATCAATACAGCAATTGTTAATGCCGGGATAAGTTTCTTCATTGTGTTAAGTTTTATAAATAATCAAGCCACTGACTCAATGCAGCTATAACAGTACTTAATTATTGTATGCCCGAACACTTGCTTTTATGAATTTTTAACAGGGTAGAAGAAGAGCGAGATTTTTGGTAACAGTACTAAAGCTAAAATCTTTTTATATAGCTGCCAAATAATTTGGGAGATGGTTTGTAAAAATACCTAATATGAGGTATGGCAAGGATCGTTTGCTTTTTGCGTAACAGCGGGGTATTCAGTTTGCCAACTATCAACTGTAAATTAACTTCAGTGAAACCCCGCTGATTCATTTCTTCAGCCATCATTCAAATATTTATTTAGCATCATTCAATAATACTCTACCAGCGCAATATGCTCATAGGCGGCAGGCATGGGCGATTTGGCAAATTCCACATCCCCGCCCGATCTGCGTCACAGCGGGGTTTTCAGTTTACCAACTATCATCTTGAAATTGACTTCTGCGAAACCCCGCTGATGCATTTTCTTCAGCCATCATTCAAATGTTGGGCATCATTCAATAATACTCCACCAGCGCAATATGCTCATAGGCCGCAGGCATGGGTGATTCGGCAAATTCCACATCCCCGCCCGATCTGCGTCACAGCGGGGTTTTCTGTTTACCAACTATCATCTTAAAGTTCACCTCAGTGAAACCCCGCTGATGCATTTTCTTCAGCCATCATTCAATAATACTCCACCAGCGCAATATGCTCATAGGCTGCAGGCATGGGTGATTCGGCAAATTCCACATCACCGCCCGATCTCAATACTTTTTCAATGATATCATCCACCGCATCTTTAATTTGTAAGAGTTGGTTGTGCTGCTGAGAATTACCGGGTTCAATTTCATCGGCCCGGCTGCCATGTTCGGCTGCATACATGTAATTTTTTTCCACCACCAGTAATTTTCCTTTAGCATGCATGGCCTCCTGCCATACGCTGCGGATGCCTGTTGCCAGTTTTTTTCTTCCGGCTGCCTCATCAAGGTATTGTAGTAATTCTGCCTGTTTTACTTTTTTCAGGTCTTCGATATGCGGCTGTAACACATCCCGTAATTCCTCTGCACTTACTTCTTCATAATTACCTGTTATGTATTCAACATTATTGTTTCCGGGCCTCCTTAATTTTCTGAAATGGCCCAGCAGTTTTTTTGTACCGGTAATAAGCAATGGTAGTTTGTATTTGGCAAGAATTTCTTCGAGCCCCTTATTTATATTCCGTAAAAATTTCTCCAGTAAAACGGATTGCCGCCCGTTGGGGTCGCTGAAATTGGCCACTCTTTCGGGTACATCGTTCACAAAAGCACCGGCATTTTCGGGCACCGGTAACAGTATCCGCATAAATGTATCTGCATTGCTGAGATAGAGCCGGCATTGCTGCTCGCTTAATACCAATACAAGATAATTCTGCAGGTGTTTTTTGCTGTAGAGCAGATCACGGATCTCGAAACTTTCATCCACAATGATCTTTTCTTCCACTACTACATCAAGGTAAACCAATTTTTCAAATACCGGTGAAGCATAGATCACAATACTTTTTTTTGGTGTATCAAATGCTATTCCGTTGGCTATATGCCTGATCTTTTGTAAAACCGGTTTGCAGGTTTCGGGCGGGTAAGCTTCCTGCAACAGCCGCTCTGTTTTATCTATCGCCATTTTAAGGGTATTTTTTAAGGAGGCTTCGGTGCTATGCTGCGGTTCCGCCGGTATGATGATCGACACAGAAGGCCTGTAAGGAAAGGTTTCGAGCATTTCCCGTATATCTGTATGGGTGCTTGTTTTCATGATTCCTGTTTTAGGAGATGAAATTAGATTTATTGCAGTTGTTAATCGCTGATGGCTATCATTGGAAGTTTTGATGCTGCTCATAAAAAGTAAAAAATAAAACCGGAATTCTTTGTTGTTCAATGCCATCCGATTCTGCAATAGCATAATTTTGCCTATGGAATATTTTGCAGAAAAAGATTCAATTGTAAGAAAAATATGGGGCAATGGCGATACCGTACTATTTGTTTTTGCCGGCGCTTCGGCAGAGTTTGCGCTGAATAAGGCTGTTGACTGGCTTTATTTTACCGGTAAGCTGCCGGCCGATCCTTTGGGCAGGTTGTTCTCTACCGTGATGTATGCAAGGCTGATCGTTTTTTCCGAAAAAGAAGCGGCTTTAAAAACGATCGACCGCATTGCATCCATTCATGCCGCTGTTGAAAGCAGCCGTGGCAGTGCGATCCCCGACTGGGCTTACCGGGATGTGCTTTTTATGCTGATACATTATTCCATGGCGTCCTATGAACTGCTGGAAAGAAAAATGACGGATGCTGAAAAAGAAGAACTTTTTAATGTATTTAGCAGGGTAGGGCTGCGCATGAAATTAACAGGGCTGCCAACCAGTTTCAACGAATGGAAAATAATGCATCACGATCATCTACAAAACGATCTTAAAAAAAGTGAATATACAATTGATCTTTACAAGCAATACCGCAAACACCTAGGTTATATCCGGTTTAAATTATTGACCGAAGCACAAAAATTGGTGGTACCTGCTTATCCTAAAAACCTGCTTCAACTGGAGGGATATTCCTGGCTCAGGCCCATACTCTTTTTGTATAAACTGAGCAGGAAACTGAATCTCGACTGGTTTTTAAAATCGCTTGTATTGCCGGCAGCTTATAAGCAGCAGATAAAAGACCTGGACATTCATCCCTCATAAAGCTTTTTGAACTTGATTTTTCTCTAAAGAAGAACAGGCAGGTATTACCCGCCTGTTGTTGTTTTTAGTACTTTAAGCGTTTACTTTTTGCGCCTGCTCAACCACCAGCCAAGCCATAAGCCGGTAGCTCCCCATGCCACCAGTGCATCCACAAAATGTGCCATGAGGTCGAAACTGCCATACCAGATATGCATGGTGTAGGGCGCATGCAAAAAAATGATGATGCCGGTGCCTAAAGTACCAAGAAAAACGGTACCAAAGGATGGCGAAGGGATCTTGGCCAGCAGCCAGCAGAGCAGCCATATAATAAAAATGTTCACCAGTAGTCCGCGTATCATATTCCGGTACATTTTACTCATACCATCCATGCTTTTATGATAAACCAAGGTTGCCCATGGCTTGCCTTCCATACTTTTCATTCCTGCTTCCATGGCCTCGCTTGAAGTGCCAGGGGCAAAAGTCGGCAGCATATAGGCGCCATCTTCGTTGAACTGGGTTCCCAGGTAGGCGAGTATACTGTCTTGCTTCGGCGTATAACTATTCTGGGCCACATGAAGATTTAAAGGGCCCCATGTGAGGAATTGCCATACAAAAAGAATAATGCCGCCAACAAGGGCGCCAATGATTGTTTTTTTCATGCTAATTAGTTTTAGATAAGCAATTTATTGAATATATCCGGGAATAAGAAAAAATATCGGCCAAGCCAGGCCAAATCCACAACACCAAACCCAATGCTCATTGCCCAAAGCTCAATGCTCATTGCTCAAAGCTCATCACTCAAAGCTCATCGCTCATATCTCAAAATCCAACCCCGCCCAATAAATAACTATTTCTAAAAATTTCCCTACTTTGCAAAATCATGCAGCATTTCAAATTCTTCAATAAAAAAGATATTCTCTCACTTACAAAAGTGCGGAGGTACGAAACAAAGCTGGGCGAACGCCTGCAAAGCCTGCCAGAAGGCGCAGAATGGCCCGAAGCACTGGCCGAAACAACGGCCAAATATGTGCTGCTGGGCATACCCGAAGATATTGGTGTGCATGCCAACCATGGGCAGGGCGGGGCAGATACAGCCTGGTATCCTTTTTTAAATGCTTTTCTGAATATTCAGAGCAATGATTTTTTAACGGGAGAAAATATACTGCTGCTGGGCCATTTCGATTTTGGCGACATCAAATATCTTATTGAGAACAATGCTTACAGCCCCGATGAAAAGATTGATGCTTACCGGCATGCGGTCAATATAATTGATGAGGAAGTTGAAAATATTCTTAAAGCCATTGCCTATCATAAAAAGATCCCTATCATTATTGGTGGAGGGCAAAACAATGCCTATCCTATCATAAAGGGAGTGGCAAAAGGACTGCATAAAGCCGGCGCAATTCACCTGGCACAGATCAACTGTATCAATTTAGATGCCCACGCCGATTACCGGCCCATGGAAGGGCGTCACAGCGGTAATGGGTTCCGCTATGCAGAAGCAGATGGTTACCTGGGCAGGTATGCTGTAATAGGACTGCACCAGAATTACCTGCAGCAAAATACACTCAATGACCTGCACCAGAATCATTTTGCACATTATATTACTTACGAAGACATTTTCATTCACGAAAGAAAAAATTTCATACAGGCTGTGGCACAAGCCACGGGTTTTACAGAAGACAGTTTAACAGGAATAGAGCTTGATCTCGACTGCATTGAGCATACACTCAGCAGTTCCGGAACACCTTCCGGCATTTCTGCACTGCATGCCCGGCAGTATCTCAATTTTACCGGTACAGATGCCAAGGTTGCCTATGTTCATCTCTGCGAGGGTGCCTGCCAACTGCATAACGGCGTAAAAAATGAAGCCACCGGAAAGTTATTAAGCTACCTGGTAAGCGATTTTGTAAAAGCGAATACGGAGGTTAATTAGATAATGTGCAAATGAAGGAATGTGCAAATATGCAAATGAGGAAATGTGCAAATGAAGATATCTGAAAGGAAAGAGACGGGATACTCCTGAAAACAGCCCACGGGATAACGCTATAACAATTTAGCCATAAAACAATTTAACAATATAGCAATATAACAGTTAAGCACTTCAAACTCCACAAACTTCTGCCTACATCATCTTCACACTCTTGATCTCGGGGTAGCCATACATGCGCTGTACTTCTTTTACAATTCGTTCAATAGTGGCATCATCGCCGGCTGTGGGGTTATAAGGCTGCTTGAGGTCGCTGCTGAAGAAAAAAGCTACGGTTTGATAAAAACGTGCGGTAAGCCCGCCCTTATATTCTTTAATTATCTCGTAACAATTATTGCCCGTTTCGCGGTTAATGAGTTTCATGAGTACTTTACCCTGGTATACAGAAAGGTTGGTAAGCGGTTCAGAAAATTCTTTTCTTAATTCTTTTTCGCGTGACTGTATGATCTTTTTCCTTTGCTTTTTATCATTTACTGCCACCAGTTTATCGTTGATATCGTTCATCACCACACCTGCCCGGCGTGCATACGGGTAGGTTACGTAAACGGCATTGCGCAGGCGGTTGTAATTGGCCCGGGCCTTTGCCTGGTCGGCACTCAGTTTTGAGTAGAAAAAAACATTGCTGAGCGTTTTGGCTTCAATCGTATCTCCGTTGTAAATGACGGCTTGTGTAAGAATGGTATCATTAACGCCATGGCTTGCAATAATGCTGTCCTGGGCGGCAGAACTGCCGGCAAAGCAAACAAACCCCAGCACAACCAGGGTAAAACGAAATAGTATCAAATATTTCCCGGAGAAATTAAACATCTTCGCTTTAAGCTTTTTTAAGGGCGTATCATTTATCCTTTCAGACACGTAAAGTAACCCAAAAGGCTGCTTAAAAATATAAACAATTTTGTTAATTCGCAAACAGGAACATGTAAAATAGTCCGAGCGAAACAAGGGCAAGTACCAGCAGCGAAACCGCTTTGGCCCAGCCGGCCCTTTTGAGCATACTTAAAGTTACCCCAATGCCCATTATGATGAGCCCAAGCCAAACCAGGTTGATATAGGGGAATACATAGGCTTTTACAGTTATAAAATCAATAGGCTGGTCGCTTAGTTTAAGCCCCAGCTTAATTTTTGCGCTATCTGCCACGCCTGTAAATTGTACATACAGGTTTTGGGCATAAATGGTATCGTCGAGGTGGTTTACCATACCAAAGCTGTCTACCAATATGGCCGGCATGGCTTTATAACGTATACTGTCTTTACTTACAATGGTTACATCTGCCATAAGCGCCAGATCGTTATCAGAAAACTGGTAGCGTTCATTGCGGGGACTTTTCACCACTTTATTGAGTATGGCATATCCTTTATCATAAAATGCAGTATCGCCCGCTTTCATTACCCTGGTGTCGAATGCAGCCGTATCGTTTACCAAATTTTTATTAATGGCATAAGTGAGATAAGTAAATACATCTTTTGTGAGATAAGATTTTGTGTCGGGGTTACTGCTCATATTATTGTCCTTCATCTGGTAAACATCCGGCTGCAGCACAAAAGCTTCCCTTGCATTTCCGGAAGCATCCTTCCGCACGAACTGCATATGATAAAATTTCCTCCCTTTTTCATGTCCCAGCGAATCGCCGTAATAAGTTACTTCGTAAGCGCCCATTCGTGTGGGCATATTGCGTAAAAGGGTAAGGTTTTCTCTTGGGTCGTCCTGTTGTTTGGTCATAGGGTCAACGCTCGAAGGCATGGTGATGCCGTTTACCATACTGCTGCTGATCACTTCCTTGTTGGAGGAAGAGATGATCATGCCCAGGAGCATAAGTGCAAAACCGGCATGCGATACTGAACCTCCAATGCTGAACAGTTTTGCTTTTTGAACAGTAATAAGGTACATGGCATTGGCTGTAACGGCATACAATGCAGCAAAAGATGCCAGGTACAGCGCCACTAAAAACCCTGCACCATGCTTATGGAACTGGAGTGGGTATGCAACAGCCATAATAATGGTAAGTGTAGCCGCAATTACCGTAGGTGGCCATATTTTTTTTACCAGGTAAGCCCTTGTGGTGTCTTTGTATTTCAGGTATTGTCCGATGGCAGTAAGTAAACCGAGGATGATAGCGATCATTACCGCCACTTTGTTGTAACTGAATTCCACTTCCTGGGGCGGTGCAAAGCCGGTTCCAAAGATCTTGTTCACCAGCGGCACCGATGTTTTGGCAATGATAAACAAAGCAGAAAGGAAGAATACCAATGCGCCAATGAACATCCAGAACTCCCGGCTGTTGGTATTTTCTTCTTTTACGATCTGTGGTATCTTTCTGTAATTGGCAAAAAACAGTACAAGCCCACCAACGGTAAATGAAGCAAGAAAAAGGGTGATCATCATATTGATCGCTTTTCCGGGGTCGGTAAAAGAATGTACCGATGCTTCGCCGAGTACTCCTGTTTTGGTAAGGAAGGTGGAGTAGAGTACAAAAACAAAGGCGAGAATGGTAAACAGGTAAGTTGCCCGCAGGCTGTGCCCGGTATGTTTGTACAGCAGCATGGTATGCAGGGCAGCCACCAATATCATCCAGGGAACCAGGGAAGCATTCTCAACGGGATCCCATGCCCAGTAACCACCAAAACTCAACGACTCATAAGCCCATTTTCCTCCCATCATGATGCCAACACCCAATACACAGGTAGCTGCCAGTGTCCATGGGAGTGCTGTTTTGATCCAGTCGCCAAAGCGTTTTGTAGTTAATCCGCCGTAAGCAAATCCAAATGGTACAATGGTAAGCGCAAAACCTAAAAATAAAACGGGTGGATGGATCACCATCCAGTAGTTGCGCAGCAGCACATTCAGGCCCATACCGTCTTTTACAAAATTCATATAATCGGGCCTGCTGAAAATCGGGGCGTTTATCTCGTTCCTGGTGAGGGCAAAAAGACTGTTGCCGATCTTAACATCGCCCACATAGATACCCAGCAGCATCATCAGCATAAAAAACTGGGCAAGGTTGATGCAGGTCATCACCGGTGCTTCCCATTCTTTTCCCCTGAATATAAACAGGAGGCCGATCACAGCATGCCAGATGGCCCAGAGTATAAAACTTCCTTCCTGGCCTTCCCAGATACAGGCAAGCAGGTATTTTGATTCCAGTTCTTTTGACGCATGCTTGTAGGCATACATATACTCGTACAGGTGATTGGCGCAGATGTAAAATACAATGGCAAAAACGGCAATGATGCCGATCGTTTGCAAAAGAAAAGCGCCACGTGCAAGTTTAAGCCAGTTGGCGCTTTGAACAAGGTCTTTAGTGAAAGATGCGGCGCTGTACGATACCAGCGCCAGCAGCGAGGCTGCAAAGGCAAGTATCAGAAAAAAATGCCCAAGCTGGCCCGGAAATAAATGTTCGCCAATAAAATTCATGCGTTGGTTATTATCAGTTGGTTACTGATGTTTGTTCGTTTACGTTCTTTTGAAGCTGTTCTTTACTGTCTTTGTACTTGCTGGGGCATTTCAGCAAAATATCATTGCATTCAAAATGCCCGTCGGCCTGCATTTTGCCTTTCATTACAATTCTTTCACTTTTTTCAAGATCGGTGGGTTTGCTGTTATGAAAAACAACTTTTGTTTGTCCGCCCAGGCTGTCTACCGCAGTAAAAACCAGGTAATTTGGATTTTTGATGGGGTCATATTCTACCGGCTGTGTTTTATCAAGTTTTGCAATGATATGTACGTATTTGCCGGGCTTCTTTTTAGCAGAATCAATGGTATCATAAGTGGAAAAATCGGCCGAATAAGCCAGGAGCCCGCCAATTAAAGCCGCAATGCCCACCAAAATAATGATATGTGATCTTTTCATGTGTTATTTTTTTTGAGGCTTTATCTGCGTTGAATGAGCAGCTGGCTGCCTGTTTTTTGTACCAGAATGCAAATTTACTTCAATTAACCTTCTTTACCTTAAAATAAAACCTGTTTTTCATCAGTTTAAAGTATGTGTAACATTATATCTTTGCGCTCTTAATTTATTTTCAGCCATGGCAGACCTGTCAAGTTTTGACCCCAATTCCGTTGGAAACCCAAATAACAATGTTTTTGGTTTACCCACTACCGAAGAAGATTCGAGGTTGGTGATACTTCCTATACCCTGGGAGGTTACCGTAAGTTACCGTGGTGGTACGGCCCGTGCCCCGGATCATGTTTTTAATGCCAGCTACCAGGTAGACCTGTTTGATCCCGATCATAATGATGCCTGGCAGCAGGGGATTTATATGCGTGAACCCAATAAGAAAATACTCACCAAGAGCGATTACCTGCGAAAGGAAGCTGAACTCTATATCAATTATATTGCCAATGGTGATGCCGTGGAAGACAATAAGTTCATGACCAAAACGCTCAAGGAGATCAATGAAGGGAGTGTTTTCCTGAACGACTGGGTGTACCAGCAGGCAAAAGAACTACTCGACAAAGGCAAACTCGTGGGCCTGCTGGGCGGCGATCACAGCACACCACTGGGCTTTTTTAAGGCCATTGCAGACAAATACAGCGAATTTGGCATCCTGCAGATAGATGCACATTGTGACCTGCGCAATTGTTATGAAGGGTTTGATTATTCTCATGCTTCGATCATGTACAATGCACTCAAACAGATTCCCCAGTTAAAAAAACTGGTGCAGGTGGGCGTGCGTGATTACTGCGATGAGGAAGTGAATTATATTGATACAAGCAATGGCCGGGTTACCTGCTTCTTCGACCGGCAACTGAAAGAGCAGTTATACGAAGGAAGTACCTGGCGTAAACTGGTGGATGAGATCATTGACCAGCTTCCCGAAAATGTTTACATCAGCTTTGATATAGACGGACTTGATCCAAAACTTTGCCCTCATACCGGTACACCTGTACAGGGCGGGCTTGAAACAGAACAGGCATTTTATTTATTCAAACGCCTGCAGGCAACCGGCCGCCGTATCATTGGGTTCGACCTTAATGAAGTAGGGGTAAGCCATGATGAATGGGACGAAAATGTAGGCGCCCGTGTATTGTTCAAATTATGTAACCTGTTAATCTCCAGCAACTCCGTAAATGGATAGTTACCATATTACACTGTCCAATGAAAAAAGCGGCATTTATTATTTCATCAATACCCTGGTGCTTTTAATGAATGGCGGGCTTTTTTTGCTGCTGGCCCTCCGTCTTGATCCTGGGCAACTTCGGATAGGAGCATTTGCCGGTGGTTTTATCTCTGTTATTATGCTGATGCTTTTTTACCTGCAGCAGCAAAAGGCATTTACATCATTTAAAACCTGGATGGGCTTTATTTTGCTGGCAGTTTTCTGGCTCCTGATGAATAATTATACCGCTGCAATTTTATTGACTGCGCTTGCTTTCTTTGGTTCTATGAGCGATAAAAAAAAGATCATCCGTTTTAACAGCGATGGCATTGATTACCCTTCCTTTCCGGCCAAGACAATAAAATGGGAAACCGTGGAACAGGCCATTATTAAAAACGGGGTTCTTACCATCGATCTTAAAAATAACCAACTGCTGCAGTTTACGCTCAATGAAAATGAAGCCGCATCAATAAACGAAACCGCATTCAATTCATTTTGCGCAAAGCATTCCAATAGATCTTGGTGAATCTTTTCGTTATAGTTTAACAGTACTTCATAAAATTTCAAACAGCTGCAGTTAAAATTGTAATTTTGCTGCATGCTTTCTCAATCTCCATTCCTGCTATACTCCGATGGTGAGGGTCATATATTTGAAGATACATCGCTTTACAGTACCGGCCGCAGCGGCTGGGATGCTTTACCCATACCTGCAGACGAATGGATTGATCTGCCCGATGGCGGCCAGTTGTACGAACTGCCCGGCCGCCGGGGTATTGGCATAGATGCAGCAACAGGGGAGATGCGCCTCTGCGAAAAAGGCTGGGCTGTGGCAGCTTTTATACCACCCGCCCATACCGGCTTTTATATTGCCGCATACGAAACCCTGCCCGATGCACCCACATTGCCACTGTTTTGCTATACGGCCGCAGGCTGGTTAAACAATAAATTATATGTTCCTGCCATCCGCATCGAAAAAGATATACGGCAGGAATGCGCCGGCTACGATGCCGGCCTGGTGGAACAGGGAGCACATCATTTATTAAAAGCCTATCCGCAGAACCGTTTGGTAAAACACCTGATGGAAAATTGCTGTCTCACCTATACCTGCCCGGCAGCCAGAAATTTTGCCCTTGGCCGTTGGGAATGCCCGGTGCCTGCATCGCCTGCCTGCAATGCCAACTGCATCGGCTGTATCAGTTTTCAGCCACAGGAAGAAACCATTGTAAGCACGCAGGACCGTTTGGTATTTAAACCCACCGTGGAGGAAATTGTGGAGTTTACCGTTCCGCATCTTGAAACAGCTCCTTATCCTATTGTTAGTTTCGGGCAGGGATGCGAGGGAGAACCGTTGCTGATGTGGGAAACCATACGTGATGCCATTATCGAAATAAGAAAGCATACGGTTAAAGGCAGTATCAATATTAATACAAACGGCAGCAAACCCGATGCGGTGAAAGCATTATGCGAAGCAGGTTTAAACAGTATGCGGGTGAGCACCAACTCGGCCCGTGAACATATTTACACGCCTTATTACCGCCCCAATAATTATGTGTTTGCCGATTTGATGGAAAGCCTCAAAATTGTGCGCAGCTATGGTGGCTGGACAAGCATTAACTATTTTGTTTTTCCGGGAATGACAGACAGCGTGGAAGAATATGAAGCGCTGCGTAAACTGATCACTGATACAGATCTCTGCATGATACAATGGCGCAATTTTAATATTGATCCCGATTGGTACTTAGGAAAAATTGGAGTTGCGGATACCGGCGAATGTATGGGTATGAAGCAGATGCTCGAACTTATAAGGGAAGAATTTCCCCATTTAAAATTTGGCTATTTTAATCCATCCATTGAGCGTATAAAAGGAAATTACGAGGCAGATTTTGCGCATTGATCTTGTGCTGGATGCATTCAGGATGCGGTTTCCAGTATTTCTTCCATACGTATACCGTTATGGCTTTCGTTGTAGATACATTCCCCGTTCTTAATGAGTAAGACCTGCGGCGATTCGTGATGAACGCCAAAACTTTCGGCCACCTCGTTTGAAATATTTCGAAAATTGAGCAAATCCAGGTAGTAAAAATCGATATGTTCCGGGGTTTCATATCTTTCCAGGCGTGCTTTTGCCATTGAGCTGATGCTGCAACGGGTGCTGTGTTTGAAAATCAATTGTGGTTTGGCAAAAGATTTTTCCCGGATGCGGTCTAGTTCGCCGGTCTCAGAAATTGGTATCCAGTTCATTTACACAGATTTGTACTAATGAATGATTTTTTCATTCATGGGGCAACCGGTTTTGCGGCTGGCACCACAACTGGAAACAAGTACCCCAAGGCTGATGATAATTGCTGTAAAGAGTATTATCTTTTTCATTTAATATTGAATTATACTGCAAATATAAATATATAAATGGCATTTTTGTAATGTGAAAATAGATTTACATTTGCGGTTCGTTAGTTTTAACAAAGACTTTTCAGTCGCTAATAACCTTAAACATTCCAGATGAATTTGAAACTCACCAGACCAATTGCTTTCATTGACCTTGAAACAACCGGCGTAAGCCTTTCAACCGACCGTATTGTAGAAATAGCCATGGTAAAGATCATGCCCGATGGCAGCAAGATCAACAAGCGGAAACTGATCAATCCACAAATGCCCATCCCGGCATCTTCGAGCGAAATACATGGCATTACCGATGATATGGTAAAAGATGCCCCAACATTTAAGCAGGCGGCCAATGAAATAAAACAGTTCCTCGAAAACTGCGACCTGGGTGGTTACAACAGCAACCGTTTTGATATTCCCATGCTCATGGAAGAGTTTTTAAGGGCAGATATGGACCTTGACCTGAGCCACCAGCGTATGGTGGATGTGCAGCATATTTTTTATACCATGGAGCCACGCACCCTTTCTGCAGCTTATAAGTTCTTTTGCAACAAAGAACTTGAAAACGCCCACAGTGCCGAGGTGGACATTAATGCCACTATTGAAGTGCTGGAAGCCCAGTTGAACCGTTACAATAAGCTTGGAAACAGCGTTGAGAGCATTTTAGGTGTCATTGGAGAAGACAGGGTGATCGATTATGCCCGTCGTTTTGTGTACGATGATAAAGGTGTGGAGGTATTCAATTTTGGTAAATACAAGGGTAAGGCGGTGTCGGATGTGTTTAAAGCAGAACCCCAGTATTACGATTGGATGATGAAAGGCGATTTTGCCCTTCACACCAAGAAAAAAGTGACCGAACTGTTCAATAAGACCTTGTTAAAAAACAAATAAAAACCGATCCATCATTTTATGGTTGGGTAATTTTTAATAAAATTGTATTTTTATACCTAACCTGCTTATACCCGTTTGGATAAGATCGTAATCATACCAACCTATAATGAAAAAGAGAATATCAGCGCCATCATTGCTGCTGTAATGGCATTGCCGGGAGGTTTTAATGTGCTGGTAATAGACGATGGTTCGCCCGATGGCACGGCCGGTATTGTAAAATCACTTTTCCCCACTTATGCCGGCCGGCTGTTCCTTGAAGAAAGAAGGGGGAAACTGGGCCTGGGTACCGCTTATATACATGGTTTTAAATGGTGCCTCGAAAAAGGCTACGAATATATATTTGAAATGGATGCCGATTTTTCGCATAACCCGGCCGACCTGGAGCGTTTATACCACGCCTGCGCTTCCAATGGTGCCGACCTGGCCGTTGGCTCACGTTATGTAAGCGGCGGTGCTGTAGAAAACTGGCCTGCCAACCGCATCGCCCTTTCAAAAGGAGCTTCCATGTACACCCGTATGATCACCTGGATGCCCATTATGGATCCTACAGCGGGTTTTGTATGTTATACCCGAAAAGTGCTCGAAACCATTAACCTCGATGCCATCAGTTTTGTGGGCTATGCATTCCAGATAGAGATGAAATTTGCCGCCTGGAAACTCGGCTTCAAAATAGAGGAAGTACCCATCACGTTCATAGACCGTAAACTCGGCGCCAGTAAAATGAACAAGGGTATTGTAAAGGAAGGTATCCTTGGTGTACTCTCCCTCAAATGGCAGAGCATGTTTAAAAACTACCGCAGGCGGGTGAAACAGGCCGCAGAGGCTCCTTTATTTCCACCGCAAAATATGGCCATAGAAGGTAAATAAGATCTATTTGATCACCACTTCTTTGATCAGTTTTTCTCCCATTGCCTCATTGATGCGTTCCATGATCTTATCTTTTTGGTAAAGTAGTTCGTTCTTAAGCGGCGCCACCTGCGAAGTAATGAAAAGAGTGTTTCCTTTTATCTCCAGTTTTTCTGTGTATTTGGCAATCGTTTTTCCCATTACTTCCTCCCATAGTTCTTCCACCTGCACCGATTGGATGCCCTGCTTTAAGCGGCTGTTCTTTAAAAACTGCTGCATGGCCTGCTGTATAGAGATCTCGCCCATTATGCAAAGATATTGATTGGAACCGGCTGTTTATAATAATTCAATGATCTGCCCCTCAACCTTCAATTCGTTAAAAGCATCCAGCAGCCTTTGTTTATGCGTATCGGTAATAAAAACCTGCCCGCTGTTTTCATTGCAAACCCGGTGCAGCAGGTTGTTCATACGGTTATCATCAAGCTTTTCAAACACATCATCCAGCAGTAAAATTGGCGAAAATCCCTTATACTTTTTAATAAGCTCGTATTCGGCCAGTTTTAATGAAAACAACAGGCTTTTGCGTTGTCCCTGGGAGGCAATGGCCTTAAAAGTTTGGCCATTCAGTTCAAAAATAAGTTCATCGCGGTGAATGCCTGCACTGCTGCGCTGCAATACCCTGTCTTTTTGCCTCGATCTTATTAAAAGTTCCTCCATGCCCGAACTATGCAGTGCTGTTTCGTATTTACAGGTAACCCTTTCATCATTATTGGCAAGTTCACGGTAAAAATTTTCAATGTAGGGGATGAGTTCACTGCAAAATGCCGCTCTTTTCAAATAAATATAACTACCGGGTTTTGCCAGTTGCATATCCATTATGTCAAGAAGTGAAAGATCGGGGGCGGGCTGTTCGGCCATTGTTTTCAGCAGGCTGTTACGTTGCTGTAATATTTTGTTGTACAGCATCAGTTGCTGCAGGTAAGTGGCATCCAGCTGGCAAATGATGGTATCCAGGTACCTGCGTCTTTCTTCGCTTCCGGCGGTAATGATCTCCACATCGTCGGGCGCCACCATTACGGCCGGCAACAGGCCAATATGGGAAGATAATTTTTCGTATTGAATATCGTTGAGGTAAAATTCCTTTTTATTGCCACGGTAAATGCAGGTTATTTTGGAAGTTTTGCCAGCATTTTCAAAAAAGGCTTCAAGCCTGAACCCATCCTTTCCAAAGCCTGTACAAAGACTGTCGGAAGCTGTAAAATAACTTTTGGTAAAGCAGCAGTAATAAATGGCATCCAGAAGGTTGGTCTTGCCCAGCCCGTTAAGCCCGCAAATGCCGGCCACTTTTCCGGTAAAGTCAAAATGAGTAATGGCATAGTTCTTAAAATGCGTAATTATGATCTTTTGCAGGCGCAGCATAGAACTGCAAGATACAAAGGCCGCTGCATAACAGCCTGTGGAAGACTGATATCCCAATTTTTGGCCATGCCCAGATATATGAACAGAATCATATCTGTTTCCGAAAACCGCTAAAAGCCTATAAACCTCTGAAACTTTTCCCCTATATTTGCACCCTAAATTTCAGCAGTTTGGCTACAAAATTCTCTAAAGAAACCTATTTGTACTGGTACGAACTTATGTTGCTTCTCCGCCGCTTCGAGGAAAAGGCCGGTCAGCTTTATGGAATGCAGAAAATACGTGGCTTTTGCCATCTTTATATTGGCCAGGAAGCCGTGGCTGCGGGTTGTATGACGGCCACCAATCCTGATGATAAATTTATTACAGCTTACCGCGACCATGCCCTTGCAATGGCAAAAGGTATCAGCGCCAAGGCTTGTATGGCCGAACTTTACGGAAAAGCTACAGGCTGCAGTAAGGGAAAAGGGGGCAGCATGCACTTTTTTGGTCTTAAAGAGAATTTTTTCGGGGGGCATGGCATTGTGGGTGCGCAGATAGGCACCGGTGCCGGGCTTGCTTTTGCCGAGCAATACCGTGGTACTTCAAACGTGGTGCTTTGCTTTTTTGGCGATGGAGCTGCCCGGCAGGGAATGCTGCACGAAACCTTCAATATGGCCATGAACTGGAAGCTGCCGGTAATATTTATTTGCGAGAATAACAATTATGCCATGGGCACGTCGGTGGCACGTACAAGCAATGTGCTTGATATTTATAAACTGGCAGATGCCTACGATATGCCTGCCGATGCGGTAGACGGTATGAGCCCCGAAGATGTACACAACGGTGTTTTGCGTGCGGTTAACAGGGCCAGGGAAAAAGGTGGTCCAACACTGCTTGAGATCAAAACTTACCGTTATAAAGGTCATAGCATGAGCGACCCGCAAAAGTACCGTACCAAGGAAGAGCTGGAAGAGTACAAGCAAAAAGATCCTATAGAACATTGTTTAAAGATGCTCACAGAAACCTACAAAGTGCCTGCAGCAGATATTGAAACCATTAATGAAAGGGTGAAGGCCGAAGTGGAGGAATGTGTTCAGTTTTCTGAAGATAGTCCATGGCCTTCCGACGATGAACTGCTCAAGGATGTGTACGTACAGCAGGATTATCCATTTATAACCGATTAAATTATCAGCCGCTCAAAGCGCTTATTTTTCATAAACACGCAAATCAAAAATGTCAGAGAAGAAAATTGCCACAGTTCCAGTTCCGCCTGTGGAAACCGATGAAAGCCTTAAAAAAGTGAAAGGATTTTGGGATAGGTTCAGCAAACCCATCATTTATGCAGGCAGCGCCATTATTATTGCTATTGCCGGCTATTATGGGTATAAAACTTTTGTAAAAGAACCTAAAGAACTGAAAGCAGCAGAAACTATTTTTCCTGCCGAAAACCTTTTTGGTAAAATGGCCAACACCGGGTTTAACAAGGATTCTGTGAATATCCTCCTCAACGGGGGTGCACTTGATGGTAATCCCGTAACCGGCCTGCTGAAGGTTCAGAGCAATTTTGGCGGCACAGAAGCTGCTAACCGTGCTGCCTACATGACCGGTGCTGCTTACCTGCACATAAAAGAATTCGACAAAGCCATCAAATACCTCAAACAATTTGATGGCAATGGCGCCAGCCAGGTAGAAAGCAGGGCCAACCTTATGCTGGGCCATGCATATGCCGAAAAGAAGAATACCGACGAAGCGCTGAGTTATTACAGGAAAGCGGCAACAGTAAATCCAAAAGATGAAACCTTTGCAGCTGATGCATTGCTTACGGCTGCTGCTTATGCAGAATCACTCGGTAAGAGCAAGGAAGCTATTGAGCTTTACCAGCAGGTGCAGGAAAAATATCCCACCAATACAGCGGCGCAAAATGGCGAAATTGACAAACATCTTGCAAAACTGGGTGTTATAAAATAATTTTCGGCCACTGAAAAGTGCTTCCCATATGTCTCAAAGCACATCAAACATATTCGAAACAACAGGCATCCGCTTACCGGCAGATGCCTTTGTTGTTATTGTACGTACCGCCTGGAATGCCCATGTGGTGGATGTTTTGGAGCAGGGCGCCAAAAAAGTACTGGAAGAAAATGGCGTGGCGCACCAGGTACTGGAAGTGCCCGGGGCGGTAGAAATCCCTTTTGCCATAAAAAGTTACTGGGAGCATCAGCAGCAAAAAACGCCCGCGGCCTTTATAGCGCTGGGCTGTGTAATACGTGGCGATACGCCTCATTTTGATTATGTGTGCAACTCGGTAACCGATGGCATCACCCAATTGAATATTTTATTGCCGGTTCCCACCATATTTGGTATCCTTACCGTAAATGACCAGTTGCAGGCCGATGAACGCACCGGTGGGCGTCTTGGGCATAAAGGCGAAGAAGCCGCTGCCACGGCTATAAAAATGATTGCGCTTAAGGAGTCGTTTCGCAAATAAGCTTTCCTGAAAAAACGAAACAATTATTTCAACATCATGTTCATATGTTCTGTACTTTTTTGCCTTAATTAAACCAATATTTCACCTAATTTGCAGGCATGAGGGTACAGCTTTTTATTCCCTGTTTTATAGACCAGTTATATCCGCAAACTGCTTTCAGCATGATAAAAGTGCTGGAGAAGGCAGGCTGCGAAGTGCAGTATAATACCAACCAAACATGTTGCGGCCAGCCCGCCTTTAATGCCGGTTTCCAGGATGAATGCCGGCCGGTGGCAGAAAAATTTTTGAAGGATTTTGCCGGTGCAGATTATGTGGTGGCGCCCAGTGCAAGCTGTGTTGGCTTTGTGCGTAATTATTACCCGGGCCTTTTTAAAGATACTCCGGCATATGAAACTGTAAAGAACCTGGCTGCCCGCAGTTTTGAATTCACCGAGTTTTTGGTGGATGTACTCAGGACCGAAAATTTTGGTGCAAGCCTTCATGCAAAGGCCACGTATCATAACAGCTGTGCGGCTTTACGTGAGTGCAAAATAAAAGAAGCGCCCCAAAAGCTGCTCAGTCATGTAAAAGGCCTTGAAATGGTTGAAATGAACGACAATGAAACCTGTTGCGGTTTTGGTGGAACATTTGCGGTAAAATTTGAACCCATTTCGGTAGCAATGGCCGATCAGAAAGTAATGAATGCAATGGCTACCGGTGCGGAGTATATTATTTCAACCGATAACAGTTGTTTGATGCATATCGACGGTGTTATAAAGAATAAAAAACTCCCGCTTAAAACCATGCATATTGCCGATGTGCTGGCAGCCGGCTGGGACTGACCCTTTAACCTTTAGAATTTATTATTTAGAATTTAACACTATGGCATACTGGCTTATAAAATCAGAACCATTTAAATACAGCTGGGACCAGTTTGTAAAAGACAAGCAAACCTTTTGGGACGGTGTGCGTAATTATGCTGCCCGAAACCATCTTAAAACAATGAAAAAAGGCGAAGAAGTGCTTTTTTACCACAGCAATGAGGGAACAGAAATAGTAGGGCTGGCAAAAGTAGCAAAAGAATTTTACCAGGATCCCACAACAGATGATGCTGCCTGGGTGGTGGTGGATTTTAAACCTCTGAGAAAATTGAAAAAACCCGTTACATTGGCACAGGTAAAAGCAGATAAGCGTTTGACAAATATGGCGCTGGTAAGGTTAGGAAGGCTTTCTGTACAACCCGTAACCAATGAAGAATGGAAAGTGGTAATGGAGCTGGCAGGGGAAAAGTAGTTCAAAGTTCAAAGTTCAAAGTTCAAAGTTCAAAGTTCAAAGTTCAAAGTTCAAAGTTCAAAGTTCAAAGTTCAAAGTTCAAAGTTCAAAGTTCAAAGTTCAAAGTTCAAAGTTCAAAGTTC
>JBATOU010000081.1:0-147965 GCA_049291115.1 Ferruginibacter sp.
TATCTGGCTATGAAAGTGTCCACCATTTTATAAACCCAGCCGCCTGGCAGCAAAAAAGGACGGCGATTTTAGGGGCGTCCAAGCAATAGCGTTACAACAATTAGTATTAACGATATTATACGCAAACATCATTCTTCCAAGTGCCTGAAAATGAAAGAACTAATGTTATGCATTTTAAATTGTTAGTATCGTCAATGCTTTTTATGATTTTTTATAATGTGTTTGTAGGGGCCCTTAAAATTTACGGCTTCGCCGCTCCTGAGTCACATGGGGCCAGGACTAATTGGCGATTTGAAATTAATACATTTCTGAATTCAGCGCATATTTACGGGTTTATTTTTTCGGGCAACCGGGCTGTTTGGACAATGACTCCTGCTGAAGCATGTTTTACTGCTCAATGGCTGCCCGATAGGAGGGGAAAGCCCGGTGAAGCCCATGTGCCAGGCCGGGCGCCGGACTTGTAACGGATAGCGGGAAATGATGTTGAGGGAAGTGTGGATGATGAGAGCCCACAAGACCATGGACCACGGACGACAGACGACGGGGAAGAGATGGACGACAGACCACGGACGACAGACGACGGGGAAGAGATGGACGACAGAGGACCAGACCACCGACCACGGAAGACAGCCCACAGATGCGGCTGATAATATGATGAAAACAGATTTTTTCTTCAGCGCCGGGGCAGCTATTTTATTTACCGAAATATTCGTGTGATCGTGTTATTCGTGGCAAATATTCATTTTGAAATGGACCATGGACGACAGACCACGGGGGAGAAGATGGACGACAGACGACCGACCACGGACCACGGTCGAAAACAGTTTGGGCATGCAGTGCTATATTTATTTAAGCACCGGCAGCAGAACCCTGCTGCTGTGAAAGATCTTTATTTCAGCTTTTTGAAAGTCTGCTTCTTTAGCTTCGGGTATGCGCATAAATTTTTGCGGGTTGCGGTCTGTGAGCGGAAACCAGCTGCTTTGCACCTGTATCATTATTTTATGTCCTTTTTTAAAGCTATGCGCTACATCGTTGAGCATGAATTTTACTGTTGTTTTTTTGCCGGGCTCAAAGGGCTCGGGCTTTTGCAGGCTGTTACGGAATTTTCCACGCATCACTTCGGCCCTTACTAGGCGCTGCGATCCTGCCATTTGAAAACCACGGGGCGCATTTTTAAAATTGGGCTCATTGTCGGGCAATACATCCACCAGCTTCACCACAAAATCGGCATCGGTGCTGCTGATGGCCACTTCCAGTTCGGCAGTTATGGGACCGGCAAGCCTGAGGTCTTCGGTTAAAATTTCGGTTTCGTATACCAGTACATCGGGCCGCATGGCAGCAAAGCGCTGGTCTTCGGCCATATAATCGTTATTGCGGAATCCAAAAATGCCATTGGTATATGGTACCGGTTTTGCCGGGTCGCTGATATAGTTTTCATCCCCATCGCCGGGCGTTTCTTTCAGTTTATTTTCATCGCCCAAATAAAATGTTTTGTATTCAATATTTTGTGGCGGCCAGTTGCTGTAAGTCGTCCATTTATTACTGCCGGTTTCAAACATAGTTGCTTCGGCTGCAGAAAAACTTCCCTTGTTTTTGAGGTAATAATTAAAAAAAACGGTTTCCAAAGAATCCTGGTAATACTTACTGGTATTGCTGCCAAAATCGTGACTGGCAAATTTATTCCAATCCGGGGCAGCCCAGGCGCCGTGCGTCCATGGGCCCATCACGATCCTTGCCTGGTTGCTGCTGCTTTGTTTTTCTATGGCCTCATAGGTTTTTAACGCACCAAAAAGGTCTTCGGCATCAAACCAGCCGCCCACCACCAGGGTGGGAATGCTGATGTTCTTTAAATGCTGCCGGATATTGCGTGCCTGCCAGTAAGTGTCGTAAGTATCGTGCGTTACATATTCATCCCAGATATAACTTTTGTTGTTGAAATATTTTTCGCCCTGGGTATTGGAAATGGGGCCCAGTTTTAAAAAGAAACGATAGAGGTCTTTGGCGCCTGTGCGAAAAATGGTATTGCCATAATCTTGCACAGGTCCGGTACGGGGTTTGCCAAAATAATTCATAAAATTAAAATTGTCCAGCAAAAAGAAAGCGCCGTTATGGTTTACATCATCGCCTGCAAACTCATCTGTAACCGGTGCCTGCGGGCTTACTGCTTTTATGGCCGGGTGCGCCTGGGGTAATGATGCGGTGGCGTAAAAACCGGGATAAGAAATACCGTAAAGCCCCACACGGCCATTGTTGTTTTTGATGTTTTTGAGCAGCCAGTCTACCGTATCATAGGTGTCGCTGCTTTCATCGGTATCTTTTTTTGATCTTTTATTGGCAATATGCGGCGTTACTTCCTGGTTAATGCCTTCGCTCATATAACGGCCACGCACATCCTGGTACACAAAAATGTATTTTTCTTTCACCAGCTTTTCGTTGGGGCCGATGCGGCTGCTGTAATTGGTATCGCCATAGGGCCCGGCAGAGTAGGGCGTGCGTTCCATAAGGATGGGATATTTTTGACCGGCATCTTTGGGCGTATAGATAACGGTATAAAGTTTTACCCCGTCACGCATTTTGATGCTGGTGTCTTTCTTGGTATAGTTTTCTTTTACGAAATCATTTGCCGGTTGCGCCATGGCAGCAATGGCCAGTAACAATGCAGAAGCGGTAAAAAAATATTTCATGTACTTTATTTTATTTTAAAGGAACTGGCTGCAAAGATATTCCTGTTTCTGCCACAAAGATCCACAAAGCTTTACTAAGATATCCTTAGTGGAACTTTATTTTCTCTGCGGAACTTTGTGGAATAACTATTGGCTGTGCCACAAAGATCCACAAAGCCGGCGCAAAATTTCACTAAGAATTCTCTGTGGAACTCGATTGCCTCTGCGGAACTTTGTGGAATAACCATGTGAAATAACCTTATTTCAAAGTATCCTCTTTTCCCTCCGGGATAGGATCGGGCTCGGCTGTTACAATGAACTTTTTCCCATCAAAAGGATATACTTTCTTCACGGCAGTTTTATTATCCTCTGCATCGTAGTTAAAATATTCAAGGTACAAGTTATTGCTTTTTATATAGAGTTTGGGGTCGTCTTCTTCGCCCCGGTTCATATGCCTTAAATTTTGCCAGCCGTTCATATACAATACCAGCGGCTGCAGCATACCGGGAATTTTATCTAGTGTTAGTGTACTGTCTCTTACAAAACGGCTTCCCTTACGTGTATAACAGAGCGCAAAATCTTTTTCAAAATTTTCATTAAGCGGTATTTCCTGCAGGCAAAAATCATGATCTTCAATAAACGTGGTATCGGTTCGTATAAAAACAAATTTCAATGCCATGTTCCGGATATTGGGGAAGAACCAGGTTTCGAAATAATATTTTTGTTTGCCAATGCTCCCCACCAGGCCTTTTTCCACGTAATCGTAATGGCGCAGATCCTGGTAACAGAGAGTGAAATTGCTGTATTGATCGGTTCCCTGGTCGGCAGGTATAAAATCAGAAACCAGGTCTCCTTGTTTTTTGTCGGGAAACCTGCAGGCGGCAAGGCCGATGCAGATGAACAGGATAGCGGTGTATTTCATATAAATTTTTACTTTACAACAGGTAAAATAAATTTTGTTTTAGCCGAATTGTTATGATAGATGCGGATCGTTGCCTTCTGAAAATCTTTTTCCTCTGCCTGGTAAATGTTCATGAACTGCTGCGGGTTGCGGTCGGCCAGCGGAAACCAACTGCTTTGCACCTGTATCATAATGCGGTGCCCTTTTTTAAAAGTATGGGCCACATCGGGCAGGGCAAATTTTAGAGGCGTAATTAAATTGGGTGTAAAGGGCTGTGGCGTTTCAAAGCTGTTGCGGAACTTGCCCCGCATTATTTCGCCACGCACCAGCATTTCATAACCGTTCATGGGGTACAAGCTCCTTGCAGGCGTAACATTGTTACCGGTTGTTGTTTCTTCATACTTAAAATCATCGGGAAAAACATCAATGAGCTTCACTACAAAATCGGCATCGGTACTGCTGATGCTGGTTTGCAGTTCGGCCAGTACGGAACCTGCCAGGCTGATGTCTTCTGTAAGCACATCGGTTGTAAAGCTTAATACATCGGGTCGGCGGCTGGCAAAACGCTGGTCGTCGGTCATATATTCCCTGGTACGGCGCTCATGCACATCTTCGGTATAAGGAACCGGGTGCGCCGGGTCGCTTACATATTCGCTGTAACCCATACTGTTGCTGCCACGGCCCGTAAGCCGCTGCGGGCGTGGGTCTTTATTAAAAGTTAATTTACCGTCAAAGCCAATATACAGTTCCCTGTTTTCGATATTTGCCGGTGGCCACTGATCAAATTTCTTCCAGTTATTTTCGCCTGTAAAAAAGATATTTGCTTTTGCAATACCATCTGCCGATCCTTTTCCCTTAAGGTGATAATTAAAAAACGGGACCTCTATATTTTGTTGAAACCAGTCGGCCGTGTTATTTCCAAAACGGATATTTCCCAAACGGCTTGCATCTTTTGATGCCCATTGCCCATGGCTCCAGGGGCCCATTACAAGTTTATTATTTGTTTTGGGGCTTTGCGTGGCAGTGGCTTTATATGTATTGAGGGCGCCCCAAAGATCTTCGGCATCAAACAAGCCGCCCACCCAAAGCATGGCGGGTTTAATGTTAATTAAGGCATTGCGGGCATTGCGTTCTTTCCACCAGCGGTCGTAATCAGGATGCTGCATCATTTCGTGCCAGAATTTGATGCTGTCGCCGATCATGCGGCCAAGGTTTTTCAGGCTTCCTGCCTGCAGGTAAAATTTATAATTGTCTTTGATGCCAAATTTATATCCGGGGCCATAATCCATCGTGGGTTTGGGCCTGGGCTTTCCAAAAGAAGAATAAAAACTGAATGCATCCATCTGAAAAAATGCGCCGTTATGATGAAAATCATCGCCCACAAACCAATCGGTGACCGGCGCCTGGGGGCTTACCGCTTTTAAAGCCGGGTGCCCACTGGCGGCTGCCATGGTACTGTAAAAACCGGGGTACGAAATTCCGAACACTCCCACATTACCGTTATTGTTCTCCAGGTTTTTTATCATCCAGTCAATGGCATCGTAGGTATCGGTACTTTCATCAATATCTTTTGGCCTTTTTTTAATGGGTAAAAAAGGGCGCACATCCATAAATTCGCCTTCGCTCATATAACGGCCACGCACATCCTGTGTTACAATGATGTAATTTTCTTTGGCATAGGCCATCTCATATCCTTCCCAGATATACAACATTTTATCTTCACCGTAGGGCCAGCAGGAGTAGGGAGTGCGGGTCATCAGTATCGGGTGCTTTTCTGTTTTATCTTTTGGCAGATAGATGCTGGTAAAAAGTTTGATGCCATCCCGCATCGGGATCATCACTTCCTTTTTGGTATAATTGTTCACAAACCAGGCACTGTCTGTGTTCTGCGAAGATGCGCTCAATGTAAAAACAAGCAGCGCGGTAAACAGTAAAAATTTTTGCATCAGATATGTTTTAAGGTCTAAATTTACCAAAACAAAAGTAGTATGGCCCCCGAAAATTTGATAAATGGCTTTTACAGCGCCTTTCAGCGGCTCGATCATAAAACGATGAACAGTTTTTACAGCGATGATATCGTTTTTTTTGACCCCGTTTTTGAATTGCTGCGGGGCCAGGAAGCCATGAGTATGTGGGAAATGCTCTGCAAAAATGCCAAAGATTTTACACTTACCTATAGTAATATCAGCGACCGGGGCGATAATTACTATACCTGCGACTGGCAGGCAACCTACACTTTTTCTCAAACGGGCCGGCAGGTGGTAAATAAGATAAAAGCGCATATGAAGATCGTGGATGGTAAGATCATTGAGCACAGCGATGCATTCAGCCTGCATAAATGGGCTTCGCAGGCGCTGGGTTGGCCCGGAAAGCTTTTTGGCTGGAACCGCTTCTTTCAGCGCAAGATCAAAAACAATGCTAAACGGAAATTACTGGCCTATATGCAGGGTTGACCACCCTTTTCAGGAAGCACCTGTTTTTACATACTGGCAGGGTGGTCAACCCTTTTCAGGAAATATTTGTTTTTAAGTACGGCAGGGTGGTCAACCCTTTTTAGTGTAATGTATGTTTTTAAGTACTTCCAGGGTGGTCAACCCTTTTTTATCTGTATTCATCATTCTTTACCCACATGATCTTTGGCCAAATTTTACCCAATTGCGTGCAAAAATTCTTTTTCTGTAAAAATAAAAGCCTCCTAACTTTATCCTTATTTCATTTTTAAATAAATTTCACCATGGGAAAATTTGTAATAAGCACACGCAGCAACGGCGAATTCCAGTTTGTGCTCAAAGCCGATAATGGCGTTAATATCCTCAGCAGCGAGGGTTACTCAGCAAAAGCAGGCTGCCTTAATGGAGTGGAGTCTGTTAAAAAGAACAGCCAGAGCAAGGATAATTTCGAACAAAAAACATCCAGCAATGGTAAAAATTATTTCGTGCTCAAAGCCGGCAACGGGCAGGTAATTGGCACCAGCCAAATGTACGAATCGGCCGATGCCTGCGTAAACGGGCTCGCTTCTGTGCTTAAAAATGCGCATAACGCCGATATTGTAGATGAAACCGCTTAGTCTCTTGTAGAAAGAATTCGATTTTTATTTTTTTTCGTCTTTTTACTATAAAATCTCGTTTTTTTTTAAGTTCTTTCAACTTTAAACCAATAAACCAATATTTTATGAAGAAGACCTTCGCTTTTTTTGCTTTTATTGTAATTTTAAGCTCTTGTGCAAAATCTGTTACACCCTACCAGGCAGCCCAGGGCGGGTATAAAAAATGCAGAGCAGTAAGATGATCATGCGTTAATTAGAAATATGGAGACCCCGCAAAAAATGCGGGGTTTTATTTTTACCTAGAAACCCATCCAAAAACGGGTAGAAACCCGGCCAAATTAACAGTACCCGCATACCATGGGCCGGCACAGAACGTTTTACAGGTATTAATCAACCTAAATCCTGTAATTATGAAAAAACTTTTTCTCCTCCTCGGCTTGGTCGTATTATTAGGTTCCTGCTCCCGTTCCATTACCATGGATCAGGCGGCAAGCGGAAAATATAAAAAAGGGCGGGCTGTAAAGTAAATCAACGCAAACAACGGTAAAAAATAATGCCCCGCCTGTTTAAGACGGGGCATTTATATATTTAGTATTTTATATACTTACATCAGGTCTAAAGCCATTGCAAACAGGGTTACGTTCAGTGGTAACACCATAGAACAATAACCGCCAGCCCATGCATATACGGCAAAAAACAATCCTACAGATAAAAGGAATAGTATCCAGTAAAGTCCCCTTGATTTTTTAGCAGTTGTTTCCATTTGCAATAAAATTTTTTGCAAATATAGGGCAGAACCATATATCCTTCTGAACTTTTTTAACCCAATTTTTTTATGTGTAAAAAAGACACAATTGCTTAAATTGCACGCATGTTAGTCCACGTTTTTGTACAATACCATACACACCATGGGCAGGCGGTTGTTTTAAGACTGTATGATGCAAAAGATCCCGGCGCCATCACCCACCAGGTGGATCTTCAATATTATAACGAACAGTTCTGGCAGGGCAGCATCGATTTGGATGCACTCGCCATCAGTTCAAAACTGGTTTACAGCGGTCATGTTGTTGACAGTAATTATGGCACCGAGTATGTGATCATTCCTCAAAAAACTTTTGAACTCAAGTATAAAAAAGAAGAGATCAGCATTTTTGAACAGATCATACAACAGGGTGGTTTACCGCCACTCAGCCAAACAAAAGCCTGGGAGGTGTTGCATGCAAGGGAAGCCCATTACGGCCACAAAGAAAAAAGCTGCAAAAATCCCACCCATCTTTTCAGGGTTTACGCCCCGGCCATGCAAAGCCGTTATGCCGTTTGCCTTACAGGAAAAGGAAAGGAGTTGGGTAACTGGAGCGAAACCGATCCCATTATACTCGAACATAAAAAGAATCACTGGAGCGCAAAGCTCAATCTTTCCAAAACACTTTTTCCGGCCGAATTTAAACTTGCCATTTACGACCACGCATTTAAAAAAATTGTACAGTACGAAGAAGGCAATAACCGCACTTTATATGGTGCCGGCAACAGCGATAGCCTGGTGGTATTTTACCTGGATGCCTCCTTTACAAAATACAGTTGGCGGGGCATGGGGCTCAATATTCCGGTATCATCGCTCCGCTCAGAAAAAAGCTGGGGCATTGGCGATTTTACCGACCTGAACCTGCTTACCGACTGGGCCAAAGAAACAGGTATACGCATGCTGCAACTGCTGCCTGTGAATGATACCACGGCTCTTAAAACAAAAAAAGATTCTTATCCCTATTCTGCCAACTCTCCGTTTGCGCTGCACCCGCTTTACCTCAATGTAGAAAAACTGGCAGCTTACACAGGTTTTCAGTTTTCGGCCGAAATAAAGAAATCAGTGGAGGAACTCAATGCAAAACCCGCACTCGATTATGAAGGCGTGCTGGAATTAAAGACCAATGCGATCAAACAGATTTATGAGCAGGAGAAAAAAACCTTTAAAGATGATTTTGCCTGGATAGATTTTTTTGATATGAACCGTCATTGGCTGGTGCCTTATGCTGTTTTCTGTTACCTACGCGATAAAAACGGTACGGCCGATTTCAGCAGATGGAAACAATTCAGTAAATATGATGAGGAAGCCGTAGAGGCGTATGCCGATATCGACAATAAACAGTACGATGATATTTGCCTGTATTATTTCATTCAGTTTCATCTTCACCTGCAATTAAAAGATGCAGTGGATTATGCGCATAAGAACGGTATTATTTTTAAAGGCGATCTGCCAATTGGCGTAGGCCGGCATAGTGTAGACAGCTGGATGTACCCGCATCTTTTTCATATGAACATGCAGGCCGGAGCTCCGCCCGATTATTACAGTGCCACGGGGCAAAACTGGAGTTTCCCCACGTATAACTGGGAGGCCATGGCAGCCGATGGGTACAAATGGTGGCGCCAGCGCATGGAACACCTCGGCAATTATTTCGATGCCATCCGCATTGATCATGTACTGGGTTTTTTCAGAATATGGAGCATACCTGTTGAAAATAAAGTGGGCACGCTGGGTATTTTTCAGCCTGCAGTTCCCATGGCAGCCGCTGTTTTTAATAACAATGGCGTGCACATTAACCACGACCGCTTTTGCAGGCCCTATATTACCGATGACATCATAAGCAGCAGTTTTGGGCCAGATGCAGAATGGACCTATAATATCTTTTTTGAAAACGGTGCTTTTAAGGCACAGTATGATACACAGGCGGCCATTGCTGGTTTTTTTGCAGCCAACCCTCAAAAAAAATATCTCGAAGAGAAACTCCAGATGTTGCTCACCAATGTGCTGTTGATAGAAGACAGGATGCAACCGGGGCATTATCATTTCCGTATCAGTATGCATAGCACCGAATCGTTCAAAGCATTGCCGGCTTTTGAGCGTTCGGTACTGGACAGGCTCTACAACCAGTATTTCTTTACAGATCAGAATACGCTTTGGGAAGCAGAAGGCATTAAAAAACTCAATGCACTTAAAAGCACCACCGATATGCTGCTTTGCGCCGAAGACCTGGGTATGGTGCCGGAGTTTATGGACAGGGTACTCGATGAACTGGGCATTCTTTCGCTCAAAGTGCAGCGCATGCCCAAAGAATCAAGCGATCTTTTCTCCGATCCATCAAAAGCGCCCTATATGAGCGTGGTAACCACGGCCACTCACGATATGAGCACCATGCGTGAATGGTGGGAAACCGAGCGGGACCATATACAGCATTTCTTCAATCATGTTTTGGGTCACTACGGCGGGGCACCATTTTATTGCGAACCCTGGGTGGCAAGGGATATCATCAACCAGCACCTGCAAAGTCCGGCCATGTGGGCGGTATTTTTGCTGCAAGACCTGCTGGCAATAGAGGGGAACCTGCGTTTTCAAAATACGCAGGCAGAACGGATCAACAATCCCGCCGATCCCAACCACGACTGGAATTACCGGATGCATATCACACTCGAACAACTGTTAGAAAACAAAACATTTGCCGGGCTGGTAAAAGAACTTGTACTCCATAGCGGCCGGTAATTTTTCTCCAACCCCGAAGGGGTGTCAGTTTTATAGCCCTGGAAGGGGCGCCAGTATTATATCTTATGGCCCATGGTTATATTTGCATCCAATGAATGTTCAATACAAGATATATAACCTCCCCTTCACACATCCTTTTACCATTTCAAAAGGAACAAAAACGCATCAGCCAACCTTTGTGGTTGAACTCGATCATTTTGGTATCAAAGGGTATGGCGAAGCACCTGCAATAGCATATTACAATATTCCAGTAGAAAAAATGGCGGCCGACCTGGAAGCAAAAAAACAATTTTTAGAAAAATTTTCTTTCAGCGATCCCGAACGTTACTGGCATTACCTGCACCATCTTTTCCCTAATAATTCATTTTTGGTTTGTGCGCTCGATATGGCAGGATGGGATCTTTACGGAAAACTCAAAAAAAAACAACTGCACCAACTCTGGAACCTCGATACAAACAATGCCCCGCTTACCGATTTTACGATTGGCATTGGCAGTATTGAAAAAATGCTGGATAAAATGAAAGAACGGCCCTGGCCCATTTACAAAATAAAAGTGGGTATCGAAGGCGACCTGGAACTGGTGGCGGCCTTGCGTAAAGAAACTACTGCTCCATTCAGGGTGGATGCCAATGCCGGCTGGACGCTGGAGCAGGCCCTGCAAAAAATTCCTTTGCTTAAAGAAATGGGTGTGGAACTGGTGGAACAACCCCTTGCCAAAGACGATTGGGAGGGAATGAAAATTTTATACGAACAATCGCCGTTACCCTTGATCGCAGATGAAGCATGCGTAAAAGAAGAAGATGTGGAGAAATGCCATGAACATTTTCACGGTACCAATATCAAACTCACCAAATGCAGCGGCATCACCCCGGCCCGCCGTATGATAACCCGGGCCCGTGCACTTAATATGAAAATTATGGTAGGCTGCATGAACGAAAGTTCAATTGGCACAGCCGCAATTGCCCAACTGGCGCCCCTGCTCGATTATGTAGATATGGACGGCCCCTTACTGCTCAGCCAGGATATTGCCGAAGGAGTTGAATTCAATTATGGAAAAATCCTCTACCGCGATGGTTACGGCCTTGGCCTGAATGTTCAATGGTAACCAGGCTCACAGCTCACAGCTCATAACTCACAACTCACAGCTCATAACTCACAGCTCAAAGCTCAATTCTCACTCTCACCCTCACTTCCCAAACAAACTATCCACACTTACCCTCCCGGGTCCAACCAGCAAAAGCACAATATAAGCGCCAAGATAAAGCGTGGCAGTTTCTCCCTCGCCCATAAAATCTGAATGATGTGCCTTTACCAACGCCACACACATGGTAATGATCAGCGGAATTACGGCAAAACGGGTAAACATCCCCATCAGTACAAAAAAAGCACAGAAAAATTCGGCAAACACAACCAGGGCAAGCGAAGTGGAGCTCCCAAGTCCCATAAAGTTCATGAACTCATTCTTCTTAGTGCCAAAGCTTACCAGTTTTTGGTAGCCATGGCCCATCATCAAACCACCGGCAGTTAGCCGCAGGATAAGCATCGCAATATTGAATGCAGTTGCAGAATATTTGGTAGACAATAATCTTTTCATTGATAAAGCTTTGTTTTTGTAAAAATAATTAAACAGTTCAAATTTCAAATTTTCTTTTATCATTACTTTAACAGCCATCGTGAATAGTTTTGCTTCCAGGCATGTTTTCAACATATCCACAATCACACATATTAAGAGGCCGAATGGTTTTATTTTTGTTGGATATTAAACAGGTCATCAACCCCTCAATAATGCGAAAGTTCATCATCACGCTGGCCGCAGCCCTTGTTTCTGTTTACAGTTTTGCCCAGCCCACTCATGCGGTTACCGATACAGAAAAAAAATACAAGGAGGTAAAAGAACATATCGCTAAAGAAGAATATGCATTTGCTTATACCGCTGTTAAGGGACTCCGGGCAATGTATCCCGATAATATTGCCAGCAACCATAATTATATAAACGAAGACGTAGCGTATTTTTATGTACTCTGCGGACTCAAACTGGTACAGGAAAGGGCCGAAGACGAAGCTGTTAACTATATTGCTTCCGTTACAAACGAACCACGCAGGCAGTTGATGAGTTTTCACCTGGCCCATTATTATTTTTTGAAAAACGATTATGGCCCCGCCATTGATTATTTCAGCAGGGCAGGATATGAAAACCTTAGCAATGAGCAGATAGCCGATGCTAAATTTGAAAAAGCCTATGCCCATTTCAATCTTAAACAGTTTGCCCAGGCAAAACCCCTCTTCAACGAAATTCACCAGATACCGGATAATAAGTATTATCTGCCTGCCAATTATTATTACGGGTTTATTTCTTACTACGACCGCGATTATGCAGAAGCGCTGAGATCATTTCAGCTGGTGGAAAACCAGGAGGCTTACCGGAACGTGGTTCCCTATTATATTGCCGAGATCTATTATTTCCAGGGTAATAAAGACCAGGCGCTTTCTTACGGGCAGTCGGTGCTCGACAGGCAGCAGTCTTTTTATTACGAAAAACAGTTAAAACTGCTTATCGGGCAATTGTATTTTGAAAAGAAAGATTATGCAAAGGCCCTCCCGCTTCTTGAAGATTATGTAAACAGTTCAGATAAGGTGAGCAAAGAAGTACTTTATGAACTCAGTTATTGCTATTATATACAGAACCAGCCCTACAAGGCCATCGAAGGCTTTAAGCAATTGAGTAACGAACGCGATTCGATGGGGCAAAACAGTATGTACCTGCTCGGCGGCCTTTACCTTAAAACAAACCAAAAGGCCAATGCACGCAATGCTTTTCAGTACAGCGCTTACAACAGCAGCAACGAAAAGCAGCAGCAGGTAAGCCGTTTCAATTACGCCAAACTTTCTTATGAGCTGGGTTACCAGGATGTGGCGTTAAAGGAAATGAAGAGTTACCTGAACGACTATCCCAACTCCGGATACGATACCGAGGCAAAAGAAATACTGGTGAACCTGCTTACCAATACCAGCAATTTTAATGAAGCACTTGCTTTGTATAATTCGTTTGGCAAACCCACCCTGGGCATGCAAAAAGTATATCCACGCATTTTATATGGCCGGGCTGTTGAATACATCAACGACCAGCAATTGAATGAGGCAGACGACCTGCTCAATAAAGTGACTGCCAATCAATATGCCGCAGCTATTATTCCTTATGCACAATTCTGGAAAGGCGAAATAGCCTACCGCCAGCAGCAATACGATGCAGCCATCCGTTACCTGGCGGCTTACCTGCAGGCAAACCTGCCTGCACAGGGCGAGGCCAATGCTGCAGCAGCAAAGTATAACACCGGCTACGCATGGATGCAGAAAGAAAATTACCAGCAGGCACTCAGCAATTTTGAGCAGGTAACAAAAGCCATCGCGGCAACATCTTCTTCAATAGAACAGGATGCCTACCTGCGCAGTGCCGATTGTTATTTTATGCTCAAAAACTTTACGCAGGCAAATGCCATGTACGACCGCATAACAGCACTTGCATTGCCCCCAAGCGATTATGCACTTTATCAAAAGGCCATGATAGCGGGTATTAAAAGCAGTGCCGAAAAAATACGCATACTGGCAACCCTTGGCAGGCAGTATCCATCGAGCAACCTGGTACAGGATGTGAATATGGAGATCGCCCTCACTTATATTGCCGACGAAAAATTCAATGATGCGGTGCCTTACCTCGACAAAGTACTTGTATCTAACAACGAAGGCATGAAGCCAAGGGCCCTGTTGAAAAAAGGACTTGCTTATTACAATGCCAATAACAACAAGGATGCATTGAGCAGTTATAAAGAGCTCATTCAAAAATACCCGCAAAGTGCCGAAGCCGATGAGGCACTGGTAAACATAAAAGATATTTATGTGGAAGAGGGCCGGCCGGGAGAATATGTAGAACTCATGCGGCAGAATGGTAAAACCGTTTCGGCCACCGAAGCCGATGAACTTACTTACAATGCCGCCATGCTTAAATACAATGCCAATAATTGTGAAGCTGCCGTGCCTGCCTTTAATAATTACACCGGAACTTACCCGCAGGGCCTTCATGTACTGGAAGTGTATTACCTGCGAAGCGAATGCCAGCGCCTTGCAAAACAATGGAAGGAAGCGCTGGAAGGCTATGCATTTGTAAACAGCAAGAGCCTGAACAAATATTACGAAAAAGCCACACTGGAAGCGGCCCGTATCAATTATTTTGAACTGAAAGATTATACAGCTGCTAAAAAATATTTTAACGACCTGCGTACAAACAGCGCCGACCAAACCAACCTGCTCGAAGCACTTCGGGGCCTGGTGCGCAGCCATTACCTGCTGAAAGATTATACAGAGGCCAATACGGCTGCAAAGGAACTGCTTACCAAAAAAGGGATCAGTACCGACGACCGTTCGGTATCGTACCTTGTTTTAGGAAAATCGCAGCAGCTGGCAAACGACTGTACGGCTGCTATTGCCTCTTTCAAATCATGCGCATCTATTAATAGATCGGCCTGGGGCGCCGAAGCCCGTTACGAACTGGCCAACTGCCAGTATACTTTAAACAGTTTAACAGCGGCAGAAAAATCGGCCATGGCGGTTATTAAAGAAACCGGCTCATACGACCTGTGGGTAACCAAAGCATATATATTACTTGGCGATATTTTTATGAAGCAGAAAGATTATTTTAATGCAAAGGCCACTTACGAAAGCGTGGCCAAAAATGCAGCTATAGCAGCATTAAAAGCAGAGGCGCAGGAGAAACTTAACCAGGCCGTAGCGGCTGAGAAAGAGCAGTCTAAAATTTCAAATTAACCAGAAGGAATACACGGATCAAAATAAAAAGATGAAAAAATTTTTTTTAACGGCAATTGTTATGACTTATGGCAGCCTGCTGTTGGCGCAAAAAGATACCACGCAAACCATTACCATCACCTCCACTTATAAACCGGTATTGCGGAATGCGGTAAAAATTAATTTTTCGGGATCGCAGTTACCGGCAGATACCAATAAAACGGTTGCCCCCTATAATATTCCTGCGCAAAACCTTTTTTATGCATACCAGCCCATCCCGCTGAAGCCATTGGCCCTGCAGCAGGATACCAATTTGTACCTGGGCACCCGCAATTTTCTTAAAGCAGGTTTTGGAAGCTACTCCACGCCTTATATCCGGGCAGGAATTGGTTTGGGGGATGGAAAAAAATATCTCTTTAATGTAACCGGGAACTTCATCAGTTCATCTGCAAAAGATATCAAGTTTCAGAACTATTATAACATGAATATAACCGGTTCTGGAAGTTATTTCATGAAACAGCATGAATTTTATGCAGCCGGCTCCTTCAGCAAAAACGATTATAATTTCTATGGTTACGATCACGCTGTTTACGATTACGAAAAAAAGGATGTGGTGCAGCACCTGCAGGATGTTACAGTAAAAGCCGGTGTAAAAAATACAACGGTAAACCCTGCAGGCATCAATTATGATCCCAGCCTGGAAGTGAATTTTTATGCAAGCGTGGATAATGTAAGGGAACGAACAGCCAGGTTAAACCTCCCGGTAAACAAGGTTTTCAATAAAAATTTTTCTGCCAAACTGGAGTTCAATGCCAACATGACCAATTACAGCACCACCGGTTATATACCCAATAATATTTCCTTCAACAATAATGTAATTCAGCTGCAACCCCTGGTAAGTTATAACAGCGATGCCATTCACCTGAATGCGGGGATAACCCCCACCTGGGAAAACGGCTCCTTCTTTTTGCTCCCCAATATTTATGGCGAAGCCGCCCTGCCCGGCGAGTCTTTTTCATTGCAGGCCGGTATGGTGGGCCGTGTTATTAAAAATACCTATCGCAACCTGAGTATGGCAAACCCATACCTGCTGCATACAAACCAGCAGTTCAACACAACGGAAACTGAATTATACGGGGGCATTAAAACCACCCTGGGCAAGCATTTTAACCTGGGGGCCAAGGTTGGCCTGGTAACTTACGAGAACCTGGCCCTGTTTATAAATGACACGGCCACAGACAGTAAAGGTTTTTTAGCCGTTAGCGAACCTAAGGCCGCCAACCTGCGCATTCATGGCGACCTGAGCTATATCAACCAGGATAAATTCAGCCTTACCGGCTCACTCACCCTCAACGGTTATACCGGTATTGATGTTAACGAAAAGGCCTGGCATACCCTGCCTATGGAGTTCAGTGCCTCGGCTAGGTACTGGGCGTTTAAAAAACTATTGTTGAAAGGAGATGTATATATGTTTGGCAGTTCAAAATATATTGAAAAAGGAAATGTGGGGGATGCTACCGGCGGAGGCAGCGATCTGAGTGTTGGTGGAGAATATAAAATAAATAAACAGTTCAGTATTTGGCTCGATGCCAATAACATCTTCAATAATAAATACCAGCGTTGGCACCGGTACGAAGTTTACGGTCTTAATGTAATGGGCGGTATCATAATTCGTTTTTAATACTTACTTTAGCGGCCATGGAAAGGCATATTGTATCTTACCTGTTTCAGCATAAAAGATGCCCGCTGCCGGGTATTGGCTCCCTGGAGCTGCACGATGGCAGCGCTTATATATCTTATCCCGATAAAAAAGTGATGGCGCCAAGGCCTGCCATCCGGTTAACAACCAATATGCTGATGCCCGATGCGCTCCAGGAATATATTTCAGGTATGGAAAATATTCCTGTATGGGCAGCACAAAACCAGCTTACAGATTTTTGCCGCAGGCTGCAGGCACTTGATATAAATGCAGAAATGCCCCTGCCCGATGCCGGTGTTTTTTTTAAAACTGCAGAAGGCAAACTCAGTTTTCATTCTGTGGCAGTTCCCGAGGTTTTTTTGCCCGATGTGGATGCAGTAAAAGTGATACACCCCGATGCTTCGCATGAAATACTGGTGGGCGACCGGCAAACCACCAGCACCCAGATGGCGGCCTATTACAGTGAAACGGTTAATGCCGTAAAAAGCCGCTGGTGGCTATGGCCACTCGTGCTTTGCCTGCTGGCAGTTTCGGCCATCGTTTTATATTATAACAGCGCCGGGCACAATGAGGGTTACGGAAATTTGCAAAGGCTGGAGGTTGAAAAACAGGGTGCAAGCTACCAGCTTAAATAAAAATAAAGTGTTGTTCTATTGAAACTATTGCTGCGGTAAGCAAAATTTTAAAAAAAGATTAGAAATTCAATCCTAGGAGTAGAATTACCGAAGTAGATGCTACCGGAGAACTGTTGTTGAGTAAAGCTGTTTCCCGAAATCGGGCTGTATATCCCTGCCAGACTGCGTAATGCAGGCAGGGATTTCGGGTGCCTCCCGATAGCTATCGGGATTGGGTACCTTTTTGGACAAGCAAAAAGGTACAAAACAAAAATTTAAAGGAATTTGAGAAAAGTGTAAAAAATTCAATAGCACAATACGTTAAATTATTTTCTTGCAGGCTTAATACCATTCAATGATCCATTATAATACCTGCCCGGTTTGCGGCAGTTCTTCTCTCCAAAAAATATTTTCTGCAAAAGACCATACGGTTTCAGGTAAACAGTTTGTAATGGAACGATGCAGTGCCTGCAGTTTCATGTTTACCAATGATGTGCCGCCACAGCAGGAGATCGGCGCTTATTACGCATCTGAGAATTATATTTCGCACAGTGATACACAAAAGGGGCTTATCAACCGCCTTTATCACCTGGTTCGCAAACGCACCCTGGCCGGTAAAAGAAAATTACTGCAGCAGCAAACAGGAAAAACCACGGGACATGTACTCGATATCGGCTGCGGAACCGGCGCTTTTTTAAATGAAATGAAAATGGCAGGCTGGCAAACAGCAGGACTGGAGCCAGACGATACCGCCAGGCAGAATGCACAAAAGTTGTACGGAATTTCGCCCGAACCCTCTCATAAGATTTTTGAACTGCCGCATCAAAGCTTTGATGCCGTTACCATGTGGCATGTACTGGAGCATGTGCACGCCCTGCATGAGTACCTGGCGCAGGTTAAAAAGCTGCTGAAGCCAGGAGGTAAATTTTTTGTGGCAGTACCCAATTATACTTCTTTTGATGCACAGCATTATAAAGAACACTGGGCAGCTTACGATGTTCCCCGCCATCTCTGGCATTTTTCTCCAAAAAGTATGGAACTGCTCATGAGTAAGCATGGATTAAAATTATTGAACACAAAGCCCATGTGGTTCGACAGTTTTTATGTGAGCATGCTGAGCGAGCAGTATAAGAACGGCAAAGGAAACATCGTGGGAGCCCTGTTCACCGGCCTGCGCTCTAATTTAAAAGCAATTTCCAATAAGGATACCTGCAGTTCTTTGATTTATACAGCAGATTTGCAAACAGGCTGAAAAGATCAAATCACCTGAAGTACCGCTTAAAAAAAAGATTGCTTATTGTTAGTTTAATTTTACCTCGTACAGTTTCGGCCATCTTTTTCCGGTTACAAAAATAGTTTTGCTGGTACTGTCGTAAGCAATGCCGTTGAAGTAATCGGTGCGGCCTGGTGCGTAGCCGGCGCCTGTTTTCTTAGGATCCAGTTTATCGAAATTCATTTTTCCCAGCACATGGCCACTTTCGGGATCAATTTTAATGATGTCATTGGTGGTATAAATATTGGCAAAAATATAGCCATTAATAAACTCCAGTTCATTGATACTGTCAACCGGCCCAACATTATCCACCACAGCTATTTGTGTTTTTACCTTAAAAGTTTCAGGGTCAACAAAATAAATATTGGAGGTAATTCCATCACTTATGATCAGGTCTTTACCATTATTGGTAATACCCCAGCCTTCGCTTGCCCATTTAAATGTTTTGATGGGCTTGCTGATATCTTTCAGGTCGTATACATACACAATATTACTTTCCCAGGTTAGCTGGTAAATCTTACCGTTTAATATGGTAATGCCTTCTCCAAAAATATCGGCCGTACCCATTTTATGTAGTTTTTCCACCTTACCTGTTTTATAATCTGTAATGCGCAGCGAGGAACTTTCAAAATCGCCGGTTCCTTCGTACATTTTCCCGTTGTGTAACTGCAGGCCCTGGGTATAGGCGCCGGTATCGTGGGGATGCTCGGCAATAATATTGTAAGAAAGGAGGGCCGGTGCTGCAATACCTTCTTTATGCGGAACAATGATGCTGGTGTCAACGATGCTTGTTCCACCATCCTTTCCCCCACCATTACAGGAAAACAGGAAAAGAAGGGTGGCTCCAATTAAAAAATTCTTCATAATAAGCGTTAATATATGCTGAAATGCAAAAGTAACCTGCCTTTGGGTAGAAAAAATTGGAATATTGATAAATAATCCCCAAAAGTTTGACTTTTCGGAAATTACTATTATTTTTGATTAACCTCTGAGCCGATATTTACCTCTTCCCCTAACGGTATAATGATGGCTTTTCGCAAGAAAGTGGTTTTCCTCTTTCCAATTTAATTTTTACTCCAAGTTATCCGCTGCTAAATCCGGCACTGTATCTCTACGTTCTCTATCGTTTTCCAATATCTCCTGCAAGATCCTTTGTATCACTTACACATAACGGGAGAAATGAAATTTGCAGCAGGGCTCATAATTTTTTTACTGAACAGCTTTGTGCTGGAGGCACAGCGCAGCTGTGTTACGGCCGACTATATAAACGACCACCCGGCCGCTTTGCAACGGGGCGGGCAAACCGCATCCGGCACAGCGGGCAGGGATACCGTTCCCAATGAAGTGATCAATATACCGGTGGTGGTGCATATTTTATTTAAAACAGCAGCTTACAATATTACCGATGACCAGGTGCAGTCGCAGATAGACGCACTCAACAGGGATTACCGGATGCTTAATGCCGATGCGGTAAATGTACCGGCAGCTTTTAAAAGCCGTGCAGCCGACTGCCGCATTAATTTTTGCCTGGCCAAAGTTGCGCCGGGTGGTTACAGCACCAGCGGCATTGTACGTAAATACACTAATAAAGATTATTTCTATGCAAACGACGATATGAAATTTTCTTCAAAAGGCGGCGCCAATGCATGGGATACAAAAAAATACCTTAACATTTGGATTTGCAACCTGGGCAGCCGGGCACTTGGGTATGCCACACCTCCCGGAACGGATGCTGCTATCGACGGCCTGGTGATCAGTCCAACTGCATTTGGTACCAAAGGAATTGCAGCAGCCCCGTTCAATAAAGGCCGTACTGCCACACATGAAGTGGCCCATTGGCTCGGACTGAAACATATTTGGGGAGATGCCGATTGTGGAAGTGATGATGTTGATGATACGCCTCCGCAATACTACCGCAATTATTATTGCCCCACATTTCCCCGGGTTTCGCTTTGTTCGGTTGATGCAAATGGCGATATGTTCATGAACTTTATGGATCTTACCAACGACGACTGCATGTACATGTTCACCCATGGCCAAAAGAAAAAAATGCGTGCACAGTTTGCAATTGGCAATTCCAGGAACAGTTTACTGAGTTCATTCGTATGTGATGCTTCGCTTGCTACGGGTGGCCCATTGCCCCAGGATACCATTCCGGCGCAGGAAGAAAAACCGGTTGATCATATAAAACTTACTTCAAACCCTGTGAGCAGCTTTATTGAGATCAGTGCAACCCAGGTATCCACGCTCGAAAATAAAACAGCGGCACTCTACACTGCAGCAGGCTTATTGGTTAAAAAGACCATTTTAATAAAAGCAAGCAGGCACCAGATATCCGTGGCCACATTACCTGCAGGATTTTATATTCTGAAACTGGGATCCGGAAAAGAGCAGCTGAGTTTTAAAGTGGTAAAGCTTTAGGTGATTATTACTGCACTACCGTTTTTCTGTAAACAACATTTCTTTGTGCAAGGTATGTAAGCACAAAATTGAAACAGCCGTTTGTTTTGGCCACCAGTTCAGGCGGAAATACTCCTTTCTCTGTAAAAAGATTTTTTGCCAGCAGGTTTACCGCAGCAGTGCAGGTATAGCCGGTGGTACGGCTCATAGAAGAAGCGCCGCTTGCAGCATCATACTCATCGTAGAGGAAATATTCAACCCTGGTTTGTTTTCCGTCCATTATTCCTTTGCAAATTATTTTCATGATGGTAAATTCGGGTTCACCGGCCTCCAGTTTCCACTGGCTGAATAAAATTTTCGAGGTAAGGTCGAGCGGCCTGATCTTGTTTCCTTTTACATCAATTTCCGCTTCGCTGAAAAAACCTGCTTTTTGCATAGATTGGATCAATGCGATATGACCGGGATAACGAAGTGTTTTTTCCTTCATGTTAGGAATATGTTTCATGGTATGCAGGATGCTGCGCAGGCCATCGGTATTAAAACTTTCAAGCGTGCCGGCAAATTCAAAATCTACCAGTTCTGCATCGCTTAATGCCGGTTTGGTTACAATATGGCTATTTTCTACGTAGCGTGCCGGCCTTGTATATTCTTCAATTACATCTATGGGGCTAAAGGGTGCCTTGTATTCCCATGGTTTTATGCGCTGTTTTGGCAACCCGCCCACCATGCATTCAAAACTTTCCATTTGCATCAGCTGGTCGTAATGACCGATCACCCAATTGCTCATGCCCGGCGCCACGCCGCAATCTACAATAGCCGTTACATTTTTTTCCTTTGCAAGTTTATCCAGTTCCAACGCATCTTCCGGAAAAAATGAAATATCCACTACATTTTTACCTGCGAGGATGATGGCTTCCAATGCCCTGTAACCCATAAAGCCTGGTACTGCACATACAACCATATCAAATCCATTTAACAGGGAAGTATAGTCGCCAAATTTAGAAAGATCGGCCTGCTGTGTTTTGATGCCCGTATAATTCTTTAGCAGATCAAGATTGGCCTGGCTGATGTCAAACGAAGTGGTTTCAAAATTTTTGCTGAGGTCAATGGCCATGGTTCGGCCCACCATTCCTGCTCCTAAAACTGCTATTTTCATTGCGATAATTTAAGGTTGCAAGATAAGGAAGAAGGGGGATACGGGATACGGGATACGGGGATGCAAGATAAGGCAGAAGATACTCTTCCAAAAGAAGCTAAAAATATTAAATAATAAATATTAAATATTAAATCTTCATTTCCCTTCCAGTTTTTCCAGCATCTTCATTACATCTGCTTCGAGAGATGATTTATAGGCGGAGAGTTTTTCTGCAATACTGTTGTTACTGGTACCGATGATCTGGGCGGCAAGAATGCCGGCATTTTTAGCACCATTGAGTGCTACGGTGGCTACCGGAACACCGGTCGGCATTTGCAGAATAGATAAAACTGAATCCCATCCATCAATGGAGTTGGAAGATTTTACCGGAACACCAATTACAGGGAGCGTTGTATACGATGCAATCATACCCGGAAGGTGTGCGGCGCCACCGGCTCCTGCAATGATCACTTTAATACTGCGTTGCCTGGCTTCGGTTGCATAGCTGCGCATGCGGTCGGGTGTGCGGTGTGCACTTACAATGGTTAATTCATACTCAATGCCAAATTGCTTAAGTATATCTGCTGCAGGCTGCATTACGGTTAAATCGCTTTCGCTGCCCATTATGATGCCGACCATTTTGTACAGGTTTATGGTTGTAAGTTATGGGTTATAAGTTATAAGTTATAAGTTATAAGTTATAAGTTATAAGTAGTACCACTAACTAGTAAAGTTCCTCCTAAATTATCACATTTCCCCATTTGCACATTTCCTCATTGTCACATTATCACATAACCAAATCTCCCCTCAAACGCTTTAGTTCTGTTTCTGCAAGCTTTGCTGCATAACGAGCTGCTATTAACCTGTTATAAGCATCTTCGAGGCTTTTCTGGCTTTCACGCAATTCCAGTATAGTACTGAGACCAAGCCTGTTTCTTTCCAAAGCTATATAAACATTCTCTTTTGCAAGTTTTATGTTATCTTCTTCCAGTTCAAGCGTACGGAGCTGCAGGTTATAGTTTTTAAAAGCATTGGTTACAGCGCTGCGTATGGCCGATCTTTTATAATCGAACAAAAGCTGCTGGTAGGCAATATCCAATTGGGCTTCCTGTATCTGGCGCTTTACGTTATAGTTATTGAAGATAGGGATGCTTACGGTGGCGCCGTAGTTGAAACCAAAATTTTGGTTCAGTAAGGGTGTAAATGCATTGATCACTGTTTTGTTATTGGTACGGTTGAAATTATATGCGCTGATAAGAGAAAGAGTGGGAAAGCGTTCGGCCTTTCTTTCTTTTAATGTCAGTTGGGCAATATTGATATTTTGCCTGTTAAGCAACAACTCGGTATTGTTTGATTCGGCATTGGCAAGCAAATCACCGGCGATCAAATTCTTGTCAATAGGAATGCTGTCGGCCACTTCATACATTGTTCCTTCTGCAAAATTAAGCAGCTGGTTAAGTTGTTCTTTAATGGTTTCTATAAGTGTGATTTGTTTTAGCCGGTTTGCTTTTTGGGCATTGAGGTCAAGCTTGGCCTGCAGCAGTTCTGGTTTGGCGCCAAGGCCTACAGATAGTTTTTTTTCTGCCTGGTTCTGCCTTTCTTCGTTGATACTCATTTGCTCCTCGATGGCTTTTAACTGCTGTTTTTCTTTTACTATACTGTAATATGTTTTTACCACATCGGATACAGTGATAGTAACCCGGTTCTTGATATTGAGTTCTCCAAGCTTTACAAATTCTGCCAGTTTATCTCTGGTGGCAAACATTTTAAACCCGTCAAATACCAGCCAGTTGAGGTTTACAGATGCATTCAGGTTATTACTGCGTACATTATTTGCCTGGCGTTTACTTCCATCTGCCAGTTTCTGCCGCTGGTTATTTTGGTTAAACAGGATTCCTGTTGTAGCATTGAGCCTGGGTAAAAAAGCGGCCCTTGCATAGCTGTTGTTCAGTGCATATACGGCAGAATCGTTGCGCAATAACTGGATATCATAGTTGTTTACCAATGCTGCAGCCACCGCTTCTTCCACCTTCAGCAGTTCCTGGGCCGGTGCCCGAAAAAAAACTGTTGCAGCAAATAATATGAATAGTAATTTCTTCATTCCTGTCTTTCTCTTTGTACGTCTTATTTTTCCCGATGGCTATCGGGATTGTGAAACTTTGTGTTACAATTCTTTTATGATCATTTTGCTTTAATGAAATTCGACCGTTTTTGTTTCTTCCAGTTCATCTAACCTGCTCTTATGTTTTTTAGTAGATAAATAAGAATATACAGCAGGTATTACAAACAGGGTGAGCACAAGTGAAAACAGCACGCCACCCACAATTACAATACCCAGTGGAATACGGCTGGTGGCGGCATCGCCCAATGATAAAGCAAGTGGTAATGCACCCAGGCTCATGGCCAGGCTCGTCATCAGAATTGGCCTGAAACGGGCCACTGCAGCGTCTTTTACCGCCTGTATCTTACGTTCTCCCTGCAACTGCTTCTGGTTGGCAAATTCCACAATGAGGATGCCATTTTTGGTAACCAGCCCAATGAGCATGATCATACCGATCTGCGAAAAAATATTGATGGTCTGGTCAAATATCCACATCGATAATACGGCCCCTGCAAGGGCCAGCGGCACCGTAATAATGATCGTTATGGGATCTATAAAGCTTTCAAACTGTGCTGCCAGCACCAAAAATATAAGTGCCAGTGCCATGAAGAAGGCAAAATAGGTGCTGCCCGAACTTTCTTCAAAATCCCTCGAAGAACCTGCCAGTGAAGTGCGGAAACTATCATCCAGTACCGTATCGGCAATGGCCCTAATCTCTTTAATGCCATCGCCAACCGTCATCTCGTCGGCAAGGCCCGAAGAAATGGTGGCAGAGCGGTAGCGGTTAAAGTGATAAAGTGTGGGAGGAGTTACATCTTCGCTTACCGTAAGCAGGTTGATCAGCGAAACAGACTGGCCGCGGTTATTGGTCACATAAATATTCTTGAGGTCGCCCGGGTCATCCCGGTTGATGCGTTCTACCTGGCCGATAACAGAATATTGTTTGCCGTTTTTGGTAAAATATCCCATGCGCTGGTTGCTGAGCGCCAATTGTAATGTTTGCGAAATTTCCTGTACACTTACACCCAGTTCACTTGCCTTAAGCCGGTCGATGCTGATGCGGAGCTCGGGTTTATTGAACTTTAGGTCGGCATCCACACCCTGGAGGATCTTGCTTTTATTGGCCGCTTCCAGCATGCGTGGCAGCGCTTTTTTTAATTTTTCGTTATCGGTGTTTTGAAGTACAAATTGCACAGGTTGCCCGCCACGGCGGTTTACCTGTATGGTTTGGTCCTGCACCGCAAATGCACGTGCATCATTGAAGCGGGATATTTTTTTATTGGCCCAGGACACTATGTCCTGCTGGCTGCGTTCTCTTTCCGATGGCGGTACCAATGCCACCCGTACAAAACCCGAATTGGCCGAGCCCGACTGGAACCCGGGAGCCGTCATACTGGTGATATATCTTTTTTCTGCTAAGGAATCTACCAGAAAAACAGTGAGTTTTTCCATGTATTTATCCATGGCATCGTAGGAGGTTCCTTCGGGCGCAGTTACCTGCAGCCTGAAAGCGCTTTTATCTTCCATGGGGGCCAATTCACTTTGCAGGGTGCGGCCCAGGAAAAATATAATGGCAAAACAAACAATAACAATTATCCAGGAGGCCCATCTTACTTTCATAAAACCATTCAGCATTCGGCGGTACCCGTTTTCGAGCCCCGAAAAAAATGGTTCTGTCTTGGTATAGAACCAGGAATGTTTATGCTGGCGGCGCGAAAGATAAACGTTAAGCACCGGCGTTAGTGTGAGTGATACAAATGCTGAGATCAGTACTGCGCCTGCCACTACAATGCCAAACTCACGAAAAAGCCTGCCTACAAAGCCCTGTAAAAAAATGATGGGAATAAACACCACGGCCAGTGTGATAGAGGTGGCGATTACAGCAAAATAAATTTCACGCGAACCTTCCTTGGCCGCACGCCATTTGTCCATGCCGGCTTCCATTTTTTTATAAATATTTTCTGTTACCACAATGCCGTCATCCACCACAAGGCCCGTGGCCAGCACTATTGCCAGCAGGGTAAGCACATTAATGGTAAATCCAAAAATGTACATGATAAAAAAGGCGCCTATCAGCGAAACAGGTATATCAATGAGCGGGCGGATGGCGATCAGCCAGTCGCGGAAGAAAAGAAAGATGATCAAAACCACCAGTCCAAAAGCCACCAGCAGGGTCTCTTTTACTTCGCTGATAGATTTGCGGATGCTGGCAGCCTGGTCCCAGCTCATTTCCATTCTTATATCATCGGGCAGGTCTTTTTTTATTTCTGCAAGACGCTTCTGCACTTCATCGGAAATGGCCACATAGTTTGTGCCCGGCTGTGGTATCACCGCCATGGCGATCATGGGTATATTGCTTTCCTTTAAAATGCTTTCTTCATTTTCGGGGCCCAGTATGGCATTGCCCACATCGCTTACCCGTATATCGCGGCCATTTATATTTTTTACAATAAGGTTATTGAACTCTTCTTCTGTATTGAGCTTTCCAAAAGTGCGGATACCGAGTTCGGTGCTGTTGCCGCTTATTTTACCGGCCGGCAGTTCTACGTTTTCACGCAGCAGGGCCGTTTGTACATCTTTTGGTGTGAGCGAATAAGAACTCATTTTGGAAGGGTCGAACCAGATGCGCATGGCATAGCGTTTTTCGCCCCATATATTAACGCCGCTTACACCATTGATGGTTTGTATACGCTCCACAAGGTTGTTGTTGGCATACTCGGTAATTTCCAGTGAATTTCTTTTAGGACTTTGCAGCAGCACAATTACAATAGGGTCATTACTGTTATCTGCTTTAGAAACTACGGGCGGGCCTTCCAGGTCGGTAGGCAGGGAACGTACTGCCTGTGAAACCTTGTCGCGCACATCATTGGCAGCTTCTTCGAGCGGGATGCCCAGTTCAAATTCTACCGTAATGCTGCTGCTGCCCTGCGAACTTTGCGAAGTGATGTTCTTGATGCCGGGGATACCGTTCACCGCTTTTTCGAGCGGTTCTGTTATTTGTGTTTCAATGATCTCTGCGTTGGCGCCGGGGTAAGATGTACGCACATTGATATTGGGCGGATCAAGAGCCGGATAATCCCGCACACCCAAAAAGGTATAGCCTATCGCACCAAAAAGCACGATCACAATATTGAATACCACGGCCGTAACCGGGCGGCGAAGCGAAAATTCTGATAAATTCATTGGCCTTTTTGTGTTGTACAATTTGATTTCGGCATTCTCTTTATTATTGATTATTCATTAATGATTATTTGTACATTACTCCTAAGTTTTAAAAAAATGCTAAGCGCAAAACTCAGTGATCGATAATGAATAATTAATGATCAAAAAAAACGTCAATTCTTCACTTTAGAAATAACCACTTTCCCCCCGGGCTTCAATCCCATCAATCCCGAAACAATAATGGTATCGCCCACTTTAAGTCCGCTTGTGATCTGTACCATGCTCGAATCGCGGATGCCTGTTTCCACATTGTCGAAGGAAGCAATTCCGTTCCGGTACACTGCAATTTTTTTACCCCTTGCCTGTGGTATCACGGCCTGCGTGGGCACCATAATGGCAGTGGGATCGGGTTCAAAATTGGTGACCACTTCCACAAAAGCGCCCGGCAATATCTTTCCGTCGTTATTTAAAACAATGGCCCGAACATTGAGGCTGCGGCTTTCTTCCGAAATGCTCATTTCTGTAGCGGCAATTTTTGCGCCGTATAATTTGGGATTATTTTCCACGGTAAAATTTACCAGCTGCCCCGCATGGATCTTTGCTGCATATTTTTCGGGGAGGGTAAAATCAAGTTTGAGCTGGTTATTTTGCCGGATGCTGGTTAAAACGGTGGCCGGTGTAATATATGCGCCGGGGCTGATATTTTTAAGGCCCAGTGTTCCGGAAAAGGGGGCCCTTATTTCGGTGCGTTTAAGATTGCTCTGCACAATGGCCATATCGGCACGTATATTATTGATGTCGAGTACGTGCATATCATATTCCTGGCGGCTTACGCCCTGAATTTTCAGGAGTTCTTCGTAGCGTTTGGCGGTACGCTGGGCCTGTTGTAACTGTACGTTAAGTTTTGAAAGCTGGGCCCGCAGGTCGCCGTCGTAAATTTTTCCGATGAGGGCACCGCTGCCCACGTTGCGCCCTTCAGCCACATTAAGATAAGTGAGCCGGCCGCTGGTCTCGGGATGAATTTCGGTGGCTTCGTTGGCAATGATGCTGCCCGGCAGTTTTATATTGTCACTTACGGGGATTGTTTTTACCACATAACCTTCCACCCTTGGCGGCGGCGGAGGACCAGCCGGCTTTGCATTGGCCGATATTTTTTCCTTTTTACCCCCGCAGGATGCGAGCATAAAAACGATAATACTGAATACCTTTAAATTTTTCATTAGGTACAAATTTACCAACTTGGGGCCAAAAAACGTTTTTGGTGTTTATTGATGGAAAATGAGGGGGATGAGTGGTTGGTAAAATACAGGGCTGCTTAATATTAAATCGCAGGTCTGCTTTTCACCACCAACCCGCTCTTCACCCTGTTTACCCGGTAGATCAGTTCTTTTTTGTCGGCGCTCAGTATGGTAACATGTCCCATTTTGCGGCCGGGTTTTGTTTGTTCTTTTCCGTAAATATGTACAAATACGTTTTGCATGCTTAAGATGTCTTCGAGTCCGTCGTAAAAGGCCGGGCCGTTTTGTCCCTCGGCCCCCAAAAGATTTACAATAGCCGCCGGTAATATATGTTCGGTATTGCCTAAAGGATAACCCAGCATGATGCGCCAGAGCATATCGAACTGGCTGCTGTAACAGGCTTCAATACTGTGGTGGCCGCTGTTATGCACACGGGGAGCCGTTTCGTTTACCAGTACATTATTGTCATTGTCTACAAACAGTTCCACCGCAAAAATGCCGGCACTGTTTAAACTTTTTACCACTTTCAAAGCAATGGCTTCCAGTTTCCAAAAAACCTTTTCATCCAGTTCGGCAGGCGAAAGCTGGTGGCTGAGCAGGTTAAGGCGCTGGTCAAATACCATGTCAACCGGTTCGTAAATGGCGGTTTCGCCTTTATTATCTACAGCAATGATCATGGATATTTCCTTTTTTACCTGCACCATTTTTTCCAGTACCGCAGGTTCATCAAATCCCCTGGCAAGGTCCTCTTTTGTGTGCAGCAACTGTACGCCGCGGCCATCGTAGCCGTCTTTGGCAAGTTTATGGGCAGCAGGTAAAAAGCCGGCATGGTTGTTAAGTTCTGCAAGGTTTTGGGTAATTAAAAAATCGCTTGTGGGTATCTGGTGCTGTTTATAAAATTCTTTTTGGAGGATCTTATTTTTAATGGTTTTGAGTGCCGATGGTTTGGGATATATTTTTACGCCTTCCTGTTCCAGTTTTTCGAGTGCATCTTCATTTACACTTTCAATTTCAATGGCGAGGCAGTGGAGGCCTTTACCAAAATTATACACGTCATCAAAATTGCGGATATCGCCCCGGGTAAAATGATGGCAGAGATGGGCTGCAGGACAATTTTCATCGTTTTCCATCACATATGTTTCCACGGGATAATTGGCTGCTGCCTGTAAGAGCATGCGGCCGAGTTGACCGCCGCCGAGAATGCCTGCTTTTTTCATGGGGCAAATATAATGGCTGCGGCACAAAGTTTTTCACAGGAATACGGATACTTATTTCTTTACACTTTCCAGATGAGTTTCACACAGGGTTCAGAGACTACAGCTTTGTAATTAGAATAAGGGGAAAAATATTTTCTCTGCAAACCCTGCCTCTCTGCGTGCAATAATTCCACGGCAAATCCCGAAAAATAAGTTTCACGCAGAGGTACAGAGGACGCTGAGTTGCAGTAATAAAGAGGAGGATTAAAAATTTGCTCTGCGAACCCTGTCTCTCTGCGTGCCATATTTCCACAGAAAACCCCGAAAAATAAGTTTCACGCAGAGGTACAAAGGACGCTGAGTTGCAGTAATATACAGGAGGGTTAAACATTTTCAATGCGAGTACTACAGCTTTGCGTGCCATTTTTTCTCCTATGAAGATCACGATTTTTAATTGTAACTTTATGCAAAGTAAAGCAACATGAAAAATTATTTATTACTGTTCTTCAGTATGGCGCTTTTTGTGCTATCCTGTAAAAAGAAAGACGAAGTTCCACCCGAAACCCGGGCATTCAGAATGGCCGTAACACCCTGGCCGGCAGATTTTACCCCCGCAGAAGTAGACAGCGCTTACAATTTCATCAACAGCAACTGCGATATGGTTTCGCATCATTTTGATGAAGGTATACCATACGAAGAAGCCTTTACCCAATCGGCCATGCCAACGGCACTGGTGCAGGAGGTAAACACAAGAAAATCGAGATCGGACCGTAAAGTTTTTTTAAGTGTATCGGCACTCGGTATCGACCGTATCAGTAAAGCAAATTACTATACCAATTCAATCCTGGCAGATACTATCAAACAACGCTGGCAGGCCATGGCTTTTGACGACCCAAGGGTGGTAACGGCTTATGTAAACTATGTAAATTATCTCATTAGTTCTTTCAATCCCATTTATGTAAATTTTGGGGTAGAGAGTAATTCGGAGAATTGGAATGCAACCAGTTTTGCTGCGTATAAAACATTTTTATCTTCTGTTTACGCACAACTGAAAGTAAGTCATAACCAGTTGCCGCTGTTTATAAGTTTTATGGCAATAGATCACCCAACAGCTGTTTCAAATGCGCAACAGTTGATTACCGCTACAGATTATATCGGCATCAGTGCTTATCCTTACGGCGCTTATCCTTTCTTTACGGCAAACGGCTCCAATCCCGATGAACTGCCCGCCGATTTTTTCACCAAATATCTCGATCTTGCCCCATCCAAACCCTGGGGCTTTGCAGAAACAGGTTATATCGCCGAACCGCTCATCATTCCCAACTGGGGATTCAGTAAAAATGGAACAGAAGGCTGGCAGGATAAATACCTCCAAAATGTGCTGTATTTATGCAACGGTCGCAAGGCAAAATTCTTTATATGGTTCTGCCATAAAGACTATGATGCAGGCAATATCACCCTGCAAAGCCTTGGTCTTTACCAGGACCTGTTTGCTTTATGGGAAGATACCGGCCTGGTTGCAGAAACCGGCCGCAAGCGAAGCGCCTACAATACCTGGCGAAACTGGTATGTAAAACCGCTCAGGTAAACTTAGGGTTTCATTACAACATTGTTGATTACATTTGCCCAATGAAGAAAGTAATTCTTTCCGCAGTTTTTTCTTTTGCCGTGTTTTTTTTACAGGCACAGCAGATCAGGAAACTGACCATTGCTGATATCGAAAACTATATTTCATCGTCGAAGGGCCAGGTGCTCGTTATTAATTTTTGGGCCACCTTCTGCAAGTCCTGTGTGGCCGAAATACCTTCGTTCATTAAGATAACCAACCGGCACAAAAACGACAGTGTAAAGTTATTGCTGGTGAGCCTGGATCTGCCTTCTTTTTATCCAAAAAAAATTGCAGCATTTGCCAAACAGCGTAAATTCAATGTGCCTATTGTTTGGTTGAATGAGACCAATGCCGATTATTTTTGTCCAAGGGTAGACCCTAAATGGAGTGGCTCCATTCCTGCCACGCTTATCATTAATACAAAAACTGGCTACCGTAAATTTTTTGAAGAGGAAATGGAAGAAGCGGTTTTTGAAAAAGAATTAGAAACAGCCATTTCAGGCAATTAAGCGCTTGTCTCCGTATCAGCATCTTCCGTATTCTCTTCATCGTCTGTATCTGCCAGGTAGGCAGCAATTCTTTTTCTTTCACCAATCAATAAAAGTCCTGTGATTATCTTGGCTGCACTGATAATAAGTGGCCCGTAACTGGCATTATCAGTTGGAAGAAAACTTGTTCTTTCTGCATAAAATCTTATATAAAGCCATTGAAAAATATTGGGTATCTCATCAATGAGCAGCAGGGCAGCAATGATCACCACCCCAAACAGGATGGCGTGTTTTACGTTGATGCTGAAATTGAACTTTTCTTCTTCAAATCCCTTGTCGAGTTTAAACAGGTTAATGATATGTGCCGGCCTGAAAATAAAAAGGTAAACCAGGAATAATAATGCAACCGTTAAAACTGCATAGAGGATAAATACCATATTGAATCCCTTGTTTTCACCCAGGTCATCTCCCGACGATAAAAAACTGAAAGATGTTGCCAGCTGAATAAGCAGGTAAATGCTTTCTTTCAGCAAGAAAAGCCCGGTTATTTTGGAAATGATAATAAAAAAGCTTCTGGGGCTTATGATAAGGGCATTAAGTATTACAGATAGTATTGATTTACAAGATATAACTTTTAGTCAATTTCCCGGTTTTTTGGCTTGTTTTCTCATACTTTTCTCCACATTTTTTCGTTGTATCAGTGTCCCGAACACTATTCAATGAAAAAACTATACGTACTGATCATACTTTTCTGCATTTCTACAGTGGCTTATGCACAGCCATTGCTCGATACCACTATTAAGCTGAAAGAGCAAAAGGAAAACGTTATTAAAGAAAGCACCATTGTAAAAGTGGAGAACTTGGGAGAAGTGGTGAATACCGAGTATCCCGAAATGCGCCCCTGTATCTCTGCCGACGGGAATATGCTTTTTTTTATCCGCCAGGGCCATCCTTCCAATGTACAGATCGCCACGGTTCCTATAGCGCAGGATATCTGGTTCAGCGTGCGGGATACTACCGGAAAATGGGGTAAGGCAAAGCACCTGAACGCCTCGGTGAACGCATCACATTTTAATGCGGTTTTTTGGATATCTCCCGATCTCAATACTATTTTGCTGAAAGGCGCCTACAGGGAAGGCCAATACCTGGGTATGGGCGTGAGTATGATAAGGCGTATGGAAGACGGAAGCTGGAGCCCGGCAGAAATGCTGCGCATCCGCAATTTTGAAAAATTTATGCGTACGGCACAGTTTGGTGCTTCCATGGGGCAGGATGGTAAAACCATGCTTTTTTACATGAACCCCAAAGAGGGCGAATACGACTACAACGATATTTATGTTTCCTTTCTCGAAGGCGGCGATATATGGACGGCTCCCAAAAGCCTGGGCAAAACCATCAACACAAAAGATTATAATGAAATGAGCCCCTTCATTGCTGCCGATGGTAAAACACTTTATTTCAGCAGCGACCGGCCCGGCGGCATTGGCGAAAACGATATCTGGATGAGCAAAAGGCTCGACGATTCCTGGGCAAAATGGAGCGAACCAAAAAACCTGGGTGCCCCCATCAATACAGCCGGCAGTGAAGCTTTTTTTACACTGGATGCCGGTGGCGAATATGCTTACCTTACCAGCAGCGACGGCGCTTATGGGGCCAGCGATATTGTACGCATTAAATTGCTGGAACAGGAAATGCCCGACCCGGTGGTACTGGTTACCGGCAACGTGTATAATGCCAAAACAAAGGAACCGCTTGAGGCCAAACTCATTTACGAAATATTGCCCGATGGAAAAGAAGCCGGAACCGGTGTGTCGAGCCCTGCCGACGGTGCTTTTAAAATGGTATTACCATACGATAAAAATTACAGCATCCGTGCATCGGCCGATAAGTTTTTTGCCATTTCTGAAAATCTGAACCTCGATTCGCTGATCAGAGAAGGGTATAAGGTCATTCACAAAGATCTTTACCTGGTACCGATAGAAATTGGCCAGGTATTCAGGCTCAATAATGTATTCTTCGATTTCGATAAATTTAACCTGCGGGGCGAATCATTTGCAGAACTTGACCGGGTGGTGAAATTCCTCAACGAATATCCATCTGTTGAAATAGAACTGAGTGCACACACCGATGCAAAAGGTTCCGATACTTACAACCTTACCTTAAGTGATAACCGGGCTAGGTCGGTGCGGGATTATATTGTATCGATGGGTATTGCGCCCGGCCGTGTGGTATCGGTTGGTTATGGCGAAAGCAAGCCGGTGGATACCAATGAAACCGATGAAGGAAGGCAGTTGAACAGGAGGGTGGAGTTTAAGATATTGAAGAATTAAGGAACACGAATTAATAAACACGAATTACACGAATTATGAAATGTGGGGCAGGGCCTCACATTTTTTTATTGATAGGCCCAATAGGTTTCATCAATATCCCTCCTTTATTCGAAAATCAATGCCCTTTTCAATGTCATTCCATTCGGGTTTACTATAAAATCTAGACATTTTTAATTTAAAATTCTGGTATTCTTCATTAGTAAGATGATCATGCAATTCCCGGAGGAAGAAAAAATTTATTTGTTCAGTACTGCCAACACATCCTCCTGGAAAAAATGAAAAGGTCTCTTTGTTTCCCAGGTTTTCTTCGAGAATGTCTTTTAAGTTCAGGTACCTTCTTTCTTTGAGTTCCAGAAATGCACATGCTTTTACAGCGGGACTTGGATGCCTGGTAAGGGCTCTTAATTCATTATTGCTGCTTGCTGTTGTTATCGTAACCCGGTTCCAATAATTTGATGAAGTGGTTCCTGCAAAACCCACGTATTTCCCATCCAGCCTATTGACTTGAGAAATATTTAAGACCGCAAGTTTCACTTTAGCGTAACTAAGGGCAGAGTCAAATTTTGCATCACTTAATTCATATGAATTTGAGTTACAGGAGCAGTAAAGGGAAGCAACTACTACAATTAATATATTTCGAAACAAATTCATTAAATGTCAATTAGCATCCAAATGTACAAGTATGCCGAGCATTTCAATAAAATGCCAACAAGTTTTTTTACCTTTATTTGACCTCTAATGAACTCTGTTATTAAATTCTGTCCATTTATATTCATCAGTTTAAATTGCATTTTATGAAATTAGGCGCCTTCTCCATGAGTCTTAGCGTAAAAGATATTCATGCTTCAAAAGCATTTTACGGAAAACTGGGTTTTATTCCATTTGGCGGTGATATCAGCCAAAACTGGTTGATACTGAAAAACGGCGATGCCATCATCGGGCTTTTCCAGGGCATGTTTCCAAATAATATCATCACGTTCAATCCGGGCTGGGATCAAAATGCGAAGCTGGTAGAAGGCTTTGATGATGTAAGGGATATTCAGCGGCATTTAAAAAACGAAGGCGTAAAACTGGAATCAGAAGCCGATGAAAGTACAACCGGTCCCGCAAGTTTTATGCTAATTGATCCCGATGGCAATACGGTACTGGTGGATCAGCATGTATAGATTTTTCGGATAAATTGAAATGAGCTGGTTCGGCAATTTCCTGTGTGCATTTCTATGTTTCTATGATCTATGTGGTTCAAAAATTTTCCCTTGCGAACAATTTGCTATTTTTACTGCTATGATCTCATTGATAGTAGCCGCCGCTTTAAATAATGCCATTGGTAAAAACAACCAGTTGCTATGGCATTTGCCCAACGATATGAAGTTTTTTAAAAATACCACCTGGGGCATGGTGGTGATAATGGGCCGTAAAACTTTCGAAAGTGTTGGCAAACCGCTGCCCGGCAGGCTCAATATTGTTATCAGCGGCCAGGATGGCTGGAATGCTGCAGGGGTATCGGTTGCCAAAAGCCTCCAGGATGCCATTGCCATGGCCGAGGCCGGAAATTTTAAAGAGATATTTATTATTGGCGGTGGCGAAATTTACCGGCAGGCCATGCCGCTTGCCCAATGCATTTATCTTACCCGTGTGCAAACAGAACCAGCTGCCGATACTTATTTCCCGGAGATAGATGCAGAAGCATGGAAATTAAAGGGCAAACTCGATTTTCAGAAAGATGAAAAGCATGCATTCGATTATAGTTTTGAAAAATGGGGGAGAAGATAATTTTTTTGAATCATGTACAGCGCCACCCAACTTGCACATAAATACCTGCGTTATTACCTTTCGGCTTCCAATGGCAAAGGCCATGGCATCCACTCTCCCTTTGTATTTGAGTTTATAAAGTTTGTACTCAACGATAAAAAGCCTTACCCCTGTTATATTGAAATTGAAAGGTTGAGGGAGCGCTTGCTGAAAGACCGCAGTGTTATTGAGGTGGAAGATTTTGGTGCCGGTTCATCGGTTATCAAATCAAGTAAAAGAGTGCTGAAGGATATGGCCGCTTCATCGCTAAAGCCCAAAAAATATGCGCAGTTGCTTTACCGCATGGCTCAAAAATATCAGCCGGTTAACATGGTGGAACTGGGCACTTCCTTTGGCATTACCACCGCCTATCTTGCAACTGGTAACCCTGCTGCAAAAATTTACACACTTGAAGGGTCTGCATCCATCGCATCCATCGCCAAAAATAATTTTACCAGCCTTGGCATTAAAAATATTGAGCTCGTACCCGGCGATTTTAATGACACATTGCCGGCTGTTTTAACCGGGCTCAAAACAGTTGATTTTGCTTTTGTGGATGGTAATCACCGCAAAGCTCCCACACTGCAATACCTGCAGCAGCTGGCAGCCATGGCAAACGAAAACGCTATTTTTGTATTTGATGATATACACTGGAGTGCCGAAATGGAAGAGGCCTGGCAAAAAATAAAGGCCCATCCTGCCATTACCCTTACAATTGACCTTTTTTTTATTGGAATTGTGCTTTTTAAAAAAGATTTTAAGGCAAAGCAGCATTTTGTCATACGATTTTAAATTGCTTTGCCTTACCTTAGCCGCAACCAATTTAATGTATGATTATAGGTGTATTAAAAGAGCCCGCTTTTGAGACACGGGTTTCGTTGCTGCCTGAGCATATTGCCCTCCTGAAAAAATTAAAAACAGAAGTTTGGACCGAGTCTTCAGCCGGTGAAAATGCTTTTGCAGATGACGAAGCATATAAAAAGGCCGGCGCAGAAATAATGAGCCGTACTGATATTCTGCAGAAAGCCGATCTTGTTCTTTCTATCAATCTTCTTGCACCCAATGATACCAGTATTTGCAGGGCCAAAGTATTGCTGGGTACTTTTTTCCCATTGTTCAACGTGCAGCAGGTCAAAGACTGGGCACAAAAGAATTTCAGCATTTTTAGTATGGACATGCTGCCCCGTACCACCCGTGCCCAAAGCATGGATGTATTGAGCAGCCAGGCCAATATTGCCGGGTATAAAGCAGTATTGCTGGCTGCCGGTCTGTATCCAAAATATTTTCCCATGTTTATGACCGCAGCGGGAAGCATTGCACCTGCCAAAGTATTAATACTGGGTGCCGGAGTGGCAGGCTTGCAGGCCATTGCCACGGCCAAACGCCTGGGCGCTGTAATAGAAGTGTTTGATACACGCCCTGCTGTTAAAGAAGAAGTGATGAGCCTGGGTGCAAAATTTGTGGAAGTGGAAGGTGCTGCCGATGCCAGTAAGGCCGGTGGTTATGCAGTGGAACAATCTGAAGAATTTATGCAGCGCCAAAAACAAAAGATAGCCGACAGCGTGGCCAAGGCCGATATCGTTATCACTACAGCCCAAATACCCGGTAAAAAAGCACCCGTACTCATTACAGAACAAATGATCGAAAACATGAAGCCCGGCTCGGTGATCATTGATCTTGCTGCATCAACCGGGGGTAATACCGCACTCACACAAAATAACGAAACGGTGCAGTATAGGGGAGTAAGGATCGTGGGTAATTCAAAACTGCCTTCAGAAATGCCCTCCGATGCCAGTAAACTTTACGGAAAAAACATTTGTAACTTTTTGCAACTCATTATTGATAAAGAAGGAAACCTTCACCTCAATTTTGAAGACGACCTGGTAAAAGGAACATGCATAGCGCATGATGGAAAGATAACGAATGAACGGATTGGATAAAGATACAGGATACAGGATGCAGGATGCAGGATGCAGGATGCAGGATGCAGGATGCAGGATAATAGGAGATACAAGATAAGGAATGCAGATATGAGGAGCAAGGATTAAAACTACAATAGATAGAAAAAGGCAACTAAACTAAAACCACCCCAAAATATTAAATATTAAATATTAAATCTTAACTCCTCATGTCTTTTCTCGAATGGATCTCCGCTAACCAGCAAATAATTTATATAGTCATCCTCATGATCTTTGTGGGTATTGAAGTGATCGGCCATGTGCCAAGCGTGCTGCATACACCGCTCATGAGCGGGGCCAATGCGATACACGGTGTAGTGATCATTGGTGCCATCATTGTTATGGGAAAAGCGGAGGCTGGTAATTACCTGGCTATTGCCCTTGGGTTTTTGGCCGTGGTGCTGGGTACATTGAACGTGGTGGGAGGTTTTGTGGTTACCGACAGGATGCTGGAAATGTTTAAGAAGAAGAAATAACTGGATACACGAATTAAAAGAAGTACACGAATTACACGAATATCATGACCGAACATATATTGACCATCAGTTACATCATTGCATCTGTAACATTCATACTGGGATTAAAAATGCTTTCTCACCCGCTTACGGCACGCAGGGGTAACCTGGTAGCTGCATTTGGAATGGGGCTGGCCATTTTTGCCACTATTTTTTTATACAAAGACAATGAAGGAAACGGCCTGCATAATTATATGTGGATATTTGCCGGGCTTATCATTGGCTCGGTAGTAGGAACAGTAGCAGCCAAAAAAGTTCAAATGACCGCCATGCCCGAAATGGTAAGCCTGTTTAATGGTATGGGCGGCGCCTGTGCTGCGCTTATTTCTGCTGCAGAATTTTACCATATTTACAAAGCACACGAAGCCGCTCCCGAAACGGCATTTGCCGATATTGTTTCGGTTGGTAGTTATATCACCATTGTGGCGGGCGCTATCATTGGTACCATTTCGTATACCGGCAGTATCATTGCCTGGGGTAAACTTAACGGGCGCATTAAAGATTTTTCATTCAAAGGGCAGCATATCGTAAACATGATCGTGCTGGTGCTTACCCTTGCAAGTGCGGTGATCGCTTACCGTTCCAATATCGGCGGTATTTACCTGCCCTTTTTGCTGATCGGTTTATTTGCATTTATTTACGGAATATTATTTGTAATGCCCATTGGCGGTGCCGATATGCCGGTGGTGATCTCCTTACTCAACTCCTTTACCGGCGTGGCTGCGGCCTGCGGCGGATTTTTATACGATAATAAGGCCATGCTAACCGGTGGTATACTGGTTGGTGCAGCGGGTACCCTGCTCACCATTTTAATGTGCCGTGCCATGAACCGCTCGCTCACCAATGTGTTAATTGGCTCTTTTGGCGGTAATGCAAAAACTGCTGCTTCGGCCAGTACAGAGCATGGTGCTTACAAAGAAATTTCATTGAGCGATGCAGCCATGGTGATGAGTTTTGCAAATAAAGTGATGATCGTTCCGGGTTATGGGCTGGCTGTGGCACAAGCCCAGCATATTTGCCATGAACTGGAAAAAACATTGAACGAAAAAGGGGTGGAAGTGGCCTATGCCATTCATCCCGTGGCCGGCCGCATGCCCGGGCATATGAATGTATTGCTTGCCGAAGCCGATGTGGCTTATGAAAAATTACAGGAAATGGAACACGCAAATGATGAGTTTAAAACCACCGATGTAGTGCTCATACTGGGTGCAAACGATGTGGTAAACCCGGCAGCCAAAAACGATCCTTCATCGCCCATTTATGGCATGCCAATACTGGAAGTGGAACAGGCCAAAACGGTTATTGTAAACAAGCGCAGTATGAAGCCGGGTTATGCCGGTATTGAAAATGCACTTTTCTTTCAACCCAAAACCAGTATGCTCTTTGGCGATGCCAAAAAAGTGCTGCAAGACCTGGTGACAGAGATAAAAGCAGTGTAGTCCTGGTTCCCATCAGTATCAACTAAACCCAACATCGTTGTGTCACTCACTTGTACCGCATACCGCTTTTCATCTTTTATATGCGCACTTGGATTTATTTTTATCTTTCAAACATCATATTCCCAAAACCTCTTTCCCAATCCCGGTTTCGAAGACATTAATAACTGCACAGAGTATCATGCCGACTGTGCACCCGAAGGCTGGTTTTATCTTTTGCCCACCACTAACCCACTCGTAAAAGAAAGGGTAGTACCCAAACCACTGCTTGGCCATAACCTGCTGTTATTGCCGGTATACGATATTACAAAAAGCAACAGGCCCCTGGTTTATAGCATGCTTACCTGCCCGCTTATAAAAGGCGAAAAATACAAACTCAGTTTTTACCTGCATACAGCGGGCCGCCCGTTTTATTATATAGATTTTTCTTTCTCAAATGAAGAACCGGCTACCGAAGGGTTTGAACCCCACGCACAAGATCCTGCTTTTAAAATAACCGCATCAGAAATTGTGGCAGCTATGAAACAGGGATGGAAGGCGGTGGAGTATTTTTTTACCGCATCGGGAAATGAACAGTATTGTTTATTAGGAAACCTCGGTGCAGCTGCTATGCTTTATGAACCAAAGGACGGAATGAATAAAACAGGCATGGTTTATTATTTTATAGATGAAATAAAACTGCAACCCGTACAGCCGCAAACACCCTGCGATAGTTATGAAGAAAATTTTCGTAAGATTTATGCACAAAACAGCCGGCATACAGTAAATGCAGTTATCAATAGGAAAAACACACAAATACAAAAACCGGTTTTCATTAAAGATACCATTACCATTCCCGCTGCATTTTTTGAAACAGGCAAGGCAGAACTCAAGAAAATATTTATAAAGCAAATGGACAGTGTGTGCGTTTCCCTGGCACAAAAAAATATCGCCAGGATCGATATTACAGGGCATACAGACAACAGGGGAAACCCGGCAGCTAATATGCAGCTATCCATTAAAAGGGCCGATTCGGTAAAAAATTACCTGCTTCAAAAACTACCACAGTTTACCAATATAATTTCTGCCGGAGGTAAAGGGCAGGTTCAGCCTGTTGATGATAACAACACAGTTGCAGGGCGGGCAAAAAACAGGCGGGTGGAAATAGTGCTTACATTATTGCAGGACCGGCATTGATACGGTAAAATAAATTATTTTCATATCATGACTAAAACAAAACTTGTAAACGGCTTCCCGTTTATTAATTATCAGCCGCAAAATTTTGATGATAACGGTGCCATTTTAAGAGCAAAAGAATTTTATCAATTGATAAATAAACGCCGGAGCGTACGTGAATTTTCTGACCGGCCGATTGCCAGGGAGGTAATTGAAAATATTATTCTGGCTGCCTCCACGGCTCCCAGCGGGGCACACAAGCAACCCTGGACCTTTTGCGTGGTAACCGATCCTGCCATCAAAGCAAAGATCCGGCTGGCAGCCGAAAGCGAAGAAAAAGAAAGTTATTCGGGGCGTATGCCGGGCGAATGGCTCAAAGACCTGGCCCCGCTGGGAACAGGTTGGCAGAAACCTTTTTTAGAAACGGCGCCCTACCTCATTGTGGTTTTCAAAAGAATTTATGAGTTTGCAGAAAATGGGCATAAGCACAATAACTATTATGTATCCGAAAGTGTGGGTATTGCCTGCGGTTTGTTACTCGCTTCCATTCAGTATGCCGGGCTTTGTGCACTTACGCATACGCCCTCGCCCATGAATTTTTTATCTGAAATTTTAAACCGGCCCGGCAATGAAAAACCATTTTTGCTTATACCTGTTGGCTACGCAGCCGATGAATGTTATGTTCCCGACCTGGAACGGAAAACATTGGAGGAGGTAAGTGTTTGGTATTAAAAAAAAGAAATAGCCTTTTTCACCGGGTTACCGAATTGGATTCTTATTGGATGTTTGGATGATTGGTCTTTTCACAGAATAGTGAAAAAGGCTATAGGTGTTTTCTTCAGAGGTCAACAGGCCGTTCTTCATGGATGTTTGGGACTTAAAACGGGCGATCATTATTGGATGACCTTCTAATTACGATGTAAAAATAATGCGCCTGGCCCGGCCTGCATAGCGGCTTTCGGTAAATACCCTTAATTCTTCGGTAAAAGATGGAATATTGCCGTTGAGCATAATTCTGTCATCTGCAGGTCATATAAAAAAAATAACCCCACAAAAGCTGCGGGGCTATTACTTATTTCTGAACAAACCATCAACCTACTGCTTATCCATCTCCACAATCGTTGCCACAATATTATTTTCATCGCCCGAAGATTTAAAATAAATACTTCCGTTTGCCGATGCACTATAGCTTACATTCCTGATGGCATTGGCAGCCACTGCTTCATTCACTTTTGCAGCATAAGAGGGTTGTGTGCTGTTACTGATCGCCGTATTAATAGCATTGTAATCAAGCTCACGCTTACTCACCACCACCGCCATAATTTCTTTGTTCCCCACTTCATCGGCCTGTATAGATTCTCTCCGCGGAAACAAACGGTAGCCGGTAATGCCGCAGTAAGCCGAGTGAACCGGTTTGTAAGGAAACAGTACCATGCTTTTTGTACCAGCTACATCGGGTGTAAAAATATAAATATAACATTCCACCGCATTCCTGATCTCCATTTTGAACTTTGTTCCTTTTTTAATGGGAGCAACTGTTTTAAAAAGATTGCCTGCAAAAGGCTTAAGCGCAATTGGCTGGCGGGTATCATTGTTAATGAGCCCAACAGTACATTCAAATGCTACGCTGAGTGCCGCTCCGCGTTTGGGCAGTGGGTCAAGTCCGTAAGCCTCCCTTACAAACTCTTTAAAATCGGCGTAACGTACAAAACCAATTCCGTTTTGCCCCCATTCGGGTCCCCAGCTGTTCATGATCTGGAAGGCACCACCTTCAATACGGTCATCGTAACCAATAACGCACATGGCATGTCCGCCAAATCCCATCTGCGAATAATCATTGCTGGATGGATGCCAAACTTTTTGTCCCTTCATCCCCTCCATAAAACTTCCGCCCACCATCATGCCTATCACCACCGGTGCGTCTTTTGCCAGGTGCTCTTTAAGGGCACGGATATTAATTCCATTTACGCCATCACTTTCTGTTAAGCGGGTAAAGCCATGTATGCGGTTACCGGCGGCTTTTGCAACCAGGGAGTTGTTTGCCTGGCGGCTGCAATCATTTTCATCGTACTGAAAATCATTCAGCGAAAGCGCACCATTCCGTTGCATAAATTCCATGGCACGCTGTATATAAGAACCCTGGCAATCTTCCAGTGCAATATTGTTGTACACAAATGCCGGGCTGTAAGCAATATCATTGGGGTTTTGCCTGGTGCTGGCCGCTTCCAAAATCGTGCGTGCGGCATAGGCGCTGCTCCATGCCACGCAGCTTCCCTGCATGCCCTGGTTGAGGCGCTGTGGCGCAAATGCGGCCAGCGATACAGCTTCGGGCAATGGATTTTTTGTATTATCATCCGCCAGCCCTTCATATACTTTTGCCTTACTGAATTCCTGCGCACTGTAATTATAGCCGCTCTGCGAAAAAAGAGAATTCACCACATTACTGCTGTTACAGGCACCGCTGCGCATAACGAAATAAGCGCCGGCGCCCAACAGCAATAAAAAAATAAGCCCTTTGCCCCCGCCACCGCGGAATAAGCTGAAAAGCAGTGGTAGAAAATTCAATAAACCCCCTCCGCCACCGCCGCCACCGGGGAAGTTGGTATTGCTGCTGCTCCGGTCCTGGCTGTCGTCATAATCTTGCTGGTCCTGTGGATCGTCCACCATGTGTAATGCCATAGTAAAAATATTTTAGGGATTAAAAATACAGTTTTTGAAAATATAGATATACATTAAAAATTTCCGCCAATACCAACGATAATGCCCGGATAGACCCTGCTGTCGGTTTTTGTATTGCTGTCGGATGCCGGGTCAAAATAGAAAACGGGACCGGCCTGTATCTTTCCAAAAAAACCGCCCCCGGGTTTTTGATAGCGGTATCCGGCAGCGGGCAGTATATATAATTTTTTATCAGACAGGTTTCCCGGCTTAAAAAGATAATTGTACCGTTCAATGTAGGGCACAACACTTAAACTGAATTCGGCATGATGTTGCTGGTGCCCGGTAAAAAAATTAATTCCTATTGGAAATGCAATATCGGTTTTCAAGAGGGAAATGCCGGCATTAAAACTTTTGCTGAAGGTAGTTCCCTGGCTAAAAACCCGGTCGTAGTTGATAGCATAATAAGTGCCAATGCGGGCATACCCGGCATATACGGTGTTTTTTGCCATGCCTTCTTTTTGCTGTGCGTTCAACAAAAAAGGAGCGGTTAGTAAAAGCCCTGTAAAAATTATTCTCAAGTGTTTGTCTTTTCTTACTGCAATTTGGTGAATAGTATTGAATGTTTTGATACTTGGTTGTTTTATTTTTTACGGCCGTTCAACTGCTCCTGCATCTTCCTCACCCGGTCTTCCAGTTTTTCGGAAGAGATGTTTTCACGCATGCTGTCAACTTTTATAGGAAAACAAAAGGGCGTTAGTTTTTCAGGAAACCTGATCACGATCTTTCCTTTTTGTATACGCCCGAGCATATCCCTCAGCCTGCTTTCTTCCATTTGCTGGCTCATCACCTCGTTGTAGGCCTGTCTTACCAGGAGGTTGTTGGGCTCATATTGTTCAAAAACATTGAACAGGAGGGAGGCAGATGATTGCAGGTGCCGCTGTTTTACATGTTCGCCGGGCATACCCTGGAATACCAGGCCCCCGATCACGGCGATATCCCTGAATTTTCTCCTGGCCATTTCTGTACTGTTTACACTGCGTTGTATATCATCCAGCAAATTTTCGTGGCTGAACAACTCATACACATTGCTGTCGTTGAGTGGAATGGGCTGGTCGCTCAGCAGTTCAAAGCCATAATCATTCATGGCAATTGAAAAACTGATGGGCGTTATTTTAGAAAGCCTGTATGCGAGCAAAGCGGCCATTGCTTCATGCACCAGCCTTCCTTCAAAAGGGTATACAAATAAATGAAACCCGTCTTTGGTTTCAATATGTTCAATAAGCAGTTCGTTTTGCAGCGGCACATGCGAAAGTTCTTTTTGTAATTCAAAAAGTGGTTGAAGCGAGCTGAGTTCCCTATCTTTTTTCGAAAAATTTTTTACAGCAGCATCGTTCAGTTTTTTGCGCAGCATAAAGCCGAGGTTGGCACTCAGCGGCATGCGTCCCCCGTTCCAGCTCGGAACGATTGATTTGGCCGCATTACTTTTTCTAACCAGCACGGTCATATCTTTTATCATTACAAATTCAAGTTTTCTGCCAGCCAGCGTAAAAACATCTCCTGCATTGAGCCGGCTGATAAAATATTCTTCAATAACACCAACATAACCGCCGCTCATGAATTTAACTTTCAGCATGGCCTCACTCACAATGGTGCCAATATGCAGGCGGTGCCGCATGGCAATGCGCCGGCTGTTGATCTTGTACAAGCCATCAATGATCTCCACTTTTTTAAAATCATCGTATTGCTTAAGCGCCACACCGCCGTCGGTAACAAACAGGAGCAGCTGCTGCCATTCTTCTTCTGTAATATCAGCAAATGAATAAGTTTGTTTTACTGCGTTAAAAATTTCAGCAGGATAAAAACCATCGCCTGTTGCAAGGGTGCAGAGAAACTGTATCAACACATCGTAACAAAGCATCAGCGGTTCACGGCTTTCAATAAACTGTTCTTCCACCGATTCTTTTAAAGCGGCAGCTTCCAGCAATTCAAGTGAATGGGTAGGAAGAAAATAAATATTGCTTACAGCGCCGGGTTGATGCCCGCTGCGGCCAGCCCGTTGTAAAAAACGTGCCACCCCTTTTGGCGAGCCCACCTGTACCACCATTTCCACCGGCCTGAAATCGACCCCAAGATCGAGACTGGCCGTGCAAACCACGGCTTTCAACGTACCTGTATGAAGTGCGTCTTCCACCCAAAGCCTCAGTTCCTGTTCAATACTTCCGTGGTGGAGTGCTATAACACCAGCCAGGCCGGAATCTGCGCTGAGTAATTGCTGGTACCACATTTCGCTCATACCCCTTGTATTGATAAAAATGAGGGTGGTTTTATTGGCCTCTATAATAGGCAAAACCTCATCAACCAATTTTATGCCCAGGTGGCCGGCCCATGGGTATTTTTCAATTTCGGGTGGGATCACAGACCGGATTGCGATTTTTTTATCAAGACTGGCTTTTACGATCACCGTTTCACCTGCTTTTAATCCAAGCGGGGAAAGCAGTACTTCTTTTGCCTGTTGCAGGTTGCCAATGGTGGCCGAGATGCCCCATACGGTGCAGGACTTTCCTGTTATTTTTTTTTGAAGGTTAACAATATGGCAAATGGCGAGTTCAACCTGTACCCCACGCTTGCTTCCCAGTAATTCATGCCATTCGTCCACGGCAATAATGCGCAGGGTTTCAAAAAGTTTCGCATGGTCTTTTTGTGCTAGGAGCAAGTGCAGGCTTTCGGGCGTTATGATCAGCACTTCAGGCATGCTGCGTTTTTGCTTCTGCCTTTCGGCATTGGATGTGTCGCCATTGCGGATGCCTACCTGCCATTGCATGCCCAGTTCTTCTATAACTGTTTCCATGGCGCGGCCAATGTCTTTGGCTAATGCACGCAAGGGTGTGATCCAGATCAGTTGCAGCCCGTTTTTGCTCCTGTTTTTAAAATCGCCCGGGTGGCTGTCAATAAATTGCATTAAAGCGCCCAAAAAAACGGAGAATGTCTTTCCATATCCTGTGGGGGCATTTACCAGTCCGCTTTGATTTTGCAGGATATGATGCCAGCTTTGCTCCTGGAAGGCAAACGGCCGTTGGCCTTTAGTTGCCAGCCATTTATGTATAACTGTATGGTTGTTGAATTTTTTCAAATAAAACCTGCCTTTTACCACTTAAACATTCAATTCATTGCATCATTTTCAGCTTTTAAATTAGTTTTAACAAATTCAAAAAAAGTGATACTTTAGCAAAAATTAAACTGCACAAAATGAATAAAACTTTACTGTTCTCAGTTTTGTTCTCGTTTTCTACCTTGTTGGGTTTTTCGCAATCCGACCGTTTCTGGTCGGTAAGCAATGAATCTGTGGGTAAAATTACCAAAGACAAAGCTGTTGCAAGGCAATCTTTTCCAAAAGATTTTAAATTGTTTTCATTGAACCTTGCGGCATTAAGGCAGCAACTGTTTACAACAGTTAGCCCTAATCCCTCCAGGCATTCCACAGTGATCTCTCTGCCCAACACCGATGGGCAGCTGGAGCAATTTGAAGTGTTTGAAGCTTCAAACTTCGTTCCTGAATTACAGGCACGTTTCCCTGAGATAAGGGCTTTTTCCGGAAAAGGCATCACCGACAGATCTGCTACTTTAAAACTCAGCATTTCTCCGCAGGGTGTTCAAACAATGCTTTTCCGCACAGGTAAAATGACAGAGTTTATTGAGCCTTTTTCTGCAGATCATACGATCTATGCTGTATTTGAATCACAAAGGGCCAAGGGCCAGTTACCCTGGACCTGCAGCACGCCCGACCAGCAAATTTTTAATAATATCAACCAGCAGCTTACCGGCCGGCCGGAGAGTAATACCGGGGAATTGAAGACCATGCGCCTTGCTCAAAGCTGTAATGGAGAATATTCTAACTGGTTTGGTGCATTTAATTCTACGCAGGTGGCACTTGTATTGGCTGGTTATAATGCAACGCTTACCCGTTGCAACGGCACTTACGAAAAAGATCTTGCCCTGCACCTGAACCTGATCGCAAATACCGACCAGGTGATTTTTTATGACCCTGCTACAGATCCCTATACTACTATGGGCAGTTGGAACGGTCAATTACAGACAACTTTAACTTCTATTATTGGAGAGGCCAATTATGATATTGGCCATATGTTTGGTGCCTCCGGCGGTGGCGGTAATGCCGGTTGTATTGGTTGTGTTTGTGTAAACGGGCAGAAAGGAAGAGGCATCACTTCTCCTGCAGACGGAATTCCCCAGGGCGATAATTTCGATATCGACTATGTTGCCCACGAAGTAGGACACCAATTGGGGGGTAATCATACATTCTCCATGAGTAATGAAGGATCTGGTGTAAATAAGGAAGTGGGATCGGGCATAACAATTATGGGTTATGCTGGTATCACCAGCCAGGATGTGGCTCCTCACTCCATTGATATTTTCCATGAAGCATCCATTCAACAGATACAGGTTAATTTGGCTGGTAAGACCTGCCCGGTTACCACCAGTCAGGCAGGTATAAATGCAACCCCTGTTGTAGCAGCTTTAACCAACTATACGATTCCACCCTCTACACCTTTTGCATTAACGGGATCTGCTACAGACGCAAACCCGGCGGATGTGCTCACTTATTGCTGGGAGCAAAATGATGATGGTGGTGGACAAACCGGTAACAACAGTGTGGCCCGCCAAAACAAACCTACAGGCCCCAACTGGCTTTCATTCAGTCCTGTGGCCAGCCCAACCAGGCTGATGCCGCAGCTTGCCACTATACTTACGGGCGCAAATCTTACCGGTCCTTTACCCGGGGGAGATGCTATTGCTAATATTGAGGCATTAAGTAACGTGAGCCGGACGCTGAATTTCCGGCTTACCGTAAGGGATAACCGTCCTTATAATGGTACAGCTGTTGGCCAAACCAACTTTGCAGATATGACGGTTACCGTAGATGCCACTAACTATACTCCTTTCCTCATTACTACACAGAATGCTGCAGTAAGTTACCCGTCGGGTACCACCCAAACCCTTACATGGTCAGTGGGAAACACTACAACTGCTCCGATAAGCACTGCAAATGTGAAAATATCATGGAGTACTGACCTGGCACAAACCTGGACGACTTTAATTGCCAGCACACCCAATGATGGATCAGAAACTTTTGTGGTGCCAGCAACTTTGACAACCCAGGCCCGTATAAAAGTGGAAGCTATCGGAAATATTTATTTTGATATAAACAATGCAAATATTACGGTAACTGCACCTCCTACAGGCTTTAACTTCACCGCCCCGCCGGTAACCAATGTTACCTGCGCAGGTGCTGCTACTGCCACCAGTAACCTTGCCACTGTTTCAAACGGGGGCTTTGTTACACCTATTAACTTGTCAGCTACAAGTGGTGTGCCTGCCGGAACTACCGTAACCTTTGGTACCAATCCATTGGTACCCGGCAACAGCACAACGGTAATTCTTAATAATGCCAATACGCTTTCACCGGGCACTTACGATATTACAGTAACCGGTGTTGCTGGTACAAGTAACCAAACACAGATTGTGAGTTTTGTGGTGCAGCCCGGAAGCGGCCCGGCCATCACCGGCCAGCCGGCCAACCAAACGGTTTGTGCGGGCAGTAATGCTAATTTCAGCGCTGTTTCCAGCGGAACCTACCAATGGCAGGTTAGCACAAATGGCGGCGGAACCTGGGGTACCATTTTAGGTGCCACTGCAGCAAACTATACGGTAACTTCGGCTTCGGGTGCTGAAAATAATAATCAGTACCGTGTGATCGTAACCGGCCAATGCGGCAGCACTACTTCTTCGGCAGCAGTTTTATCTGTAAACCCGGCCACAGCCTTAACTGCCCAGCCGCAAAATACAGTGGTGTGTGCAGGAAGTAATGCCACATTCAGCAGCACAGCCAATGGTACCGGGTTAAGTTATCAGTGGCAATTAAGTACCAACGGCGGCGGTACCTGGAGTAATATTGCTGGTGCTACCTCTGCAAGCTTTACAGAAACTTCGGTGATTAATGGCATGGATGGTTATCAATACCGTGTAGTGGTATCGGGTACTTGTGCTCCAACTTCTGTTATTTCTAATGCCGCAACCTTGTCTGTAGGAAATCCATCAGCGTTTACTGCTCAGCCAGGTGCTACAACAGTATGCGCAGGCCAAAATGCAAGCTTTAATGCTACTGCAACAGGTTCATCACTTACCTATCAATGGCAGCAAAGCACAGATGGTGGTGCCAGCTGGACAAATATAGCCGGTGCCACTACGGCATCGCTCAGTTTAACTGCAGTTACTGTTCCTATGAGTGGTACACAATACAGGCTGCAGGTATTCAGTTGCACACCTACCCCTATCATTTCAAATACAGCTGTACTTACAGTTAATACAAATACAGCCATTAATACACAGCCTGCGGCTGTAACACTGTGCTCGGGCAGTACTACCAATTTTAGTGTAGCTGCAGTTGGCACCGGAGCTGCTTATCAATGGCAGTATGCAGCATCATGCGGCGGAGGCTTTACAAATATCGCCGGGGCAAATGCTGCTTCGTACAGCATCAGTGGAACCGCCGTATCCAATGCCGGCGCCTACCAGGTAGTGGTAACAGGGGCATGTAACACTGTTACTTCAAACTGTGTTGCATTGGTGGTTAACAGCCCGGTTTCTGTAACAACCCAGCCGGCCGACGTATCTGTTTGCCTGCCTACAAATACAACTTCAATTAGTATTGCAGCTTCAGGTACGGCAGTTACCTACCAGTGGCAGCAAAGCACAGATGCTGGTGCCACATGGGCCAACATCAGCGGAGCTACCGGCGCCACGCTCAACTTAACAGGTCTTACTGCAACAATGAATGGCTACAGGTACAGGGCTCAGTTAGCAGGAACCTGCACTTCCAGCCTTACTTCTTCTGTGGCTACATTGACCGTTAACAGTCCTGTGGCCATTACCGCCCAGCCGCTTGCAGTTGACAAATGCGTGGGCGACAACCATACGTTCAGCGTAACTGCCACCGGTTCTACCATTACCTACCAATGGCAGGTAAGTGTAAATGGCGGACCATTTGTGAATGTACCAGGTGCTACTGCCAGTTCATTAACTGTTTCGGATCTTACCACGGCAATGCATGGCAATGTTTACAGGGTAATTGTTTCTGGTGTGCCCTGCGGTGCCGTTACTTCTCAAACAGCATTACTTAAGGTAAATACAAAACCAGGCGCAGTGCTTACACTGGCTTCTAACCAGGCGATCACTCCATACATGCACAGCCGCCTGTATGTTACAGTAAGCCCGGCAAACCGTGATTATACCTATTCCTGGACAAAGAATGGTGCTCCATATCCTGCAGTTACAGGAAACTCTTTCAACGTAACTGTAGACGATTTTGGAGAATACCAGGTTACAGTAACCGATAACATTACCGGCTGTTTTGTTACAACCAATGCTGCCAGGTTATCTGATATTGTTTCAGGCCAGGTATTTATCTATCCCAATCCAACCACAGGCCAGTTCCAGGTTAGGTACTACAGCAACGCAGGTACCACAGAACGTAACGTGGTTGTATATTCAGCCAAGGGAGAAAAGGTTTGGTCTAAGTTATATACTACAACAGGCCTGTACGAGCGCATGGATGTAGATCTCCGGAAGTATGCCGGCGGGGTTTACTACGTGGTTGTTTACGACCGCGATGGTAACCGCCTTGCAAGCGGGCCGGTGCTTAAACGATAACAACATACTGGTTTTCCAGTAAAGTTTTTCTCAATATAAAAGATGCCGCAGTTTAAACTGCGGCATCTTTTGTTTATAAGTTCAGGGGGGAGAAAGAATTTGTGAGCCAGGAACTAATACCAAAGGCATACCCGTTATTTGTACCAACAAACCTCATTGGCATCTTTGGTAAATAAAATGTGCTTTTATAGCAAAGCGGGTTTGATATTGATGGAATACACTATGTTGTCCGGTTCCTTATATAACAATGATAAAGGTTTATGCAGGACTGGTTTTGCGATCAATATTTTTACCAGGCCCTGCTGATAAACCCGTTATTGCTCTTCATAAAATAGAGCTTCTTGTTTTCAAAGTAATCCGGAACTTTTGAATCTTTTGAGAGGAATACAGGTTTAAAATTATAATCTGTAAATATCTTATAAGAATAATCGTTCAGGTGGTTCATTAAATCGTTTGGATATTTGGCAAGCAGGCCCGTAAATACCTGGGCGGTTTCGTAACCTTTGTATACCATATCCGATGGATTGCCGCGGAACCTGGCCCTGTAAAGTTCTTTTATCATCCTGCTTTTGCCATCGGTTCTGCTGTTGTAGTAGGGAATTGTAAAATAGATATTGTAATCTTTTGGGCCATTTTTTTTATTCATAAACGAAAATGCATCCCAGTTTGGCATACCAAAAAGGGTGGTGGGGTACAAACCGTTTAATTCTGCACAATACGAAGCCAGCTTTCCGGCAAAACCCTCATTCAGGCTGGCGCCAATAATGATGGTGCGCCTGCCGCTGTCGAGCAGGGGTTTCAATACGGCAAAACTGTCCGATTCAATATTTACCGTTTTTATGCTGAGCAATCCTTTCCCGTCGGGGGTATTGATATTATGGAAATAGGAAGCAACTTTATCTTCCTGGCTGCCGGGCTTCCTTACAAGTAAAATATTGCTGCTACCATGATTTTGGAGTATGTAACTGTAGATTGCCTCGCAATGTGCCTTAAGCGTGGAATTGATGATGGCAACAAAAGGGTTGGCGCTTATTCCACCATCATTTGGATAAGTGGCAGAAATGAAAGGAATATGTTTTTGCTGGGCAAAACCTGCCAGCTGCAGATATTCGGCATCCCTCACATTGCCAATAATGAGGTTAAAACTGTCGAGCTGTTTATTTGCGATCAGGGTTTGTACTGGTTGTGTATAAGATTTAGCATCAAATATGCTTGCCGAAACATTTGCGCCATAAACCGGCATACTGTCCAGTGCCATCTGAACGCCCTGTACAAATTCAAAACCCTGCAGGGTAAACCTGGGGAAGCCTTTGCCATACCGGTAGCTTTTTCCAATAAAGGCAGAATCAAGATAAAGGGGTGCAAATATGGCCACCTTATATTTTGGTAAGAGTTGTAGAGAACTGTCGGGCCGGGTTGTTGTTGCAGGCACCTGGGCCTTAACGGCCTGCGCAGTAAAAAAAAATACTATTAAAAAAACAGGTAAAATTCTCTTGTTCATTTTTTATTTAATTTTTATTCCCATTCAATGGTGGCAGGCGGTTTACTGCTGATATCGTATACTACCCGGTTGATCCCTTTTACGTTATTGATGATCTCATTGCTGATGAATGCCAAAAAATCGTACGGTAGTTGGGCCCAGTCTGCCGTCATACCATCTACGGACGTAACGGCTCTTAATGCCACTGTATACTCATAGGTGCGCTCATCTCCCATTACACCCACGCTTTTTACCGGCAGAAGGATCGCTCCTGCCTGCCATACTTTATCGTACAATCCATGGCTTTTCAGCCCATCGATATAAATACGGTCTGCTTCCTGCAATAACTGTACCTTATCTTCGGTAATTTCTCCCAAAATCCTGATGGCAAGTCCGGGGCCCGGAAAAGGGTGGCGCCCAAGCATGTTTGCCGGTATGCCCAGCTCTGCGCCAATACGTCTTACTTCGTCTTTAAACAGCAGGCGTAGGGGTTCAACCAGTTTCAGCTTCATGGTTTCGGGAAGCCCGCCTACATTGTGGTGCGATTTAATGGTAACCGAGGGGCCGTGCACAGAAACCGATTCTATCACATCGGGGTAGATGGTTCCCTGCCCAAGAAATTCAATGTTTTCTATCTTATGCGCTTCCTGGTCAAAAATATCTATAAAACTTTTTCCTATGGCTTTCCGTTTGTCTTCCGGCATTATTTTACCCGCCAGTTTTGTATAAAAATGTTCTTTGGCATCCACTCCCTTTACATTAAGCCCTATCTGCCGGTAGGTTTCCAATACTTCTTCAAACTCATGTTTGCGCAGCACACCGTTATCTACAAATATGCCAAAAAGATTTTTACCAATGGCCTGGTGGATGAGGGTGGCCGCCACGGTACTGTCTACACCGCCGCTGAGCGCCATCACCACCCTGCTGTTTCCAAGCTTTTCTTTCAGTTGTTTTACGGTATCTGTAATGTAGTGAGCCGGCGTCCAGTTCATACTGCATCCGCAGGTATTAACTAAAAAATTGCGCAGTATTTTTTTGCCTTCGGCCGAGTGATAAACCTCCGGGTGAAACTGAAGGCCGAACAGTTTGTTTTTGGCTTCAGTGTATTCAAAAGCAGCCACGGGTATATTTTCTGTATGGCCAATGATGGAAAAGCCTTCGGGTATATCTTTAATAGAATCGCTGTGGCTCATCCAAACCTGGGAGTTTTCTGCGATATCTTTAAACAGCTCGTTGCCGGTTTTGGCCTGCAGCAGGGCCCTTCCGTATTCCCTTTTATTGCTTTTGGCAACCAGGCCGCCGTAAATTTTTGCAGTAAGCTGGGCTCCGTAGCAAATACCCAGTACAGGCACCTGCTCAAGCATTGCTTTTACATCGGCCACCGGGGCACCGGGTTCATTTACCGAACAGGGCGAACCCGATAGTATAATGCCTTTAAGGCCATCTTCAAAAATAACGGGCTTGTTAAAAGGGGTGATTTCGCAGTACACATTGGCTTCTCTTACAGCCCGGGCTATAAGCTGGGTATATTGGGAGCCAAAATCGAGGATAATGATCTTTTCAGCCATATTTGGCTGCAAATGTATAATAAATTGAGGTACATGACATAAATCGCAGCATAACCAAACCAATTATTTAACAATGGTTTGCCGGAAGCCGGAAAATTTGAATCTTTGTGTATTAAAAATTATAGCCATGAAACAAATTCTCTTATTTATTGCATCTTTTTTTATGCTCATTTCGTGCAGATATAAATCTGGCAGCGGTATTTTGGTAAAAGAAGAACGGAATGTATCCTCCTTTGAATCGGTAAGCGCAGCAGGGCCTTTTGAAGTAACCCTTCTTCAGGGCGATGCGCAAAAAGTTACAGTGGAATCAGATGATAATCTCATCAGGTATGTAGAAACAGATGTTAGTGGCCATACGCTTAAAATAAAATTGCGGAAGGCTTTCAGTTTCAGGAATGGTCATTTTAAAGTGTTTATCACCGCTCCCCAATACTCGTCCATTCAGGCATCGGCTTCGGCAAATATCGAATCTGATGGTTTGCTCAAATCTGCCGATGCTATTTCTGTAAAGTCATCCAGTGCAGGAGATATTACACTTGAACTGGATGCGCCGTCGGTAGAGCTGGATGCGAGCAGCGGGGCTCAAATAAACAGCAAGGGCCGCACCCGGAAGCTTTCTGCCGAAGCCAGTAGTGGGGCAACCGTGGATGCCAAAAACCTGCTGAGCGAAAATACCCAGGCAAGCAGCAGCAGCGGGGCCACAATAAATGTTCATGCCAGTGTATCGCTCAATGCAAGCGCCAGCAGCGGAGGCGCTGTTCATTATAATGGCGGCGCCACAGATGTAAGAAAGAAAGAAAGCAGTGGTGGATCTGTGAACAAAGACTGATCCATACCGGCACTCTTGTTTTATTGTTAAATTATGCTGAAATACCCGGCCTAAGATCATTGATAAGATACTTTTGCAAAAAATTGTTGCTTATGAACCGGGTTTTAAGGATTATTGGTTTTGGGTTGGCACTATCCATCCTGTATTCCTGCAGTACGCAATACAAAACATTCAGTAAGAACAATCGAACAAAAATTCATAATCTTTCTTACGGCACGCATAAAAAACAAAAGCTGGATGCGTATTTTCCGGAAACTATTGATTCATCCCGGCCGGTTGTAGTGCTTATTCACGGGGGATCGTGGAAGCATGGAGACAAGCTGATGCTGCGTTCGGTTCAGCACATGTTGCTGAGAAATGGGGTGCCAAGCATTAATATTAATTATCGCCTGATGAGCAAGAAAATCAAACTTGGTCAGCAGCAGGATGATATTGCTTCAAGCATACTACTGGCCGATTCCCTTTTTAAAAATAAGTATTCCGGAAAGTACATACTGCTGGGCGAAAGCGCCGGTGCACACCTGGCGATGATGTATGGATACCGCAATACCCAACAGGTGGAAAAAATAATTTCGCTTAGCGGTCCAACAGATCTGTCTGATAAGGCATACACAAAATCATTTAAGTCATTACTGGCCATCCCTGTCATCAACAAACTTACTTCAAGCAGCTATAAAAGGGGCCAAGTGATCCCGGAAGCTTATAAAACCTGCAGCCCACTTTATAATATTTCAAACGTTCCTACACTGCTGGTGCAGGGTGGTGTGGATTTTTATGTAAATAAACGCCAGGCATACCAGCTCGATTCTGTACTTGCAGAGCGGAATATCGAACACAAACTTGTTTATGTAAAAAATGGGGGCCATGTTGCACGCCTTAACCCCATATTCAGGAACAAGTTTATATATCCGGCCATAAAAGAATGGGTAGGTATAGCTGCAGCAAAAGCAACAAATACTAACTAGTAAATTTTTGTTGGACAGCCCAGGCTGCTTTTTTTACCCCTGGAGCCACCGTTGTACCCGCCACCTGTGAATAAACGGTAGCTCAACCTGAAAACGGTGGTATAATACCAATCTTTGATCTTTGCATTTCCACGTTGGGCACCATCAGCAGGATAGGCAGGTGCACCATGTATTTCGGCGCCTCGATAGGCAAAAGCTACAGCCTGCGGGCCCTTAGCCGCAAAAAGTGTGGCCGAATCCACATAAGTAGTGCTTACATCATCTAAATAATCGGTAAAGGTCTTCCTGATATTTACTTCAAGTCCGGCGGTAAGCTGGGGGCTGAGAACGAGTTTTATACCGCCTCCAACCGGAACCGAGAACTGGTTGTTCTTATACATTTTCCGGTTTGGATAAGCTGCAAGACCCTGGCCCTCGGTACTTAATGACCGGAGGTAAACCTTATTACCCACAGAATCAAATGAATAGGGATTAAAATGAAAAGCAGAGAGCCCCGCAAAAACATAGGGGGTAAAACTCCTTTCACTAAGATCAAACAGGTTGTATTCAAGCTCCAACTGGGCCTCCCATAAGCTACTTGCAAAATTAAGGTTCCGGTAAGTGATGCCGGTTGCGGTCGTATTGTTTTTGTCGTCGCCGCTTATTTTCATATAACTGGCAACGCCCCTAATAGTAAAATGAGTGGTAAGCTCATAGCTAAGTCCCAGCCCTGCAGCGGGTTTGGCATTGTTGAAGGTAAACCTTTTGCCTTGTAAATCGCCTTGGTAATTGGCTACCCCGGCGTACAGGTCGGCCTGTAGTTTTTGTGAATTGGCAAAAAAGGGAACCAGGAGCAATAGGGAAGCAGCAAAGTTTTTCATTATAATTATATAGGATGATATTACCGGGAACCAAAAAGCGTACCCATTTGCAGCATTGGGTATAAATTGAGCGTTTTTACGACGAAGAATTTGAAAATTATCCGGCTTATAGATTGCCGGGCCCGGTTTTTTGAAAAATCTTCTAAAATCTTTCAATTTTTCATTGTCAATTAAAATCTTACCCCTACCTTTGCACTCCAAATTTAAAAACGGATTTTAAAGCTCTTTGCATATGTCACAAAGAATCAGGATCAAATTACAGTCTTACGACCACAATTTAGTAGATAAATCTGCTGAAAAGATTGTAAAAACAGTACGCAGTACAGGTGCGGTGGTTACTGGGCCAATTCCCCTGCCCACGCATAAGAAAATCTTTACTGTATTGCGTTCTCCCCACGTAAATAAGAAAGCACGTGAGCAGTTTCAATTGTGCACACATAAAAGATTATTAGACATTTACACCAGCAGCAGCCGTACAGTTGATGCGTTGAGTAAGCTCGACTTACCAAGTGGTGTGGATGTGGAGATCAAAGCCTGACAAAGGCCGGTGAACCTCCCTCCAGCAAATTACCGGGGGGAAAGGCATCAAAAAAGTTCTTAGGAAACAGTAAACGCTTAACTCCTTATGGCGGCATTTCAGTAAATGCCTGAAACAACAAAGCTATAAGGAGCGCTGGGCACAAAATATAACAAATGAAAAGTATTATTGGTAAGAAGGTTGGCATGACCAGCATCTTTGATACAACCGGCAAGCAAACGGCGGTTACCATCATTGAAGCGGGCCCTTGCGTTGTTACCCAAAAGAAAACCGTAGAAACCGACGGTTACAATGCCCTCCAGATCGCATTCGGCGATAAAAAAGAAAAGCACTCCACAAAAGCAGCGATCAATCATTTCGCAAAAGCTAATACAGCCCCCAAAAAAGTAGTTAAAGAAATACGCAACAGCGGCTCAGATAAAGAAGTTGGCGAAACTATCACCGTTGATATTTTTGCCGAAGGCGACAGCGTGGAAGTAGTTGGTACCACCAAGGGTAAAGGCTTCCAGGGTGTTGTTAGGCGCCACGGCTTCAGTGGTGTGGGTCAGCAAAGTCACGGTCAGCACGACCGTCAGCGTGCCCCCGGTTCTATCGGTAACTCATCTGATGCAAGCCGTGTATTTAAAGGTATGCGCATGGCGGGCCGTATGGGAGGCGACAGGGTGAAGATGAAAGGCCTTAAAGTGGTGAAGATTTTTCCAGAACAAAATTATATACTCGTAAGTGGTTCGGTTCCCGGCCACAATGGTTCCATCGTTTTAATTCAAAAATAATATGCAACTCGATATTTTAAATATTAAAGGAGAAAAAACCGGAAGGACCATTGAACTGCCGGAAGATATATTTGGCATTGAGCCAAACGATCATGCAATTTACCTTGCAGTGAAGCAGTACCAGGGTGCCCAGCGCCACGGTAATGCCAAGGTAAAAACCCGTGCAGAAGTTCAGGGTTCCTCCAAAAAACTTCATAAACAAAAAGGTACAGGTGGCAGCCGTAAAGGTAATCTCCGTAACCCATTGTATAAAGGTGGTGGTACCATCTTTGGCCCGAAACCTCATGGTTTCGACATCAAGGTGAACCGCAAGGTGAAAGACCTGGCCAAAATGAGCGCCCTTTCTTACAAGGCAAAAGAAAATTCCATTGTAGTGCTCGAAGACATTAAAATGGATGCGCCCAAAACCAAAACTTTTGCAGGCTTACTGAAAGGTTTGAGCATGGGTCGTAAAAAATCTTTGTTTGTGGTTCCTGAGTACAACGACAATTTATACCTGAGCCTGCGTAATGTGCAGGGTGTGAACGGTACCGTTATCAGTGATATGAACACGTACGACATACTCAATGCAAACGTATTGGTATTGAGCGAAAGCGCTGCCAAATTGTTCACCGAAGAAGCAAACGAAGCTGCAGAAGCTTAATTAGCAAACTGATTCAAATTAAGAGATTATGAAATCGTCTGATGTTTTAATAAAGCCTGTTTTATCTGAAAAAGCAAATAAGCAATCAGAAAAAATGAACCGTTACACTTTTATAGTGGACAGGAAGGCAAACAAGCTGGAAATTAAAAAGGCCGTAGAAGATTTTTATGGTGTTCAGGTAGAGAATGTAAACACTTCTGTAAGCCCTTCCAAGCTGAAAGCAAAATATACAAAAGCCGGGTTTATTGTAGGCCGCAAGCCTGCCAAAAAGAAGGCAATTGTAACCGTTGCCGAAGGTGAAACAATTGACCTGTACGGAACAATTTAAAGATATTTTCTCCTTGTTCTTCCTTTGGAAAACAGGAGACTCACGAATGGTATATCTGCTACCGCTAATGCAGAGATAAAAAGTAACAGAAAATGGCACTTAGAAAATTTAAACCGATTACAGCAGGCACCCGTTGGAGAATTGGTAATGCTTATGCAGAGATCACCACCAGCACGCCTGAAAAATCATTGCTCGAAAAGCAGAAGTCAACAGCCGGCCGTAATAGCCAGGGACGCCGCAGTATGCGTTATATGGGAAGCGGAAACAAAACCATGTACCGTAAAGTGGATTTCAAGAGAAATAAAAAAGACATACCGGCTACCGTGAAATCAATTGAGTACGATCCAAACCGTACGGCATTCATCGCCCTGCTGGCATATGCCGATGGCGAAAAACGTTACATCATTGCACCCCAGGGCCTGCAGGTTGGTCAACCAGTTTTAAACGGAGACGCCATTGCACCTGAATTGGGAAATGCGTTGATGCTTAAAAATATGCCACTGGGTACAAACGTGCACAATATTGAGATGCAGCCAGGTCATGGCGGTATTTTGGTAAGAAGTGCAGGTACCAGCGCACAACTGAGCAATAAAGAAGATAAATATGCTGTGTTAAAAATGCCAAGCGGCGAGATCCGCAGGGTGCTCATTAACTGCTATGCCACCGTAGGTGTGGTGAGCAACAGCGATCATAACCTTGAGCGTGCCGGTAAAGCTGGCCGCAACCGCTGGAAAGGTATCCGCCCCCGTACCAGGGCTGTAGCCATGAACCCGGTAGATCACCCGATGGGTGGTGGTGAAGGTAAAGCATCCGGTGGTCACCCAAGAAGCCGTACCGGCAAATACGCCAAAGGTGAAATTACCCGTACACGCGGAAAAGGATCAGACAAAATGATCATTCAGCGTAAAAACGGTAAGAAATTAAGTAAATAAAAAATAAGCTGATTGAAATGTCAGCCGGCAGATAAAGTTAAAATGGTTTCCCAACGCGGTGAAACAAATAAACAAACATAATGCAGCAATTATCAAATTAAAATTGGCGCATTATCAAATTAAAAAAATATGAGTCGTTCATTAAAAAAAGGCCCTTACATCGATCTGAAACTGGAAACCAAAGTTCTGTCTATGAACGATGGCAAGGCCAAGAAAGGTGTTCTTAAAACATGGAGCCGCAGGAGCACCATTTCTCCTGATTTTGTAGGCCACACATTTGCAGTGCATAATGGCAACAAATTCATACCGGTGTATGTAACAGAATTCATGGTGGGCCACAAACTCGGAGAATTTGCCCCTACCAGGAACTTTAAAGGACACTCAAGTAAAAAAATGTAAACTTAAAGAGGTTTGGTGTTTGGGGTTGATTGTTGTTGGTTAAAACAAGCCAAAACAAAAACACCAAACACAAAACGCCAAACACGATAATAAAATGGAAGCAGTAGCAAAATTAAATAACTATCCCACATCACCACGCAAAATGCGTTTGCTGGCAGATATGATCCGTGGTATGCAGGTGGAAAAGGCCCTGGCCACACTGGAGCATAATCCAAAGCACCCGGCTGTTCCTCTGCGCAAACTGGTATTGAGCGCTATCAGCAACTGGAAGCAGAAGAACGAAGGTGCAGATGAAACTGCCCTGGTGGTAAAAACAATTTTTGTAGATGGTGCAAGGGTTATCAAGCGTATGCGCCCGGCTCCGCAGGGCCGTGGCTACAGGGTTCGTAAACGCAGCAACCATGTAACTATAATTGTAGATAATAAGAACTAATAAGCAAATACTGCAATGGGCAAATATGCAAATGATTGCCCCGTTGCTAAAGATAAAAAACAGGAAAATTTGGGATGTTCATTTGCACATTTGCAAATTTTCACATTAGCACATTAATACTATGGGTCAAAAAACAAATCCGATAGGCGCCAGGTTAGGAATCATCCGCGGATGGGACAGTAACTGGTACGCAAGCAAAAAAGATTATGCCGGCAAACTGATTGAAGACGACAAGATCAGGAACTACCTGAATGCCCGTATCAACAAAGGCGGTATTGCTAAAATTGTTATTGAGCGTACGCTGAACAAACTGATCGTAACCATCCATACTTCCAAGCCGGGTATCATCATCGGTAAGGGTGGCGGAGAGGTAGACAGGATCAAGGAAGAGTTGAAAAAACTTTGTGGTAAAGACGATGTGCAGATCAATATCCTTGAGATCCGCCGTCCCGAACTGGATGCTAATATCGTAGCCGATACCATTGCACGCCAGTTGGAAAACCGTATCAATTACAAACGTGCTATTAAAATGGCGATCGCTTCTGCACTTCGTATGGGTGCCGAAGGTATCAAAGTAAAAGTTGGTGGCCGGCTGGGTGGAGCAGAAATTGCCCGCAGTGAAGAAATCAAACAGGGCCGCACACCCTTGCATACACTGCGTATGGATATTGATTACGCAAATGTATTTGCACTGACCGTGTATGGTAAAATAGGAATTAAAGTGTGGATCTGTAAAGGTGAGGTATTGGGTAAGCGTGACCTGAATCCAAATGTACTCGCTGGTGGTAAGCACGAAGGAGCAGAAAGAAGAGAGGGTGGGTTTGATCGTGGTGGCGACAGGCGTGATGACCGCAGGGGCGGTGGCCGTGGCGGCGACAGGAGAGATGGCGGCGGAAACCGCGGTGGTGGAAGGAGATAATTTACAAATACGGTGAATGTGCAAATATGCAAATCACTGACGAAAATAATGTTGACACCGATTGAACTGAAATCTTAACTATTCAATCTACAATCTTAAATAGATATGTTACAACCAAAAAGGACCAAACACAGGAAGACGCAGAAAGGCAAAATGAAAGGAAACACCAAGCGTGGTGCTACTCTCGCCTTTGGAACATTCGGTCTTAAAGCATTAGACAGTGTATGGCTTACCAGCCGCCAGATAGAAAGTGCCCGTCAGGCTATGACAAGGCATATGAAACGTGAGGGTAATGTATGGATCAGGGTATTCCCCGACAAACCAATTACAGCAAAGCCTGCCGAAGTAAGGATGGGTAAAGGTAAGGGTAACCCCGAAGGATGGGCAGCCATTGTACAGCCAGGCCGTATTATTTTTGAAGCCGATGGTGTAACGGAGCAGGTGGCAAAAGAAGCCATGGCGCTTGCAGCACAAAAACTTCCCATTCTTACCAAATTTGTTAAGAGCAGGGAAATTTCAAACTAATCAACTATTAACTGATTAACTATCATAAGATGTCTAAGAAAGAAGATTTTGTAAAAAGCATAAGCGGGATGAACGAAGCCGATTTGACTGCAAAGATCAAAGAAGATGAACAGCGTTTAAAGAAATTGCATTTCGCACATGCCATAGCGCCGCTCGAAAACCCCCAGAGTATCCGCACGCTGAGGAGGGATATAGCACGCCTTAAAACACAATTAAAGAAAACTCAACTGGGTGCATAAGCCCCTTAAATAAGTTAAAAGATGGAAGCAACAAATACTTCAGTTATCAGAAATTTAAGAAAAACCAGGATCGGCGTGGTATCCAGCAATAAAATGGATAAAACCATTACAGTAAAGGTGGAAAGGAAAGTGAAGCACCCGCTTTATGGCAAGTTTGTGAAGAAAACAACCAGTTTTCATGCACACGATGAAAAGAACGAGTGCAGCATCGGCGATACCGTTAAAATTATGGAAACACGCCCCATGAGCAAAACAAAGCGCTGGAGAATGGTGGAAGTGGTGGAAAAAGTGAAGTAATAAAGCAATCAGCTTTGGGCTATAAGCCGGAGCTGATTAATGAAATTAATATAAATTTTAATCGGCTGATGGCTCATAGCTCAAAGCTAAGAAACAAGCAGCTCAAAGTTTAAATAAGATGATTCAGCAAGAAAGCAGGTTAAACGTAGCAGATAACAGTGGTGCAAAAGAAGTATTGTGCATCCGTGTGCTGGGAAACAGTGGCCAGGATTATGCAAAGATCGGCGATAAGATCGTGGTGAGCGTAAAAGACGCTATGCCCGCCGGTGGTATTAAGAAAGGCACAGTTAGCAAAGCCGTGATAGTACGTACAAAAAATAAGCTGCGCCGTAAGGACGGTTCTTATATCCGTTTCGACGACAATGCCGTGGTGTTACTGAACAATGCTGATGAACCAAGGGGTACACGTATTTTTGGCCCGGTGGCCCGTGAGCTGAGGGATAAGGGTTACATGAAGATCATTTCACTGGCACCGGAAGTTTTATAAAATAACTTTTTAAAAAATTAATAATTAATAATTATTAATTAATAATTAATACAAAATGAACAACAGATTTAAACCAAAGTTCAACATCAAAAAGGGCGATTCTGTAGTGGTAATTACAGGAGAAGATAAGGATCTGACCAAGCCCCGCAAAGTGTTGGAAGTTATCATCGACAAAGCCCGTGTACTGGTGGAAGGCGTTAATATTGTTACCAAGCACACCAAGCCAACTGCACAAAACACAAAAGGTGGCATTGTTAAAACCGAAGCGCCCATTGCTATCAGCAATGTGATGCTCTGGGATGCAAAAAGCGGCGGGCCTTCTAAGATAAAACGCAGCCGTGAAAAAGGTAAACTTGTTCGTATAGCAAAAAAATCAGGGGAGGTAATTAAATAATGAGCACACATACAAATACTACTCGTTTGGCCGACAAGTACAAAAAAGAAGTTGTACCGGCACTGATGAAAAAATTCAGTTACAAAACAGTCATGCAGGCTCCAAGGCTTACAAAAATTTGCCTGAACCGTGGTGTAAACGGGGCGGTAAACGACAAAAAGCTGATAGATGTGGCAGTAGATGAACTGTCTAATATTACCGGTCAGAAAGCAGTGGCCACTATGTCGAAAAAAGACATTTCAAACTTTAAGCTGCGTAAGAACATGCCCATTGGGGCGCGGGTAACGCTTCGTGGGGTTAAGATGTATGAATTCCTCGACAGGCTGGTTGCAGTATCCCTGCCACGTGTACGTGACTTCAAAGGCATCAACGATAAAGCGTTTGACGGCCGTGGAAATTACACACTGGGTGTTACGGAGCAGATCATCTTTCCGGAAATTGATATCGACAAAGTGAACAAGATCACCGGCCTGGATATCACTTTTGTTACAACGGCCAACACAAATGAAGAGGCCTATGAGTTGCTGAAAGAATTGGGCATGCCGTTCAAAAACATTAAAAAATAATATCAAAATTCAGGGCATAAAGCTTTTTAGAATTTTGGATTTTAAATTTAGAATTTAAATAACTATGGCAAAAAAGTCAATAGAAGCCAGGCAAAGGAAAAGGGAAAAAACCGTGGCAAAATATGCAGAAAAGCGTGCAGCCCTGAAAGCTGCCGGAGATTATGCTGCATTGAATGAACTTCCACGCAATGCATCCCCGGTTCGTTTAAAAAACCGTTGCCAGCTTACCGGCCGTCCCAGGGGTTTTATGCGCCACTTCGGCATCAGCCGTATTATGTTCAGGGATATGGCGCTGCAGGGTAAAATACCCGGCGTAAGAAAAGCGAGCTGGTAAAGAGATTCAAGATGCAGGATACAGGATGTTTCATCCGCATCTGATTATCTTGAATCATGTATCCTGTATCCGTTTTAGGATATCGCATTGTAAAAAATTTTAAAAATCAATTAACTAAAAATAACAATGGTTACTGATCCAATTGCAGACTATTTAACAAGAATCCGTAATGCACAAATGGCAAATCACCGTATCGTGGAGATTCCTGCCAGCAACCTGAAAAAGCGTATTACCGAAATCCTGTACGATAAGGGTTATATCCTTAAGTACAAATTTGAAGATGACAACAAACAGGGCGTTATAAAGATTGCGTTGAAATACGATCCTGATACCAAGCTGCCTGTGATCCAGAGCCTGGAAAGGGTAAGCCGCCCGGGTTTGCGTACCTATGCCAAGCCCGAAGAATTCCGCCGTGTTAAAAACGGGTTGGGTATCGCCATTGTTAGTACCTCTAAAGGTGTTATGACCGATAAAGAAGCCAAGGCGCAAAATGTGGGTGGAGAAGTTCTTTGCAACATCTATTAAGATCAACCAGGGCGGCAGTTTTAGAAAATGGCTGCGGCACTGTAAAGATTGACAATGTAAAGCCTTTTATACGGGCTGAAAACAATCGTTAAATAAATACATTTTCTTCAGTTAGTATAAACCTAAAAAATAAAAAAAATGAGTCGTATAGGTAAAAAACCAGTAGAAATTCCAGGTGGCGTTAGCATTACAGTTGGTAAAGACAATGTGGTAACGGTTAAAGGCCCCAAAGGGGAACTTAAACAGGATATAGACAGGGACATCACCGTGGAAGTTAAAGGAAACACGGTTGAGTTTGCCCGTCCTACCGACCAGATCCGTCACCGTGCCATGCATGGTTTGTACCGTTCTTTGATCAGCAACATGGTAAAAGGCGTTACAGAAGGATATAAAAAGGAAATGGAACTGGTGGGTGTGGGTTTTAAAGCCGCCAATACAGGCAATACACTTGACCTGGCCCTAGGTTATTCTCACAATATCATATTTGATCTTCCTAAAGAAATTAAAGTGGCCACTGCCCAAGAAAAGGGTAAGAACCCCACTATTACACTGGAAAGTATCGACAAGCAATTGCTTGGACAGGTTTGTGCTAAAATACGCAGCCTGCGCAAGCCGGAACCATACAAAGGAAAAGGTGTGAAATTTGCCGGCGAGGTACTGAGGAGAAAAGCTGGTAAAGCAGCCGGTAAGTAAGAATTAAGTTGATGGAGTGGTTAACTTAAAAAAGAGAGAAAACCATTCAACCATTAAACAATGTAACAATGTAATCCTGGCAGTATCAGGGTAAAAACATAAAACGATGAGCAACAAAAAAGTAAGCCCAAGGCAAAAAATCAGGTACCGCATCCGCAAAAAGATAAACGGTACAGCTGCTGCACCAAGGCTGAGTGTATTCAGGAGCAATACTGATATTTATGTGCAATTGATTGACGACAACTCCGGTGTTACACTTGCCGCAGCTTCCTCTAAACAAAAAGATATAACTGCACAAAAAGCACCAAAGATAGAAAAGAGCAAACTGGTTGGCCAGGCAATTGCCCAAAAAGCAACTGAACTTGGGATTAAGAAAGTGGTGTTCGACCGCAGCGGTTATATCTACCACGGACGTGTAAAAGCAGTGGCAGAAGGTGCAAGAGAAGGCGGACTGGATTTTTAATTTAAAAATTGTAAAACGAAATAATGTCAAACTCAATTTCAAACAAAGTGAAAGCCGGCGACCTCGAACTGAAAGAAAAGGTAGTGGCTATTAACCGTGTGGTAAAAACAACCAAAGGCGGACGTGCATTCAGCTTTTCTGCCCTGGTGGTTGTAGGAAATGAAGCTGGTGTGGTGGGTCATGGTCTTGGTAAAGCCAAAGAAGTTCAGGAAGCTATTACAAAAGGAATTGAAGATGCAAAAAAGAATCTTATTAAAGTTCCGGTAATGCATGGCACGATCCCTCACGACCAGTTTACAAAAGAAGGCGCTGCCAAGGTGCTTATTAAGCCTGCCGCTCATGGTACCGGTGTAATTGCCGGGGGAAGTATGCGTGCGGTGCTGGAAAGTGCCGGTATCACCGATGTGCTGGCAAAGAACCTGGGTTCTGCTAACCCGCATAACGTGGTAAAAGCAACTGTAAAGGCGCTGGCTAGTTTGCGTGAGCCGATCTCTGTTTCCAAAACAAGGAACATTTCTCTTAAAAAAGTATTTAACGGATAAAATCAGCATCAGATGCCCGAAACGTTTTTTGCAGCAGCAAAACGGCGGAAGGGAAACGATCAGGATAATAATCATGAAAAAGATTAAAGTAACACAAGTTAAGAGTACGATTGACCGCCCGGAGCGTCAAAAAAGAACCATGCTGGCCCTCGGCCTTAAAAAGCTGAATGCATCCGTGGAAGTGGAAGCCACGCCTCAAATACTTGGGATGGTGGAAAAAGTGCATCACCTGGTGAAGGTGGAGGAAAGCAAATAATAATGCAAATGTAATAATGTGCGAACCCGGTTTGCACATTTCGGAATCTGCACATTTGCATATTCAATAACAAGCGAGCCCCGAATGCTTTCGGGGCGTAAGTTTAAAATAAAAGCAATATGAATTTACATTCTTTAAAACCTGCAAAAGGTTCTACACACAAAGACAAACGTTTAGGCCGTGGCGAAGCAAGCGGTAAAGGTGGTACATCTACAAAGGGAAACAAAGGTGGCCAGAGCCGTGCCGGTTATAAGAGCAAGAAGGCACACGAAGGTGGCCAGATGCCTATTCAGCGCCGTATTCCAAAGCGTGGATTTAAAAACGGTAACCGTGTTGAATATACTGTATTGAACCTGGGTAAAATTGACCAGCTTGCCGAAAAATACAACTTTACAGAAATAAGCCCCGAGAATTTATATATCAACGGACTGGTAAACCAGAAAGCATTGGTTAAAATACTGGGAACCGGCGAAATTAAAGGTAAGTACAGTTTCCGGGTAAATGCCATCAGCGAAAAGGCCAAGGCTGCCATAGAAAGCGCCGGTGGTACAGTGGAAATACTAAAATAATTTCACGATATTTGTATGGTGCATTGCGATGCACCTTTTACATTTTAGGGCAATCATTAAAACAGCAATTTACAAGTGAAGAAATTCATCACAACACTCAGGAATATATGGAGCATAGAAGAACTGCGGAACAAGATCATGTTCACACTTCTTTTATTGTTCGTTTACCGGTTTGGTTCTTTTATCGTACTTCCGGGAATTGATCCTAATAAATTACAGGTGCTTGAACAAAGCACTCAAAACAGCGGCCTGCTGGGCCTGCTCGATGCATTCGTGGGCGGTGCCTTTTCAAAAGCATCTATTTTTGCCCTCGGTATCATGCCTTATATATCTGCATCTATCTTTATGCAGCTGGTAACTATCCTGGTTCCCCAAATGGCCAAAATACAGAAGGAAGGAGAAAGCGGGCGCAAAAAGATAAACCAGTGGACACGTTACCTCACTGTAATTGTAACTTCTTTCCAGGCCGCAGCTTATATCGGTTATTTAAAAAGTCCCTCGCTTGCCGGTGCCATCATACCCGGTTATGGAGATAGTTTCTTTTGGGTATCAACAGTTGTGTTGTTAACCGTAGGTACTTTATTTGTAATGTGGCTTGGCGAAAAAATTACAGATAAAGGGTTGGGTAATGGTACGTCGCTCATCATCATGGTGGGTATCCTCGCACGTTTACCACAATCTTTCATGCAGGAGTGGACGGCACGCAGTACAGGTGGCGCTGGTGGCCTGCTCATCATGCTGGTGGAAGTATTTTTCCTTATCATCATTATTATGGGGCTTATTATGCTGGTTCAGGGAACAAGAAAGGTTCCGGTAAACTATGCCAAGCAAATTGTAGGCAACAGGCAGTTTGGTGGTGCCCGTAATTTTTTACCATTAAAAGTGAATGCGGCAGGTGTTATGCCCATCATCTTCGCCCAGGCGATCCTGTTTTTACCAACTTTTATTACCGGGTTTACCAATGCCGGTTTTGCAAAATATTTTACCGACCATACAAACTGGGTATACATGATCGTTTATTCAGTTTGCGTAATTGCATTTACGTTCCTCTATACAGCGCTTATCTTTAACCCAAAGCAGATGAGCGACGAGCTCAAACGCAACAATGGATTTATTCCGGGTGTTAAACCCGGCCAGGATACAGCTGATTATATTGGAACCATCATGGACCGCATTACACTACCCGGAGCCGTACTGCTTGCAGTAATTGGTATTTTGCCGGGCCTTGTGCAGCTGGCATTTGTAGGAATGCAGCAGGGATGGAGTACTTTCTTTGGAGGAACATCACTGCTTATTATGGTGGGTGTTATCCTGGATACACTGCAGCAAATAGAAACCCAATTGCTCATGCGCCAGTACGATGGATTGATGAGCAGCGGAAGGGTACAGGGAAGACAGGCAGTTACTTCCGGACTATAAAAAATATCACGTGTGAAGAAGAAATAAAAGCAAACCCCGGCGACACACATCGTTGGGGTTTGTTGTTGATCAACAAATGATACATTATAAATCAAAAGAAGAAGTTGAAATTATGCGCCATAGCTGCCTGCTTGTGGGCAAGGCGCACGTGGAAGCTGCAAAATTGCTCAAGCCCGGCATTACTACCATGAAGATCAATAACGTGGTGGAAGAATTTATCAGGGACAATGGCGGCGTTCCTTCTTTTTTGGGTTATGGCGGATTTCCTTATGCCACCTGTATATCGGTGAACGAGGCCGTGGTACATGGATTTCCTAAAGAGGAAGCCCTGAAAGACGGCGATATTATTTCGCTCGATATTGGTGTGTACAAGAATGGATTTCACGGAGACAGTGCTTATAGTTATGCCATAGGGGAAATAAGCGATGCTGTTAAACAACTGATGAAGGTTACAAAAGAATCCCTTTATATTGGCATTGCAAAGGCCCGTAAAGGAAACCGGGTGGGTGATATAGCCTGGGCCATACAGGAGTATACAGAAAAGATCCATGGTTATGGTGTGGTGCGGGAACTGGTGGGGCATGGTGTTGGCCGCAAACTGCATGAAGATCCCCAGGTACCCAATTATGGCAAACGGGGCACAAAAGAAAAATTAAAAGAAGGAATGGTGCTGGCCATAGAACCCATGATCAATATGGGAACAAGGGAAGTGGATTTTTTAAAAGACGGCTGGACCGTGCTTACCAAAGACAGGAAAATGTCGGCCCATTTTGAACATGACGTTTTGATAACCGATGGCGACCCTGATATACTTACTTCTTTTGCAGAGATAGAGAAGGCAGAAAAATCTAACCCCAACCTGACCTGGAGCCATGCATAAGAGTTGGCGGGTAAAAATCAGGTGTAAGCAAAACAGATCATACCGGTAATTTTCAACTTTCCTCCCGGTGGCTACCGGGATCAATTGACCATACTATGCAGCAGAAAAAACTTGCAGTGATCGGCGGCGGAGCAGCAGGTTTTTTTTGTGCTGTTAATGCAGCAAGGATGTATCCGGGGTTGCAGGTGCTGGTTGCAGAAAAATCTGCCAAAATATTAAGTAAGGTGAAGGTGAGTGGGGGCGGGCGCTGCAATGTAACCCATGCCTGTTTCAGTATGGCAGATATGCTTAAAAATTATCCACGGGGCGCTTCTTTTCTTAAGAGATCTTTTCACCGGTTTTTTACAACAGATACAATTGCCTGGTTCAATGAACGGGGCGTTGAGTTAAAAGCAGAAGCCGATGGCCGCATGTTTCCGGTTACAAACGATTCGCAAACCATTATCAACTGCCTTCTTGCCGAAGCAAATAAATACGGTGTGCAGATCATGATGAATGCAGCTGTGGAAGGAATTTTACCAGCTGCACAAAACTTCCGGGTGAAACTGCAAAACGGGAAATCATTTGAAGCAGATTTTGTTTGCATTGCCTGTGGTGGTTTTCCAAAAGAAGAACAGTTCGGGTGGATCAAAAAGCTGGGCCATACAATAGCGGCACCGGTTCCTTCCTTATTTACCTTTAATATTCCGGCAAATTCAATTACCACTCTTATGGGTGTTTCTGTTGAAAATGTTGTTGTAAAAATTGCGGGAACAAAATTGCAGCAAACCGGGCCCCTGCTTATCACGCATTGGGGATTCAGCGGCCCGGCGGTGTTAAAGCTCAGCGCTTTTGCAGCCAGGGAACTGGCGGCCAAAAATTATCATTTCGGAGTGATGGTGAACTGGCTCCGGGAGTATAACGAAAACTCACTCAGGGCGCACATGCAACAACTTCGCTTTGAGCTGGCTTCACAAAAGATCATCAACCGCAACCCGTTTGCATTGCCGGCACGCTTATGGGAATATTTTTTGAACCAGTGTGGTATCAGCAACGATATGCGTTGGGCAGACCTGCCTGCCTTATTACAAAATAAGCTCAGTAAAATGCTGTGCATGCAGGAGTTTGAGGTAAAGGGTAAAACAACATTTAAAGAAGAATTTGTAACAGCAGGTGGCATATCGCTACCCGAAGTGGATGCCGCAACCATGGAAAGCAGGAAACTCGACCGCCTTTTTTTTGCAGGGGAAATACTCGATGTAGATGGGATCACCGGGGGCTTTAATTTTCAGCATGCATGGACCACGGGTTTTATAGCAGCCCGGTCACTGTCGGCCTACATTTAACGCTTATTTGCGAACGCATAAACAATATTTGATTTATCTTTCCGGTTTCTGATGAAAAAAATTGACCGCTACATACTGGGGAAATATCTTACCACATTTTTCTTTTGCCTTTTGCTGTTTACCGTAATAGTAGTGGTGGTGGATATCAGCGAAAAAACAGATGATTTTGTAAAATCCAATTTAAACGCCTGGCAAATTTTTAAGGATTATTACCTGGGTTTTATTCCCCGCTTTGATGCCATGCTTTTCCCTCTTTTTGTGTTCATTTCTGTAATATTCTTTACATCTAAAATGGCGGGCCGTTCCGAGATCATTGCCATACTCAGCAGTGGCGTAAGTTTCAGGCGCCTGATGCTTCCTTATCTGGTTGGCGGTTTATTTCTTTCGGCCCTGTTGTGGGGCGGTTACCGTTATATTGTTCCCAGGGCCAATGAAAAGTGGGGGAATTTTAATAAGAATTATGTGGATGTAAACAAGGGTATGCTCAATACAAACAAATCGTACCTGCAGCACCTCTATTTCAGGGTTGATCCGGTGACATATGCGGGTATGCGTGGGTACGATACGGTGTCAAAGGCGGGAAACGGCTTTTTTATTCAAAAATTCAATAACAATAAACTTATTTATAATTTAAGGGCCAATTCTATTAACTGGGATACTGCTTCAAAAAAATGGAGGCTCAGCAATGTGCTCGAACGTCATTTAGATTCCATTTCGGAGCGGCTTATAAGAAATGATAATTTACTGATGGCTTATAATTTCCGGCCAATAGACCTCCGGAAAGATGAATACCTGAAAGACCAGATGCCCACAAAAGAGCTCGATGATTTTATTGCCCGTGAAAAGATGCGCCAGTCGGAAGGACTTAATGACCTGCTGGTGGAAAGATACAACCGGGATGCCATTCCTGTTTCTGTACTTATTCTTACTATAATCGGGGCTTCGCTTGCCAGCCGGAAAGTAAGAGGAGGAAGCGGGGCTCATCTGGCCCTCGGGGTTGTATTGAGTGTGTCTTATATTCTGTTCAGCCGGTTTAGCGTGGTATTTGCTACAAAAGGCAGTTTTTCGCCCTGGCTGGCAGCATGGACGCCCAATATCATTTTTGGCCTGCTGGCGCTGTATATTTATAAAACCGCTCCTAAATGACCTGGTCAGAATTTTAAACAGGTTTCCATGGATTTCCCCGGGCCTCCTCAATTGCTGCGGGTTTCAGCCCGAACCCCATAAAAAATTCCCTTTTTCGCTTATTTCTTTTTGTTTAACAAGATAAGCCAACGTAATTTTAAGCCTTAAAGAAAATAACGCTTAAAGCAACCTCATTATGGGTATATTGAAAGACAGGTTTGTAGCCAAATCCGAACAAGTTTCTGCAGAAATCAAAAACATCCTTAAAGAACACGGTAATAAAAAAATTGGGGAAGTAACACTTTCGCAAATTTACCAGGGCATGCGTGGAATGACCGGCCTTGTTACAGAAACCTCGCTCCTTGATGCCCAGGAGGGGATCCGCTTTCGTGGTTATACAATTCCTGAGCTGCAGGAAAAATTACCAAAGGCACCCAATGGAACTGAGCCATTGCCCGAAGGCTTATTATACCTGATGCTGATAGGAGAATTGCCAACCGAAGAAGAGGTGCACCATGTAACCAATGTGCTGCAGCGGCGCAGCCATGTACCCAACCATGTATTTGATACCATTGAGGCCCTGCCGGTTGCCACGCATCCAATGACGCAGTTTGTTGTTGCTATCATGGCTTTGCAAACAGAAAGTGAGTTTGCCAAAAAATATGCAGAGGGCATGAGCAAAAAAGATTACTGGGATGCCACATTCGATGATGCCATGATACTGCTGGCCCGTCTGCCCCGTATTGCAGCTTATATTTACCGCAGAAAATACAAAAACGGCGACCATATCCAGCCAAACGGTATGCTCGACTGGGCAGGTAATTTTGCACACATGCTGGGCTATAACGATAAAGCCTTTCGTGATCTCATGCGCCTGTATATGACCATACATGCAGATCATGAAGGAGGAAACGTATCGGCACATACCACGCACCTGGTGGGCTCGGCCCTAAGCGACTGTTACCTCAGTTTTGCAGCAGGAATGAACGGGCTTGCAGGCCCGCTCCACGGACTGGCAAACCAGGAAGTGATCAAATGGATATACGAATTGCGTGAAAAGATCGGAAGCGATAACCCAACAAAGCAGCAGATCGAAGAATATGTAAAACAAACCATCAGTGAGGGAAAAGTAGTTCCTGGTTACGGGCATGCAGTTTTGCGTAAAACAGATCCACGCTTTACCGCACAAATGGAGTTCGGCAAAAAACATATGCCAGACGATCCACTGGTGAATACCGTATGGAATATTTACGAGGCAGTGCCGCCCATCCTTTCATCGCTCGGTAAAATAAAAAACCCATGGCCCAATGTAGATGCACACAGCGGGGCCCTGCTTGTTCATTACGGTATGGTTGAGTATGAATTCTATACCGTGTTATTTGGTGTTTCAAGGGCATTGGGTGTGCTGGCAAGTCTTTGCTGGGACAGGGCTTTGGGCATGCCGCTCGAAAGACCAAAATCTGTAACAACCGAAGCCGTTAAGTTATGGATAGAAGGTAAAGATGAAATTTGGGGCGAATAAAATTGGTTTTCTTACCTAAAATCATTTAATTGCATACAGAAATGAAAAATTATAGCAAAATATGGTGCTGGCAAACAAACTCTTCGGGGGTATTGTAATGTCATAACCATAGCTGTTATTTAATGATAATTATAAATCCCCGGTTCATCCGGGGATTTTAATTTTATATATATGCGGGAAATAACAATCAATACAAGTTGCAAAAGAATGCTGGCCGATGTGTACACACCGGTGGGAGTTTACCTGCGGCTGCGTGACAGGTTCCGTGATACGGTACTGCTCGAAAGCACTGATTCGCATGCCGCCGAAAACAGTTATTCTTTCATAGCTGTAAATGCCGTGGCTGGTATGGAGATCAGGAACGAACAGGAACTCGAATACAAATTTCCCGGCGAAAAACCCGAAAAAAGAAACCTAGGTGCCGACGAAAAGCCCGAAGATATGCTCTGGGATTTCCTGAAGCATTTTAAAACTGCAGCAGATCAAAACAATAAAGAAATTTCTTTTGCGCAGGGCTTTTACGGTTATACCTCTTATGATGCCATTCCTTTTTTTGAAGCCATAAAATTTAAGGAAAGACCAGCATCAGCCATTCCCTTGCTGCGTTACCGTTTATACCAGTATGTGATCGTTTTTAATCATTTCAGGGACGAATTGTTTATTTGTGAAAATCATATAGAAGGGTTGCAGTCGGAATTGCCCTTAATTGAGTCGGTCATAAGAAATAAAGATGTGCCCGAATTTCCTTTCCAGATCAGCGGTAAAGAAAAATCCAATATAACGGATGAAGCATACCTCGAAATGGTACGCAGGGGAATTGAACATTGTTACAGGGGAGATGTTTTCCAGGTAGTGCTCAGCCGTATGTATGAACAGCGTTTTACCGGCGACGAATTTAATGTGTACAGGGCTTTAAGAAGCATCAACCCTTCGCCCTATCTTTTCTTTTTTGATTACGGAGATTATAAACTCATGGGTTCATCGCCGGAGGCACAACTGGTTGTTAAGGAAGCTGCTGCTGTAATGCATCCCATTGCCGGAACGTTTAAACGAACCGGGCACGATGAAACAGATAAAATTTCTGCAGAAAAACTGCTGGCCGACCCAAAAGAAAATGCCGAACATGTGATGCTGGTCGACCTTGCCAGGAATGACCTTAGCCGTATGTGCAGCCAGGTGCAGGTATCGGAATTCAGGAAGGTTCAGTTTTTTTCTCACGTGATCCATCTCGTAAGCGAGGTGAAAGGAGTTATTGATAAAGATGCTAACCCTTTTGCCCTGCTGGCAACAACATTTCCTGCAGGTACATTAAGCGGTGCGCCAAAATACAGGGCCATGCAGTTAATTGACCGGTACGAACCCGATGCCAGGGGGTATTATGGAGGCAGTATTGGCTTTGTGGGGCTCGATGGAACACTTAATCATGCCATCATGATCCGGAGTTTTCTCTGTAAAAACAATACGCTTACCTATCGTGCGGGTGCAGGTGTGGTCGCCGTATCTGACCCCGTTAGCGAACTCAATGAAGTGAACAATAAATTAAACGCATTAAAAAAAGCCATTGATATGGCGCAGCAAATACATCAATAATATATGGAGTATAAAGCACGCATACTGGTATTTGATAATTACGATTCTTTTACCTATAATCTTGTTCACCTGGTGGAAAAAATCATACATAAACGGGTGGATGTTTACCGTAACGACCAGGTTTCGCTTGAAGATATTGACCGGTACGATAAAATTATTTTATCGCCGGGGCCGGGAATTCCTTCTGAAGCAGGGTTATTGCTCCCGCTCATAAAAGAATATGCGGCCAGCAAATCCATACTGGGCGTTTGTTTGGGGCAGCAGGCCATTGGAGAATGCTTTGGGGCCAAACTCGAAAACCTGTCAACGGTGTACCATGGGGTAAGTACTCCTGTAACAGTTTTAAAAAATATGGGCGAACCATTGAGTCCTTTGTTTACCGGGCTGCCTGACGTAATTGATGCAGGGCGCTATCATTCCTGGGTGCTGAGTGAAAACGATTTTCCTGCCGCATTGGAGATAACGGCGAGAGATGAAAATGATCTTATCATGGCCCTGCAACATAAGAAATACGATATCCAGGCTGTACAGTTTCACCCCGAAAGTATTCTTACACCCATGGGAGAAAAAATAATGCAGAACTGGCTGAAATGACCTGATATGAAAAAAATATTGCAACAGCTGTTTGAACACAAAACACTCACAAGGCCACAGGCTGCGGAACTGCTCGTTGGTATTGGCCAAAACCAGTTCAATGAGCATCAGATCACTGCTTTTATGACTGTTTACCTGATGCGCAGCATTACCATTGATGAACTGCAGGGCTTCAGGGAAGCCTTACTGGAGCTATCTGTACCGGTTAACCTCAATGGTATCGAAGCAATAGACATCGTGGGAACCGGTGGCGACGGAAAAGACAGTTTTAATATTTCAACACTTGCCTCATTTATTGTGGCAGGCACGGGACAAAAAGTTGCCAAACATGGAAATTACGGGTCATCCTCTGTGAGTGGTGCATCGGATGTAATGCAGCACCTGGGGTACCGGTTTAAAAATTCGAACGACAGCATCCTCCGGGAGCTGGAACTGGCCAATATGAGTTTTTTGCATGCACCGGCTTTTCATCCGGCATTAAAAATAGTGGCACCGCTGCGTAAAAACCTGGGCATCCGTACTTTTTTCAATATGCTTGGGCCGCTTGTTAATCCTGCAAAACCGGCATTCCAGTTGATCGGTGTATATAATCTTGAGATGGCAAGGCTTTATAATTATTTACTACAGCAGCAAGGCAGGCCTTTTACCATTGTGCATAGTCTTGATGGCTACGATGAAGTATCGCTTACCGGCGACACAAAGATATTTACTGCAGGCGGCGAAAAAATAATGACACCCGAAGAACTGGGCAAACGCCGGGTGCTGCCAGCTGATATTTATGGAGGAAATTCTGTAGAGCAGGCTGCAAAAATATTTACCAGCATCATCAGGGGCGATGGAACCTGGGCCCAGAACGCAGTGGTATTGGCAAACGCTGCATTAGCGCTGTTCAGTACAGAAAAGTTTCCTGCTTATGAACATGCTTACCAGGCCGCAGTTGAGAGCCTCGAAAGCGGAAGTGCACACCGTTCTTTAAAAAAATTACTGGAAATGCAATTATAACAGGTTAAACAATGAGCACGATTTTAGATACAATTGTTGATGCAAAAAAAGAGCAACTACGTCTGCTGCAAAAAACTATCAGCCTGCGGCATTTAGAAGATTCTCCTTACTGGCCACGTACCTGTATTTCGCTAAAACAGCGGTTGTTTGCGGGAGATTCAACCGGAATTATTGCAGAGTTTAAACGGAAGAGCCCGAGCAAGGGCTGGTTTAAAAAAGAAAGCACTGCTGTTGATGAAATTGTGCTTGCTTATGAACAATACGGCGCAGCCGGGATATCAGTACTTACCGATGAGCAATTTTTTGGAGGTAACCTTACAGATCTGACAACAACGAGGGCGCTGGTGGATATTCCATTATTGAGAAAAGATTTTATAATAGATGAATGGCAAATAGCGGAGGCAAAAGCAAATGGGGCGGATGTAATTTTGCTGATAGCCGCCTGTCTTTCGCCCGGGCAGGTAAAAACAATGGCGGCTTATGCAAAAGAACTGGCTATGGAAGTATTGCTTGAAATACACAGCGAAACAGAACTCGCTCATATTTGCCCGCAGGTGGATATGGTGGGCATCAATAACCGCAACCTGAAAAATTTTGAAGTATCGGTTGAAACATCCCTGCTGTTGATCGGCAAGATTCCGCCCGGTATGGCTGCTGTTTCAGAAAGTGGCATCAGTAGTATTGAAACAATAAAAAAATTGCAGGCGGCTGGCTTCAGGGGTTTTTTGATGGGAGAGAATTTTATGAAGGCAGAAGATCCGGCACTTGCCTTTCAGCAATTTGTAACAAAACTTCAATGAATAATGACAGGCAAATAAAGGTAAAGGTTTGCGGCATGAGTTTGCCCGGTCAGTTAGCAGCACTGACTGACACCGGGGTAGATATGGCCGGGTTTATCTTTTATGACCGGTCGCCCAGGTATATAATGCCATTACTGGATCCATCGGCATTAAAGCAAAACAGGCTGCTGAAAAGGGTGGGTGTATTTGTAGATGCCGATCATGCATTCATCAAAGATCATTGCCAAAAATTTTCGCTGCAGCTGGTTCAGCTGCATGGTAATGAAGAACCGGCTTTGTGCAAGGCCCTGCAGAAAGACACGGAACTGATAAAGGCCTTCAGGGTGGATGTGGATACCGATATTGAGAAATTGCAACAGCGCTATAAAAATGTCTGCGATTATTTTTTATTTGATACGGGTGGTGTTGGTACTGGTGGTTCGGGAAAAAAATTCAACTGGCAGGTACTGCTGAACCAAAAAATTGAAAAACCTTTTTTCTTAAGCGGGGGCATATGCGGGGATGATGTAGATGCCGTGATAGAATTTGCCAGACATCCCAATGCGGCCAGGCTTTTTGCAGTTGATATCAACAGCAGGTTTGAAACGGGGTTTGCGGTTAAGGACATGAAGGCGGTAAAGAATTTTGTTGATAAACTGAAATCTGCCTGTTCTGCGACTTTTAAACAATAAATTATTTCTATGAATGATAAAGCACTTTCAGTTCCGGATGAACATGGGTATTTTGGAAAATTTGGCGGCGCCTTTATTCCCGAAATGCTTTACAAAAATGTGGAGGAATTGCGCAGTCAATACCTCGAGATTATTTCCGGCACACATTTTCAGCAGGAATTTCGATCACTGCTTGCCGATTATGCCGGGAGGCCAACTCCGCTGTACCACGCAAAAAATTTAAGCAGGGTACATGGCACTACGATCTTTTTAAAGCGGGAAGACCTCTGCCATACCGGGGCGCATAAGATCAACAATACCATCGGGCAAATTCTGCTGGCAGAAAAGCTGGGAAAGAAGCGCATCATTGCCGAAACTGGTGCCGGCCAGCATGGAGTGGCCACCGCCACTGTTTGTGCATTAAAGGAGCTAGAATGTATAGTGTATATGGGTGAAAAAGATATTGAGCGGCAGGCCCCCAATGTGGCCCGTATGAAAATGCTGGGTGCTACGGTGGTGCCGGCAACAAGCGGCAGTAAAACATTGAAAGATGCCACCAATGAAGCGATCAGGGATTGGATCAATCATGCACATGATACCCACTATATCATTGGCAGCGTGGTGGGTCCGCATCCTTACCCGCATATGGTATCTATTTTTCAAAGCGTGATCAGTGAAGAAATAAAATGGCAGTTAAAGGAAAAAACCGGGAGTGAATTTCCATCCGCTGTTATTGCATGCGTAGGTGGTGGCAGTAATGCCGCCGGTGCGTTTTATCAATTTTTAGATGATGCCCAGGTGGAACTTATTGCAGTAGAAGCGGCAGGTGACGGCATCAGCAGCGGAAGGAGCGCCGCTGCAACACAGTTGGGAAGCCCGGGGATATTGCATGGAAGCATGAGCCTGCTGATGCAAACGGCAGATGGCCAGGTAGTGGAACCACATAGTATTTCGGCCGGCCTCGACTATCCGGGCATCGGGCCGCTGCATGCGCATTTATTTGAATCGGGCAGGGCTTTGTTTTTATCTGCAACAGATAAAGAAGCCCTTGAAGCTGCTTTTTTCCTTTCAAAAAATGAAGGCATCATACCGGCACTTGAACCCGCCCATGCATTGGCCGTATTGAACAAAAAAAGTTTTGGCAAGAAGGATATAGTGGTGGTTTGCCTTAGCGGCCGTGGCGATAAAGACCTTGCCACCTACATGAAGGCGATGGAGGAACAAATATAATTTCAGTATGAACAGGATAGATAAATTATTTGTAGCTAAGAAAAATAAAGTACTCAACATGTATTACACGGCCGGCTACCCGCAATTGAACAGTACGGTACCGGTAATAGTTTCGCTGCAGGATAATGGCGCCGATATTATTGAGATCGGTATACCCTACAGCGATCCGCTTGCCGACGGGGAAGTGATTCAGCAAAGCAGTGCTATTGCACTTCAAAACGGGATGAGCATTCCGCTACTGTTTGAGCAGCTCAAAAACATACGCAGGCTTATTAATATCCCGGTGATACTGATGGGATACCTTAATCCAGTTTTGCAATTTGGGTTCGAAAATTTTTGCGCAGCGGCAGCCAGTGCAGGTGTTGATGGATTCATTTTGCCCGATCTGCCAATGTATGAATATGAAACCCAGTATGCAACCGTAATGAAAAAATACGGGCTTCATCTTATTTTCCTCGTAACGCCTGATACAGCTGATGAACGGGTTAAAAAAATAGACGAATTAAGCGGCGGCTTTCTTTATGCAGTTTCTTCTTCCTCTACTACCGGGAAACAAATTGCTGTGCACGACGGGCTTGTTGCCTATCTTGAAAGGCTTAACCGCCTGCAGTTAAAGAATCCCATCCTGGTTGGTTTTGGCATAAATGACCAAAAAAGCTTTGAACTGGTTTGCAACCATGCCAATGGTGCAATTATTGGTTCGGCATATATTAAGGCTTTGGCTGAAGCAAACGATATTGAAACAGGTACGGCTGCATTTATGCAAAAGATATTGGGTACATGATAAACCGGGAATGGAAATAATTTTTCAGTACTTTATTATTAAGTTATGCACCTATTGGTTATTTTTATACTTCATGAACAGAATGACGAATACCAGCAACATGAAATTTGCACTGTCCCTTTTTTTATGCATGGTTTTAACAGGCTTTGCCCGGGCGCAACAGATAGTAAAAGTGGGGGCCGGCGAATATTATACGGCATATCTTACCGACAGCGGGTTCATTTATGTTCCCATTCCAATTGGTAACAGGTATTTTACAAAGAAACTGAACAGCCAGAAAATTTTCAGGGATATTGATTGCACACAAACCGGGGCCATTGCCATTGACGACAGTGGATCGGTATATACCATTGGCCCGGGAAAAACGGGTGCGGGGCTTTTTGCCACGCCTGTGCCAAATGATATTTCGGGTAAAAGATTTACCAGTGTAGAGAAAGTGTACGGCTGGGGTTATAGTTATCTTGCACTAAAAAATGGGGTGCCTTATTTGTGGGGGCAAGACCTGCTGAATTTAAACAGGGGTAAAAACATTGCAGCCCCTTTTGCGATGCCAGCACCCGCAGGAAAAAAAATAAAAAAACTGGTGCCGGTCTCTTTTGATAATAATGCTATACTGGCAATGGCAACAGATGGTACGGTTTGGCGTTACAGCCGTAATGCAGTAAGGCCGCAACGTATTTCTATTGCAGGCGCTGCCAGAAATATTGCAGCCATCGGTTCGGGTGTGTACGTAGTGGAAACCGCCACCGACCTGCTGGCCTGGGGATTTTTAGGTTCCTATCTTGGATTAACAGATATGAGCACAAGGCCTGTTTCTGTAAAAAAACAATGGACAGCTGCGGGATGTGTTTTTCCAGCTAAGCAAATAGAAGGTAATTATGGCACCCTTCATATCATTGATGCAAACAATCATCTTTTTGGGGCAGGCGATAATGTGCACGGGGAAGTGGGCAATGGAAAGCAATGGCCCGACTGGAGTTCTTACAGCCCGCTGCCGTTCAGCTGGAGTTTTGCTCACGGGCAATTATTGCAAAAGCCTGTTCAGGTTGCCGGAAAATTCAGGATGATCTGTACAGCTCCAAATAATGTGTTTTATATGTATGCGCAGGATATGGGCGGCAACTGGTACAGTTGGGGCAGAAACAAAGCCAGGTGCCTGGGAAATGGTTTAACACAAAGCCCAAAAGATGAAGCAAGTTACCCCGAAGCACTGAATGTACCAGCACCCGTACTGGTAGACCCCATCAATGTAAAATGGAAGCAGCTTCCCTCGTTTAACCCCGAAGCACATATGCCTCCTTTTGCACATGCAGGCATCAATCAGTATATTTCTTCAAATAATACTACTTTAAACGCATCTTCATCAACTCAGCAAAACGGCAGTATTCTGTCTTATTTATGGAAGGCTGAAGAGGGGAGTAGGGCAGTGATTGAATCGCCCTCATCGGCTGTTACAAAAATTACCAACCTGCAGGAAGGAGCGAATGTGTTTACCGTAACGGTTACCAATAACTACAACGACACAGCAAGTGCATCGGTGACGGTGCTGGTACAAAAAAATTAAAAGACCCTGTAATGTTTTTCTGTTGCTAACTGAAGCATTTCGGCATCTCCGCTGCTGTCGCCGTATGCATGAATATTTTCATAGGCAGAAAGATCGTATTGCAATTTTATGCGGTTGGCTTTTTCGGGGCCGTTGCAGTTGGCTCCATTTAATTTCCCGGTAATACAATCGTTTACCACTTCAAGTTTTGAGCAGATATAGTTAAGGCCATTTTCTTTGCAAAAAGGCACGATCCAGTTTTCTGCAGAAGCAGATACCAGCACCACTGCATGCCCATTGTTTTTATGTTCTTTAATTTTATCCATCGCATTTTTTCTCAATAACCGGGGCAGTTGCTGCTCGTTGAATTTATTGCAAAGTGCATCAAAACTTTTAACATGCATGCCCCCAAAAAAATAAGTGAGTAATTTCTCCTTTGCCTGTTGTGCGGGTATCAGGCGGGCTTTTAAGGCAATAAGAGAAGGCAGTTGCAGGATCATGCCGGCATAAAACCCTGCAGTACCCTTGTAAAACTTTACCAGTTCCAGCATACTGTCTTTGCTGGTGACCGTTCCGTCAAAATCAAAAAAAGCAATATCCTTAGGCAAACTGTATCAATTAAAAAGGGTGAAGTCTTTTACATAAAGAATGATATAAAAGCAAAGTATCCACAACAGGATGCTTGCCTGTATGAACCTGTCCTTATATAAAATTTGTGTGGGCGATTGCGATCTGTCTTCCACAAAAATAAGCTGCAGGTAGCGGAATATACCCATGATCACAAACAATGTTGTATAATATACACGGTAAGTTCCCAGCCTGGCACCCACTTCGGGCGACATGGCATACATGATATATGAAACGATCATTACGGCACAAATAAGCGGTATGGCCACATTGATATACGGAAGGTTATATCCTTTTACAGATTTGCGCATATCTACCCCCGACGATAATTTTAACAGTACATCATCCCTGCGCTTGGCAAGTGCCATAAAGAGCGCCAGCAAAAAAACCATAATGGTCAGCCATTCGCTCAGGCCCACCCTTGCAATTACGGCACCGGCCTTTACCCTTAAAACAAAGCCAATGGCAATGATGGTGATATCAAGTACCGGGATGTTCTTTAAGCCAAAACTGTAAGCCAGGTTCATTAAAAAATAAAGGCCCAGTACAAACATAAATTTATCCCTGATGAACCAGGCCCCGGTAAAACCAGCCAGCAGAAACAGTATGCAAATAAGGATAGCAACAGGTTTTGATATCTGTCCCGAGGCAAGTGGCCGGTTTTTCTTATCGGGATGAACTTTGTCATCTTCTATATCCCTGTAATCGTTGATGATATAAACGGCGCTGGCCACCAGGCAAAAACAGGCAAAACCCCCGATGAGCGAAATGATGTTTTCCTGCTCATAAAACCTTCCTGCAAAAAAAAGCGGAACAAAAATGAAGAGGTTTTTTGCCCAGTCTTTCGGCCTTATCAGTTTCAGAAATGCTGTCATGCAGGAGTTGCTGTTTGTTTAGTGCGAATATTGTTTTCTATCAGCCACATCATCATAGGCATAAAAATAAGCAAGATCGGCACCATAAACAACCTTGTTTGGTAAGCTACCACCGATACATAATGTATGGCAAACCAAACCGGCACCAGGAAAATGAACCATTTTTTGAGCAGGTATGGAAAAGAGCGGAATTTATATAAAATGATAAAAGGGATAACCCCAAATGTACCTATGAGTTCCATATACGCTTTTATACCCACCGCACTCATTAAATTAAGCTTTAGCATGGGAAGCCCGGCAGGTACTTTCCAAACCTGTTGCGGCCTGTACCCAAAATGCCAGCGCAGGTAAAGAAATATACCAATGAAAATAATATAAAGCAGTGCTGTAAAAAGCCAGCTTTCTTTTTTGGGCCAAACAATATCCTTTAAGGAAAACCCTTTGCTGCCAAAACGGGTTAAATCTGTTTGCGAAATAAAATAAAGGCCGGGTATCAGTAAACCGGTTTCGCGGTTAAAAGCTGCCAACAGGGTGATGGGCAGCAGCCATAATGGATTTTTTTTCTTTACAATGATCAAAGCAGTGAGCAGGTAAAAAATGATATCTGCATAAGTGTTAAAGGAGAGATCGGCGGCAGTTACGGCATTGCCAAAAGCAAGTGCCGTAAAATTTATTCCAAAAAATATGAGCCAGTGGCTGCCGATAAAATGCTGCCAAAGCCGCCACAACAGGCAAAAAATGACAAAGTGAAGTGCCCACCTGAAAAAAATGAAGATGAGCATGTACTTTACGGCACCGGGTGTTTGCATCAGTTTTACAAACTGGTCGGTTTCATTGCTGGTACCCGAAGTGCTCTGTATATTAAATTGAAGTTTTTGTTCAACCGGGTAAATTTTATCAACGGTATGGTTATACAGCCACAGCATCCCTTCCACCGCATAAGGGCAGAGCACCCGGTACTGCCAGGGGTTGTAGAACTCTGAGCGTCCTTCTATTACGGCCCTGTGCCGCTCGTAAGTGAGCAGGCCGTTGCTGTAATAAAAATTACGGTACACAGGATAAAGAGAAAGCAGCGCAAAGCAAAAAATGATAAACCACTTATTGATGTGGTTATTTTTTTGCAATGATCGTGTAATGGGGATAGACATACATGGTCCTTTTTGATTCTTCAATTATTGCCAGTCCGTTATTTTTCAACAGCAAAGATGCATCATCCCTGCTGATTTCGTTTCCAATTTCTCCCGCAAAGATCATATCATGCAGTTTGTTGAAATATACCAGCGGGTTACTGCGGTCAATATCCTTAAGTACAAGCCTTGCACCGGGTTTCATCACAGTTATGAGGTTACCCATAAATGCTTCCAGGTTTTTAGATGGTACATGGTGCAATACATCCACCAGGAATATAATGTCCATTTGCCGCAGGTTTTCCGGGAAATGAATGCCGTCAAATATATCAAAGCCATATTTGTCTTCGGGCATTTTATGAAACAGCTTATTGGCATTATCAATGAGGCGCCGGCTTACTTCAATGCCATAAACCTTTGCCGGTTGTGCAAAATGGTTCAGCAGTAATAAAAACTGGCCCGAACCGCATCCTACATCACCCACCACGTGGCCCGGCTGCACCAGGGGGATAAGATCTGTGAACGGACAGATTAGCGAACGGTACTTTATTTTAAGTCCGTCGATAAATCCGGCGCTTTGATAATTTTGTTTTAAAAAACTGATTATCTCCTCGTTACTAAGGGCTTCCGCCATGTTTTTTTGAATGTGTTGGTGCGTTTGGCGCTAAAATTAGTCAAAAGAATTAAAACTAATTGATGATTGGCATACCCTATTTGCTGTATTTTAATGTAGATTTGTGGTTTCATATCCTTTCGAACATCCCCTGGCCTTGGCTGCACCTGTTCTCTTTTAAATTTATAGCAATGAAAAGGTTTATTTTAGGCATTGCCCTTGTGGCAGTATGCGGTAATTTATTTTCGCAAAATAAAAGGATCTGCATACTTGGCTCCTCCACTTCTTATGGGTATGGCGTGCTGCCTGCTGAAAGCTATGCCGGAAAAGTAAAGCAGTATTACAAAGACCTGAACCTGCTCGATACCTTGTATAATTTCGGCACTTCGGGCACCGATTGCTATATGGCCATGCCATCATCCTATGTGCCGCCTCCCGGCCGTAATGCACCCAACCCGGCCATGAACATTACAAGGGCAGTTAACCTGGTGCCAAAACCTGATGTGATCATTGTAAATTTTCCGAGCAACAATTATCAATGGCTGCCTTATAACGATGTTATCTTTTGCCTGCAAACGATCAAAGATTCTGCCAATGCTGCCGGAATTGCCTGTTATATCACCACCACACAACCAAGAGACGACTTCAGTACTTTGGGCAGCCCGGTAAGTGAACGCCAGCGACTGAAAGATTTAAAAGCATTGATCATACAAACATTCGGCACGTACTCAATAGATTTCTGGACAGATATTGTGCAGGATCCGCCCATTGTCATCCGCCCCGAATATGCATTGGGCGACAATGTGCATCTTAACCCTGCAGGACATACGGTACTTGCACAAAAAGTGATAGAGAAGAATTTCTTTTTTACCACTGTTGCCTGCAGGTTTGGAAAACTGGATGCGGCTTACCGGCAAAATAAAGTTTACCTGCAATGGAATGCCTGGTGCAGCAATGAAGATTTTGAGATACAAAAGAGCAGTAACGGAATAAATTTCTCAGGCCTGTTCTCTGAAACGGATGATCTTCCCTATTACCATTTAAAAAACCAGACAACAGTGGATGATCGTCCCCTGGCCGGGAAAAATTTTTACCGTATTGCAGCAAAAACTTCATCCGGCAATATAACCTACTCGCCCATTGTAATGGTTGATACAAAGGCTGATGGCTTTGAAACAAAAGTATTTCCATCTGTTTTCAGCAATGGCATAACCATTTCTCTGAATTTGCCTTCAAAGCAGGATGCAGAAATTTTGGTAACCGACAGCAGAGGGGCAGTAGTACTTAAAAGAAACGAGCTGCAGGTACAGCAGCGTTCTTTTTACCTTGACATGAGCCGTTTTGTAAACCAAACTTATTTTATAAAGATCAAAACAGCAGCAGGTTCGCAACTGCATACAGTTGTAAAACAGTAACGCTATTCCTTCACAATATAAGAGAACCTGTTCTTGAGTTTTAAGAACGGAAGTTCAAAGAACCGGTAGCTGAGCCAGGCTGCGCCGATGGTTAAGGCTAGGCCAATGAGCGGTTGCAGTAAAACCACCTGCCAGAGCTGCTGGTCGATCCCGATCTTTTTTGCTGCGCCGGTAACCAGCGATATCATAATGAAGTGCAGGCAGTACAGCCCGTAGGTAATTACGCCCCAGTTGGTAATGCGTTTTAAAGAAGACATTTTTACAAAAGATGTTTCGGCAAAGCATTGTTCCAGTATAATGAAAATGATGGTACATGCCAGGATGCTTCTTTCAAAAATGCGGATGGTGGGGTTACCCAATAAAAATTCCTGCCTGAAAAAAAAGATGCCGAAAAAAGCGAGGTACGCTATGAAAATGACCGCTTTTGGAACACGGTTGATAAAATTCCTGAAAGGTACAGCAACACTTACAAGCCAGGCGCCCAATGCACCTGTGGCCATATCTCCAATACAGGAAAATGTATGCATTTCGTGCAAAATGGGCACGTCGTGGCCGGCCCGGTAAAACCAGCTGTGTACAATTATAACTGTAAAGGCGATCCAGTATCTTTTGATGGGCAATAAGGCCAGTATTAATGGCCATACCAAATAAAACTGTTCTTCTATGGCAATACTCCAGAGTACGCCCAGTCCCGGTGAATCGGGCATCCCTTTATTGATATAGTCGAAGTTGTTGATGAAGCCAAGATAATACCAGATATTGGCCGTTTCAACCGAAGCGCCGCCGCTGAATTTTTTGGCCAGCGGAAAAACCACAAAGCCAAGAAACACGCAGGCAAAATACAATGGCCAGATGCGAAGTATCCGCCTTATCCAGAAATTTGGAACATTTATTTTCCCATGTAGCTGTTTTTCTTTGATAAGAAGGTAGGTGATCAAAAAACCACTGAGTACAAAAAAGAAATTCACTCCTAAAAAGCCATTGTGAAAAAGCCTTTCTTTAAAAAAACGGAATACCGGGGAAGTAAATATTTCCGGCCTTTCTGAATAGATGCTGTGAAAGAGAAAAACTGCCAGGAAGCAGAAAAAACGCAGCCCGTCGAGATTCGAAAAATAGATTTTGGTTTTGCCCGTTTGTACTTCCGACATTTTAATAAAAAAGCTGTTTTGGGTTCTAATTCGGCCGCAAGATAGGCAGTTGCCGTTGAAATCTTTCCGGCCATAAGCAAAACTGTGTATAGGCCTGTAAACTGCGTTTTAACATTTTGTAGATATTTTTCTAATCCTGTTTCTATCCTTTAGCCTGCTAAATTTTTGGAAATGAGTTTTTTAGGCCTTTTGAGTTCAATTAAACATTATAAAAAATTAAAATCTGTTTACAGTAAACCTTAACAGGCCAAAACGGTAACAGCGAATATGCAGGGTTAAATTTGCAATTGGAAAAACTGTCCGGAGGGCAACAATTTCCTGAATAAAAGCGTTAAAACCAGGCAACCTTTATCTGATATGAAAAACACCGGTTCCGGAAAAACAATTGTTTTTTTTGTATGTGCATTATTATTGCTGCACATACCTGTGGCGTTTTCCAAACCGCTCCCCTTTAATCTCATTCATTCAAAATCATGGAGTAGTGCGGCAATAAAACCTGCGGTAACCGTTACGGCTTCCTCTGCCTATTATTTTATTTACGACAGCCTGAAGCTCGACAACAAGGGCCTTTCGCAGGAAGCTTTTACCTATGCCCTGCAGGGTTATGAATACCTGCGGGCGCATGATAAACTTGGCAACAGTTCGGTAATGACCATCATCGATTTTTCGAAATCATCTGCTCAAAAAAGAATGTACATCATTGATATGAACAGGTGCAAAATACTTTTTCATACTTATGTGGCGCATGGGCAAAATTCGGGCTTAGAATATGCCAACCGCTTTTCTAATAAACCCGAGAGCCTCACCAGCAGTCTTGGCTTCTATGTAACTTCCGGCACTTATATGGGCAAACATGGCTACAGCCTCCAGTTGCGTGGGCTCGAAAAGGGTATCAACGACCGGGCTTTCGAAAGGGATATAGTGATACACGGGGCCGATTATGTAAGCGAAGACCTGATACGTGCGCAGGGATATTTGGGCCGCAGCTGGGGATGCCCGGCGGTTTCAGAAAAGCTGCACAGGCCCATCATTGATAAGATCAAAAATGGTTCCTGTATTTTTATTTATGCAAAAGACAAAAACTACCTGGCCAAAAGCCGGATACTATAACTTATACAACCCCTTGAGAAAAATGGAGGCCCCTGTTAACAGCAGGGGTTTTTTAGTGCGTAAAATTTGAGCTTATATTTAATAACTTCGCTAAAATTTTTTACATGAGTTTGCGTAATACATTAAAAGGTACAGGCGTGGCCGTGGTAACGCCATTTACAAAAGAAGGAGCGGTAGATTTTGAAGCCATGGGCAAACTGCTCGATCATATCATTGGCCATGGCGTGGAATATGTGGTTACACTTGGAACCACCGGCGAAACACCTGTACTGAGCAAGCAGGAGAAAATAGATATTGTAAATGCCACTTATAAACATATCGATGGCCGTGTGCCTGTAGTGGTGGGCATTGGAGGCAACAATACCCATGAAGTAGTGGAAGACCTGAAAAACATACCGCTCGAAGGAGCCATAGCCGTACTTAGCGCCAGCCCTTATTACAACAAACCATCGCAGGAAGGTATTTTTCAGCATTACCGCATGATTGCAGAAAAAAGCCCCAAACCGGTCATCCTTTACAATGTACCCGGCCGCACCGGCCGCAATATGGAAGCAGCCACCACACTGCGTTTGGCAAGCGAAGTAGATAATGTGGCCGGCATAAAGGAAGCAAGCGGCGATATGGCCCAATGTATGGCCATATTAAAAGACGCCCCGCCTAATTTTTTGGTGGTGAGTGGCGATGATGCCCTGGCGCTTCCGCAAATGGCCTGTGGCATGGATGGGGTGATAAGTGTGGCCGCCAATGCTTTTCCCAAACAGTTTTCCGATATGGTACGGCTTTGCCTGCAGGGAAATTACCCTTCGGCAAAAAAAATAAACGATATGCTTATTGATGCATACAACCTCATGTTTGCCGAAAACAATCCCGCCGGCGTAAAGGCTTTTTTACATGAAATGCAGCTTATGCAAAACGTGCTGCGCCTGCCGGGAGTACCGCTGAGCGGGCATCTGCACCAGGAAGTAAAAAATTATCTCGACAAACAATCATGATACATGATCAAAAAAACGATCTTAAAGATTTTATTTGTATGCATCAGCTTTTCGCTTCATGCGCAGCATCAATTAAAGATTGTTGTAAAAACCATACCTGCATCGCATGCAAATGAAACTGTTTATGTGGCAGGAAATTTTAACGGGTGGAGCCCGGTAATTTCTAAACTGGTTTTTTCAGAAGAAAATAAAGAATGGTCGGCCAGTTTTACCCTGCCAAAAGATGTGTACGAATTTAAATTCACCCGCGGCAGTTGGGATAAAGTGCAATGTATGCCCGGTGGAGCCGATGTGCAGAATAACCTGGTAAAGCTGGAGTCTGACACAACTGTTACGGCTCATATTGCTGCGTGGAAGGATGATTATGCGGCCTCAACAAAAAAACATACTGCTTCTGCAAATGTAAGTATAATGGACACCGCATTTTTTATGCCCCAGCTAAACAGCAAAAGAAGAATATGGATTTACCTGCCGGAGGGTTATAAAGGTTCAAAAAAACATTACCCCGTTTTGTATATGCACGATGGCCAGAATATTTTTGATGAATACAGTGCGGGCTATGGAGAATGGGGTGTGGATGAATGCCTCGACAGCCTCTTTAAAAAAAATGTTCCAGCCTGTATTGTGGTGGGCATCGACAATGGCCCCGAACGGATGAACGAGTACAACCCTTTTGACAATGAAAGATTTGGAAAGGGGAAGGGAGAAGATTATGTAGAGTTTTTGGTTAAAACGCTGAAACCCTATATCGACGGGCATTACCGAACCCTGGCTTCAAAAGACAATACTATGCTGGCAGGAAGTTCTATGGGTGGATTGATCTCTTATTATGCTGCCCTTAAATATCCCGCTGTATTTGGCAAAGCGGGTATTTTTTCCCCTGCATTCTGGACCGCATTGCCCGTAAATAATTTTACTGATGAACAGGCTCAAAATATTACCGGTAAATATTTCTTTTATATGGGTGGACTCGAAGGCGGCAGCTATGTGGAAGATATGGAACGTATTGCCCAAAAACTGGGCGCCAATTCAAAATGTCTTATTTATTCTGTTGTTGACCCCGATAGCCGCCATAACGAACAGGCCTGGCGCAAATGGTTCCCTGAGTTTTATAAATGGATCATGGCCGACTGGACGAATTATGTGATAAGAGAGGAGTAGGGAAGATGAAAGATACAGGATACGGGATACAAGATGCAGGATAAATAATATAAGTGCAGGATTTATAACAGGTGATACAGGCTCTCATCTCTAAACTCACTTCTCTAGTTCACAACTCATAGCTCATAGCTCACAACTCATAGCTCCTAACTCACACCCTAAAACACATCCCCTCCAGCGCCAGTTCCGAATTGGGAAAAACTTCGCAAGCTTCGGTCAAAAAATCATCCAGTACTTCGTATTTGGAAGAAAAATGCCCGATCAGTAATCTTTTTGCACCGGATAGTTTTGCAATTTCTGCCGCCTGCTGCGTGGTGCTGTGAAAACGCAGGAAAGCCCGGTCTTCGAGGCCTTTGAGATAGGTAGCTTCATGATAGAGCAGGTCAACACCTTTTACTTTTTCGGCAATGCCTTCGTCAAAAATAGTGTCAGCACAATAGGCATACGATTTTGCAGGCGAAGCAGCTGTGGTAAGCTCTTCATTTAAAATGATGTCGCCTTTTTTTGTTTTATAGTCTTTGCCTTTTTGCAGTTCTTCGTAATAGGCTGCCGGTACTTCAAACGCCTTTACTTTTTCCGGGTCAATATGCCTCGGGTTCTTTTTTTCTCTGAACAGGAATCCCCAGCAGTCGATCCGGTGCTTTACTTTAAAGCAATCGACCCACAGTCTTTTATCATTGGCCAGCGGCCCTTCTTTAGTAATGGCATGAAAATACAATTTGTAGGGAAGCACGGTATCTGCAGCATCTAACTGCAGTTGTATGATCTTTTCCATTTCGGGCGGTGCATACAGGTGCATGTCGGTGGTGCGGCCCAGCAAACCCATACTGGTTAAAAAGCCAATGAGGCCAAAATAATGGTCGCCATGCATGTGCGAAATAAAAATATGGTTGATCTTGCTGCGCCTGATCTTGTACCTGATCATCTGGTGCTGTGTTCCTTCCCCGCAATCTATCAGGTACGATTCATCCTGGGTTTGTAAAACCTGGGCCGTGGGGTTTCTTCCGTAGGCCGGTATGGCCGAGTTATTTCCAAGTATGGTAAGTGCAAGCAAAGGCAAATTTTTTTATGCGGTGAGGTACAATCAAAATATGTGTTAATACAAAGATTATAAAATAATTGTAAGACAATTCATTATTTATTTATGCTGCATCAGTTTCCCTCTTCATCAAAATCTCCCAGCAATTCCCTTTCTATTTCTTCCATTTGAACAATATCCCAGGCTTCGCTTTCTGTGGGGGTAACGTTCATTACTTCCATCAGTTCCAGCTTATCAAACAAGGCATCCACTGCTTCCTGCATTTCGCAGATCACAAAAGAGAAGTTCTTTTCATAAAACTCGTGCTGTATTATGGCAATGCTTTGGGCGGCTTCTTCGCTGATATTTTTAACATCTGCCAGGTTTAAAACGACATGCGGCGGATCTTTTTTTATGTAGGAAGACAATAAATTTCCCATTTCCGCTGTCATATTAGCAGGAATTTCGGTTTCAGCTGGCCTGATGACGGTAAATTTCTCTTTGGTATCTATTTTGACATTCATTGGACTATACTTATGGTTGGGTGTAAAATAATGTAAAATTCGTATGTGTGCATATTTTTTAAACTGTTTGGGTATGCCGATTTTTCAACATATCAACATTTGCCATTTTTAACAACCCGGTGGCCGTAAATATTCGTTATTATTGTACAACCAAATAAAGAAGAATGGATAATAATTTTTCAACTCAGGTAAAGGAGATCATTTCCTACAGCAGGGAAGAGGCGTTAAGGTTGGGAAATGACTTTATTGGTACCGAGCATATTGTGCTGGGACTGATAAGGGATGGCGAAAATACCGCCGTAAAAATTCTCAAATCACTGAACATCGACCTGTATGAACTGCGCAAGGAAATTGAAATGGCAGTAAAGGACAAAACCGGAAAAAACATCGCCAATATCAATTCGCTGCCGCTTACCAAGCAGGCCGAAAAAGTGTTGCGCATCACCGTACTCGAAGCCAAAGCGCTTAAGAGCCAGTACGTGGAAAGTGAGCATCTCATGCTTTCTATCCTTAAAAATAAAGAAAACATAGCCACGCAAATACTCAACCAGTTTGATGTGGATTATGATTCATTTAAAAACGAATCGGGTTTTCAAACAGAAAATCCGCCGCAGGCAGAGTACAATGAGGAAGATGAGTTTGACGAAGAAAAAAAATACGGCCAGCAGCGCCAGCAAAAAGCAGGTGCCAACCAGCCTAAAACAAAAACCCCTGTGCTCGATAATTTTGGGCGTGATATCACCAGGCTGGCAGAACAGGGTGCACTTGATCCTATTGTAGGGCGGGAAAATGAAATTGAGCGGGTGAGCCAGATACTGAGCCGCCGTAAAAAGAATAACCCCATTTTAATTGGTGAACCCGGTGTGGGCAAAACTGCCATTGTGGAAGGTCTTGCACTGCGCATTGTGCAGCGCAAAGTATCCCGTGTATTGTTCGACAAGCGGGTGGTAAGCCTCGACCTGGCTGCACTGGTGGCCGGTACCAAATACCGCGGGCAGTTTGAAGAAAGAATGAAAGCCATCATGAACGAACTGGAAAAAAACAGGGATGTTATTTTGTTCATTGATGAAATTCACACTATTGTGGGTGCAGGTGGCGCCAGTGGTTCACTGGATGCTTCAAATATTTTTAAACCTGCCCTGGCCCGTGGCGAACTGCAATGCATTGGCGCCAGCACGCTGGATGAATACCGGATGCATATTGAAAAAGACGGGGCACTCGACCGCCGTTTTCAGAAAGTGCTGGTAGAACAACCCTCTGTGGAGGAAGCCATCCAGATTCTCAATAATATTAAAAGCAAATACGAAGATTATCATAATGTTTCTTATAATGATGAAGCTATTGAGGCCTGTGTTAAACTGAGCGACCGCTATATGACCGACCGCTTGCTGCCCGACAAAGCGATCGACGTGCTCGATGAAGTGGGTGCACGCAAGCATATTAAAAACATCAATGTTCCCGAATCTATCCTGGAACTGGAGAAGAAGATCGAAGACATCAAGCTCGAAAAAAACAAAGTTGTAAAGAGCCAGAAATTTGAAGAAGCGGCTTCCCTGCGTGATACCGAAAAACGCCTGCAGGAACAATTGGAAAAAGCTAAAAATGACTGGGAAGAAGAAACGAAAAGCAAACGCTATCCCATCATTGAAGAAGATATTGCCGAAGTGGTGCATATGATGACAGGCATTCCTGTTAAAAGAATGGTGCAGGCCGAAACAGAGAAACTCCGCCGCATGGCCGATGATCTTAAAGGCGCAGTGATAGGGCAGGATGATGCCATTTTAAAAGTCGTGAAAGCCATTCAGCGGAACAGGGTGGGATTGAAAGATCCTAAAAAACCGATCGGTACATTCATTTTCCTTGGTCCTACCGGTGTAGGTAAAACTGAATTGGCAAGGGCACTGGCCCGCCATATGTTCGACAGCGATGATGCGCTCATCAGGATCGATATGAGTGAATATATGGAGAAATTTACTGTAAGCCGTTTGATAGGTGCGCCTCCCGGATATGTTGGATACGAAGAAGGCGGGCAGCTCACCGAGCGTGTGCGCCGCAAACCTTACAGTGTGATCCTGCTCGATGAAATTGAAAAAGCACACCCGGATATCTATAATATTTTATTGCAGGTGCTCGATGATGGCCAGCTGACCGACGGGCTTGGCCGCAAAGTGGATTTTAAAAACACCATGATCATCATGACATCGAATATAGGTGTGCGCCAGTTGAAAGATTTTGGCGATGGCGTGGGCTTTGCAACAGCCAGCCGTATGGAACACAGCGACGAAAATAATAAGGCTGTTATTGAAAAGGCTTTGAAGCGCACATTCAGCCCCGAGTTTTTGAACAGGATCGATGATGTGGTGATATTTAATTCACTCAGCAAGGAAAATATATTTGAGATCATCGATATCCTCATGAAAGGGGTGATGAAGCGCCTGGTTAACCTTGGATTTACCCTTGAGCTGAGCAATGAGGCAAAAGATTTTATTGCCGAGAAAGGGTACGACAGCCAGTACGGTGCAAGGCCGCTGCACCGGGCCATTCAAAAATACCTGGAAGATCCGCTGGCCGAAGAGATACTGAATATGAATGTAAAAGCAGGCGATATACTCGTGGCCGAACTTGATAAGGAAAATCAGAAAGTGAAATTCCATTTGAAGGAGGAACCAAAAAAGAAAGAAAAGAAATCAGAGGCCTGATAAGGCTTTTAAAAGAAAGGGCGCTCCTATACAGGAGCGCCTTTTTTGTTTTAAATGAGGGTGTTTATTTTTTGATGATCCGTTGTGTATAAGACCTGTTTTGTGCCGATATTTTTACGATATACATGCCTGCAGGCAAATTTTGTAACCCGGGCAATGCCTGTATGTTCTGGCCTTTTACGAGGCTGAGGCCGGCCTTTTTAACCATTTTGCCATAGGCATCTGTGATCGTTACAACAGAAACTGATGCGTTGTTTTCTGTGCTGCTTAGCCAGAGTTCGCCGTTTGTAGGGTTTGGATAAACAACTGGCACAGCGGTTTCATTATACTTTATGGCAATTGTTTTGCTGTAAATCACCGACCCGTTTTTACCAATGCATTTTATCCTGTAGTACACAAGTGAGGCGCCTGTTAATTCTTCGGGATGTATGTATGTATAGGAAACAGATCCGTTCTGGTTTTTGGCAGGGCTGTTTCCAAGCGTACTGAAATTCCTGTTATTGGTGCTGAACTCAATATCGTAACTGGCAGCATCTTCATTGTCGGTAACATCCCAGTTAAGCGTTGTGCGCCTGTTTTCTGAAACGCCCCGCAGGTTTAGCACATTTGTTTTTAGCAACTGGCAAATGGTATCAAAAAATATTTTTACCGAATCCATTGCATACAGCGGGCAGTCTAAATGTAATTGTTGTGTTACATAATACGTGCCCGGAGCATTTACCGAGATACTTGTACCTATGTTGGTACCTACTATATTTCCGTTTGGCGTTGTCCAGGTATAAGTAGAATTCAGCATGGGGTTAAACACACTCACGGTGGTGGTAGGCATCGTTCTGCAAAAATAAGTGTACTGTGTAGTGGCATCCACAATAGGATAGTTGAACATGCTGAAAGGAGCAATAAAATCTTTCAGTTCCGCCGTAAAAGAACTGGAAGCGCGTGTTTTGATCAATACCCGCCTGAAGGGGTTACCACAGGCATTATGCCCAAAATATCCGGGGTCTAAACCCAGTTTACTCATGTTTACCGAGAACTCCATGTATTGTATGGCCGCATAGTTTGTTACAAGTGCATCATTTTGCCTGATAAGCCCAAACGGACCTGCCCACTGGCTTAAATTATTATGCAAACCCGAATAAAATGCACCAGCAGTTTTTGGGGCAATGCTTGCATAGCCATAGGGTGCACCGTTGTTGGCACCATCAAACAATCCGCCCCAGCTGAAATTGGCAGGAACGATGGAAAGAGAAGCCTGGTTAACCCAGATCCTGGCCTGTATAAGGTTGAGGCCACTTCCGCCATATTCAAAAGAGAAAATAATATCGCCCGGCGTAAGTACATTTCCGGATGCATCAAATATCCAGCTGGTATGGCCCATATTGGGACCAAAACCGGTCCAAGTGCGAGTTGGGCGGTTATACGCTATATTGGTTTGGTATAATTCAAAATCAAAATACCTGTTTCCCGTTGTGTTTTCAATGGATATGCCACCAAACATCCACATAGAGTCTGTAACATTCGGCCCGGCCCTGCGCACATGTATCATGGCATCAAGAATATCGTTTTTATCGGGGATACCCTGCGAAACAGGACAGCTCCAGTTTGCGGGACTATCGCCATTTTTGTTGCTGCCCGATGCAAATACCGTGCTGTCGTCGCCATGATAATCCCTGTGAAATACAGCATCCAGTACAAGCCTGTTGTTCACAATAGTATAGGGAGCCTGGCGCATCAGTTTTGAAAATGGCTGTTTTCTCGATGCAGGCCTTGCTGAATAAGCTGCCAGTATAGCAGCGGCGCCGTTTGTATCAATAACATACTGGCCCGTTCCATTGGCTGCTGTTCCGTTGCTGAACCACTCATCGTTTCCGGCCTGGAGAATATTATTAAAAAAATTGGATCTCAGATCACCGTCTACTCCAAAATTAGCCCTGATCACGGGGCTGGTTATTTGTGCATATCCAGTTTCCATGCACAGGATGAATAAAAATAAAAAAGTGTAAAATTTGTTTTTCATATTACTGGAATTATATGTATTAGCAATTTACAGAGGCGGGCTTTAGCGGCCCGCCCCGTAAAAATTATAGGTTTAGTGAAACAAGGATACTGCATAGCGGCGATTCTATCTCACCATCCTTGGTTACGGCTACGATTTTGTAGTTTACATAACCGGGATAAATATTCACCCTGTCGGTAAATTTTGTAAGATGGGGATTTTTAGGCTGTACGGTTCCTTTAAGCTCCCACTCAGAATATGGATCATATGGGTCCTGGTAAGTGGAGTAAACTTTGTAATATTGAATACCGCGGCTGTTATTAACGCCCCACATAACGGCCACTGTGTTTCCCTGCCTGTGCCCGCGTACAAAAGTAAAACTAATGCCGACTGGGGGGGGTGGGTATGCGGCATTTAATGCCGTGGTTGATTTTGCTTCTGAAGAAATACCTGCAAAAGAAAAAGTCAGGATAGCTGCTAATACTAAAATGGCTTTCATAATACTGAATTTTATTGTGAATAATGAATTACAAAAAAATCCCGGGGAGCCAATGTCGCAATACTGGATGAATAAAAGAGGTATATTATGCGAACCCTTTTACTGCCTGATGAAATAAACTACCTGTTTTTAGTTTAATTTCGCAGTAAACCCTGTTTGTTATGCCCTGGGTTCATTTTTATGGAGATAGAATGGATATGTTCTAACGGATAAACTTAGAGTTTTATGTTTTATTGTTTTATGATGTGGAATTTGCGATTTTCACCCCCAAATAGGGTATTTCTACGCTGAAACCGGTAAAATAACCGTTGAAATATTTTGACGGAAGCGCAAAAAAACAGTCCGAAACAGCTTTTTATTCATGAAAAAGATCATCATCACCATCGACGGTTGGAGCAGCTGCGGTAAAAGTACCCTGGCCAAACAACTGGCCAAGAGCCTGGGTTATGTATATATCGACAGCGGGGCCATGTACCGTGCCATTACCCTATACTTTTTAAGAAAAAATACCGACTGGAGTGATCCGGCCGAAGTGGAGGAAGCCCTGACCGAGGTTCGGCTTCATTTTGAATACAACCCAAAATCGGAACAATCAGAAATATTTCTCAACAACGAAAATGTAGAATACCTGATACGTGACCTGGTGGTGGCAGAAAAAGTGAGCGATGTTGCGGCAATAGCTGCGGTGCGAAAATTTGCCGTGGCACAGCAGCAGTCCATGGGTAAAACAAAAGGAATTGTAATGGACGGGCGGGATATTGGCACCACCGTTTTTCCCGATGCCGAACTGAAAATATTTATGACGGCCGATATAGCCGTAAGGGTAGAGCGCCGTTTTAAAGAAATGTATTTTAAAAACCCGAATGTAACCATCGAAGAAGTGAAGACCAACCTCGAAACCCGTGATTATATCGACTCTCACCGGGAAGTAAGCCCGCTGCGCAAGGCCGATGATGCCGTGGTAATAGACAATACCGATATTACCATGGAAGAACAACTGGATATTGCATTGAAACTGGTGGCAAAGAAGTTGTAAGCTGTATTTAAGTCATTATTTTGTGCTAATCGTCTATTTTGTTCGCAACATTGCCCGAATGGGTACTATCCATTTTGAAATCCCCATAAATTCAACCCGTGAGCTATTACCGATGGAAGAATAGATTTTGTTCTTTGTGTTAAGTATCCCCAAATAAACCCAATTGGAATAATTTGTAAGCAATATTTGAAAGTGCTTGCTAATTCCTGGTTTTGATTATACGCCATTGGAAAATGCATAAATGCCCAAATTATTGTTGCCAGTAATATATTTATTCCTGTCGTTTTAAGTAGTTTTTCCAAACGTGACTGAATTATAAAGCGGCTAAATTCTTCAAACAACGCAGCATTGATTATTCCTGTAAATATAAGTCCAACAACACCTCCAACTTCCTTTAGTCCTTTTTCCCAAATTATTCCACTCTCGTAAAATATTATGGCAAACAAACCGGTCAACGCCCATATCATTACTCCAGGTAATAACAAAGTTGCCGGCTTAATGGTTAAGCCAAGTTGCCCTATTTTATATTTCTTTATAAGCAGATAGATAAAAATGCCTATGGGCATAGTGAATAAAAAATTGCCTGCAATAATTGGAAGTTTTGTAAATAATGAAGCAGGCAGCGTATTTGATTTTAGCATAAAGTTTAATGCTAAAAACAGTGCGCCCAACAATGCAAAGAGGATAGAAATACTAGCTTCCCTTTTCGGTTCTTTAACTACTATTTCATTTTTGGGAGAAATTCTTTTTGTAAAAAAATGTATGGTTATTATTGCTGCATAAAAAAAGCAAAAATAACCAATACCATGTTTTGTTTGCCCATTTGCTATGTAGTTCCAAAGAACAATCAAATTAAGACAAGTCATTATTACCAAAATGGGTGAATTATCTTTTATTTCCTTCATGTTCTATAAACTATTAAAATAATTAATATTCAAAATAGCATTCTTTGCGAATCTTTGCGTTTTCTTTCTTTGTGTCCCTTGCGGTTATTATTATTTACCGCAAAGACGCTAAGGAATATCGCAAAGAATGCCAAGAGCTGCGAAGGTCACAGGCATTAATAATCCTGCATAAATTCTTTTTCAATTTCCTCCATGGTCTTGCTTCCCTCAAAAAATGAGACCAGCTTCTTTATTACCTGTTCAACCAATGCATCGGGGCAACTGGCGCCGCTGGTAATAAGAATTTTTACCGGCTGTTTTGCAGGTAAATAATTTTCAATGATGTTTTCTGATTTTGTATGAAGGTTATAATGATTGATACCGTTTGCCGATAAGATCTTTTCTGCATCACGAATAAAATAAGTGGGCAGCTTTTCTTCGCAGAGTTCCACCAGGTGGCTGGTGTTGCTGCTGTTGTACCCGCCCACTACAATGGCCAGGTCTGCAGCCTGTTCCAGCATGCCGTACACGGCGCCCTGGTTATCGTTGGTGGCATAGCAAAGTGTATCCCTGGTATCGGCAAATCGTTCTTCTGTATTTGCTTCGGTGAGCCGATGTTTTTTTACCATCACCTGCTTCAGGTGATCGGCAATGGCCTGGGTATCGCTGGCAAGCATGGTGGTTTGGTTTACCACGCCAATGCGCTCAAGGTCTTTGGCTGCATCAAAACCTTCTGAATAACGACCGGCAAATTCAGAATAAAATTCTGCTGCGGGTTTTTCGCCGCTGATATATTTTCCCAGTTCAATGGTTTCTTTCATATTGTTTACCACAACGGTGGCCGTGCCGGCGGCTGCATGGCTGAAAGTGGCACGGGTTTCTTCATGCGTGGGTTTTCCATGTACGATTACGGTGTAATGTTTTTCTGCGATCTGCTCGCTGCGGTTCCACACTTTTTCTACAAAAGGGCAGGTGGTATTGTATTTTTCGATGGCAATGCCAATGCTGCGCAATGCTGCTTCTATCTTTAACGTGGTGCCAAATGCAGGTATTAATACAATATCATCGCTGGTCAATGTTTCAAAAGGCACGATCTTGTTGCCATAAGTATCCTGCAAAAACTGCACACCCCGTTCCTGCAGATCGGCATTCACTTTGGGATTATGGATCATTTCGCTGAGCAGGAAGATCCGCTTGCCCGGGTTTTCGTCAACCGTACGGAAAGCGATCTCAATGGCATTTTCCACCCCGTAACAAAAGCCAAAATGACGGGCAAGATAGATCTGCACGGGCCCAAAATCGAGCAGGGTGGGAGAAAAATCCTTCTTCATTTTATCCTGCTGCCTGCGGCTGTTCTTGATGGCCGATATGAGCGGGCTCCGGTAAGTAAAGGGGATGGTAAATTGCTTCATTCCTGCAAATTTACGTGTAAATTGTTTTTTTGGCGATTAGCGGTTAATTTACAGCCCAAACGAAAATTATGAGGAGCATTTTAACGGGCTTTGCATTGTGTTTTGTTTTAAACTGCTGCAATAATGCATCAGATGATGATCAAAAAAAATTTAAGGATATAATGGACCTGAATACAACCCTGTGGGTGCACCAAACGAATGTTTATGAGGTAAACCTCCGGCAATACAGCAAAGAAGGAACATTCAATGCTTTTGCCAAACAACTGCCCCGCCTGCGTGCCATGGGCGTGGAAACTCTTTGGTTCATGCCTATTACACCCATTGCTCAAAAAAATAAGAAGGGCAGTATGGGAAGCCCTTATGCCTGCAGTGATTATACTTCCATTAATCCCGAATTTGGCACCCTTGATGATTTTAAAAAACTGGTGAAACAGGCACATGAAATGGGTTTTAAAGTGATTATAGACTGGGTGGCCAACCATACCGGCTGGGACCATAAATGGACAGTGGAACATCCTGATTATTATGAGCACGACAGTACGGGTAATTTTAAGGCAGCCAGTGGCATGGAAGATATTATCGAACTTGATTTTAAGAACCCCGCCCTGCGCAGGGCAATGAAAGATGCCATGCTGTACTGGGTAAGGGAAACGGATATCGATGGTTACCGCTGCGACCTTGCTTTTTGGGTGGAACTTGATTTTTGGCAGGAAGCTAAACCTGAGCTGGAAAAAGTAAAAAAGCTTTTTTGGCTGGGCGAATTTGATGCACTGGACCACCCTGAATATATGCAGGTTTTTGATGCGGCCTATACCTGGACATGGATGCATAAGGCGCAGGAATTTTATGAAGGCAAGATCAGTTTCGACCAGCTCGACTCTGTGCTTCACCGCTACGATACAGCAGGCGGCAAACATAAAATGCAGCTCTGGTTCACCAGCAATCATGATGAGAACAGCTGGAATGGAACAGAATGTGAAAAGTATGGAGAACTGGCCCCTGTACTGGCGGTTTTTAGTTTTACCTGGGATGGTATACCGCTTATTTACAGTGGACAGGAACTGCCCAATAAAAAAAGGCTCGAGTTTTTTGAAAAGGATCTGATACAATGGGATGGCAAATATGAACTGGAAAATTTTTACAACGTATTGCTTAAGCTGCGAAAAAGTAATGTGGCATTAAGTGCAGGCGACCCCTCTGTTATTGCTTACCGCCTGCGCACCGGGCACGATAATAAAGTGTTGGGCTATGTAAGAAAAAACGGGAAAAGAGAAGTGCTGGTACTACTCAATTTCAGCAACGAAAGCCTTCAGTGCAATATCGATAATGAACCGGTAAAAGGCGTTTACAGGAATGTGTTCAACCCAACCCAAACGAGGGATCTCAGCTCAGATAAACATTTTGAGATAAAGCCCTGGGGTTATATCGTGTTTGAAAAATAAAGATCATTTAAAGAATTTTTCGAGCTTCTTTTTCAGATCGGCAGGCATTTCGGTCCTTTTCATATCTGTGGTCATAAAATAAAGTGTTACATCGCCGGTATTGAGCAGTTCGCCGCCCTCGTTGTAAATTTCTGAATGAAACACGATCTTATGGTGCAGGGGAAGTTCTTTTAAAGTGGTTTTTACCGTAATGAGGTCATCATACTTTGCGGGGCGCAAAAAACGGCTGTGTATATCCACTACCGGCATAATGATGCCCATGGCCTCAATATCTTTATAGGTATAACCCAGTTGACGGATCGCTTCGCCACGGCCAATTTCATAAAATTGGGCATAGTGGCCATGATAGACCATTCCCATCTGGTCGGTAAGTGCGTAATGGATGCGTATTTGGGTTTGACTGGAAAACATAGTTCAAAGTTCAATTAAAATATTCTGCAAATTAGCCATTAACAACCAACTATAAACCACCAACTTTAAACTATAAACCAAAAATTTTTCCCTTTGGCAAAAAAAGTTTTATTCATCGACCGCGACGGTACCCTTATTAAGGAAGCGCCTCCCACTTATCAACTCGACTCCTTCAGTAAACTGGAGTTTTATCCTCATGTATTTCATTACATGAGAAAAATAGCTGCAGAATTTGATTATGAACTGGTAATGGTAACCAACCAGGACGGGCTTGGCACAGCAGCATTTCCGGAAGAAAGTTTTTGGCCGCTGCATCAATTTGTAATGAAGAGTTTCGAAAATGAAAGCGTGGTATTTTCGAAGGTTTTTATTGACCGTACTTATCCTGCCGAGCAAGCACCCACCCGCAAACCCGGCACCGGCATGCTTACCGAGTATTTAAATAACCCGAACTATGATATTGCACATTCATTTGTAATTGGCGACCGGATCACAGATATGCAGCTTGCAAAAAACCTGGGTTGTAAAGGGCTTTGGCTAAACGTTGATGAAGAATTGGGTGCTGCAGAGATAGCCGATACTATAAAAGCGCTTAAAGAAAGCACAATTGTACTTGCTTCTCAGCATTGGGCCGGCATACACAAGTATTTGAAGGAAATAATGCATGCCTGAAAGTTGTAGTATAGTTTTCCGGTGAGCCTGTATTTACAATTGGGGCGATGGGGCTGCCTGGGCAATCAAGATCGGGCTAATGCTGGCAGGTGCAGCGCTGTATCTGGTGGCACGTAATAAAGAGAAAAGTGATACGCCAGCGGCCTGATAAAACACAATTGAATGAAAAAAATGAGGCTGTCCTGTTATGGGGCAGCCTCTTTCCTGTAAATCTTCCGGCAATATTGGATTTAGTTATGTGTTATAACGCTGGCATTTAATCCCAGTGCCGTACCAACGCCGTTTGCAAGCAATCCCCTTGCATAAATGGTATAAATTTTCCCTTCTGCAAATGTTAAAGTAGGATTTAGTACCACCGTAGAAGTTCCAGCCGGTTTTACATTAATTGTGTAAGATCCTGCATCAACCGGTGTAAAAGCACTCAATGCAGTGGCATTGGGGCTGGGGCCAACATACGGGATATTTGTAAGGTTGATGGGAGCAGCACCGGTTTTTAGCAATTCAAGGTCTACGTTTGGTGCATCTGGCGAAAGATGCAGAAAACGGATATGCGCTTTACCGGCGGCAGGTGCAGCCAGGTTATCGCCCAAAACCAGGGCTTTTAATGTAGTGCCCGACCCCAGGGTGTCATAAGCAAATATGCTATACACACCGTTAGCTGCCACCGCAAGATCGGCATTAATAACATTGAGTGTTCCATTGGGAGATACCTTAATGTTCCGGGTGCCGGCATTTACAGTAAGGTAAGGATTTCCAGTTGTTCCAGTAGTACTTGGGAAGGCCAGTTGGGCCGTAGTTACTTTGGCGCCATCAACATAAATGTCAACTGCAGGCGACCCCGGGGAGGCATGGGTTGCAGAAACTTTGGCAGTTTGTGCGTTGTTTGTGTCATCGTCTTTGCTGCATGATAAAAATGCCGCAGCAGCCAATACCAGCATTAATGAGCCGGTGATCTTTGTGAATTTTGTCATAACCATAGTTTAAAGTGAAAAAATGATGATTTATTTTGTTTAATATTTATGTATACAAAGTTAAACAAAATAAATGCCAAAAAAATGCTAAAAACAGGAGGTTATCTTTTGCAGGGATATGAAAACTGTGTAAAACATCAAAAAATGATGCAATTATGACAATGGCGGCGAAGGAGAGAATTAGGGTTAAGATCAGTATTTAAAATATATTTCCGTAGCACCATATCCATAGAGCGGGTGAAACTGGTTTACGTAAGAGCTCACTTCTTTTTTATATTTCAATATCTCGTGTATTTCATCCCGCAGGCGGCCTTCACCCACGCCATGTATAACCACCAGGGATGGCTGGTGATGGCCTATTGAGAGTTCGAGGTACTTTTCAAATTCTTTAAGCTGCAGCTGCATGATCTCAAAATTGCTGAGATGCTTGTGGTTGTCTGTTAATTTTTCAATATGAATATCGATCACACTGCGGGCTGCTGGCAGGTTTTGCCGGATATGCTTTGAGTCGTACACCCTGAACCCGGCATTACCGAGTTTGCCCAGGTCTACTTTTTCTTCTTCGGCCTTGTTTGGGTAAATTTCAAAAAGCTCATAAGCAAAAGAGGGCTCGTTTTTGAGCTGGGTCTCTTCTATTTTCTTAAAAAGCTGTTTGGCCTTTAATTTTAAAGATGTTTCAAAATGCGCTGCCTTTTTTTTATTTTCATTTACAAGCGAAAATTCAAAGGAAAAGCGCGGGCTGTCACTCAGGTCTTCAAAGCGCACATCGTGCAGGTAAAATTCACTCAGCTTTTCGATCTTATTTTTCAGCTGAAAGCTGCTTTCCCCGGCAAAAAAAAGGTTGTACTCAAAGAAATAGGGCTCTTCATTTTGATTGATGAGATAAAGTTTCATTTTCTCCACCACATCATCATCAAAAATGTCTTTGTCAAATACCGGTATGAAATTGAGAAATACCCCGTCTTTTACTTTTTTTGCAGCAACGCTTTGGGCAGTTTTTTCTTTTTTTACCTCATCTACATAGAGTTTTTTCTTTTCGGGCGCTTTTTTTTGGGTGAACATTTTGTAGTAAGGAAAATCGATCTGGTCCATATAGGCAGGAAAGCGCACGCCCCGCACATCTATCAGCACCATTTTATCGTTGATGATGTCGATAACCGTACCTTCTTCATCGGAATGCAGCACTATGATCTTATCGCCCAGCTGGTATTTCATAGGGCAAAGATAAATCCTTTATGAAAACCTGCTTTTTTTTGTTGAAAATGATTAAACATAACTGTACCACAAAGTTCCACAAAGCAGTAGCAAAGTTTCACTAAGTAAACACCAGTCACAAATTAATTTTTGTTTTCTGCTGCCAGTTTGCTGTTTTTATACCCGTATAAAAAGTAAAACAACAATCCCAGCGCCATCCAGCCGAGGAACCATATCCAGTTATTGCTGGTCATCCCGGTAAGCAGGTACAGGCAGGTGATAACGCCCATCAGCGGTATAAGGGAATACTTTTTTATGAATGAAACAAAGGCCAGTGCAATAGCGATCAACCAAAACACAATCAGCGAAATCTTTGGAGTGGCAAGTGCCCACCAACTGATCTTACCTGATGTGTATTCACCGTTGGCAGTAAAATCAAAATTGAAGAGGCTGGCAAAATATCCTTTCGACAATGTTTGAGCAAGCACTATAGACGCCAGTACAATTACAGGAAAAATGTATTGGGCATTGATGTATGGCATCTGGAACTTACCCGGCTGCTTCTCCTTCCTGGGAATCAGTAATACACCCCCGCACACGAGTACAAATGCAAACAAAGTGGCAATGCTGGTGAAATCGAGCACAAAAGTTTTATCGGTAAATAAAATAGGAATGCCCACCACCAGGCCGGTAATAATAGTGGAAATGGAAGGGGTATTGTATTTGGGATGGATTTTCTGAAACATTTTCGGCATCAGTCCATCACGGCTCATACTCATCCAGATGCGGGGCTGGCCCATTTGGAAAACAAGCAATACACTGGTCATGGCCACCACGGCCGATATGGCCACCAGGAACTGCATCCAGCCGATGTTCAGGTTCTGCGGCTCAAAAATAAATGCCAGCGGATCGCCCACGCCATCAAATTTTTTATAGTGAACAGCACCGCTTAGCACAAGGGTAAGTAAAATATATACCACGGTGCAAATGATCAGCGACCATATCATTCCTTTTGGAAGGTCTCTTTGCGGGTCTTTGCTTTCTTCGGCCAGCACACTTACTGCATCAAAGCCAATATATGCAAAGAATACGCCGCTTACCGCCATCATTACACCCGAAAAACCATTGGGCATAAAAGATTTTACTCCTTCATCATTTGCCGGTGTCCAGTTAAAGGTCAATCCGTTTGATAATACAAGGTATCCTCCCACTAAAATAATGAGTGTTACCACCGCCATTTTCAGCAGCACCATCAGGTTACTGAAGTTGCGGCTTTCCTTAATACCGCGGTAAACCAGGTAGGTGATCAGCAGGTTGATAACGAGCGCCGGAACATCCAGTATCATCCTTAAGCCGCCCAGCATGGGAGCATTGTTCCATGCATTGAGTTCATCGGCATTGGTGCTTCCGCTTTCCACCGCATGCTTTGCTTCCATATAACTGGTGCATAACCAGGCGGGGATATGAATGTTCAGTTTGCTGAGAAAGGAGGTAAAATAATCGCTCCAGCTGAATGCCACATAAATATTGCCGATGCTGTATTCCATAATGAGCGCCCAGCCAATGATCCAGGCAAACAATTCGCCAAAACTTGCATAAGCATAGGTGTAGGCACTGCCTGCTACCGGGATGCGGCTCGCAAATTCTGAATAACACATGGCCGTAAACCCGCAGGCAATGGCCGTAATGATGAATAGGATGATTACACCCGGACCGCCATTGAAAACCGCACTGCCCAGGCTGCTGAAACTTCCTGCGCCCAGGATGGCGGCAATGCCAAAAAATGTAAGGTCCCTGGCCGTGAGTATGCGTTTTAAGCCGCCCGTCCCATGACTGTCGTCGCTGCCCTCGGCCATGATATTTGATATACTTTTTGTGCGGAACAAAGAATTAGCCATACAATTGGTTTGGTTACAAAGAGGGAAAATACAAAAAAAATATGAAGCAGGGTCATGGAAAAAACGAAACCCCTTTGCCCCAAGAAAATCATTTTTCCTATTGAGCCATGCGATTGACTAATTTTACATTTCAAAATAAGCTCTTATGCGCCTGCCATCTGCCCAGCTTCTGCTAAACCAAACCGGTTCTGTTATTCGCCGGTTCCCATTAGAAATACTGATCAGCCTTGCCGGCACCTGCATTGCCCTCATGCTCACGCAGGATCATTTGCCTGATTCAAAACAATGGTTGCTCATTCGTTTGTTATTAATGTGTTTGCTGGCATTACCATCGTTTATTGCTGTTAATATATCGACAGGCTACCGCAATGCCGGTTTTACCACAAAATTGCTGATGTACACAGTGGTGCTTGTGGCAATAGCAATGTTATTTTTTTCATTTTCAAAAGAACATGACCGGCCCAAAGACATCATCAGGTACAGCATGCTGAACGTGGCAGCACATTTGCTTGTAGCCTGTGCCGGGTTCATTGGCAGGGGTAGCACGCATGCATTCTGGCAATATAACCGTGTGCTTTTTTTGCGCATCATTACCTCGGCCATTTTCAGCGGCGTGCTGTTTCTCGGTCTTATTGGGGCAATGGCGGCGCTTAATGAATTATTCAACCTGCACCTGAGTGAAAGCTGGTATCCCCGCATTTTCATCATCATTGCCGGTGTATTCAATACCGTATTTTTTTTGTACGGTATACCTGCCAACCCGCAGGAACTGGAAGCCGGCGAAACCTATCCAAAAGTGCTGAGCATTTTTACCCGTTTTGTATTACTGCCACTGGTGTTTATATATTTTGCCATTTTGCTGGCCTATGAGGTAAAGATCATTACTGCATGGCAACTGCCCAATGGCTGGGTAAGCAACCTTATCATTGCCTTTGCCATTGCAGGCATATTGAGCATTTTACTGGTTTACCCTATCCGTTTGCTGCAGGAGCATAAATGGGTGAAGGTATTTGCCCGCTGGTTTTATATTCTGATGCTGCCGCTCATAGTGCTGATGTTTGTGGCAATTGGTAAACGGATATCCGATTATGGTTTTACCGAAGAGCGGCTGATAGTACTGGTAACCACGGCCTGGCTTGCGCTGGTATCTTTATATTTTTTGTGGAAACCGCAGGGCGATATCCGCATCATACCTTTTTCATTGGCGCTGCTGGCCATTTGCCTCCAATTTGTAATTTTTTCCATCAGTGAAAACAGCCAGCGGGGCAGGCTTAAAAAATTGCTTGGTAAATATGGCCTGCTTAAGAATGGAGTTGCGCAAAAACTGCAGGCCAATCAAAGCATTGATAAAAAAGACGCAGAAAGCATTCAATCTGTTGTGCGGTATTTGGCAGAGCTGCATGGCAAAGAAAGCCTTGATCCCATTCTTCCAACAAAGCAATTATCTGCCGGCAAAAGCAACGAATACCTGTTAAGTACAAAATATCTTGATAGCCTTGGATATGTGAAAAATACCCCTTCCGATGCTTATGGTCATACTGATTTTCTTAGTGCGGAGAAAAGCTTCATTAATATTGAAGGGTACCGCACCCTCATTCCCATTAGTTCCCAATATCAGTCAACGCTGGGGGGCTGGCAGGCCTGGACAGAAAAAAATAAAATCATTATTTATGCCGATAAGGACAAACCTGCCGCTGAAATAAATTTATCCGCTTTTGCCGACAGTGTTTTTCGTGCCCACCCACCTGGGGGATCCGGGAAAAATTATATTGCACAGGCCAATCTTATGTACAGCGTACAACAAAACAGCAACAGCTTTACCATGGTTATTGAAACATTGAACAGGCGAGAGGACAGGGACGGGTATTTATTAGATATAACGGGTTTTGTGCTGCTGAAGTGAAAGGGTTTGTACAGCCGTTATGGGAAACTAGTTTTCCCGCATCATCAAATAACCTGCTAAGTTTTTCAATTCGGCTTTTCTTGCAGAAAGCACAGCTACTTCTTCAAGGTGATGAAGCGCCTTTTGGTAATATTTTTCTTTGAGTGCATTTGCCCAGGCATCTGCGCCGCAATCTTTGTACAACTGCAGCATTTTTGAAACCTTATCAGCGGCATTTGACTGCAACAGTTCCTTCAGTTGTTTTAACCGGGCTTTACCGGCCGACTGCATGCAATGCAGCAATAAAAAAGTTTTTTTATTGGCCAGTATATCGCCACCCACCTGCTTGCCGAATTTTTCCGGGTCGCCAAAGGCATCCAGGTAGTCGTCCTGCACCTGGAAGGCGATTCCGAGATTTTTTCCAAATTCATACAGGTGCTGCTGGTTGCCGCCGCCTGCACCCCCCAGTATGGCGCCTAACTGAAGGCTTGCCGCAAGCAGTACAGATGTTTTTAAAGTGATCATATTTACATAATCATCCATCGACACTTCCGGCATTTTTTCAAAATCCATATCCAGTTGCTGGCCTTCGCAAACCTCTTTACTTGTTTTATTGAATAAAGTAAAAACAGGCTGCATAAAATGTGGTTTAATGCGGGCAAGGCACTCGTAGGCCTGTGTAAACATTACATCGCCGGCAAGTATGGCCGCGGATACACCATATTTTTCATGAACGGTTGGCCAGCCCCGGCGCAAAGGGGCCTGGTCCATAATATCGTCGTGTACCAGGGTGAAATTATGAAAGAGTTCTATGGCTGTGGCCACATGATAGGCATCCGGGTCTATCTCATCAAAAAGTTCATTGCCCATGAGTACGCAAACCGGCCGCACCCTTTTGCCGCCGATGCCAAGTATGTACTGGGCTGCATCATAAAGGTTTTCCGGCTTTTGCGGGAAATGCCGGTTGTTGAATTTCTCTTCGAAGATTGATGATAATGCGGAGAAAGATCTCATTTTCATGAAGTCTTTGTGAGTATTTGCTCCTTTGTGTGAAACTTTGTGACAAGCTAAATTTAATCACAAAGAACACCGGGCAGCATCAAATTTCACAAAGGAGTTTATTTTTACTTTTACTTTTTTCCTTTTGTTTTTTTTACTGTTTTCTTCCCGGTTTTTGCAGCCGTTTCGGGTACCCACTCATAGTCCATCTGTTTCTTGTCTAAATTAGTGGCCACTACTTTTATACGCAACTTATCACCCATGCGGAATTTCTTTTTGGTGCGCAGCCCCACGAGTGCATAGTCGGTTTCGTCGAGCCGGAAATCATCATGCGTATTCAGGTCACGCACACTCACCAGTCCTTCGCATTTATGATCCACTGTTTCGGCCCAAAATCCAAACTGCGAAACTCCGCTGATGACGGCATCAAACTCATCTCCCAAAAACTGTTGCATATATTCCACCTGCTTGTATTTGTTTCCGCTGCGTTCACTGTCCATGGCTGCACGTTCCCGTTCGCTGCAGTGCTTGCATTTTTCTTCCATATGCCGGTCTATCTTGAGGTCTTTATCAAGACAGTGCTGTATAATGCGGTGCACCAATACATCGGGATAGCGGCGGATAGGCGAGGTAAAATGACAGTAGTGCTCAAAGCCAAGACCGTAATGCCCAATATTTTCGGAAGTATAAACAGCTTTGGCCATGGTGCGGATGCCCAACTGTTCCAGCACATGCTGCTCGGGCTTACCATGAACTTCTTTCAGCAAGCGGTTAAAGGAAGATGCTACCGATTTTTCATCTTTCATGTCGAAATGGTAACCAAACTTTCGGGCAAAGGCCACAAATGGTTTTAGTTTTTCTTCATCGGGTTCATCGTGTATGCGGTAAGGAAAGGGAATGGGTTGTTTATTGATCTTTATTTTTGAAACATATTCGGCCACGGTGCGGTTTGCCAGCAGCATAAATTCTTCAATGAGCTGGTGTGCTTCAAAACTTTCTTTTACCTCCACGCCAATGGGCTTCCCATGTTCATCAAGCTTAAACCTTACTTCCTGGGAAGAAAAATTGATGGCCCCGTTTGCAAAGCGTTGTTTGCGGAATTTTTGGGCAAGGTCGTTGAGCAAAAGAACGGCTTTAAAATGAAGCCCTTCCTTTGTTTCTATCGTTTGCTGCACTTCTTCATAGGTAAACCGGTGATTGCTGTGTATAATGGTTCGCCCGATCCATTTATGTTTTATTTCTGCCTTGTGTGTGATCTGGAAAACGGCAGAAAAAGTGTATTTATCTTCATTTGGCCTCAGTGAACAAAGTTCGTTGGATATCTTTTCGGGCAGCATAGGATTTACCCGGTCGGGCAGGTACACGCTGGTGGCACGGTTGTATGCTTCTTTATCGAGCGCCGTACCAGGGTGCACAAAATGGCTTACATCGGCAATATGTACACCAATTTCATAACAACCATTGTCGAGATTGCGTATAGAAATAGCATCATCAAAATCTTTTGCATCCACCGGGTCAATGGTAAACGTGAGTATATCCCTGAAATCTTTTCGTTTACGGGTTTCTTCCCTGCTGATATCGGGGTTCAGCTTAGCGGCTTCGTTCAGTACTTCTTTTTCGAACGAGAGGGGAAAATTATTGTTGAGTAAAATTTCCTTCATGGCCATATCGCCTGCATTGCTCGCATCGATCACCGAAATAATTTCTCCCTGTGGCTTTTTATCGGTTTTGTCCCATTTTGTAAATTTTGCCACCACACGGTCGCCATTTTTGGCCCCGTTGATTTTATCCATCGGGATATAAAAATCGGGCAGGGGCTTATCGCCACCTGCTACAAAAAAAGCATTGGTATTATTAATTTCAATATTCCCAATAAACTCGGTTTGTTTTCTTTCGGCCACTTCTGTTATAATGCCTTCTATGCGTTTTTCGCCAACCTTGTGTTTGGGTATTTGCACCCGTACGGTATCACCATGAAATGCCTTTCCAAAATCGTGGGGCTTCACCATAATATCTTTTTCAAATCCTTCGGCGCTTACAAAGCCCATGCCGCTGCGGCTGATATCGAGAGTACCGGTGATGATGTTTGTGTGGGAACCGGCTTTTTTTGTAGTTTTCTTATTACTCATAAAAATATTTTGCAATTTAAGGTTTTTTGTGTTAAGCCGTGGGGATGCAGACATAGTCAGCACAACAATTGCAGGAAGTTTATATGGGAGTTTTTTTGCATAACCGGTTTTTCAGCCTTTTTCCTGAACTTTAATTTGTGAAACATATTTCCAAAACTGTATGGCTGCTTTCTTTTATAAGCCTTTTTACCGATATGGCCAGCGAAATGCTGTACCCGGTTATGCCGCTGTACCTAAAAGAAATTGGTTATACGGCCTTGTTCATCGGCATACTCGAAGGCCTGGCCGAAGCTGTGGCCGGGCTCAGTAAGCCTTATTTTGGAAAATGGAGCGATGGTATTGGCCGGCGGCTGCCATTTGTACAATTAGGATATGCACTCAGCAGCATCAGTAAACCCATGCTCGCATTATTTACCTATCCCTGGTGGATATTTTTGAGCCGTACCACCGACCGGGTGGGTAAAGGAATAAGAACCGGTGCCAGGGATGCCCTGCTGAGTGATGAATGCACAAAGCAAACCCGGGCCACTGTTTTTGGGTTTCACCGGAGTATGGATACCATTGGGGCTGTGCTGGGGCCTGCTATTGCATTGGTATACCTCTATTTTTATCCCAACAATTACAAAGCGCTTTTTTTAATTGCTTTTGTTCCGGGTTTACTGGCCGTGTTCAGCAGTTTTCTTATAAAAGAAAAGCACAAACCTGTTACCGGCCATTTTAGGCCAACGCATATCTTTTCTTTTTTGAGTTACTGGAAACAGGCTCCCGGCAGTTATAAAAAATTACTGATAGGCCTGCTGGCTTTTGCACTCATCAACAGTTCGGATGTTTTCCTGATCCTGAAAATGAAAGAAACCGGCATGGGTGATGCTGCCGTGATCGGCATGTATATTTTTTACAACCTGCTTTATGCGTTACTGGCATTTCCTGCAGGTATTTTGGCCGACAGGCTTGGTGTTAAAAAAATATTTATCAGCGGCCTGCTGGTATTTGCAATAGCGTATGCAGGTTTTGGCATTACCAGCAACCTTTTTGTGTTTATGCTGCTGCTGGCACTTTATGGGTTTTATGCCGCTGCCACAGAAGGCATTGCAAAGGCGTGGATCAGCAACCTGGTACCGCGTACAGAAACAGCCACAGCCATTGGCACTTATAGCGGGCTGCAGAGCATTTGCGCATTACTGGCCAGCAGTATCTGCGGGTTGATATGGTTTAAATTTGGTGCAGCGCTTGCATTTACTATAAGTGCTGTTGCGGCATTGGCTGTGGCGGTTTACCTGGGCATGAATCATTTTAAGAACCAGGAGCCGGTTTTACCCAATTAGAACGGGTGTTTACTAATAGCATCTTTTTTAGAAAAATTTATGGCAGATAAAAAACAAACAGGTAAGATATCTTTTGAAATGATCGACTGGTCAGCTGTTGAAAAGACAGAACACCGGGGAGAAAGCGGTATTGCTTTTTGGCAAATAAAACAATATCCCGGGCTTCGCATCCGGCTGGTGGAATATAGCGCAGGTTACCTGGCCGATCATTGGTGCCAAAAAGGCCATATTGTGCACTGCCTCGAAGGTGTATTTATAAGTGAACTGGAGAACGGCGAAACATTTACACTCAGCAAAGGGATGAGTTATGTTGTTTCCGATAACCTGAGTTCTCACAGGTCGGTTACAGCAACCGGGGTAAAACTGCTGATCATTGACGGCGATTTTTTGAAGTAGGATAATATTCGTTATTCATATTGCAAAACAATGGAAGATACCTTTATACAGAATAAAATTTTCGATGGCAATGATTTTTCGAAATTGCCCTTGCCCCGCGGCGAATATGAAAATTGCCAATTCAATAATTGTCAATTTTCAGAAACAGATCTAAGTAGTATAAAATTTATAGAATGCCGCTTTAACGGGTGCAATATAAGTTTGGCAAAACTGGGTAAAACTGTTTTCCGGGAAGTAGCATTCGATTCATGCAAAATGATGGGACTTCATTTTGAACATTGTCATGATATCGGGCTTTTCTTTAGCTTCAATGACTGTATACTGGATCATTCTTCTTTTTATAAAATGAAAATAAAGGAAACAGTATTCAAAAACTGTTTTTTGAGAGGGGCCGATTTTACCGAATCTGACCTGGCGGGTGCTGTATTTGAAAAATGTGATTTTACCGGGGCCCGGTTCGGGCAAACCAACCTTGAACATGCCGATTTCAGAACTGCATTTAACTATTCGATGGATCCCGGCCAGAACCGCATAAAAAAAGCAAAATTCTCATTTCCCGCTGTTTGCGGGCTGCTTGATAAGTACGGTATTGAGGTGGATATTTGATCAAAAACGCATTAAGAATTGCTGCGATCTTTCGCTTTTCACGCCTCCAGGAATTGATTTTTACTTTAATAAATTTTTTAGCAATTCCTTCTTTGTATCTTTACGGCAAGGAGATATTTATGGCCGGAAAATCTATTGCACAGGATGAATTTATTGAGGTAAGTGGTGCCAGGGAGCACAACCTTAAAAATATTGATATTGAAATTCCCAAAAACAAGCTGGTAGTTTTTACCGGTGTAAGCGGCAGCGGAAAATCTTCGCTGGCCTTTGATACCATTTACAACGAGGGGCAGCGCCGCTACATGGAAAGCTTCAGTGCTTATGCCCGGCAGTTTGTGGGCGATATGGAACGGCCCGATGTGGATAAGATCACCGGCCTCAGCCCCGTTATTTCTATCGAACAAAAGACCACCAACAAAAATCCACGAAGTACCGTAGGCACCATCACAGAAATTTATGATTTTATGCGCCTGCTTTTTGCAAGGGTGGGTGAGGCCTACAGTTATAACACGGGCAAAAAAATGGTAAAGTTCAGCGAGGAAGAAATTGTACAGGCCATTTTTGAAAAATATGAGGGCCAAAAAATAAATGTACTGGCGCCCCTTGTTCGTGGCCGAAAGGGGCATTACAGGGAACTTTTTGAAGACATCCGCAAAAAAGGTTTTTTAAAAGTGCGTGTAGATGGCGAGATACTTGACCTGAAAGAGCGCATGCAGGTAGACCGGTATAAAATTCACGATATAGAAGTGGTGATCGACCGCCTGCAGGTAACAGATGATATGCAGTACCGTTTGTCGCAAAGCGTGCAGCGTGCCCTGCAGATGGGGAAGGATTTGATCTTTATTGCCCCGCAGTTGGAAGAGAAAAATTCAAAAGTAAAAACTAAAAACCTGTTTGAAACCATTGCTGCTGTTTCGTTCAGCAAACAACTCATGTGTGTGGATACGGGCATTTCTTATGAGGAACCCTCGCCCAACGCTTTTTCTTTTAATTCTCCCTATGGAGCCTGCCCTGCCTGCAAGGGCTTGGGTACTATGTACCAGGTAAATATGGAAAGCATTATACCAGATGGGAACCTGAGTGTGAACGATGGCGGCATTGCAGCACTGGGAGAAGAAAGGGAGGCTTATGTTTTTAAGCAGGTGCAGCAGCTGGCAAAAAAATACAAGATCAACCTCGATAAACCTGTGAAAGACCTGCCACAAAAAGCAATGAACCTGTTGCTTTATGGCAAAGAAGAAATGGATGCTGTTGCAGAAGAATCTGTGGAAGTGGACGTACAGGATGATGCGCCCATTTATTATGCCACCGAGTACGAGGGAATTGTAAACATGCTCAAACGATGGTTTGCCAGCACGAGCACCAACGAAGCGTTAAGAGATTGGGTGGAAGGGTATATGAAACTGAAGCCCTGCGAGAGCTGTAACGGAACCCGGCTGCGCAAAGAAAGCCTTTGGTTTAAAGTGGATGAACGCAATATTGCCGATTTAAGCAATATGGACCTTGATCATTTATATGCATGGTTTGATGGGTTGGAATTGAGGCTGAGTTCTAAACAAAATGCGATCGCAAAAGATATTTTAAAAGAAATCAGGGAAAGGCTACAGTTTCTGCTCGATGTGGGCTTAACCTATCTCACGCTGTACCGGCCCTCTAAAAGTTTGAGCGGGGGAGAGTACCAGCGCATCAGGCTGGCCACACAAATTGGTTCGCAACTGCAGGGGATCACGTATATACTGGATGAGCCGAGCATTGGTCTTCATCAAAGAGATAATCAACGGCTTATTGGTGCCTTACAAAACCTGCGCAATATCGGCAACAGTGTGCTGGTGGTGGAGCACGATAAAGATATTATGCTTGCTGCCGATCACCTGGTGGATATTGGTCCCCGTGCAGGAACACATGGTGGAAGGATCGTGGCTGCCGGAACGCCTGCAGAGGTACTCAAATCCGGTTCCGAAACCGCACAGTATTTAAGCGGTAAGAAAAAAATAGCTATTCCAGCCGAAACAAGAAAGGGAAACGGAAAGTTTATCGAATTGAAAGAGGCGTCTGGAAATAATCTCAGAAAGGTTACCGTGAAATTTCCTTTGGGAAAATTTATTTTAGTGACCGGTGTAAGCGGCAGTGGCAAATCAACACTCATCAACGAAACACTCTATCCGTTGCTGAGCAATCATTGCTATACTTCCAAAATGACGCCGCTTGCTTACAAAAGCATTAAGGGTTTAGAAAATATTGATAAGGTAATTGAAATAGACCAAAGCCCGATTGGCCGCACACCCAGGAGCAATCCCGCCACTTACTGCGGCTTTTTTACCGACATAAGAACCTTGTTTGCAAGTGTGCCCGAGGCTAAGATACGTGGCTATAATGCGGGCCGTTTTTCATTTAATGTAAAAAGCGGCCGCTGCGATGTGTGCGAAGGCGGTGGTATGCGGGTGATTGAAATGAATTTTTTGCCCGATGTATATGTGCATTGCGAAAAATGTAATGGAAAAAGATACAACAGGGAAACCCTGGAAATAAGGTACAAAGGAAAATCTATCAGCGATGTGCTGGATATGACGGTGGATGATGCAGTGGAGTTCTTTAGTGCGGTTCCATATATCTACCGCAAAATTAAAGTGCTGCAGGAAGTGGGGCTTGGCTATATCACACTGGGCCAAAGTGCCGTTACACTCAGTGGCGGGGAGGCTCAGCGTGTAAAACTGGCTACTGAATTAGGCAAGCGTGATACAGGAAAAACATTTTATATACTGGATGAACCCACTACGGGACTGCATTTCCAGGATATTCAGCATTTGCTGGATGTGCTGTATAAACTTGTTGACCGGGGAAACACCGTGCTTGTAATAGAACACAATCTCGATATGATCAAAGTGGCCGACCATATCATTGACATTGGCCCCGAAGGGGGAAGCGGGGGAGGAGCGGTTTTGTATGAAGGTACTCCGCAGGACATGCTTAATGTGAAAAACAGTTTTACTGCAAAATATGTGGAGGAGGAGTTGAAGGCGGCAAAAAAGAAATAAGCTTAACTGCAGCAGCTTGTGATGTATTCATGATAAGAATTCACATGACAGTTTCGGTAATCAGCATTGCTGCGTTAACCCAGCATTCTTTGTTCTCTGCGTTAAAAATAAAAACCCACGAAACGCCGTGGGTTTAATTTTTTAAAAATAAGGCAAAGCATAATAACGAAGGTAATCTTGTGGTTTCAGGGGTAATCATTGTGCAGGAATGCACATCGTTCTCCGGGGGGTTACTTCAGCTTTATACCATGCGCTTATTTTTTTCTCATCAATTGTGATTGATTATGAATTTTGGGTTAATAAGTGACGATCAATAAAAGTGCGGGCACCTTGTTTGTTTTACAGAATAAGGATCCTGGTTGCCCAGCTTAACACCCACTTTCAGTACGCAGGAAAAATAATCATCATTCCTGTTGGGATTGCCACGCTGTGTACCCGGCGCATACCTGTTTGTTGTTAACCATGTGGTAAGAATGGGGATCATTTTGTCTGAAATTCTTTCTGCTATACTTGCGTCTGCAAGCGACATATAATTCCTGAAATAGTTGGGGTCAATATAATTTGTGCTTACATCATCAATATAATCGGTAAAAGTATGCCTGTAAAGGATCTCGGTACCCGTATAGAAACGGTCGTTGATCTTTATTTTTACACCTGCACCAAATGGAACATTTAACTGGGTAAGTTTATAAGGTTTTCTTTCGGGGTACTCTGCCATGCCCTGGCCCTCTGTGCGCAATGGCTGCAGTTTATACCACTTTGTATTTCCGGCACCATCAGTAAGAGAACCTTCGGGGTTAAAATTGAAAAGACCCACACCGCCAAATACATAAGGCTTAAAAGTGGGATCGTATTCTTCATCGTACCTGTTAAGATAAGAAAGAGGATATAATTCAACGGCACCATAGGCTTCCCATACATTTGTGCGGAAGTCGAGGTTGCGCTCTTTTCTCCATTCTTCATCACTACCGCGACGTGCAATTTCCTGGTCGTTGCCCGAAAGTTTTGTGAGTTGCGCTGCAACCCTCAGGCCCATCCACGAATTTGGGTACACGGTTACAAATGCACCTTTCATCATTTTTGTAAGATCGAGGTTAATGTCTTTAAGAAAGTAAGTGCCCACGCCTTTGTTTCCACCGAGATCGCCCAGGAAGAAAGTAGGGCCAAAGTTTAAGCCGGCTTCAACGCTGAGTTTTTTGTCGTTGCCGAGCATTATGTGTTGAGATTGGGACGTGTAGCTGAAGGAGATACAAATGACAATAAGTAGTAAGGTTTTGTCAACAATCCCACGTAAAGCTGATTTCATGTTGGTCAGTTTTTTGTTTTTCTAGTATTGGATAAACATTTTGACATGTATTTCTACCCGCCAAAAACTAAAACGGCCAACTTGTTAAATTATTGTTTATGGGAATATTTTACAGCGAGTGCAGCATTTCCACATGCGGGATGCCATCTTCCATATAAGTATCACTGCATTGTACAAATCCAAGGTCGGAATAGAATTTTTTCAGATACAACTGGGCGCCAATGCGGATAGAGGTGGTTTCAAATGTCTTATAAGTGTCTTCAATGGCACGTTTCATTAACTCCCTGCCAATGCCCGTTTTACGGTATTCGGGAGCGGTAACCACCCGGCCAATACTGGCTTCTTTAAAGGCAATGCCCGGCGGTATGATGCGTGCATAGGCCGCAAGGTCTTTATTGCTCCAGCAGCACAAATGCCAGGCATGCAGGTCTTTTTCATCGGCATCAAGATAAATGCAGTTTTGCTCCACTACAAACACACGGCTGCGCAATTGCATGATATCATACAATTCTTCCACCTGCAGTGTGGAAAAAAAATTATAGGTCCATTTTGAATTGATCACAATAAAGAATTGGTTTTTTCGTTGCCCATTTTAAACTGCATCACTGCCGCTATGGAGGCTGCTCTTGCTTTGCCATGCGCTGCTTTTGGCCCGCTGTACATCCCATCCATTGTATCATTGAACAATATAAGCCAGGCATCAAAATGCGCTTTGGTAAGCGGGTAAACCCGGTTGAGCTCATAATGTTTTTCCATTGCATTGTTTTTATATACAGGGTTATCGAGGATGATCGTTTCCCAAAAATCTGTTATCAGCGGAATATGATGTTCCCAGTCCATTTTTACAATCTCTGTAAAAATAATGCCAATGGTCTCATCCTTTTTAACCTTTTCGTAAAATTCAACAACGAGTTTTTCAATATCGCTGCGGGTTTCAATATCTTTCTTAGTATCCATATTTATCTTTCCAACGTTGTTTTAAAAATTTCCTTATTTCCTCTTCTCTTGCATTTTGTGATGGGTTGTAAAAATTAGTCCCGTCAATGGCATCGGGCAGGTATTGCATGTCTACAAAATTGTTTTCAAAACTATGGGCGTATTTATATTCTTTGCCATAATCCATCTGCTTCATCAGTTTGGTAACGGCATTACGCAAATGAAGCGGAACGGGCAGGTCGCCATGCTTTGCCACAGCTTCCTGTGCTGCACCAATGGCCATATAAGAGGCATTGCTTTTTACCGATGTGGCCAGGTAAATAGCGCACTGACTTAAAATGATCCTGGCTTCGGGATAACCGATCACATTCACCGCCTGGAAGCAGTTATTGGCCAGCAAGAGGGCATTTGGATTGGCATTGCCAATATCTTCACTTGCAAATATGATCATGCGCCTGGCTATAAATTTTATGTCTTCGCCTCCTTCAATCATACGGGCAAGCCAGTAAACAGCTGCATTGGGGTCGCTGCCACGCATGCTTTTAATGAATGCAGAAATGATATCGTAATGTTGTTCTCCCTGTTTATCGTAAAGGGCAATGCGCTGCTGGGCAATTTTCATTACGGTTTTATCATCGATCACGGCTTTTTTTCCGCTGCTTTCGGCAACGAGGGATAAGAGGTTTAAGATTTTTCTGCCATCGCCCCCGCTGATATTGATCAGCGCTTCTGTTTCACTGAGTGTGATCTGCTGTTTCTTCAAGACCTCGTCCTGCGTCATCGCTTTTTGCAGTAAGGTATTCAATGCTTTTTCATCAAGTGCCTTTAGCACATAAACCTGGCAGCGGCTGAGCAGGGCACTGTTCACCTCAAAAGAAGGGTTTTCTGTGGTGGCACCAATAAGGGTAATGGTGCCTTTTTCAACCGCACCCAGCAGGGCATCTTGCTGCCCTTTATTAAAACGGTGTATTTCGTCAATGAATAAAATGGTGCCATCGGTCTTTTTGGCAAGGTCTATCACTTCACGTACATCTTTTACGCCGGCAGAAATAGCGCTTAAGGTAAAAAAAGGACGGTTCAGGCTTTTGGCAATGATATTGGCAATGGTGGTTTTACCTACGCCCGGTGGGCCCCATAAAATGATGGAGGGAATATTGCCGGCATCAATGGCATTGCGCAAAATACTTCCTTTGCCGGTAAGATGTTCCTGCCCTACCAGGTCATCTAATGTTTGCGGCCGCAACCTTTCTGCAAGCGGGGCTTGGTTCATAGGGTAAAGTTAAGGAGGATTTGATAATGTGATAATTTGATGATGTGATAATAAGCCAATGTGAGAATGAAGCAACCCCGTGGTCAGTCGTCTGTTGTCCGTCGTCCATTCTCAATTTTTCCCTTGAAGAAACGGCAGTATTTCCTCTAGCTTTACTGGAGCTTCCTTATCATCAATATTTATCACAATGGCATAACCTTTTGCGCCACCTGCTTTCCGTAGGGTTTCCACCAGGCTGTACTGGTCGCTTGTTTTGAGTTTGCCGCTGCTTTCGTCCCAAATTTCTTTTGTGCACAGGCATCCGGCAGTAGGCGTGTGCGGGTAAAATGTTTGTGCAGTATAATAGGCGGGGTTTACGGTAGTTCCATGCGCAATTATTTCGGTTCGGCCTGCCATGCCGGCATAATAAGTTTGATAAATGGGATAATAATTTCTGAAGGCTTCGGGCAATAGATTTTTATAATCATCCTTGTTCCAGGTACTGTCTGCTTTGGCGCTGTCTTTATAAAAATGAGAGGCCTTGTCTTCAAAAGGCATTTTTAACTGAATGTTTACCGAAGGCCCGATGAAACTGCTTCTTGAAACATCAAAGCCATCCATGCGGAAGATGCCTTCGGGTGTATTGCCGTTTGAAATATAACCGGGCATATTGCTGAGGCTGCGGGCAAGCTGTGGTGCCGAAAAATAAGTACTGTCATTGAGTTTGCTGAAATTTCCCCAGGCATCTCTCACCAAAACCAGTCCCGGGTAATTCCTGTTTTTTCTTTGCAAACTGATGAGCAAAGTATTTCCCGGCAAATAGCCAGGATCAAAAAAGCCGGATAGGGATGGTGTTGTAATTTTTTTGCTGAAGATGGCAAGCTGGTAATACAATTGCTGGTACAGCGGGTTTTCTTTATCGGCTGCCATGCGTTGCTGTACAAGGTATTCGAGCAATACCGCATCCTCTTCTTTTTTATCCTGCAAAATATAATTTGCAGCCATGGCAAAGGTTTTTGCATCTTCTGTACTGGCCAGTTGCTTCCTGATAATGCCTGTATACTTACCGGGATAATTCGCATGCAGCAGGTCGAGCAATGATCTTTGAAATGAAATACTTTGTGTTGAAAAAACTTTTACCGCTTCATCCACTTTGCTGTCGGCCCAGGCCGATTTATAATTGATCAATGCAATGGCATAAAAAGCAGTCATCCAGTCTTCCTCTGTATCTGCATTGAGCGGTTGCCGCAGGTTTTTATTGATGCTGTTGTTTACAAGATTTTTATAGAATTTCTCCCTGTTTTTTTTCAAAACATCTTTTGTATACAAACTCATCGTTTGCGAAAAACCATTCAGGAATAAACAGCAGCAGAAAAGGGTTAACAGTTTTTTCATTCGCTTATTGAACGTTGGCCGTAATAAAGGTCTTTATCCTGTTGTAAGAATCTGTCATGCTGGCGCCCACCCATCCATGTGCTTCATTGGGATAAAAAACATACTCATTTATCACCGAACTGGCATCCAGTTTAGCCTTCAGGGCAAGTTGCTGTGCCGGGTTTACCAGGGGGTCCATTCCTCCCTGCAAACTAATGGTTGGGGGTGATTGGGCCGTTACAAAATTGATGGGGCTTGATTGGAAATATAAATTGGGATTACTGGTTGGCGTCGCACCCACCACAGCTTCTATGGCCGGGGGAATGAGAGCGGAGAGCGGGTTGTTGTACATATCTGTAATATCGGTAGGGCCAAAAAAGTTTACGATCGCTTTTACAGGCAGGTTGTGGTTCTTATTGCCTTGCAACAAGGCAAGATGTGCACCTGCACTTGCGCCCACTAATACAAATTTTCCGCTTATATGAAATTGGCCTGCATTGTTGAAAATGTATTCAGCGGCTGCCCTCACATCAAGTTCCTGCGTGGGAAAAAGATTGCTGTTGCCCGCCGCAAGCCTGTAGTTGATATTAAAAATGGCCCACCCGGGAAAATAGGTTTTGATGTCGGCCATAAAATTGTTGAAATCTGTTTTATCGCCGGCGCTCCAGCCACCACCATGAATAAGGATCATCACTTTGGTGCCGGTATCGGTGCGGTTTGCCGGCAGGTAGTAATCCATTTTTTGCTGGGCATCCGTACCGTATGCTTCATTGTTAACAGATAGCTCTGTACGAACGTTGTTTTGTGGTTGTGCATCATCCTTTTTACAGGAGGCTGCGCTTATGGAGAATAAAATGATAAAGGCATACAAATGTCCTTTCATAATAATAATTTATTGACGAAAAATAATTCTTTTGCTGTTAACAAAAAGAAAAAACAAATAACAACTTAACTGCTGTGCTGCAGTGGTTTGTCATAATGAAAATTTAGCCTTTCAGGTCCAGTTTTATCTGCAATTCTTCAAATTGTTTTGCATCAATGGCACTGGGTGCATCAATCATCACATCCCGGCCGCTGTTGTTTTTTGGAAAAGCAATAAAATCACGGATGCTTTCGCTGCCGCCCAGTATGGAACAAAGCCTGTCGAACCCAAAGGCAATGCCGCCATGCGGTGGTGCACCGTATTCAAAAGCGCCCAGCAAAAAGCCAAACTTATGCTGCTGCTCCTGTTCATCCATGCCCAGCGCTTCAAACATTTTTTGCTGCAGTTCTTTCTGGTAAATGCGGATGCTGCCGCCCCCAATTTCATTTCCGTTAAGCACCATATCGTAGGCATTGGCCTTTATGTTTGCATAAGGATGTTTCAGGTATTCGGCCGCATTATCTATCTGTGGCCTGTTATTGATCATGGTCGATATATCGGATGGCTTCGGCGATGTAAAAGGATGGTGCCTGGCCACCCAGCGGTTATCTTCTTCTGCATATTCAAAGAGCGGGAAATCCAATACCCAAAGCAGTTTAAATTCATCGTCTTTTCTTAAGCCCAGGCGTTTACCCATTTCGAGGCGCAGCTCGCTCATGGCTTTGCGGGTACGTTCTTCGGCTCCTGCAAGTATCAGCACCAGGTCTCCGGCTTTGGCAGCAGCGGCTGCTGCAATTGCCTTTAATTTTTCTTCGCTGTAAAATTTGTCAACACTGCTTTTGAAACTGCCATCGGCATTGCATTTGATGAACACAAGTCCCTTCATGCCTATTTGCGGGCGCTTCACCCATTCGGTAAGTTCATCGGTTTGTTTACGTGTATATTCAGAGCAGCCGGGTACTGCAATGGCCAGCACGGTTTCTGCTTCATCAAATACATTGAAAGATGCGCCGCCGATCAGTTCGTTTTGCTGCGGGCGGTTCATAAATGTATGAGAAGGAAATTTCAAATTGCATAATTGCATCCCAAAGCGGATATCGGGTTTATCGTTGCCATAGGTCCACATCGCATCTTCCCAACTCATCCGTTCAACGCTTTCGGTATAGTCTATATTTTTTACGTCTTTAAAAATGCGTTTTACCATTCCTTCAAACATATGGAGGATATCTTCCTGCTCTACAAAACACATTTCACAATCTATCTGGGTAAATTCCGGCTGGCGGTCGGCACGCAGGTCTTCGTCTCTGAAACATTTTACGATCTGGTAATAACGGTCGTAACCGCTCACCATCAGCAGTTGTTTAAAAGTTTGAGGGCTTTGCGGAAGTGCATAAAACTGTCCTCCATTCATACGGCTGGGCACCACAAAGTCGCGGGCCCCCTCGGGCGTACTTTTAATAAGGAAGGGCGTTTCTATATCCATGAAATTATTTTCGTGGAGGTAGTTGCGGGCGCTGCGCCCAACGGCATAACGGAGTTCCAGGTTTTTCTTTACTGCATTTCGGCGCAGGTCGAGGTAGCGGTATTTCATGCGCAGGTCGTCGCCGCCATCGGTATCGTCCTGTATGGTAAAGGGTGGGGTGGCGCTTTTGTTGAGTATGCTGAAGCTTTCTACGGATATTTCAATATCACCGGTGGGAATATTGTTGTTTTTATTGCTGCGTTCGCCCACTTTTCCTTTGGCCTGTAAAACAAATTCACGGCCCAGCGGGTTTTCTTCCAGTTGTGTATTAAGTGTTTCCGAAAAAAGCAGTTGGGTAATACCATAGCGGTCACGCAGGTCAACAAATGTAATGCTGCCGAATTTGCGCACGGTTTGCACCCAGCCGGCAAGGGTAACTTCTTTATTTACATCGGTGAGCCTTAATTGGCCGCAGGTATGAGAACGAAACATGTAAATTATTTTTTTGATGATAAGAGATATGCTGCAGAACGGAGCGTCGCCACAAAAGTTTGAACTTGTTGATTAAGCCGGGTTCATCATTTTTTTGAAACCGGCAGCAGTAATGCTTTTCAACATCGTTGTGTCACTCACTTGTACCTTTTCAGCTTTATTGGGCGCAAAGATACTTAAAGCAAGGCTAACCGGAAAGATGGATTTTGGCTCATTTTTGACGATTCCTTGGTGCCCACCACAGGTAATAAAAAGCAAGGATCATGATGCCTGTTACAAATGGAACCACTGCAAAATGCTTGAATGTATAAACCCCGAAAAGTATTTTACTGTCGAAGCCAAAAAACTCGCTGATCATCCAGTAGCTGTTGGCCAATATCCATACACAAATGGCCAGGTTATGGCATAGCTCGCTCATAATTGCCCTCGTACGCCAGGCAATGACCACCGAAATGATAAAAGTAGGAAAGATCATGAGAACGCCCAGCGGTTTCCAGATCATACACCAGGCAAGATCTTTAAAAAGCCAGAAAACAATATGCAGGTTTTCAATATAACGCCAATGGCGGGGGATGTTGTAAGTGGGCGAGTTTGACATGCTGTAAATATAATAAAATGCCCCATTTTAAAAACCGGGGCATTTTATTTAGCAAGTATTCCTTTTAATCAACCGCCGCCAGGGTTTGCAACCGCTGGCAGGGTTTATATAGTTATTTTTCCGCCACATTCACCCGCACGCCTTCACTATGACTGGTAAATTCGGGCGCATACATACACTGAATGGTAGTGATGCCATTGCTGTAATTTCCTGCATGTGTTACAAAAAGCGGGTATTCAAAAACATAAGTGCCGCGGGGTAGCCAGCCAAAAAAGAAATTAGTGCTGGCATCTTTGGTGCTCTCATAATAGCCAAGCCCGCCCTGCCATTTGTAACTGCTGATCACATTAACGGGTTCCATGCATGCCGCACGCATATCTTTCATATGCACATATTCCATATCACGGTCAACACGCAATTCAATTCTTACTTTCACTTTATCGCCAATGCCCAGCTCATCGCCATCGTTTATGGCTTTCAGCACAGGTCCTTTGTCTGTATTCTTTTCAACAAAGAGTTTTTTGCTGAGCTTTAATGGTGTTTCTGCAGAGGTAATTTTATCCAGGTTTTCAAAATACTGCCAGTACACGGCGCCCCAGGAGGTTGAATTGTTAACAGGTTTACTGGTTGACAAGTTGGGGGAATTAATTCTTACATTAATGTTTCCCATGCCCTGTTGTACTTTAGCGCCTTCAATCCTGGTTTTAAAATATCCTGTCCCTTCTTCACTCTTATTGTCTGCGCTGCTGATTGTAGTATTGCCCAACTGTATTGTAACTGTTTTTTCTTCGGCCAGCCAGTAGCTGCCGTTGAGCAATAAGGCATAACAGGCTTCGGCAGTAGACCTGGTGCTTGCCCATTGGTTGGTTTGTTTGTTTTTTAGCAGCCATGTCTTCAGGTCATCAACCGTTACATTATTTTTTTCGATGTCTGTAAAAACTTCTATCATCATGGCCTGGCTTTCAATGGGCGCCTGGTGCCAGTAATAACCACCCTGTGTAAATTCTTTCCAGTACATGCCCATTTCTTCTTTGTAAATGGCATTCTCTTTTAAAGATATGATGATGGCCTGCGGAACCTTTGTATCGCCGCTCCGGTGTAACGAAAGTGCAATCATGCCCTGCATATATTTACCCTGGCTGAGCCAGTATGTTTTTGTTTGCCCGCGGTAATAATCGTATGCTTTCTGTGCATTGGCGCTTACCTTCAGTTCGGGGAAAAAACTGCGCATGTACAAATATTGTATGGCATAATAAGAAAGATTGTTCTGCGAAAGTTTTACCTTATGCTTTACCAGGTAGTCGTAATCTTCTTTGATCCTTGCATCCAGGTAGGGGATGGCACGGTCGGCCATGGGTTTAAGGCCGGCATAATCTTCTTTTGTAAGTGCATTCAGTTTGCGCAGGTGACCAATACCGGTAATGATGTACTGGGTCATATAACGGTCGTCGGGCCCGCCTTTAAACCAGGCAAAACCACCATTACTGGTTTGCGCTTCGGTAAGCTTGGCCAGCGTTTTTGTTTTTTCGTTTGCCATCCACACCATGTCAAATAACAGCGCAATATTTTTCTTCTGCTCCGATTCATTTTGTGCATTCATTACCCAGGGCGTTTCTGCCAGCAGGGCCGATTTTAATTCTTCATTTTTCTGCAGGTTACTTAGTAAGGCTGCTGTATCCACGATTTTCCACTTTTCAAAAACGGCTTTGATCTTTGGCGTGGAATTGCTGATGAAGGATGCCAGCACATTGGCATAATAACGGTTAAAATTCTGCTCCACGCATTCATAAGGATATTCCATGAGGTAGGGCAGGGCCTGCACGGCATACCAGGCCGGGTTGCTGGTATATTCCACCGTTAATGCATGATGCGTAAGTGTACCGCTGTTATTGGCGCTGAGCAATTTGTCGAATTTAAAATTCTTGTTCGTGGTATTGCGCATGTTGATGGGCAATGTTTCTGTAACCAGGGTGCGGTTGGTAAGCACGGGTAAGGCCATTTCTTCTCCGTCAGAAAAGGCACCGTCCTGCGAGGCGGCCTTAATGCGGTACATCATGGCGCTGCCAAAACTGTAGGGGATCGTTATGGGGAATTTTACCAACGCACTTTGCCCCGCAGCCACGGTAAAATACTGGTTGGGGAAAATATTTTTAAACCAGCCATCCACGGGTTTGTTTGTTGCTGCATCAAGCAATTCCAGTTGGGCCGTGCCGGTAATTTCCTTGTCGCTCAGGTTAACTACTTTGGCGGTAAATTCTACCTGGTCGCCTTCACGCATAAAACGGGGTGCAAAGGGTTGTACCATCAATGGCTTTTGCGTGATCACCGATTTTGTGCCCATGCCGCTTGCCAGGTTTTTATCATGCGCCAGGGTCATCATGTTCCAGCTGGTAAGCGCTTCGGGAATGGTAAAACTGAATTCCACATTTCCATTGGCATCTGTCTTTAACTCCGGAAAAAAGAAAGCTGTTTCGTTGAAGTTTTTGCGGATTTGAGTGTTGCCGCCATTTCCTTTGCCTGAAGGTGGGCCCGATGGGTCTTTATCAAGCTGGTCAACTATCCCGTCACCATCCGAATCATCAAAGACTGGTTTTGGAAGTTTCATGTGTTTAGGACTCATTGAATCAGCTTCTTCAGGTTTCCCATCAGCCATTTGTGGTGCTGGTGCTGCAACTGACGCTGACACTTCCGCATTTGCATAAGTTAGCATACTTCTCTTAGTTAAGCCGTTGTAATACATATACCCTCCTTCATTCCATCCATTACTCACCAATTCATCATACCGTTTTTCCGGTAGGTCTTTATAAGGACGCTCCATATTATTATGTTCGGTAGATTGTACACCCGTAAATGTTAGCCCGCTCCAGGTAATAAAATCATTCAGCGTTGGCCATAAAGAACTCAGTGCCGTCCAGTAATGCGGTTTAAACTGGTCGAGCGAGGCATCGTACATACTGATCAATGCTTCTGACGCAATTTTTTCTCCCTTGCTGCCGCTGATCTTTATCTTCCATTTTTCATTGGCGCCCGGCAATAATTTATCGCGAAAGGTTTCATAGCTGATGTTCAGTTCCTTATTTGTCCAGGGTATGCTGAACATATCTCCGCCGCTGTACACCCGGTTGTTTTTTACAAATGCATAACTGATGCGTATGCCTCCACGGTCGGCTTCGGTTGGATTAAGGGAGAAGTTGACAGGTTGATTGGTTGACAGGCTTGGGTAGGTTACAATCGTACTGTTGTCTGTTTTAGAAAGGGAGTGAATCAGCCAAACCTTATCAAAACCGGTTTGCAGGTTATAATCAATTTTTTCACCGGGCTCTGCCGTTTTTTTATTGGCATCCAGCGTAATGGGTTCATTGCTGCGCTTGGTTTTATCGGTTAGGTAAATATATTTTTCTGCCTTCACATCTTCACCATATTTATCTTTTCCTGTTGCAATTATTTTATACCATCCGGCCTGTAATGCTGAATGTTGAATTTTGAATGTTGAATTGGCAGATGTGGTATCGGTTTTATCTGATACTTTCTGGCCCTGTGAAAATTTGCCCACCTGGTCTTCATCGGCATATACATCGTAAGGGAAATGTTTATAATATTCTTCCTTGGTCATTACAAACTGGTCGGGTGCCTCCCAGTAACGCTGGCGGAACATACGGCCCGGTTCCTGCAGCTTAAATATTTGCACAGTCACGGTTGCTTTTTCAAAAAGCCCATTGCTGTTGCGGCTGCTCACCAGGATGTTTTTCAAACTGTCGGCAGGCATTTTTTCGGGCGCTGTAATTGCCAGTTGCAATGCCTGATAGCTTACTGCCACAGAGGTTTCGCTGCTGCGGGTTTCGCCATTTATATCGGTTACATCGGCGCTTATATCATAATAAAATGTTGGCTGATCTTTTTTGTCAACCGATTCATCGGGTATGGCTTTGAATATTATTTTAAATTCCCCTTTTTCATCTGTTTTGGCGATGCCGTTGGCTATTTCCATTTCTTCGCTGCGGCCATAAGGAGGCCAAATGCGGCCCCGGTAGCCCCAGCCCCACCAAATGGGATACTGCACCCTGCGTACCACCCGGTAACTTACAGCCGCACCATCAATATTGTTTCCTGCATAGGCTTTTGCAAACCCGGTTACGGTAATGCTGTCGTTCACCCGGTAACTGCCCTCGGGCTTTTTAATTTCCACGCTGAATTTTGGCCGCTTATATTCTTCCACGCTGAAATATTGCTGGCTGCTGGTAGCTGCTTCCTGTATAAAAAAATTACCGTTCAACCTTCCCTCGGGCAGTACAAATTTTCCACTGAATGAACCGTACTCATTGGTTTTTAAACTGAGTTCCTCCACTTTTTGGTGATTGGCATCCATGAGCATAACCGTGGCTGTATGACCGGGAACGATCACGCTTTTGCGGCTCTGGCTGTTTGTACTTACCACAATGCCTTTAAAGAAAACGGTTTGCCCGGGGCGGTAAATGCTGCGGTCGGTAAAAAAGAAAGTACGTAAATTGGTTTTTTCGGGCTGTATCCCGTTGTAATAATAACTGTAATAACTGTCGTCGGTAAAAAGTTCATCCTTGCCATAACTAACCTGTACAAACTGGTTGTAATAGCTGTCCTTCATTCTTGTCATCTTTACATAACCGTTTTTGTCTGATTTGTATTTTTCTTTTTTGATATCGTCGTAATTGCGGCTGTTGTAATCGTAGTTTTGCTGCCATAGCTGCACATCGGCATTGGCAAGCGGCAGGCCCAAACTGCGGTCGAGCACATAGAGTTCATTTTTATTATTAGTGATGTAGGCAATATTGCTTATATATGTGATCTGCCTTGCTAGGTAATTTTTTACGGGTTTAAAATTAGCATTCACGCTTGCCAGGATGATATAGGTTCCGGTGGGCAATTCATCTATTTTTATTTCGGCGCTGTGCTGCTGGTAATCCTGCTGGTTGGGCAGCGAAACCGTCCATGCTTTCACCGGCGTCATATCGGCCATTAAGGCCCATTGGCGGTTATAATCATCGTTTCTTTCCAGCTTTTTTAATTCTGTACGGGTGGTTTTAATTACACGCAGGTACAGGCTGGAAACATTTTTATATTTTACCAGGGTGCGAAATGGCATGCCGGGGACATTCACTTTTTCTGTTTCCAGGTTCAGGAATGGATTGTTGATTTCGGCAAGCAGGTTATGGCAATTAATGGCCCCTTCGCTGCCGGGATATTTGGCAATAGCTTCATCGCATATCTCTTTTGCTTTTTTAATGTAAAACTGGTTTTCTTTTCCTGTAAAGGGGTTGTATTGTGTACCCCTTGCACGCCAGTTAACTGCCCGCAGGTACATGGCCTGCGCTACCAGGGCATTGCCGGCATAACGGGTTTCCATTTCTTTTAATGCGGCCTCGTATAATTTTTCCTTATTGGTAAAAACGCCGTGTTCGTTTACAAAGGCGAGTCGTTTAAGGTCGGCATCCAGCAGGGCATCGGGTTTGGCATCGCCGGCATGAAACTTTAAAATATCCTGGAAAATTTTAAGCGCATGCAGGTACAGCGAAGCGGTATCCTTACTGCTGAACTTTGCCTGTGTAAATTCTTTTACCGGGGCAAAGGCTATTTCATCGTTGATGATAAATTTATAAGCAGGGTTGGTCACATCATTTTCACCATCCATAAAATAGCCAAGCGAACGGTGAACAAGCAGGTCGTATAAGGTAGGGCGGAGCTGGCGGGTATTTTTGCCTTTTTCCAATACTGCCTCGAGGCCTTCGAGTTTGGTGGCTTTTAACAGTTCCTCGTTTTTAAGCGATGCCTTGTATAATGAGGTGCTGGTTTTGTTAAGTTTATCGAGGCTCCAGGTACTGATGTCTTTGCTTTTTTCTTCGGTAAGTTTGGTACGGTCGTAAAATTTGTAGCGGTTGTTTTGCTTATAGCTCCAGAACAGTTCGGCCTGCATGCTTTGCAGGATGTTCTTAGAAGGCGCCTTTGTTTTGGCTATAAGTGTGTCGAGATAAAAAATATTGTTCTCCCGGTTGTCTTCCTGTACCATATTCCGGTATTTCATCTGGTACATGGCGGCCTTTATCTGCTGGGGCTCATTACCAGCGGCCAGGGCCAGATTGAAGATCTTTACAGCCTGTTCGAGAGCAGATTTGGTGAGTCCTTTTTTTTCAAAATCTTCCAGTTTTTTCCAGTCGGTTTTGTAGTCGTTTGTTTGTGCCATAAGATTGCAAAAGGTTAAAAGAATGGCGGTTGCCAGTAAGCTGATACGTAATTTCATCATCTGTAGTTTTAAATGATCCAAAGGCGATTGTTTTACAAAGTAACCGTTTTTATGTATCGGTTCCTGAAAATAGATGTTTTGCAGGCAGGTTTTACACAAATTAATGGCCGGTTATTTCTTTAACTTTTTATTAAGTACCAGCTGTTTAACTATTTTCTGCGCCAACAATCCTATATACAAACAACGACTTTTTTCACTTTAAAACTCAGCATCATGAAAAGAATTTTTACCCTCTTAATTTTATCTATACTTAGCCTGGCAGTATTTGCCCAACCACGAAAAATTTTAAACCAGGGAAGGCTTACCATCAGCAGCGTTTCCAATACGGTTTTAAGGGTGATGGTAGACGGCAACCAGTACATGCTCCGCAACAGCGATGATGAAATTTTGCTCAATAACCTTGCTGCCGGCCAGCATACCGTGCAGGTATACAAAATGCGCAGCCGCAGGGCTAACAGCAGCAATGGCGGCTGGAACAATAACAGCAACGCCCAGCTCATTTACCAGGCAAACCTGTATATAAAACCCCGTTACCATGTAGATATCATGATCAATCGTTTTGGAAAAGCATTGGTAGATGAACAACCGGTAAACTGGAACGATGATTATAACAACAACGATAACCAATATCCAAACAATGGTGGCTGGAACAACAATGGCGGTTATGGCCAGACGATGGACTCCCGTTCATTCGACCAGTTTAAAACCATGCTGCGCAATGAAAGGTTCGATAACAGCCGCCTGGTGCTGGCAAAGCAAACCATTGGCTCCAATAAGTTCAGTGCTGCACAGGTAAAGGAACTGATGGGCTTCTTCTCTTTTGATGACAGCAGGCTCGACCTGGCCAAATATGCTTACCGGTATACCGTAGACAGGAATAATTATTTTACGCTCTACGATGCATTTTCGTTCAGCAGCAGTAAGGAAGAACTGGCAAGATATACCAGGGAATACAGGGACTAAAATAATGACCTGATCTTATACTAAGGTTGCAGAACGGTTTCGTTCTGCATTTTTTTTATACCATCACTTCGTATACAGCACTGAATAAATAATATTTTCCCGTGGCGGGTTCAAAACACTTGTACCGGGTGCGCATTTTTGCCCCCTTTTTAAAGAGCCGGCCCCCTTTAATACGAAACAGGGAGCCCTCGGGCAGCTGTTCCACTAAAAAATGCCCGTCTTTCTTTTCATCATAATTTCGCAGCACCCGCATCAGTTTACTGTCGGCGCAGGAGCTGGCGGCAGGATTTTTCAATGATTGCAAAAGGGTTGTTTCAATATCGGGTGGAAATATTTTCTTTTCTACAAACTCTGCCAGTATTTTTCCAAATTCTGCTTTCCATTCTTTGCCATGGGCAGCTGCCCGGTGATGATGCCGTTCAAAAGTAAAAAGATGGGCTAACTCGTGCAGCAGCGTAATGAGAAAGGAGTATTTATTGAGATTCCCGTTGATACTGATGCGGTGGCCTTTGTTTCCCCATGCATGCCGGTAATCGCCCAATATACTTTGCCGGCTGCGGGTGATGGTGAGCTGCACTTTATAGGTCTGAATATAATGCAGCACCGGTTCAAAACTTCCTTCGGGCAGGTAGGGGATGAGTGCGCTGAAAGGATGCTGTTCTTTAGCCATGTTTTTTGTTCAGCTTTAAAACAGCTGCTACTTCGGCAGCCAGGTAAAACAGGTAAATGAACAACGATGCAAAAACGGCATACTTGCTGAAGCGCCCGCCCGATGCCAATGCATAAACCAGCACGGCGATCACAGTAAGAAACATTTTTATCATCATACCGCTGATGACAGCCCTGATAAAAACATTGGGATTGCTGCTTCCCATTGATCTTCTCAGAATAAAAAATACAAGTACAGAAACGAGGAGAAAAAATATATTGGCACCCAGTAAGGCCATCCCGTCGACCTCCCATTGCGCCAGCTTATTCCAGCTTAAAAGGATGATAAGCGTAAAGAAAGAAAATAACAATACAAAGGGGAGTAAAAAGCGGCTGTGCTGGTTCATGAAATTATTTTTTGGGTGCTGTATCACGTATCAGTTTATAAATGATCACCGATATCATGAGCAAAGGTAACACCCAAACGGCTAAAGGCGATTTAAAACCCAGCCATTCGTCTGTTTTAATTCCGGCAAAAACACAAAGGCCTATGGCCACAAGCAATTGTGTACCCAGGCCTGCATATCTCCATAAAATGTTTTTGTTGTCTTTTTTATCCATTTACTGCTAAGGGCAGTTGCTCGTTGTTGAGTTCAACAATATTGGCACCCATCCTGCATTGCCCGTTAAAACTTACGGTATTTTCCATCATAAGTTTACCGGTGCTGATGTCTCCATCGATGATGGCTTTCCCTTTTAGCTGCAACAGGTCGCTTACTTCGAGTCCGCCTTTTACATGTCCAAAGATATCGGCATGCCTGCAATGTACACTTCCTTCCACCACCGCTTCGGCGCCAATGATGACCTTGGCTTTACAACGGATATTTCCTTTAATGGTACCGTCGAGCCTGATATCGCTGTTGCTTTCAATATCGCCCACAATGGTGGTTCCTGCGCCGAGCATGCTGCAACTTCCTACGGCCGGATCGTTAATACCCGATTTTGATTTTGAGGTAAACATGAGTATAAGCTTGGTTTTAGATAATTGGAATAAAGTTTAGAACGCAAGTTTATCGCTTTTAGTCTTAGTCGTTACTGTTTTCCAGCTTTGGCAAGGCTAATTTATTGGTATCTAACTTAATAACTTTTCCACTTAATACTTTCTGCAGGTCTTTAAAATACTGGTCGTGGTATTTCATCGCCTGCTCCATGGAATCTGTCCGGATCTTCAAATCACGGTATTCTTTAATTTGTTTGGCATTGCCCAAGCCCACACCCGGCAGGTAATATTTAAGCGGGGTAAAAATGATCAGTGCAGCCGTTAGGCCGATCATCAACACAAACAGTATACTGAAAGCGGTATATACGCTCCAGCGGGTAAGCCTGAATTTGGCCACTTCTTCGTACGTGTCTTCGTTCATGATCACTAGCCGGTACTTATTGCGCAGCCTTTTTAAGGTGGTATTGGTATCCATTATTGGTTTCAGGTGTTAAAATTAAGAAAACCATTCATAAAAGGGCTAATAAGTTGCCGAAATTATCGTTCTTGTTTTAACATAAATTACATGCTTAAATGCATGGATTTCATGCAGTGATGCTTAATTTTGGCATCATTTGTAAAAATAACCGATATTTAGGTTTATAACCGAATCAGATCCATGTTGAAACAATTGCCCCTGTGCCTGCGTTTTGTTCTGCCGTTTTGCCTCTTTTGGGGTGCTTCATTTGCCCAGCCCACATGGACCCTTGATCCGTTTGGTAAAGAAAAAAAACCCGAACAGTTCGAGAACAAAAAGCTGGGTTCGGAAAAAACCGGAGAAAAAAAATTTAAGCTTCCGAGGCGCATTATTCAGAATACGGTTTCGCATTACAATTATTTTTTTAATGCCAATAATAAGATCAATGCTGTTATTGAACGGGCTAAAATGAGCAATAAAGACGATTATTCCAGGCTGCTTTCATTTTATCCCTACAGTCTCGAAAATACGGCATCACAAAAGACCGAGCTCGATTCTGTGATACTGAAGGCCACAGCAGGGGTATTGCTTCACGACCTGCGCACCGACTGGGTGGATAATTTTTACCTGCTCATTGGCAAATCCTATTTTTTAAGAAAAGAGTTTGATTCGGCCGCATTTACTTTTCAGTTCATTAACTACAACCTTTTTCCCCGGAAGAAAAAAGATGGTGACGATTCGAAGGTGATCGGAACCAACGCAGAACCAGGCGCCGGCCTCAGCATTGCCGATAAAGAAAAGCGGAATATCATACAAAAAACATTCACGATCGCACCCAGCAGAAATGATGCATTGATCTGGCTGGTGCGCACTTTTACAGAGCAGGGAGAATATGGCGATGCCGCCGGTATGATCAATATCCTTCAAAACGACCGCAATCTTCCCAAAAGGCTGAAAAACGACCTGGAAGAAGTGACGGCCTATTGGTTCTTTGTACAAAAGAATTACGACAGTTCAGCTGCCCATCTCGAATATGCCTTAAGCAATGCTGACGATAAGCAGGATAAAAGCCGCTGGGAATTTTTGCTGGCCCAACTGCTCGAATTGAACCACAGTTACGATAAGGCAAAGGATTATTACGCCCGGGCATCCAAACATACCACCGACCCGGTAATGGATATTCATGCCCAGCTTAACCGTGCCACCATGATGCGTGACAACGGGGATTACAAGGAACTTGAAGCCAGTATTGCCAACCTGCTTAAAATGGCAAAAAAAGATAAGTACGAAAATTACCGCGATATCATTTATTATTCTGCGGCCAGGCTCAGCATGCAAAAGCCCGATACCGCAAGCAGTATTGTTTTTTACGATAAGGCAACGCAACTGGGCAGTGCAGAAAAAATTTCTTACAAAAACAGGTCCTTTCTCGCACTCGGTGATATTGCCTATAACCAACGGCGCTACAGGGATGCGGCCCGCTATTACGACAGCCTGCAGTTAGACGATCCCGAAATGGAACTGGTGGCCGCAGCGCTCAACGAAAAAAAGCAGGTACTGGGCAAACTGGTTCAGCATTACGAAATATATGAGCGTGAAGACAGCCTGCAGCAGGTAGCGGCCATGCCGGAAAAAGAGCGGGAAGATTTTGTGAAAAAACTTTCCAGGAAATACCGAAAAGAAAAAGGGATAAAGGATACAGATGAACCGGGCGGCAGTTCTCCCATCAGTTTTGCAAACGACAAGAATGCACCTGTTGACCTCTTTCCAACCTCATCAAAAGGAGAATGGTATTTTAATAACAACAGCGCAAAGGCCCGCGGGTTTTCCGAATTTAAATCCAAATGGGGCAAGCGGGAGAATGTTGACAACTGGCGCAGGAAAATTGCCATGGATGCAAATATCAAGCAAATGACCGCCTCGCAGTCGAACGATAATCCTGATATTGCCAAACCCGGGGAAGATGCTGCTGGTACCGGCCCCGCAGAAAAGGCAGCAACAGATTACAGCTACGAAGGTATGATGGCAAACCTGCCGCTTACACAGGAGCAGCTCGACAGCAGCAAACTGCTGGCTGCTTCAAACCTGCTCTCCATTGCAAGAATATTTCAGAACGAACTGCTCGATTACGAACAAGCCATCAATGCTTATATAGAGTATCTTGAAAAATATCCCGGAACAGAGGCCGAAGCTGAAGTGTATACCGGCCTGTATTTTTGCTACAATAAACTGGGCGATGCCGGCAAAGCGGCTTACTATAAAAATATTGTTACATCAAAATATGCGGGTACAAAATACAGTACCATGATAACAAACCCGTCGGCACTGGATCCAAACAAAAAAGATCCGGCAGCCACCGGCAGGTACGAAGACATTTACAATAAATTCATTGAAGGACGTTTTGCAGAAGCCGTGGCCGATAAAAAGCAGGCCGACAGCCTTTATGGCAATCATTACTGGACGCCACAATTATTATATATTGGTGCCGTACATTTTATAAAAGAAAAAAATGACAGTCTTGCCATTGCAGAACTAACAAATATTCAAAACCTTTATCCCGCTTCACCACTGAGTGCAAAAGCCGCCACCCTGATAGATGTGCTTGGCCGCAGAAAAGAGATAGAAGAATACCTAAACAAACTGGAAGTTACAAGGGCCGAGGAAGAAACCGTAATTGTTGGAGATGAAAAAGCCGCCCCTGTTCAAAAACCAACCCAGCAGACAGCAGCAACTCCGCCTGCTGTAAAAAAGCTGGAAGCACCGGCAGTAAAAACAGTGGTAAAAGATTCTGTGGTTAAGACCCTGCCGCAGTTTGTAAGTGGTTCTTTTGTACTGGAACCCACCAAGCCGCATTTTGTAGTAATGGTTTTGGATAAAGTAGACCCCATATATGTTAATGAGGCTAAGAATGCTTTAACCAGGTACAATAAAGGCATATATGCACTTCAGCAGATAAATATCAGCAAAGACGCACTGGACGCCCAACTTGCCCTGCTCCTGTTTACCCCTTTTGAAAACGCCAATGAAGCCATTAAATATTACGACCGGGTTAAAAAGGCAGCCCCGTCGGAGCTTTCCTGGCTGCAGCCTGCCAAATACAGTTTCCTGGTTATTTCTGAGGCAAACCTGCAGGTGCTCAAAACAAATAAAGACATCCCGGCTTACCGGCAACTGCTCAATGCTAATTTTGGGAACAAATTTTGATAGGTAAGCCATATCTACTTTAAAACATGTTGAATTTATGACGAAGTCTGTTAGTAAAACGATCAGTAAACCTGTAAAGTTCTTATGGCGTGCCTTTTGGCTGGGACTGTTATTTGTGGTGCTCATGTTTACCCTTGCCAATTTTGGGGTATTTGGTAAAATGCCTTCTCTCACAGAACTTGAAAACCCCGAGGCCGACCTGGCCAGCGAGATCATCAGTTCCGATGGGCTTCTCATGGGAAAATATTATTCAGAGAACAGGAGTGAAGTAAAATACCATGAAATATCCTCTAATGTGATCAATGCTTTGATAGCAACGGAAGATGAGCGTTTTTATGATCATTCAGGAATTGATGCGCAGGCGGTGGGAAGGTCAATTTCAACCTTTGGAACCCAGGGCGGTGCCAGTACCATTACCCAGCAATTGGCAAAAATGATGCTCAAAAGAAAATCTGGCGGATTGATCAAGACCCTTACTGCAAAAATGAAAGAATGGATAGTGGCAGTAAAACTGGAAAGGAATTTTACCAAGGAAGAAATTATCACATTATATCTTAACCGTGCACCCTGGGGTAATGTGTATGGTATCCGCAATGCAAGCCGTACCTATTTTCAAAAAGAACCTTCAGAACTGAAAATCGAAGAAGCAGGAGTATTGGTGGGAATGCTGAAGGGTTTTATATACAACCCGATCTCAAGACCCGAAGCTGCTGTTAACAGGCGTAATACAGTGATACAACGCATGGTTGATACCAAACAGCATTTTCTTACACAGGCACAGGCAAATAAACTTATTGCAAAACCCCTTATCACTAATTACAAACCGATAGACGAGGCGGTTGGCATAGCACCTTATTACCGGAGGGCGCTGATAGATGTTTTGCAAAAATGGTGCAAAGAGCATGTTAATCCCAAAACAGGTGAACCATACGATCTTTACCGCGATGGCCTTAAAATACACACTACCATCGATTCCCGGATGCAGAAGTATGCAGAAGAAGCTACGGCACAACACTTGCCGGTGATCCAAAAAAAGCTCAACGCATCGCTGCGGGGCCGCCAGGAAAAACTCTGGAAAGGGCATGATGAAGTGCTGGAGAACGGTATCAAATATTCTGAACGGCGCAAGAATATGAAGGAAGCAGGAATGAGTGATGCACAAATACGAAAATCATTTGATGTGCCCGTAAAAATGAAAATATTCTCCTGGGCCAACGAAAAGCACGAGAAAGATACAGTAATGACACCACTGGATTCCATAAAATACCATAAGCAATTACTGCAAAGCAGTTTTGTGGCCATGGATCCCAAAACCGGCGAAATAAAAGCCTGGGTGGGTGGTATGGATTTTAAATGGTTCAAATACGATAATGCTTCTGCCATGCGCCAGGTGGGCTCTACTTTTAAACCCCTGTTGTACACCCTGGCCGTAACCGATGCCGGTTATACACCCGAAACCGTAATACCAGGCGGTGCACTTACACTCAATGGCAAAACCATTGTAGGCGGTGGCGGTACCATGGCTTATTGCCTGGCACAATCGAAGAACGCCGCAGCCTGGAGGCTGATGTCGGTGATAGGTGTAAAACGTACACTGGAATTTGCGCTGCAGTGCGGCGTTAAAACAAAACTGCCGCCCTATCCTTCCATTGCACTTGGTTCAGCAGAGATCCCAATGGTGGAAATGCTGCAAGCCTATACCATGTTCCCCAACAAAGGTTATAATACCGAACCGGTTTTTTTAACCCGCATAGAAGATAAGAACGGTAATCTTATTTACGAGTTCCCGCTTGCGCAAAGTAAACAGGTGATCGGCGAAGTGGATGCCTTTACAATGGTTAAACTGATGGAAGGTGTTGTTAAATCGGGTACGGCAAAATCGCTCAACAGTTATAATATCCCGGTTCAAAAAGCAGGAAAAACAGGAACCACCAACGACAATACCGATGGATGGTTTATTGGTTATACGCCCGACCTGCTGGCCGGTTCCTGGGTGGGATGTTCAGATCCCTTTATTCCCATTTACCAGAACAATGTGGGCGGTGCCGAAATGAGTGCGCCACGCTGGGGCATCTTTATGGCCAAAGTTGCTGCCGATAAAAACCTGCCATACAACAAGAAAAAAGAATTTGACGAACCTGCAGAACTAAAAATGGATCCCATTTATGCCGATAACAGCAAATTTGCCGAACTGCTCAGCAGGGGCGACAGCCTTTCTGTAGAAACAGGTAATGGGGATGGGGGCGATTTCTTTAACGATGAACCCGCTTCCGATGATAATGGCAATACCGACCCGGCACCTGTAGTGGATACCGTTAAAAAACCGGCTGTTAACGAAGAAAAAAAAGACGAGAAGAAAACAGATAAGCCTGCTACACAGCCTGCCGGAAAACCCGATGAAAAAAAACCTGCAGCGAAGCCCGGGTCTAAGGAAAATGATTACAGGTAAACCAGGGTAAAATACTTTAAAACAGCTTTCAGGTACGTTAATTACATGTATTGGTCGCAAACCTCCTGCCTAAATAACGGATGGATAAAGGCACCGGTAAAATTATTTTTTAACAAACCCCTCCTCTTTCAATTCATATGCGTCAAAATTCCGGGGCATAAAAAATTCTTTTAATTTTCCATGGGCCATCTCTTTTACTGAATTTATCCTGTCGTACACTTTGGTATCACTTGCCATGGCATATTTTTCTGCCGCATCTGTTTTTGGATCGTTTAGTTTTTTTTCAAATGTTGTTTTATCTGACCGGGCAATAGCATAAAGATCAGATATGGCCATTGTTTCTGTAGCTATCCGTTCGTACAATTTTTGCAGGGTTTGATCATCACTGGATTGGAATTTATCGTCTGCTACCAGGTCATTGTAAAACAATTTTATCACCGCATCCAGTTGCTTCTGACTGAGCGTTTTGCCATCGGTATAAATAGTGTAGTATAATGCAAACATTACTGATTGGCCAAAGGCGTGGTCATTATTGGGGCCACCAATTTTTTTTACGATTTCATCAAATTGTGTCATATAGTGGAGAAACCTGGCTTCCTGTTCGGAAGGTAGTTTGTTACTTTGCAGCATTTCGGCAATAAAAATATTTTTTGGAATGCGTTTAAATGTTGTTTTTGCATTTGCCCTGGCCGCCAATTGTTTTTTTATAAGCCCTCCATTGGTAAGCTGTAGTTCCGGGATTGATGCAAAACCTTTGCTGAACAGGGCCTGCGTAGCAATTTGCTTTGCCCCTGCAGAACTGCTGCCTGCCGCCGCAATTCTCCCTAAATAATTAATTTCTTCTAAGATATTGCTGGTTTTTTGGGCATCATTCATTCCCTGTATATATTCATTGGCCAGGTATTGCGGTGCTAATCTTTTTGCTTCCCCCTTTTTTTGCAGCCTGCTTTCATCCGTTCCGCCGGTAGCCACTAAATAATAGGTTACAAAGAAAAATGCCTTTACATCAGCATAGTTGTTTGTATTTAAACCATGGCTGGCGATCAGTTTTTTAACTGTGAGGGCCTGTTGTTTTTGTGCATCATTGGTTCCATCCGGAAAAACCCAGTTAAACTGGTTACTTGCCCGGCCATTGTCAATTTTCATTTTACCTGCAGCTGAAACGGCCTTTATCTGCAGGGCTAAATCACCGGCACTCATTCCTCCTACTGACTGTTGGGCCAACTGTGAATTTGCCAGCAGGTTATCGTTTATGCGCTGCATGGTGGCCATTTGCATTTTGGTAAAATCCTGGTATCGTTGTGCCATACCACCCAACGGATCGGTATTGTACTCGTATTTGCCAGTGGCACCGTTGTACTGGTAGCCAGCCTGCGCATGTACAAGATTTGCCAAATGAATGAGGGCCAATGTAATGATCAGATTTTTCATGCCGTAAAAATTACTATGAATAAAAATAACATTTCTACGTATTGCAAAGGGAACAGAATTGGTAATTTATGATTTTTTAACTAAAAATTGCCGGGTGCTGTTGACCTTCCGGGAGCGAAAACACGCTTGGGCATAAGTGTGGTCCCCACCAGATCCGGCCAAAAAATGACCGGGCTTCTGTGTCATTTCCCGATCTTATTACCCGATTGTGTAATTGTACAGCATTTTTCCTTTTGGCATCTTTGTGGTCATTAAATCTTTCAACATGAAGCTAATTCTCCTCTCCTGTTTTTTGGCTCCCCTGTTTGTGCCTGCCCAAAACGTGGGTATTGGCACCAGCAGTCCGCAGCAGCGATTGCAGATTAACAGCGGCAGTTCTTCAACAAAAAGTCATTTGCTGCTTGTAGATTCTACTTTCAGCCGTTCAGGAAAGATCGGCTTCAGGAACCTGTCGAATACAAATGGCATTGATTTGCACGGGTTCACCGAAGGTAGCCTTTACAGGCAGCAATACCTCGATGTGCAGAGTGACAGCGCTTTTATAGCCACTTTCAGGGGCAATGGATTTGTGGGCATAAGAAATGGGATCCCTAATTATCCGCTGGATGTTTCTGGCGACATAAACACCAGTGGCAGTATCCGGGTGAATGGAACAGATGGGTTACCGGGCCAGGCACTGATGAAGAACAGCAGTGGTGCATTGAGCTGGCAATACCCCGAAGAATTTCGTAACGTAGCCAGTTTTGCCACACCCGGCAGTACTACCTGGACGGTACCGGCTGGAGTAACCCGTATTAAAGTGGAACTCTGGGGCGGCGGCGCCAGTGGCGGTGCTGTCTACAGTGGTGGCGCAGGGGCTTATATAATTGCCGTGCTTAATGTAACTGCCGCACAGGTTTGGAATATAACGGTTGCTAACGGAGGACTCCGTGTGGCATCAGGCGATAACGGGGAGAGTTCGGTCTTTACCCGGGCGGCATCCGGCATCACTTTAACGGCAGGAGGCGGAAACAGGTTAGGCGGGTATTCTGTATTCAGCGCTGCAGGCACCAGTTCATTTATGGGTTTGCAGGGTGCCGGTGGCGGAAGCGGAGACCGCAGCAATCTCCGCAGTGGCACCACCGATTATATTTATCATGCCAATGCAGATGGAGCATCGGCCCCGCTAATGCCCCATACCGGTGGCAAATCGGGCAGCGCCAGTTTTGTGGCCAGCACCTATGCTTCAGCCGGTAATTCTCCCGGTGGCGATGGTGCACAACCCGGTGGTGGAGGCGGGCTGGGTGTTACCAATGGCGGCGATGGCATGGTGGTTGTTTATTGGTGAAGCGGTAGATGATTATACTGTTCAGGTACGAAAAAATTTGCAGGTCTTTAGCAGGCTATTACACAGCGGAAGGGCTATTTCAATTTTACTAACGGATGATTCAGGCCATTAACCTCATTTTTAACAACAACATATTTCTCTAAACTTTCAAAGAGTTGTGTTAATGTTTTAAAGCCATAAGTCCTTGGGTCAAAACTCGGGTCGATCTTTCTCAATGCAAGACCAACTTTTGATATATAGGTTCCACCTTCTTCGCTTGAAGATATTTCAAACGCTTTGTCAATATTTATCTTTTCAACTTTAGGGAATTCTTTATTTGAGGATAATTTTTTAGCTTTTGATGAGTCGGGTTTTTTAGCTGTACTTTTCGTGCTGCTGGTCTCAGGAACTAAAGGGTTTGCGGGAGGTAATAAATTTTCGGAGAAAGTAAAAACCTCACAAGAGTTCACGAATGCAATCGGTGTATTTCTTCTGCCTATTCCCATTACAAAAAGCCCTTCCTCTCTTATTCTTTTTGCAAGCCCGGTATAATCACTGTCACTCGACACTATGCAAAATCCATCTGCGCTTTGTCCATGCAAAATATCCATTGCGTCAATTATTAATGAACTGTCTGTTGAGTTCTTGCCAGTTGTGTATGAAAATTTCTGAATTGGATTGATAGAATATTGATTAAGGCTTTCCTTCCAGCTATTCATATGAGGTGTTGTCCAATCGCCATAAATTCTTCTGATAGTTGCCTTTCCATATTTTGACACTTCTTCAAGCATGTGCTTTAATAGCTTTGCCTGAGCATTATCCCCGTCAATTAAAACTGCTATATTAATATTCGTTTCTGTCATATTATTTTAATTAGATTGGCTGGGTTAAAAATGCTTCTTTAGGTAATTTTTTTCTTGGCATTACATTTTTTCACCTCTTTTTGTAATCAATATTTTTATCAAAAAACAGCATCGCTGTTGCAATGCCTTTTATGAATGACTCAGCGAAGTAACGGCTATAAACTTACAATCTTTTTCTGACTCTTCCTTACTTCCCAGCAAACTCTCCGGTGAGGGGCCTTGGGTTTTTGAAAGGGATCGCCTAAGACGCAAAGTTCAATAGATGAGATGGATTGCTATGAGGTAATTTAATAACAAAAAAAAGCCCCCCGTAAGGGAGGCTTTACTTAATTATAGTCAGCTTATTCTGATTTAGGTTCAGCTGCGGCATCACTGTCGAGCTTGGCCTTAATATCGGCTAAAGCGCTCAGGTCACCCAGGGTGGCTTTTTCAACCTTGCTCTGGATGGTCTTTACTGCTTTCCTGGCCGATTCAGATTCGGCGATCTTTTCTTTTCTTTCGGCCTGCTTGGTCTCTTCTTTTTCCTGCTCCCAAAGGCGTGTATGGCTCAGAACGATGCGCTTGTCGCTGCGTTCAAATTCTATCACCATAAAGTTGGCAACCTCATCTGCAACAATGGTCTTACCATCTTCTTTTGCCAGGTGACGGCCGGGTGCGTATCCTTCCAGTCCGTAAGGCAGTTGTACCACAGCGCCTTTATCGTCTTTCCTGATCACAGTACCTTCATGTACAGAACCGATGGCAAAAGTATCCTGCAGCGTATTCCATGGATCTTCTTCAATTTGTTTGTGTCCAAGCTGAAGTTTACGTCCGTCTTTATCAATACTGAGGATGATCACGTCAATTTCGTTTCCAACCTTTGTGTATTCGTTGGGGTTATTGAAACGCTTGAGCCAGCTGAGGTCGCTGATATGGATCATACCACCAATACCGGTTGCCAGTTCTACAAACACGCCGTACGGGGTGATGTTTTTCACCACACCTTTGTGCTTGCTTCCTTCGGGGAACCTGTTTTCAATGGTGCTCCATGGGTCTTCAGTCATTTGTTTGATAGAAAGGCTCATTTTACGGGTATCCTTATCAAGTGTTACCACTTTGGCTTCGTATTCGTCGCCCAGTTTAAAGAACTCTTTGGCATTGATAGGGGTGTTGGCCCAGGTAATTTCACTTACGTGTACCAAACCTTCCACGCCAGGCATAATTTCAAGGAAAGCACCATAGTCTTCAATATTCACCACCCTGCCTTTTACAATTTCACCTTCTTTAATATTTTCAGCCAGGGTATCCCATGGATGAGGTGTCAGTTGTTTAAGGCCAAGGCTGATACGTTTTTTATCATCATCAAAATCAAGCACCACCACGTTCAGTTTCTGATCCATCTTCAGTACTTCAGAAGGATGGTTGATACGTCCCCATGAAATATCAGTGATGTACAGCAATCCGTCTAAGCCGCCCAGGTCAAGAAAGGCGCCAAAGTCGGTAATATTTTTGATGGTTCCTTCAAGCACCTGGCCTTTCTCCAGCTTACCGATGATCTCGGCCCTTTGTGCTTCAATATCGCTTTCAATAAGTGCCTTATGCGATACAACGGCATTTTTAATGGCTTCGTTGATCTTAACCACCTTAAATTCCATTGTTTTACCCACAAACTGGTCGTAGTCTGTTACAGGCTTCACATCAATTTGAGAACCCGGTAAAAATGTTTCCATACCGAAAACATCCACGATCAAACCACCTTTAGTTTTGCTGGTAACAAGGCCGGTAACAATTTCACCTGTTTTGTTCACTTCCACGATCCTTTCCCATGCACGTGTAATGCGGGCCGATTTGCGGCTGAGGTTCAGGTTGCCGTCACGGTCTTCTTTATCCACCACCATTACTTCCACAATGTCGCCTACTTTTACGCCACCCGGCATATCCCTGAATTCGTTGAGGGAGATAAGACCGTCGCTTTTAAACCCGATGTTTACCACCGCATCTGTTTTAGTGAGCGATTCTACAGTGGCCATGATCATTTCGCCATCGTTGATCTGTTTGAAAGTACCTTCGTAAACCTTGTCGTACTTTAATTTTTCTTCTTTTGTGTAGGCAGATACGTTGCGTTTGTCTCTGCTCCAGTCAAAATCATCATGAGCGGTTTCCACTTTTGGTTCGGGCTTTGGAGCAGGGGCTGCAGCCACTTCCCCCACTGGTTCATTTGTTGTCGCAGCAGCCTCAGTTGCATCAGCAGCTTTTGGCTCCAGTTCATCTGCGTTTAGTTGTTTGTTAATATTAAAAGACATAAAATATCCCCGGGTTTTTTAAACGGGGATGCAAAGGTAGGCATTTTCAGTGTTTTTTGGGGCAATAAGGCACTGTATTTTCCCATTTTACTACCCTGGCCGGTTACGGCCTGTAATTGTATAAAAATGAAATGATTAGAAAAAAGAGGCTGTCTCAAAAGGGCAGCCTCTTTTTATTTAGGTAATTCACATTTGTAGATAAGTAAAGTTTATTTTAGAAGATGTGTGCATGAAAGTTGCTGTTTAATGGTCATGGCAAAAGGACCC
>JBATOU010000082.1:0-41173 GCA_049291115.1 Ferruginibacter sp.
CCCTACAACCTTATTCATATCCGGAATATGGAAACAATTATCCTTGCAGGCGGCATTATTTGTCCGGCCACTCCTTCTTTTTACAGTAAACCGGCAAGCATTGAAGAAATGGCAGCCACGGTGGTAGACAGGGTGCTCGACCTGGCGGGGTTTGATGTAAAAACGTTCAGGTGGGGAGGCTAGGAATTAATATTTCAGATTTTCGGTTTAATATTTTAGCGGGCATAAAAAAAGGGCTTTCGCCCGATTTTTATTATTCTTTTTCGCTATTTTTTGTTATTTGCTTTTTGTTATTTGCTTCTTGGTTTTTTCCTAGCTTTGTTTCTTGCTCTTTGCAATTTATCATCTCAGATCCACCACTTCCACACCGGGGTATTTTTTTGCATCAAATACAAATATGGCATCAGCAATGGTTGTATTAGGCGTGAGGGCCGATGTGCTGTAAGTATAACGGTTGCCGTTCTTTTCAAATATCTTGGTGGTATTGATAGAATTATTATCAACATATACCAGCACTTTATGGAAGGGTTTTGTTTTATCTACCGGGGTAAGTTCGATCTCCTTCATTTTTTTTGTACCCAGTTTCACGAGGCCATTGAGCTTGTACAAAAATGCCTTATCGTAAAAATTAGTGAATAGTTTCTGCGGGGTAATGGAATTACCTGATGGATCAATTTTTGTAATGGTAACTTCATTGGAGGCTTTATCATAAGTCCATACGTTACTACCATCCGAAAAAATTTCCTGCCCGGTGATGCTGATGCGGTATTTGGCACCTTTCATATAAACGGTACCGCTTTTGGTACCCAGCGATTTACCTGCAGCATTTTCCACTTTAAGGGTAAATTTTGCCTGTACCGTTTTAAAAGTACGGAATTTGGCGCTTACTGCATCCAGCACTTTTTTAGCTTCGGGATCGCTGCTGCCCATGCCTGCAGGCACTTGTGCATTGGCTGAATTGAAACCTGCTATTGCCAGGAAGAGTAAGATGTATATTTTTTTCATTGTTGTTGCTTTTAATCTCATGCGGGCGCAAAGATACATAATAGACAGGTTTTGCGAAACATCGTTTAAGGCAATTTTGTAAGAAACTGTTAATGTGCCTCTCCCCGCTAAAATTATGGGTTACAATATGGCCGATCTGAAATGAATATATATAAATTGCACTCACTTCAACACTCAACCCGGCTTTTGATTCAACTCTAAATTCACCCAATTTTAATACATGGAAAAAAACATTTCGCTTTCCCAAAGGGAAAGTTATGAACCCTCGCAGTTCAGTGAATTCTTATGGTGGCTATCCACGGCCGAAAAAGAACTGATAACCGATACGGTGGTAGACCGTAACCGCTACCGCATTATAGGTATGACCGTGCTGGGAACCTGGCTTTTTGCCACCGGGGCCTGGACCTATTTTTTCAGCACCATGATCGACAAAGCCCTGGTTTATGTGCCGCTGGGTATATTTATGGGTTTCATTATACTCAGTATTGACCGGGCGCTTATTAAAGGCATCACCAAACAAAATAAAAGAAAGTTTACCCCGCTTCTTTTTCGGGGCTTGCTGGCACTTACCATTGGTGTGTTTATGGCCCAGCCTGCCGTGCTGTATATGTTTGATAAGGAAATAAAAATGCAGACTTCGCTCGACAATGAAAAAAAGAAGATCACCAAAAGGCAGGAACTCGATTCACTTTACAAAGGCCAGAAAGATGAACTGCTGAAAAACAAAACAGCCCTGCAGGCAGCAACGGAAATTAAGTACCTGGATGTGGTAAAGGCAAAAGATAATTTTTTGGCCGAAAGCGATGGCAGCGGCGGCACCGGCAAAATCGGCATCAGTACCATTGCCAAAGCAAAACAGGCCGAATACTATAAACTCGACACGGCCTATCAAAGCCTGCTGTTGGCCAACAAAATAAAGGTCGACAGCCTGGATGGGGCACTGGCAAAAATTGAAACCGATATTAAAGCAGAGGAGAAAAATTTTACCAATTATCTCAACAACGGCTTCTTAACCCGTATTGAGGCACTCACCAATTTGCTTAAAAACAATGATGCCCTTCAGTACCGTTATTGGCTCATTGTTTTTATACTGATGCTGATAGAACTGATGCCGGTGATCGCCAAAACCATGCTGCCATCGGGCGCTTACGACGAAAAAGTACGCCTGCGTGAAAATATGGAAATAGACCTGGCCGGTTTTAATATACAAAGGGAGCAGATGCTGAAAGAAGCGTATAACCAAATGGCATTTGATAACGACAAAGAGGCCATCACTGCATTTTTCAGTTTAAGCAAGCCCGACCGGGAAGAAAAAATAAAGGCTTTCAGCCGCCGCTGGCGGGAAGAAAACCACCAAACCTTTGATGGCTTTTGGGAAAAGATGAAAAAGGAAATATTGACCAAACAGGAGAATTGAGTTGAACGCAGATTTTTATGATTTGCAGGACAGGTTAAGATTATAAATACAGGATTCCGACGATAATTGACCATCGTAAATCATAATACTCATAAAAATCCGCTGAATCTGCGTTCCTATCTATAAATTTGCCGCCTATGGCAAAGGCCGGTTCAGAAACTCCTTTAATGCAGCAGCACAATGCCATCAAGGCCAAATACCCTGATGCTATTTTGCTTTTCAGGGTGGGCGATTTTTATGAAACCTTTGGGCAGGATGCCATCAACAGCTCAAAAGTGCTGGGTATAACGCTCACCAAAAGAAACAATGGCAATGCCGCTTCGGCAGAGCTGGCGGGTTTTCCGCACCATGCACTCGACACTTACCTGCACAAGCTTGTAAAAGCCGGGTACCGCGTGGCCATTTGCGATCAGTTGGAAGATCCCAAGGCCGCCAAGGGAATCGTTAAGCGTGGTGTAACGGAACTGGTTACACCGGGCGTGGCCACCAACGACAAACTGCTGGAACATAACAGCAATAATTTTTTGGCCGCCCTTCATTTTTCCGAAGAAAAGATAGGTATGGCCTTTCTCGATATCAGCACAGGCGAATTCTTTATGGCCGAAGGCGACAGGGAATATACCGACAAACTCCTGCAAAGCCTGCAACCTGCCGAAGTGATCTTTCAGCGCAACAAACAAAAACTCTTCAAAGAATATTTCGGCAGCAGTTTTTTCACTTACACGCTGGATGAATGGGTATTTGCAGATGCATATGCCGAAGAAAGCCTGCTGAAACATTTTGGCACACACAGCCTGAAAGGTTTTGGTGTGGAAGAAATGAAAACCGGCATCATTGCCAGCGGCGCCATTCTGCATTATTTAAAAGATACCGAGCACCCTAACCTGGGGCATATCACTTCCCTTCAACGCATCAATAAGGAAGAACATCTCTGGATGGACCGTTTTACCATCCGCAACCTGGAGATCATCAGTAACAATCCCGAAGCGCATACACTTTTTAAAACCATTAATCATACCGTATCGCCCATGGGCGCCCGTTTATTGAAAAGATGGCTGCTGATGCCGCTGAACGATATCCTGCGCATCAACGAAAGGCTCGATACAGTGGAGTACCTGGTAAAAGAAACAGGTACCCGCAATAAATTAAGCCAGCATATAAAACTGGCAGGTGATGTGGAAAGACTGTCAAGTAAGATCCCCCTTAAAAAAATAAATCCCCGCGAAGTGTTGCAGGTGGCAAAAGGCCTGCAGCAAACAGAGGCCATCAGGGAAATTTGCGTGACATCAGCAAATCCTTACTTAAAACGCCTGGGCGATTCGCTCAACAGTTGCAATTATATTTTAGAAAAAATACTAAGGGAGATTCACGAAAACCCGCCCGCTGCCGTAAACAAAGGAGGATTGATCGCAGCAGGTATTCATGCAGAACTGGACGACCTCCGTGCCATTGCCAGTGGTGGAAAAAATTATTTGACCGAATTGCAGCAGAAGGAAGCCATCAACACCGGCATCTCTTCTTTAAAGATCGGTTTCAACAATGTGTTTGGTTATTTTTTAGAAGTAACCAATCTCCATAAAACTAAAGTGCCGCAAAGCTGGATACGCAAGCAAACACTTGCCAATGCCGAACGCTATATCACCCCCGAACTGAAAGATTACGAAGAAAAAATAACCGGCGCAGAAGATAAAATATTACAGATTGAACAATTCCTGTTCCAGGAACTGCTCAATGAACTGCAGGATTATATTGCGCCCATGCAGGTAAACGGGCACGTAATGGCGCTGCTCGACTGCCTCTGTTGTTTTGCCTCAAACGCCCTGCAATTTGGTTATAAAAAACCCCTGATGCACGAGGGGGATGAACTGGTTTTAAAAGAAAGCCGCCACCCGGTTATTGAAAGAAACCTGCCACCCGGTGAAGCCTATATCAGCAACGATATTGAGCTTAATAACAGTACACAGCAACTGATCATTCTTACGGGTCCCAATATGAGCGGTAAAAGTGCTATACTCAGGCAAACCGCATTAATTACTTTGATGGCACATATTGGCAGTTTTGTTCCTGCCGCCGCTGCAAAAATTCCGCTTACCGATAAAATTTTTACAAGGGTGGGCGCCAGCGATAACCTGAGCGGCGGGGAAAGCACTTTTATGGTTGAAATGAACGAAACGGCCAGTATCATCAACAATCTTTCATCCCGCAGTTTGATATTGCTGGATGAGATCGGCCGGGGCACTTCCACTTACGATGGCATTTCCATTGCATGGAGCATTGCAGAATACCTGCATCAGTCGGCACATAAACCAAAAACACTTTTTGCCACGCATTACCATGAGCTTAACGAACTGGAACATAAATTCAGCCGTATAAAAAATTATCATATCACCAATAAGGAAGTGGGTAACAAAGTGATCTTTTTAAGAAAATTAGCACCAGGCGGTAGTACCCATAGTTTTGGTATTCATGTGGCACGCATGGCCGGTATGCCACCAGCTTTGATAGACCGTGCAAATGAAGTATTGGCCCAACTGGAAGAAAAAAATGCTGATGACGGGGCAGACATAAAGGAAAAAGTAAAAGAACTATCACTTCCCAAAATGCAGCTCAGCATATTTGATGCGCACTCTGCCACATTTGAAGATATAAGAAAATTACTGGAAGCAACCGATATCAACCGCCTCACACCTGTTGAAGCATTGTTAAAACTCCAGGAAATTAAGAGTAAAATAAAATAAACGGCCCTTCCGCTGTTATTTTGTGCAACAAATATTGACATCGCGGTGTCTATACATTAGATTTACATTTATTATGGTTCAGAAATTTCTTTTAATTCTTATCGTATTTTTTTTGGCCTCAAACGTAAGCGTGGGACAGGCCTGCACTACGTTGGGGCAAACGCCCTCAACTGCTTTTCCTGTTTGCGGCACTAACGTTTTCACTCAAAATAATGTTCCCATCTGCAGTACAAATAACCTGTTTGTACCGGGTTGCAGTGGCTCAGGCAATGCAGACTATGAAAATAAAAATCCATTCTGGTATAAATTCACCTGTTACCAAAGCGGTACACTCAGTTTTGTAATTACCCCATTGAACCTTAATGACGATTACGACTGGCAACTTTATGATGTTACTGGTTTACCTCCGGATGCCGTATTTACCAACAGGAATATTATAGTGGCAGGAAACTGGGCCGGCACTTATGGAAATACAGGAGCCTCAGCAAATGGTGTAAGCGGTATTGAATGCGCCAGTATACCCAGCGATAACAGGCCCACATTCGCCCGCTCGCCCAATTTAACTGTTGGGCACGAATACATATTATTAGTGAGTCATTATACAGATTCGCAGAGTGGCTATACGCTTTCATTTGGCGGGGGTACGGCCGTTATCACCGACCCTAAGCTGCCCAAGCTGGTAAGTGCATCGGCACCCTGCGATGGGCAAAAGATCATTGTGGTAATGAACAAAAAGATGAAATGTAAATCGGTGGCCGCAAACGGGTCTGATTTCAGGATCAATATTGCAGGCACCAATGTTATAGCAGAAGTGGCAACGCAATGTTCCAACTCATTCGATTTTGATACACTTGAAGTGACCCTCAACAACCCGCTTCCGCCCGGAACGCATAAACTATATGTGCAGCGGGGTACCGATGGCAACAGCATTATGGATAACTGCGACCGGGAAATACCCGTTGGCGACAGCGTGGAGTTTACCGTATTCCCATTATTTCCAACACCCATGGACAGTGTAACAAAAGTGGGATGCGCACCCCAAAGGCTGGAGATCGTTTATAAAAAGCGGATGAAGTGCAATTCTGTTGCAGCCGATGGTTCAGATTTTATCATTACCGGTCCGGTTCCGGTTAGCATTGCCGGTGCAAGTGGCGGCAACTGTGAAAATGGACTATCGCAAAAGATCTATATTGACCTGGCTGCACCCCTGCAAGTTGGAGGAACCTACCGCATTACGCTTCGGAATGGCAGCGATGGAAACAGCATACTCGACGAATGCGATATGGCCTCGCCGGTGGGCAGGTTTGTGAACCTGGCCGTAAAAGATACCGTAAATGCCAACTTCAGTTATCCCATAACCTTTGGCTGTACAAAAAATACGATCCAGTATACACATAACGGTAATAATGGCGTTAACAGCTGGCAATGGACATTCGATAACCAGGATTTTGCCGAAGTACAAAATCCAGTAATAGATTATTATAGTTTTACGCCAAAAACCACCCGGCTGATCGTTTCAAACGGTGTATGTGCAGATACCAGTGAAGTGAACCTGGTTTTTGATAATTATACAGAAGCAGCTTTTGAGATCACAGCGCTTGTTTGCCCCGGCGACCAGGCCTTTATTAAAAATAAAACTGTTACCAACAATACCATTGTTGACTGGCTTTGGGTCTTTGATAATACCAGCACCAATCACCTGCAAAATCCCCCGCCACAAAATTTTACAAACGATTTTTTAAATACCGTGGTGGAAAAACCTGTGCAGCTCATTACCACCAACAGCTATGGATGTAAAGACACGGCCACGCAATATATAAAAGTGGCAAACAACTGCTTCATTGCAGTTCCGTCGGCCTTTACGCCTAACAGGGATGGCCTCAACGATTATCTTTACCCCCTTAATGCATACAAGGCGCTCAATCTTCATTTCAGCGTGTACAACCGCTTTGGCCAACGCATCTTTTATACCACAAACTGGGAACAAAAATGGGATGGCCGGTTTAAAGGACAGGATGCCGACCCGGGTACTTATGTATGGACGCTTGATTATATCCATACCGATACAGGGAGAAAAGTGCAGCAAAAAGGCACAACGATTTTGATCAGGTAAGTAAATAATGGATAATTTAGCAATTGATAATGATCAATTAGCCGAACAGTTTTTTCATTATCAATTTTACATTAAAAATTTACCCATTAAAGAAACTTGCAGATATGGAACATAAACCCGTTTACTACGGAGAATATCTTCAGCTCGATAAGATCATTGACGCACAATACCCCGAAAGTTTTAAAGAAGGCAGCACTCCTGCGCATGATGAAATGCTTTTTATCATCATTCACCAGGCCTATGAACTATGGTTCAAGCAGGTGCTGTTTGAAGTGGGATCTGTGACAGAGATCATGAACAAACCCAGCATCAATGATAATTCGAGCGACCTGGAAACAGTTGTACACCGCTTAAAAAGGGTCACCACTATTTTAAAAACACTGGTACAGCAGATAGATATCCTGGAAACTATGACCCCGATGGATTTCCTGGAGTTTAGGGATATGCTGCGGCCTGCATCGGGCTTCCAGAGCTGGCAGTTTAAAATACTGGAAGCAAAACTTGGTTTGAAATTTGAAAACAGGCATGGCCAGGAATATTATATTTCGCAGCTTAAACAACCCGAGATAGACCTCATCAAAAAAGCCGAAGACGGTGCTTCCCTGCTGCAGTTGATCACCCGCTGGCTTGAGCGCATGCCCTATGTGAACGAAGCGTTCATCAACGCTTATGAACAGGTTTACAACAGCAGCCTATCCGACGCAGAAAAAAACAATACCGCTTTCTTTAATAAAATATTTTTTGAAGAAAATGCAGAAAGGGGGCTCAGTCCAAAAGCCAGCAGGGCGGCCCTGTTCATTATGCTTTACCGTGGTTATCCCATGCTGGAACTCCCTTTTCAACTGCTGGATGTATTACTGGAAATAGACAACCAGCTGGGCAACTGGCGCTACCGGCATATCAATATGGTAAGGCGCATGATCGGCACCCGCATCGGCACCGGGGGCAGCACCGGCGCAGGTTACCTGCAGGGCGCTATGGACAAGCACTATATCTTCCGGGAAATAAGCCAGCTCAACAGTTTTTTAATTGACAGGAGAAAATTACCTGTATTGCCGGAGGAGCTAACAGCAAAACTTGGATATAATCTTTAGATCGGCTCCAGCACAGGGAACAATAAAACCCCAGAAAATCAATCCAGGGATTAGCCGCAATTAAGAAAAAAGGATTAAGAACTTATAGCTCTTTTGATAACCACGTAAGCGATCACCACAAGCAGCAGCAGAATCACGACGGCATAATACACTGCAGTTTGATCGGGCAGGCTGCGTTTTTTTCTGCGCTTTTCCTTTTTTGTCAGCTGCTTTTTTAAAGATGTATTCAGCTGGTAGGCCATCAGCTCAGCCTCTTTGCTGTTTTTAAAACTTTGCAGCCCTTCAACCGCATCGGCCAAAAAAGGATCATCATTAAGCTGCTGCTCCAGTTCATGCTGCTCGGCTGCAGGAAGCTGGCCGCTGAGATACTGCAGGAGTTTTTCCTGGTCTATATCATTACTGAGAGAAGATAATATGTCTTTTAAGTTACCGCTCATGCTGCTGCATCTTTTCCAGGTGAATTTTTAAATTTCTTTTACCGTTCTGGATATGGCTTTTCACCTGCATCACCGAAAACCCGCTGCTTGCTGAAATTTGCTGGTAGGTTTGTTTCTGCAGGTAAAACAAAGTTACACAAAGCTGCTGCTCTTTGTTCAGCAATTGAAGGGCGGTTTCGAGGTTATTGAGCGATATGTCTTTTTGACGAAAGGCATCTCTCCCATCCGCCTCATCGGGGGTTGCCAGTATGCGGTCATTTATCTCTACCGGCAGTTTCCCTTTATCACGCAGCTTCATGAGGCAGTAATTTTTTGCCACCATATACAGCCAGCTTTTAAAATAATCTACCTTGTATTTGTGGAGTTCATTGATCACTTTCAGAAAAACCTGCTGAACGGCATCCCTTGCCTCTTCTTCATTTTTCAGGTACTTCATACATACGCCCAGGAGCAGCATGGTATAGCGCTGCAGTAAAATACCCAGCACTTCATTGTCGCTCTCTTTGTAAAAAAGCTCCAAAAGTTCTTTATCGTCGGTATGTTGCAGGTTTCGGGGCGACAAAATAAATTAAACTTATTTAACCATCAGATGTAAACATAGGGCAATTTCCATAATTTAGTTGCAGCAAAAATCATAAAAATGAAATATGCAGTTTGCGCAGTACCACTTGCCGCGGTACGCCTTAACCCCGACCACCGGGATGAAATGGTAAGCCAACTGTTGTTTGGCGAACAGCTGACTGTTCTTGAAAAAAATAAAGATGGTTGGGCCCTGCTCGAAAACAATTGGGATGGCTATATGGGCTGGTGCTGCATGAACCAGTTTATAACCGTAAACGAATTACCTGCTGCCTCAACAAAATATACCGGGGCATGGGTAAATGAAATAAGGGTTAACAACCAAAAAATGATGCTCCCCTTTGGTTGCCCGCTTCCTCAAAATGAAGTACCGGGTTTACAGGTTGGCTATAATGGAATAGTACTGGATGCCAGCGACCTCATTTTTTCAGAAGAACAAATCAGGAAGATCGCTTTTACTTATTTAAACAGCTCATACCTCTGGGGCGGCAGAACTGTTTTTGGTATCGACTGCAGTGGTTTTGCGCAGGCTGTTTACCGGATGATGAATATAAAATTGCTGCGTGATGCCAGGTTACAGGTATCGCAGGGTGAACCGGTAGGCTTTTTACAGGAAGTGTGTTGCGGCGATCTTGCTTTTTTTGATGAATTTGGCGAAATTGTTCATGTGGGCATAATGCTCAATGCCCAGGAGATCATACACGCATCTGGTAAGGTGAGAATTGACCATATAGATACAGAAGGGATCATTCAGAAAGAGACCGGCCTGCGCACCCATAAACTGAGGGTTATCAAAAGGATTAATTAAATTAGGGCTCTTCAACCACTTTTTCTTCTAAATTCTTGAAAAATTAACAATTTTTTTCTATCCAATCATATAGACATTGGAGATTAAATCCCATAGTAGAAAGATTTGTACGAAGATGTGTTGGGGGAATTTCCTTATCTTTTTCACGATGAGTAATTGTCCGAAAACAACCAGGGCATTTATAATGATCATGTGAAGCTTTGGTACGCAGGTATTTACATTTGTGAGCTACCAAAAATGATACCCAATCTTTAGTTTTCACTGGTCTGTTGTTACCATAAGAAATTAAGCAGGCGTGGTAGCTTTTAACATGTTGGTCTCTAAGCTTCCCTCTTCAAAGTTTTGAAGAATTCCGTTCTCATCAACATAAACTTTTGAGAAATTTTTATGTTGCATCTTCTCCTTCTTAAAACCCACATTCCTAAGTTCTATTTCAATTCTTTTCCTAGGTAAGGTCATTAAATCACTACAAAATACTTCCATATTCTCAGAAAAAGACTCCATTGATTCCCTTTTTGTTTTTCCATAACCACTTACATTCAATGATGGGGAAATCGATACAAAAAAATCGCCTTCTTTGCCTGTCGCTACAACCACATTTACATGTATACTGCTTTTGTTAATCCGAATAATATCTTTATGATTCTGTAACTCCTGAGGCTTAATTCGTTTTATTTCGGCCATAAAATAATATAAATAAGGGTGGTACTTGATGATTTCATAGCAAGTTATATTATTTTCTGAAACGGAACAGCAAATTAATATTTTATTAGAAATTAATGCCTCCGCACCCGGGAGGAAGCCCTTTTCTCTGCCACTCTGTCATTTTTTGTTCAATCCTTCGTATATTTGCTCCCCGAATTTTATTAAAGGATGGAGCAATTTTTAACAGGCGAAACACAGGATGAAGCCAGGCAGGGTGAGGCTTTTTCACCTGCAAATCTGTCGGCCAACCTCTACCAAAAGCATTTCTATATAGAAAGCTATGGCTGTGCTATGAATTTTGCCGACAGTGAAGTAGTGGCCTCTATTTTGCAAAATGAAGGATTTGGCGCCACTACCCATCCGGAGGATGCCGATCTCATCTTCATCAATACCTGTTCTATAAGAGAAAAGGCCGAACAAACGGTGCGCAACCGGCTTAACGCTTTAAAGCAATACAAAAAACAAAAACGCGGCCTGCTCGTAGGTGTGCTGGGCTGCATGGCAGAAAGGTTAAAAGAGTCTTTACTGGAGCAGGAAAAACTGGTTGATATAGTGGTGGGGCCAGATGCCTACCGCAGCCTCCCGGCCCTTATTGAAGAAGCCGGTGGCGGACAAAAAGCCGTGAATGTTTTACTGAGCCGTGAAGAGACCTATGCCGATATTTCGCCCATAAGGTTAAACAGCAATGGCGTTACCGCTTTTGTAAGCATCATGCGTGGCTGTAATAATATGTGTTCATTTTGCGTGGTGCCATTTACACGGGGGCGTGAGCGCAGCCGCGATGTCAACAGCATTGTACAGGAATGTGAGGCCTTATTTAATGATGGGTATAAGGAAGTGACCCTGCTTGGGCAAAATGTGGATTCTTACCATTTTGCCGACGAACAAAAAGATATCGTCATATCATTTGCCATGCTCCTCGAAATGGTAGCAAAAATTTCACCCGAATTAAGGGTGCGTTTCTCCACCAGTCATCCAAAAGACATAACAGATGAAGTGCTGCATACCATTGCCCGGCACGAAAATATCTGTAATTATATTCACCTGCCCGTACAGAGTGGCAGCAGCAGGGTGCTTTCATTGATGAACCGAACCTACAGCCGTGAATGGTATATTGCCAGGGTAGACCGCATCAGGGAATTACTGCCCAACTGTGGTTTAAGCACCGATATGATCGCCGGTTTTTGTACAGAAACGGAAGAAGACCATGCCGCATCTTTAAGCCTGATGGAATACTGCCAGTACGATCTTGCCTACATGTACTACTACAGCGAACGCCCCGGAACCCTTGCCCAGCGAAGGTTTGAAGATGATATACCACTCGAAACCAAGAAACGCCGCCTGCAGGACCTGGTAGACCTTCACCGCATCCATTCCTTACAAAGTATGCAGAAAGATGTGGGCAAAACATTTAAAGTACTCATTGAGGGAGAAAGCAAAAAAAATAAAGATCAATTGTACGGAAGGAACGACCAGAACAAAGTAGTGGTGTTCCCTAAAAAAAATTACAGTAAAGGCCAGTATGTGATGGTCAATGTGACACATTGTACCGCAGGCACACTTATTGGTGAAACCATACCATAATTATGGACTTACAATCAATTAAAAACCGATTTGGGATCATCGGCAATTCGCCGGCACTTAACTATGCACTTAGTGTGGCGGCACAGGTGGCCAATACCGACCTCAGCGTTTTAATAAATGGAGAAAGCGGCGTGGGTAAGGAAGTGTTCTCACAGATCATTCATGCCCTTTCGTCTCGCAAGCACAATCCTTTTATAGCGGTAAACTGCGGTGCCATTCCCGAAGGCACAATTGACTCCGAATTATTTGGTCACGAAAAAGGTTCTTTCACCGGCGCAGCCGACAGCCGTAAAGGTTATTTTGAAACCGTAAACGGCGGCACCATCTTTCTCGATGAAATAGGCGAACTGCCGCTGGGTACCCAGGCCCGCCTGCTTCGTGTGCTCGAAAGCGGCGAATATATAAGGGTGGGCAGCAGTAAAGTACAAAAAACCGATGTACGTGTAATAGCCGCCACCAATAAAGAACTGCTGGAATACACCCATACCGGCAAATTCAGGGAAGACCTGTATTACCGCCTCAATACCGTTCCCATCAGGGTACCCGCACTCAGGGACCGCAAGGAAGACATCATCCTGCTGTTCCGGAAATTTGCCGCCGATTTTGCCGACAGGTATAAGACCACATCGGTACAGCTCGACGAAGAAGCCCGTAACCTGCTTACCAATTATGCATGGCCCGGCAATGTACGGGAACTGAAAAATATTGCTGAACAAATATCTGTGTTGAGCAAAGACAAAAATATTTCTGCAAATGAATTAAGGAATTTTATACCCGAACACCAGTACAGCAGGCTCCCGGTATTGTCGTCGGGCCCCGGCCATGTAAGCCAGTCGGAGTTTGCCAATGAACGGGAAATATTGTATAAACTTTTCTTCGACATGAAGAAAGATGTGAACGAGCTTAAAAAAATGTTCTTCGATATTTTACAAAACCCAGCCATGACGCAGCAGGCGCCCGTTTATACCCAGGATAATTCCCTGCGGGAGATCAGCAGCATGGGCAATGGCAGCAATTATGTACAAAGCAATTCGCCTGTTATTTTGCCCAACCGCAGCAGTGATACCATACAGGCGCATGAAGAAGTGGAAGAATCGCTGAGCATTATGGACAAAGAAAAAGAACTCATCATAAAAGCGCTCAAAAAACACCGGGGAAAAAGAAGGGATGCATCCCTCGACCTGGGCATCAGTGAGCGCACGCTTTACCGTAAACTGAAAGAATATGATATTGAGGATTTGTAAGTTGCTGTTAAAATAAACCCGGCCACACTGGTAATGATGAAAAAAAATTACATTGCCGCATCATATTTAAAACATGTTCCGATTTAAAAATAAAATCACTTTTCATCTTACGCTGATATTTCTTTTTGGCATGATGAATTTTGCCACCTGCAAATACGGGTTTAAAGATGTGGCACCCATTCCGGTAGATGTAAAGACCTTCAGGGTAAATTATTTAGAGAATAAGGCCCAATATATCAATACACGCCTGAGTCCCGAACTCACCGAAAAACTCAAGCAAAAGGTAATTGGCACCACCCGCCTGCGGCAAACCAACAGCGATGATGCCCATTATGATATCAGCGGGTTTGTATCGCAGTATTATGTTACCATGGTAAGTGTGAGCGGCAACAACAATACCGGCAACCGACTGAGCGTGGGCTTTCATCTTATTTTTAAAAATTCGCTCGACGAAAAAAAGAATTTCGAAACAGATCTCAGCCGCAGTTACGATTTTAAAGGAGATAAATCGCTCTCGGATATAGACCGGGAGCTGAATACCACCATTGTTTCGGACCTTGTGGATGAAATATTCAACAAAATATTTTCAAACTGGTAAAATATCAACATGCCGCATCAACAATTATTCAGGGATATTTTTAAAACAGGCCTGCAGGATTATGGCACCGGTAACCAGTTGCAAAAAATAGCAGAGGATCATCCCTGGTTTTCGCCTGTTCATTTTTTCAGGCTAAAGCGGGATGGCATTACAAATGAACATACGGCAGCGCTGGCCAATCTTCATTTCAACAACCCTTTTTTACTCAATTACCAGCTTAACCGGGAAGCCGGGGAAGAAACCGCTGTACCCGGGCCAATCCATTTTCCGGAAGCAGTGAACGAAGAGCCGGTTACTGCAACAAAAAATGAAACTTTTACTGAAACAGAACAAATTGCTGAGGAAACAGCATTTGTTCCTCCTGCATCATCACCACAACAGGCACAGATGACAGTTGAGGAAGATATTCCCGTGGTTCCGGGTGCGGTACAGCATTTTTTTGCCACGCACCCAGTTGCCGAAAAAACAACAACGGAGATAACTGCTGTAAAAATTGAACCGTCGTTGCCCGCCAAAAAAACAATGGCAGAAGAAAATACAGTTCCGCCGCCCGCCGCTGCCGAAAATCAGCCTGCAGTTCCGGAAGCTTCGGCAGGTAAATTACCCCAGGAATGGCTTTTTGAGCCCCTGCACACCACCGATTATTTTGCCTCACAGGGTATAAAATTGAGTGAAGAAGTACAAATAACCGATAAGTTAGGCAAACAGTTAAAAAGTTTTACAGAATGGCTGAAAACCATGAAAAAAGTACACGACAACAGGCAATCTGCAGACGCCCCGCTCGATGTGAGCGTACAAAATATGGCCGAAAAAAGTAATGTGGAACAGGAAATTTTAACCGAAACCATGGCGGAAGCTTTTTTACAGCAGGGAAAGCGGGATAAAGCCATAGAAACCTATCAAAAATTAAGTTTGCTTAATCCTGCTAAAAGTGCTTTCTTTGCAGCCAAAATTGAAAATTTAAAAGGAGAATAAAGTATGTTAACGTTATTTGGAATATTGATCATTATTGCATCTGTAGTGCTTGGCCTTATTGTGTTGATTCAAAACCCTAAGGGTGGCGGGCTTTCCGGCACATTTGGCGGTTTTGGCAACCAGCTCATGGGCGTAAAACAAACAACCGATGTACTGGAAAAGGGCACCTGGATCTTTGCAGCGATCGTTGGCGTTCTCTGCCTCATTTCGCCTGCCTTTATTCCAAAAGATGGGAAAGCATCAGACGACCTCATCAAATCGGCTCCGTCTTCTGCCCCGCAGCCAAAACAGCAAACAGCTCCGGCAACCACTACCATGCCAGGTACACAAGTTGCCCCGGATTCGCCTAAAAATTGATTTTACAGAATATTTTTAAAAACCCCGTTCAAAAAGCGGGGTTTTTTATTTTATCAGAATTGCGCAACTCTTAGCTATTACTGTTAACAAGTATTATTTTTGAAAATATTAACTGCAGTAATCGTTGTATATCAATTTACATACGCACAAGCCGGTAAAAGGAAACGTGATGGCCATCCGCAACGTTTTTAATGATTTTGCCAACCACCCCAAAACTTTTTTTTCTGCAGGCCTGCATCCCTGGTATATTACAGAAGAGTGGCCAAATCATTTTATGTTGCTCGAAAAGGCGGTTTCCAACAGCCATGCCCTGGCCATTGGCGAATGCGGGCTCGACCGTACCTGCATTACCAACTGGAGCATGCAGCAACAGGCTTTTGCAGAGCAGGTGATACTGGCAAACAATACCGGCAAGCCCCTTATCATCCATTGTGTTCGGGCACATGAAGAAATTTTACAAATGCTGCTGAAATTGCAAAACAGGCAAACCGTGATATTTCATGGATATAACAGGAACTGGAATATGGCTGAAAAGATACTCGGCTCCGGGCAATGGCTTTCGTTTGGCAAAGGGCTGGAACAACTGCAGGTGCAGGAAGTTTTTTTTCAAACACCGGTTGACCGTTTTTTTCTTGAAACAGATGACAGCGATATGGAAATTGAAAAAATATATGAGCTGGCTGCCGATGTAAAATCGATGCCGATGCATGAGCTGATAATGCAGCTGCAATTTAATTTCGAAAAAGTATTTAAAATACCTGTGCGATGAAAGATACAGCCTGGCTTGGGCGTACAAAATTATTGATCGGCGAAGAAAGGCTGAACAACCTTATCGGTTCTCATGTAATGGTGGTGGGCATGGGAGGCGTGGGGTCCTTTGCAGCAGAATTCATCTGCCGTGCCGGGGTGGGAGAAATGACGATCATTGACGGAGATACCGTTGACCCCACCAACCGCAACCGTCAACTGCCTGCACTGGCCACCAATCACGGGGAGTACAAAGCTGCGATCATGGCCGAGCGCTTATCGGCCATCAACCCGGAACTGAAACTGAACGTGGTAAAAGAATTTGTACGCCCCGAAATGGTGGAACAACTTTTTGACCGCAAACCGGATTATATCATTGAAGCCATCGACAGCTTTACACCAAAACTCACTTTTATTAAAGCCGCACTCAGGCATAAAATACCATTTGTTAGCAGTATGGGTGCCGGCGCCAAACTTGATCCCACTCAATTGAAAGTAACCGATATATGGAAAACAAGGAACTGCCCTTTTGCGCAGCAGGTAAGAAAAGTGTTGAGGAAAGAAGGTATCAGGAAAAATTTTAAAGTTGTGTTTTCGCCAGAAGAGCCCATCAAAGAAAGCCTGATGCTTACCGATGGAACTAATTTTAAAAAATCTGCCTACGGCACCATGTCCTACCTCCCCGCCAGCTTTGGCGCCGTATTAAGTTCGGTGGCCATCCGCAAACTGATGGATAAAAAAACATAAACACCTTGATTTTTTTGTGAGATCAATTTATGGTTTATCAAAATTTACACACTCTTTCAATTCCCTTTCCGAATAAGCCAATCCATATTGCTTTAAAATATCTGCAGGCACGCCATTCCACTGGTTGGGTTTATTGCCTGCATAACCCAGGTCTTCTATGCCTGTTTTGGATGTGTAAAAACCGCTCAGGGTAAGGTTCCTGGCAAGACTGAAAAATTTTACACCGGCTTTCATCGCAGGTTTTGCCTTATCGGGGTAAGCGATATCATCTGCCAGTTTGATGCGCTCCTCATCGGTACAGGCAGTAAAAGAATGGTTGAATCTTTTGAGGCATTCCATATCCATCCAACGCAGCCCGCCCCGCATGGGCAACTGAAGCTCGGGTTTATCTTTTACCATAAATTCAATAAAATCCGGAACGCCTGCGTCAGAAGCGCTGCCGCTCACTTCATCCTTTGGAATAATAATATCGCAAAGAATAGTAAGTGATGCCATTTCTTCTTTTGTAAAGAATGTTTCAGCAAGCAGTTCATTCTCCCGTTTCAATTCTTCCTTTGCACGGTCGAGCGGAAATTTTGCCGCATCAAATTTTTGTGCATCAGCAACTGCCGGTTTTTCATTTTCTGCAGGCTTACATGCATCAAGCAATGCACCTGCAGTGAGTGTTCCGAGAGCGATTGCTTTAATTGATTTTCTACGATCCATATAGTTCAGTGTAATAGTTAATAGTTATTCATATCCTCCATCATTTATCTTATATCCGGTATCCCGCATCCTGTATCCTGTATCCCGCATCTTGTATCCTCATCCTTTCTCTTACAAATTCCCCTTTTTCAGTTCACTCACCATATATTCGCTCGCACGCATACTCAGGGCAAGTATCGTCCAGGTGATATTTTTATCGGCCTGGCTCACAAAAGCACTTCCATCCACTACAAATAGATTTTTACAATCATGTGCCTGGTTAAATTTGTTTAAAGCACTTTTTTTAGGGTCATTCCCCATCCTAACTGTCCCTGCCTCATGAATGATTTCTCCCGGCTTGCTCAGCCCCCAGTTATTCTTTTCATTATCATCGCCTCCCCAGGTAACCACCGCTCCCATATTATGCATGATCTCCTTAAAGGTTTCTTTCATGTGCTTGGCCTGCTTAATTTCATGCTCGGTCCATTTTACATTGAATTTCAGTACAGGAATGCCGTAGCGGTCAACGGTATTCTCATCTATCAGGCAGGTATTATCGTACTGTGGTATGGCTTCGCCGCGGCCTGCCATACCCACACTTGCCCCATAAAAAAACCGGCTGTCTTCTTTAAGTGAGCTGCCATAGCCACCTGCTTCTTTTTTCTTTCCGTTAACCAGGTATTTTCCGTTGAGGCTTTCCACGCCCCAGTTGAAGCCATAAGATGGCATGCCCTGCCCGCCCCAATACTCAATATGATAGCCCCGCGGAAAATCCAGTTTTTTATTGTCGAGCCACCAGGGTGTATATATATGGCTTCCACCCACCCCATCTTCATTGTAGCGTTTACGCCCAAACAATTCTGGAATAACGCCTCCAATGGCAGCGCCGGTACTGTCGTGCAGGTAGCGGCCCACCACATCGCTGTTGTTTGCAAGCCCGTTTGGATGCCTTGCCGATTTTGAATTGAGGAGGAGCCGGGCAGTTTCGCAGGTACTGGCTGCCAGTACAATAATTTTTCCCTGCACCTGGTATTCCTGCATATCAGTTTTATCTACATAAGAAACAGCCGTGGCCTTTCCCTCTTTATCGGTAATTACTTCTCTTGCCATGGCATTGGCAATGATGTCTACATTACCGGTTTTAAGTGCAGGATAGATCAGCACATTGGTAGAAGAAAAATCGGCCTTGGCCATACTGCAGTTTCGGTAGCATTGCCCGCAAAAAAAGCAAACACCGCGGTCGTCGTTGATCTTTTTTGTAAGGATAGATAATCTTGAAGGGATTACCGGCACACTGGATGCCGCAGCGCCTTTTTTGATCATCAGTTCATGCAATCTTGGTTTGGGTGGCGGAAGAAAGATACCATCGGGTTCATTTTCCATTCCTTCTTCGCTCCCAAAAATGCCAATGAATTTATCAATAGCATCATAATAAGGTTTCACTTCATCGTAACTTATCGGCCAGTCGTCGCCAAGGCCGTCGATACTTTTTCGTTTAAAATCTTTAGGCCCGAAACGAAGCGATATGCGGCCCCAGTGGTTGGTACGGCCACCCAGCATGCGGGCACGCCACCACATCCAGTCGGTGCCTTCTTCCTTTGTAAATGGTTCACCTTCCACTTCCCATCCGTAATAGCAGGCATCAAAATCGCCAAAAGGTCTGAATTTTGTGCTGGCACCACGGCGCGGACTTTCATATGGCCATTTAAGCTGCGTGATGTTTTTCTGCGGATCATACTGTGCCCCTGCTTCAATGATGCAAACCTTGAGGCCGGCCTTGCTGAGCTGGTAGGCCGCCATGCCGCCGCCTGCGCCGCTGCCCACAATTACCACATCGTATTTTTTGGGATGCTGTTTTACCTGGAATCCGCCCATGATATTAAAAGTTTTAACTGGAATTGAAGTTATGAAATAAAAACAGGAAATACATTACCTGCGAAACACAAAATTAAGTTCCTGCTTATCTTTACAGGAAAATAGCATTGACAAAGCTTTCTGTAAATATCAATAAACTGGCAACCCTGCGCAACAGCCGCGGCCACAATAACCCCAACCTGGTAAAATCTGCAAAAGATATTGAACGCTTTGGTGCCGATGGCATCACTGTTCACCCACGCCCCGATGAACGGCATATTCGTTATGCCGATGTTTATGAACTCAAAAAAACGGTAACAACAGAATTTAACATTGAGGGTAATCCTACTGAACAAAAATTTGTAGATCTTGTTCTGCAAAACAAACCTACACAGGTAACACTTGTGCCTGATGCTGAAGGTCAGCTCACCAGCAATCATGGCTGGAACACAATCGTGCATCAGCAATACCTGAAAAACATCATAGCAGTTTTTAAAAATGCCGGCATCCGTGTTTCCATTTTTGTTGATCCCGTTACCGAAATGATCGAAGCGGCCAAAACCACCGGAACAGACCGTATTGAATTGTATACAGAAAGCTATGCCAGCCAGTTTGTTGCCGGCAATAAAGAAAAGGCAATTGCGCCGTATGTTGCAGCCGCTCAAAAAGCACTCGAACTTGAGCTGGGCATTAATGCCGGGCACGACCTGGACCTGCACAACCTTAAATATTTTTATGATCATATACCCGGGCTGCTCGAGGTTTCTATCGGCCATGCCCTGGTATGTGATGCCATTTATTTAGGTCTGGAAAATACCGTGCAATTGTATAAAAGGTGCCTCTCCTGACCAGGAGAAAATCCTAACATTTGTATTCCCATACTATATACGCAATTAATTAATATATGATATTGCTCATTAAATTATTTGCCCACATGGTTGAAATTTGTACTTTAGATTAACCAAAACTAAAAGACATGTCACCGAAACCCTTGGCCGTACTCCTGGCAGTACTTGTTTGCTTTTCCCTGAAAGCCCAAAAAGATGCCGGCCTAAAATTTGGAAAAATATCTCCTGCCGACTTTACCATTAATAACCCGGTTTCAGATACTTCTTACGGCGCAGTAATCATTGCCGATATCGGTGAAAGTGCTTTTGTAGGAAATGATAAGGGCTGGTTCAGCCTGGTATACAAACATCACAGGAGAGTGAAAATTTTCAATAAAAAAGGAATAGATCTTGCCACGGTAGATATCCCCTTGTACATATCCTCCAAAACTGATGGAGAAGAAAAATTAGAGTCGCTCAGGGCTTACACTTATAACCTGGAAGATGGTAAAGTGGTGGAAACAAAAATGGATAAGGATGCAGTATTCCAGGATAAACTGGACAAGAACCATTTTGTAAAAAAATTTACGCTTCCTGCCGTAAAAGACGGTTCCATCATTGAATATATGTACGAGGTGAAATCTGATTTTCTCTTTAACCTGCAGCCCTGGAGTTTCCAGGGAAAATATCCCAGGATATGGAGCGAATACCGGCTGGATAAGCCCCAGTTTTTTGATTATGTTTTTCTTACCCAGGGTTCCAGGGAATTTCACATTCACGATGTAACAGAAAAGTTTACCAATTACATGGTAAGGGAACGAAGCGAAACCGCATTCGGACGGGACGACCTGTACAGCATATCATCAAACAATTCGGTTAACAGGTGGGTACTTACAAATGTGGAACCGCTGCGGGAAGAAAAATTCACTTCCACGCTGAACAATTATATCTCCCGGATAGAATTCCAGTTATCGGGCTATAACTTTCCAAACTCGCCTTATAAAAACATAATATCATCCTGGGAAACTGTAACAAACGAACTCATGAAGGATGAAGATTTTGGAGAACAGTTAAACAATGCCAATAACTGGATAGGCAGTGAAATAAGTTCTTTTAAGTCCGAAGCAAAAGACCTGCTCGACCTTGCGGGGAAGATATTCTCTTATGTTCAGAAAAATTTTAAAAGTAAGGGGGAGAGAGGCGTACGCCTGTCGCAAAAAATGAAGGAAACGTTTAAAAGTAAAAGCGGTTATGTACCCGATATAAACCTGCTGCTGGTGGCCATACTCAAACATGAGGGCCTTGATGCCTACCCGGTACTGCTGAGTACACGCAGCAATGGTTTTGCCAACCCGCTTTATCCCATACTTGGCAGGTTCAATTACGTGGTTGCAAAAGTGAAAATTGAAAATACGAATTATTACCTTGATGCAAGCGAACCATATTCGGGTTTCAATAAACTTCCCTACTACTGTTATAATGGTTCGGCACGTACTATAGGAAACCCGCCGGTGATGGAAAACCTTACTGCCGATATGTTAAGCGAAGCCAAAGCCACCAATATTGTACTGATGAATGACCTGTCATCAAAACAAGCCTGGAGCGGTTTCGTTACTACTTACCCCGGATACTACCAATCGATAGATACCCGGAAAAAAATACAGGAAAAAGGAAAAGCGGCTTTCGAAAAAGAACTGGCAGAAAGCTACACAGGTGATTTTGTTGCTTCCAATTTCAATCTCGAACGGCTTGAAGAGTATGACAAATCTGTTAAGATCAGTTATTCCCTTAAGGTGGAAAGGCCCGACAACGGCAATATAATCTACCTGAGTCCCATTATTAAAGAAGGCCTGCGGGAGAATTATTTTAAATCGGCCGAAAGAAAATATCCGGTAGAACTGCCCTATAAAATTGACGAAACCTACCAGCTGCAGGTACAGGTGCCAGACGGTTACATGATTGACGAGGCTCCAAAATCGGAGAAAGTATCTTACAACGAAAATGAAGGAAAGTACGAATACCTTGTTTCAAAAACAGATACAGAAATCAGCATCAGGAGCCGCCTGACGGTGAATAAAACTTATTTTCTTCCCGACGAATACGAATCGCTGCGGGGATTTTTCGATTACATTGTAAAAAAACATGCAGAACAGATCGTATTCAAAAAGAAATAACCATGAAAAAATACATTTTAGTCCTGGCCTTTTTCAACAGCACCCTGCTTTGGAGCAAAGCACAAAACCCCTTTGCCGTTGCCAATATTGCTTCCCAATTAACCGACAGGGCCAATGCAGTGATCCGTTATTCCGACATGAACGTGGAAATAAAAAGTGAAAAGCATGCCGTTGTAAAAACGAAATATGCCATTACACTGTTGAATGCAGCAGCAGATAAGCATGCCCAGTTGTTGTCGCACTACGATAAATTCATCCGCATACGTTCTATTGAAGGCACCCTCTATGATGCTTCGGGAAGAAAAATAAAATCCCTCAAAAAAAACGAGGTGCAGGATATCACCGGCAATCCGGATGCGGCTTTTGCCGACGACTCACGTTATAAACTCCATAATTTCAATTGGCAGATCTACCCTTATACGGTTGAATACGAGATGGAAGAAGAGATGAACGGCATTTTTTACCTGCCGCACTGGATGCCGCTGGAAGATGAATATATTTCACTCGAAAAAAGCAGTTTAACTGTTGAAACACCGCCCGACTATATACTGCGCTATAAAGCATTCAATTATACCGGCGAGCCTTTGCTGAGAACCGAAAAGAAATCAAAATATTATTCCTGGACGCTTGAGCAGGTAGCCGCTTATGAAGAGGAAAGCTACAGACCATCGTGGCATGAACTTACACCCACGGTGTTTCTTGCACCCGAAACCTTTGAAATTGACGGCTATCCCGGCAATATGTCGAGCTGGCAGGAATATGGAAAATTCATCTACAGCCTCAATAAAGGAAAAGATGAACTGCCCGATGCAGTTAAAACAAAAGTGCATGAACTGGTGAACGGGCTTGGCACCCAACAGGAAAAAGTAAAAGTATTATATGAATACTTGCAGCGCTCCACGCATTATATCAGCATACAGCTCGGCCTGGGCGGATGGCAACCCTTTGACGCCAACTTTGTAGCGTCAAAAGGATATGGCGATTGTAAGGCACTGAGTAACTTCATGTGTGCATTGCTGAAAGAAGCAGGCATAAAAGCTCATTACAGCCTCATCAGGGCGGGAGACGATGAGGAACCTATTTTAGCCGATTTTCCCATGAACCAGTTCAACCATATTGTTGTTTGTGTGCCCTTTGCTAAAGACAGCACCTGGCTTGAATGCACGAGCCAAACCGTGGCATGTAATTATATGGGAAGTTTTACCGGCAACCGTATGGCCCTGTTGATTGACGAGGCCGGTGGAACAATTGTAAGAACACCCGTGTATACTAAAGAAGATAACCTGCAGGCAAGAAAAATATCTGCAAAACTTTCTGAGAACGGCGATATCGTTGCCGATATTCATACGCTTTTCAGGGCAGAGCAACAGGACGATATTCATGGCTTTAATAATGCATTGCCAAAAGAGCGGGTAGAGCAATACCTTAAAGAAGAATTATCGCTGCCATCTTACGACCTGCTGAAATTTGAATACAGGGAAGAAAAAAGCAAACTCCCGGTAATGACAGAAATGCTGCAGATAAAGGCCAATAATTATGCATCTGTCAGTGGCAAAAGGCTTTTTATAAATCCTAACATGTTTAACCAGTCAAAAGCAAGGTTAAAAGATGCAGAAAAAAGGAAACATGATATTTTATTAAGAACCCCTTATGCCGATATCGACAGTGTGGAAATTACAGTTCCGGCAGGTTATAAAGCCGAATCGATACCTGCAGCAGTGAGCATCGAAACAAAGTTTGGGAAATACAGTTCCTACAGCAGTTTTAAAGACAATAAGATCATTTATATCCGAAAAAACGAACGTAACAGCGGCCGTCATGCACCTTCCGACGCTAAGGCGCTGGCCGAATATTTTGAAAAGATATACCGTGCCGACAGGAACCGGATCGTACTTATAAAAGAAAGTTTATAGCAATTGTTATGGCTCTGCAGCACGGCACAGCCCCGGGGCCTGCATACAGAGTGAACAGAGCCGGAAAACCATAAACCGGATTTGTACTGCCGCTGATGCTCCAAAAACTCTATTTTTGTGCTATCACAAATTTTTTTGCTTGACCAACGAATTTCTTCTTCATACTTACAGGCTGATGTGTACGGCAAAAGCCATGGCAGACATTTACGAGGCCAACAGGCAAACCTGTAAATATGTACACAGCACCAGCCGCGGGCACGAAGCTATACAGCTTGCCACTGCTTTTAACCTGTTACCATGCGATTATGTAAGCCCTTATTACCGCGATGAAAGCATGATGCTGGGGCTTGGCTTTGAACCCTATACCCTGATGCTGCAGTTGCTGGCAAAAGGAGATGATATTTTTACCGGCGGCAGGGAATATTATAACCATCCGAATTACCGCGGGCACGATAAACCTACGATCATTCATCAAAGCAGTGCCACCGGCATGCAGGTGATCCCAACAACGGGTATTGCACAAGGCATAAAATTTTTAGAAAGAACAAGGTCTGCCCTGCTAAAAAAAGGACCAGCCGATGAAATGCCGGTAGTGATCTGTTCGCTGGGCGATGCATCTGTAACCGAAGGCGAAGTAAGTGAGGCATTTCAGTTTGCCGCCCTGCATCAACTGCCCATTATTTACCTGGTTCAGGATAACGACTGGGGCATTAGTGTTAGCCGTGAAGAAGCAAGAACGGCCACTGCTTTTGAATTTATAGAAGGATTTAAAGGCATTAACCGGGTAAATGTGGATGGCAGCGATTTTGAAAAAAGTTTTTCGGTAATGAAGCAAACCATCGCCGATGTACGTACAACAAGAAGGCCCTGGCTGGTGCATGCGCAAGTGCCGCTACTGGGGCATCATACCAGTGGTGTAAGAAAAGAATTTTACCGCAGCGAAGAAGACCTCCAAAAACACAGTCTTAACGATCCGCTGTTAAAACTGAAAACCCGTTTGACCGACATGGGTTATGCCGCCGAAGACCTGGAACATACAGCCGGAGAAATGGATGCATTTATAAAATCATCGTTTGAAATGGCGGTGGCTGCACCCGAACCGGATGCGGCATCTGTATCAAAATATGTTTTTGCTGAAAGTCCGGTTGTGGAAGAAAAAGGCGAACGGGCACCTGCAAACAAAGAAAAAGTATTAATGGTGGATGCGGCCCTTTTTGCCATCAGGGAAATAATGGAAGAAAATCCCGAAGCATTGCTCTATGGCCAGGATGTAGGACGCAGGTTGGGTGGTGTTTTCAGGGAAGCAGCCACGCTTGCCGAGCAGTTTGGCGATCTGCGTGTTTTCAATACAGCCATACAGGAAGCCTACATCATCGGATCTACCGTAGGTATGAGTGCTGTTGGTTTAAAGCCCATAGTGGAAGTGCAGTTTGCCGATTATATTTATCCGGGCCTGAACCAACTGGTGACAGAAATTTCGAAAAGCTGTTACCTGAGCTGCGGTAAGTTTCCGGTGCAAACATTGATACGGGTGCCTGTTGGTGCTTATGGTGGTGGTGGCCCTTACCATAGCGGAAACGTGGAAAGCACCTTACTTACCATTAAAGGAATTAAAGTAGTGTACCCCAGCAATGCAGCAGATATGAAAGGATTAATGAAAGCTGCCTTTTACGATCCCAACCCGGTGGTAATGCTCGAGCACAAAGGATTGTACTGGAGCAAAGTGCCGGGCACAGAAGAGGCCAAACAAACAGAACCCGGCAGGGATTATATATTGCCCCTGGGAAAAGGAAATATTGTTTTGCAGGCAGATGAAGAAAAACTGGCAACAGGAGAAAGCTGTTGCATTATTACCTATGGCATGGGCGTTTACTGGGCCAAAGCTGCCGCTAAAAATTTTGCCGGAAATATTGAGATCATCGACCTGCGCAGTTTATACCCACTGGATGAAGAACTGATTTTTGCCAGCGCAAAAAAACACGGCAAATGCCTGGTGCTTACAGAAGAGCAGCAAAACAATTCTTTTGCCGAAGCACTTGCAGGACGGATATCAAAAGCCTGCTTCAGCCATTTAGATGCAGCCGTGGAAGTATTGGGTGCACTGGACCTGCCTGCGGTTCCCATGAATATGATCCTCGAAAAAGCCATGCTGCCCAATGCAGAAAAACTGGCAGCGAGGATCGATGCTTTGTTGAAAAGATAAGCTGGTTGGCCGCAGATATGCAGATTATTTTGCAAATAATAAAAATAAGACAGCATCTTTTGATGAATGCTGCCTTATCCTTACTAAAAAAAATAATTATTTATCCGCTATTTTTTGGGGTCAGCAGGTTTGGTTAAAACATAATTATAAAGAGTAGGGCTGTTTACTATTCTTCCTGAAGCAGTGCAAAGAGGTAAATTTCCTGTTAGAGGGTATTCTATATTTGGGCCATCAGTTGAATTACAATATTGTCCATAATTAATGTTAAATAAAAAACTTACGGGCGCTTTACAATAAAAATTATTAACTGAAAATAGCGTCTTACTCGCTTGCCCTGCCATATTACTGAATAGTGGCGTACTTGCCAAATAAGAATAAAAATTACTTCTTTGAATCACTGGTCTCGAAGCATCAGTTGGACATGGTACATTACCAGGACTAATGATATAAGTTGGGTAAAAATAGCTCTTAACAGTACATTGATCAATTAAAGTTCTTTTTGCGGTAATCGCAATAAGAAACTGTGGATCAGCCGCAGGAATCATCATTTGTTGGCCATTGTAACAATCACTAAAATAACAATTTCGAAAGTGAGTAGCCAGGTCATTATTAACTACTAAGTTATCAGAATTGTGAGAAACTTGATACTTACCATATATATTACAGTAATCAAAATTTAAATTAACAACCCTTCCGGTAAACCCTGCATAATTAGTTCTTCCAATTATGGTTGATTGAGAAAAATAGACATTTGCAGTCGTAGGCGATGTCATCATTATTTCTGGGCCACCATTAGATAACCCATATCCAGCATTATTATCAATTACACAATTGGTAAAATAGCCATATTGGCAATTACTTGACCATTCAGGTTCTATATCTACCCCTGCTCCAGGGTTTGTAACAATAAAACCTGTAGAAGAGTTTTTAAATGTGGAGTTTTGAACGTACAGGTAATGCCCGCCGCCCCAAGTCAATCCATTCCTCCCCGATGCATTTACTACTACATTATTAATATTAATCGTATTGGTTTTAATAGTTTGGTTAATATTAAAGTTATCTAGTATCAGTATTCCATCTCTACCAAAATTTTTAATTTCCATATCCGCAAAACTCAAGTGATTTGCATCCTCAACGATTATGCCATCATGTTCCCGCTCGTAGGGATTGGCTCCTGCTCCCCAGGTCCCCCCGAAGTTAAAATTGTACACATTGCCATCTAATGTAAGATTATGTACATTTATTTCCGATGCATTTTGTGAAATTTTAATTGCATGTCCAACATGTGCTGAATAAGATTGATCGCTTGTTTGAATTGGAGTAAAACAGGTTTTATCAAACATGCCAAAATACATTTTATCAAAAAACTTCAACACTGGGCGGGTAGGACCCACACCAACAATCTCAACTTTTGTACATGCCTTAAGGTTTAGTACCGGCACTCCCTCAAATAGCCACTCGGAGGAAGTAGGTGTCAAATTTTGTTTCCCAACAAGGTAAGTGCCTGATGGAATAATAAGCTTCACATAACCTCCCCGCTGGTTAATAAATTGAGAAGCTCTTTCAAAAGCGAACTGGGCATTACTGGTGGTGGCATTAAAATCGGTCACAATATTTTTCTCGCAGATCTGTGGAGGTGCAACGCAGCCGCAATTCTGCCCATTAGCATAATGAACATTAAATAAAAAGAATAATACAATTACGAAGGAAAGAATCTGTTTCATAGTAAAAGTTTTAGGTAGTGGTAAAATAAGTACCCCAAGGTAACTTATACCATACAGTTGCTTTGTAGAAGAATTACGATAAGCATGCGGTTTACCCCATAAAAAAAGCCGGGCAATCCCCGACTTTACGATAATTTCAGGAAACAACCTTATGCAAACTTCTTTGCATCTTCCAAAAACTTGGCCAGGCCAATATCAGTTAATGGATGTTTCAATAAACCAAGGATAGAATCGAGCGGGCAGGTACACACATCGGCACCGGCTTCGGCACATTTGATGATATGATTGGGGTTGCGTATGGATGCCGCCAGTATTTCGGTTTTATATCCCTGAACAGAATATATCTGCCTCAACTGGTGAATGAGCTCCATACCATCCCATCCGCTATCGTCTATACGGCCAATAAAAGGCGAAACATAGCTGGCACCTGCTTTTGCGGCAAGTATCGCCTGCCCTGCAGAAAATACCAGGGTGCAGTTTGTTTTAATGCCATTATCGGTAAACCATTTGAGGGCTTTAATGCCGTCTTTGATCATAGGAATTTTTACCACAATATTTTTATGCAGGGAAGCCAGTTTTTTTCCTTCTTCCACCATGCCTTCAAAATCGGTAGAAAGAACTTCGGCGCTGATATCGCCGTTTACCATATTACAGATATCTACATAATGTTTTTCAACAGCCTCTTTTCCTTTGATACCTTCTTTGGCCATCAGCGAGGGGTTGGTGGTTGCACCATCTAAAATACCCAGGTCGTTTGCTTCTTTAATTTGGGCGAGGTTTGCCGTATCGATGAAAAATTTCATAAAAAGAATTAAGATTTAATATTTAAGATTTAATATTTAAGATTATTTCTCGACAGATACCTTGCTGGTTTTTTGCAGCGTCTTTCTTGATGAACCCAAAATACTTGATAGTTCATAAGCTTCGTCTTTCAACAAAGTTAACTTTTTGGGTTGAAGAAGTTTTAAATCTTCAATTACTTCAAGCCAGAACAAAGTTTCATCTGCTTCTTCAAAAGCAATACTCAATTTAGCTATAAAAGACTTTCTTGTCATCCCCTTACAAGCTGCCCGGTAATTTGCTGCAGCGGAGAATGCCGAACGCAGAATTTGTTTCTCAATAATTCCGGATATTTTAGTAGAGGGAAGGCTTTCGCACATAACAACAATCCGGTAAGCAAGCTGTCTCAACCTGCCTTCAAGTTGTTTAGAATTCATAAACACGTTTTATACATATAAATAAGTAACAAACTTACTCATCAAATTATATATATAAAAATAAAAAAATATATGCTAAGCGGCAAAGTTGTGCAAGCTTGAAAATCTTCAATATTAAATCTTCAATCGAAAATAAAAAACGGCAAGTTACTTACATCGCACCGCTCAACCACCTACCCTTGCTACCTTCCGGTCCTGGGGGAGTTCAGCAGGAGCTGGTCGTATAAGACTTGCCGGCCGCAAATATAGGCAAAAACGGGTAAAAATAAATTGTAAAATCAAAAACTAAATCCGGGCCGGTCGGTACGAGAATCAATTTCGCTGATCCCGATCAACTGGTCCACCCTGTCGGTAAAAGATTTGTAGTAAACAAGTACAGTATAATTGTTTTCGGTCTCCCAATAATTGCCCTCCAGTACTTTTTTCTCCAAAGGGTTGGCATCATTTACCAATACATATTGATAATTATAATACCCCTGTTTCATAAAAGCTGTGCATTCATAAAAACGGCTTGCTTCATTAAATGACATTTTCCATTGCTCATTGAGTGCATAGCCGGTAAATGCAGCCGATAAATATAAGCTCCAGCCCTTATACATTTCTCCATTGGGCGGTGCAAAATTGAAATGAACCGTGGCATAATCGCCCTGCCAGAAAGGATTGATGCTTTCGTAAGTCATAACATTGTACATGCCGTTATAATCCGGAAAATATACATAGCGCTGGGCACTGCGGTCAACATCGGGCTTTAAAAATATTTCTGTACTTGTTTTGCTGTAATGGGCACTGTCTACCCGGTCGCTTTGCAGACGGAAACTCCGCAGGTCAAGCCATCGCCATTCTTTACCGGCAGGAAAAAGTCCCACGTTTTCCATACTGTAAATAAGTTCATTTCCCCTGTTAAAAGACGGCATTATATCTCTTTGAGCAATATCCCAGCGGTTATTTTGCAATACCACGGTCTTTACCTGCTGTACAACGCTGAATGCATTCAGGTCTTTTGAAAGCATTACAGAAAGATCGAGCCGCTGGTGAGTTTTAAAATATTGGGGACTCATGGCCTGCGCCACTCTTGCCGTAACAAGTGTTTTGGATTCCACCACCAGCAGCTGTTTGGTAAAAACCAGTTTGGATGTATCCCCATCTAAAAAAACTTTCAGCAGGTAATTGCCAGAGCGGGTGGGAACTGAATTTCTGTCGGGCAGCACGGCCTGGTAATGTGTATATTTTGTAAATGCAATGGACGAATACCTGTAAGTGGTAATGCGGTTCTGCGTAAAGCCCTTTATATAATCAAACGGATTAAGATTTACCTGCTTCCAGTCATAATCACATAGCATAAAGGTATAGTAGTAATTCTTAAGGCTTCCTTCCATATCATCAAACTCCAGCTGCAACCTGTCTGTACTGTTGAGCTTATATACCGGCAGCTGCTGCTGGTTTCCGTACCCATATAACTGGGCCGTGGCGATATAAGGTTTATATATTTTTTCAACCACCTGGGCATTCAACTGCACAAAGGTTAAAGAAAATAAAACCGGGAGAAAAACTGTAAGTTGCCGATGTATTTTCATGGAATCGCACAAATTCATTTATTTTTGAAAGGTACGAAAATAATGCAGTTTTGAACCTCCCGTATTTCATAGCCAAACGCATGGCATCTGTAAAGCAGCAAACCTTCAGCCGCTTTATTATCGGGCTTGCCATTGGGGCCACGGCCCTGAGTGTGGCAGTAATGATCGTTGCCCTGAGTTTTGCAAACGGTTTTCAAAATATCATCAGCAACAAGGTATTCAGCTTTTGGGGGCATATCAGGGTTCAGCAAACCCTTGGAAACAGGGCTGATATAGCAGAGGAATATCCCGTACCCGAAAACGACAGCGTTGAGCATTACCTGCGCAGCCTGCCCATGGTATCGGGGGTTGAAATATACGCCACCAAATCGGCCATACTCAAATACAATACAGATATAGAAAGTGTGCTGCTGAAGGGGGTGGACGGCAAATTCAATTTTGGCCGTATGCAGGGATTTTTACAAAAAGGCCGCTGGCTTTCATTTGCCGACAGTAGCTACAGTAAAGAAATTGACATCAGCACTTATACAGCCGATAAACTTAACATAAAGCCGGGAGACGACCTGCTGGTATACTTCTTCCGGGAAGATGGCAGTAAAACCGCACGCAAACTTAAAGTGGCAGGACTTTTTAAAACGGGCCTGGAAGAGTATGATAAAAATTTTGCTATAGCAGATATCGATCTCATTCGCCGCCTGAACAACTGGGGCCCTACCGACATTGCAGGATACGAACTCTATTTAAAAGACTATAAAGAAACAGATACGGTAGCTTCACTTATTTATAATGAATTGCCGCAAAGCTGGTATAGCCGGAGCATTAAAGAAATTTATCCAAACATTTTCGACTGGTTGGGGCTGCAGGGCCAGATCAGGAACATCCTTATTGCCATTATGATCATTGTAGCAGCCGTGAACCTCATTACCTGTCTTATCATCCTTGTGCTGGAAAGAGTGCGCATGACGGGCGTATTGAAGGCACTTGGCGCTGCCGATTCTTCTATCCGGGGAATCTTCTTATACAACACTTCTTTTATTGCTTTAACCGGCATCCTGCTGGGCACGGCCATCGGCATTGGCATTTGCCTGCTGCAGCAAAAAACCGGCTTTATCAAATTAAACGAACAGGCTTATTTTATTTCCACGGCAGCTGTAGACATTAACTGGTGGCAGGTACTGGCGGTAAACATCATTACATTTATCATCTGTATGGCCACCCTTATCATTCCCACACTGCTGATAAAAAAAGTGAATGTGGTGCAGGCTGTACAGTTCAGGTAAAAAACCATGAATACTTCTTGTGGAAAAACAACCTTCCTGAATCATTCTTATAAACAAAAATGTATGAATAAACTTAATGTAATCATTATTCTACTGTGCCTGGGCTTATTTGCCTGCAAAAATAACCAGCGGCAACACCAGGCTGAGCCCCAGCCCGAAACGCCAAAAGCTTTACAGGACAACAGTTACCCTGTTACTGAAATCATATCCAAGAGCAGGGGCGCAGAAGATCTGCTTGAAGAATTATATAATGAAGAGGTCTCCAACAGCCCTCAATTGAAAGAGCTGGATAAAGCAGTTGCAGAAATCCCCCGGGGCAACGGGGATGTTGCGGAACCCTTTAATTCGTACAACAATAAAAATGAAAATTTTTACAACTCAGGTAAAGACCATCATCTTACTCAAATAAAAGATTCTGCGCTAAAACAAAAAATGCAGGCGATCATAAACGCAAGTTTAGATAAATATATACTGCAGGTGAAGCGCCATAAAGATATCATAAATGAGATCAGCAGTAAAACGGCAACTATGAATGATCTTTATGCAGCTATGAAAATTGCAGTTACCATCCCTGTCATTGAAAAATATCAAAAACAACAGTTGCCTTCCACTACTCCCTTAAATACACAGGTTAAAAAAATAGACAGGATCAATCATTCATTAGATTCTGTTTTTAATAAAAAATAAAACGGCAGCGGATCACTCTTTCACAAACTCCACCCGCCTGTTATTGGCCTTGCCTTCTAATGAGGTATTTTTATCAATAGGAGCAGCCTCGCCCTTGCCATCGGTATTAAGCCGTGATGCATCCACCCCAAAATCTTTTATGAGCGTGTTCTTAACAGATTCGGCACGTTTTTTCGACAAAGCCAGGTTGGCCTTATCGTCGCCATCGCTGTCTGTATGACCAATGATCTTTACATTCACACCTGTATTTTCATTGAGCACATTGGCAATATCCTTGATGGCCCCATAACTTTCGGGCTTTATCCGGTCGCTGTTCACATCAAACAAAATACCATGTGTTACAAACTTCCCCTCGGTGATGAGCTTGTTCCTGGTATCGGGGGCGCCTATTGCAAGACGCATATTGCCCATGTAAAATGCATCTTCGTTGCTGTTGTTCCCGTCATTTCTGAAATAAAGAGAATTCAACTTCAGTCCTTCGGGCAGGGCACGGGGCAGATCCCACACTTTTTTGTCGTTGATATAAACCCTTATTCTCGTTTTTTGCCTCCATAAAGAGATATGCGCTTTATGATTTCCTTTATCTGAAAACTGGTCCTGGTTGATCTCATTCCTCAGAAATTCTTTATTATTATGTGAGGAAGCAAAAACACTTGCTCCCTGCGAACCACCTGCATTGGTGGGATGAAAAGTCACTTCAAAACCACCCCCATTTTCCATCCTCCCATCGCCAAACTTTCCAAAAACCCTGAAATCTTTTCCAACATTTCCGGCAGAAGTAAATCCTGCAATAAAATGCCCGCTGTAATAACTGAACTTATCGCTGCAGATGAGGTCAAACTCAAGGGTAAAATTATCGGGCAGGTTGCTCACCCATTCAGGATAAAAAACGGTTTCTTTTTGCGTCATCAGGAATTTACCTTCTGCAAGGCTGGTAGTTACCACTTCGCCACTGCCGTTGGTGTTCCAGCGGGCTGGAAAATCGCCCACAGCATCCTGGCTGAAATCTTCGGCAGCCACCACTTTTTCGCCGGGAACAAAATCAAATTTACTGTACGACTTAAACGTGACGGCTGACTTAGTCTTGGCATCAGCACCTGCATCATCTACTGCAGCTTCTGTATTTGATTGGGAAGATTTTTTGGTATTTGACTGGTTTTTACCGCTTACAGCATCATCGGCTTTATCAACCTGTTTATCTACTGCGTTATCAATTTTTTGATCAACCTTTTGCTCTACTTTTGATTTGGCCCTTTGCTTGGCCCGGTCGAGCAGCCCGCCGAGTTGTGCAAAAACAGGAAGCACCATTAAACTGCAGATCAATAATGTGCATATCTTTTTCATACAAGTAAATTTTAAGCATAAAAATACCGCCTTAAAACTTCATCCGCAATACCCCAAATGTGTAAGAACAAGAAAACTTATTATACTGCAGAAATCCTTAGTAAGAAAGCAGGTTTTTTTATTCACCGGTAAAATTCAGGGCCTTTTCATCGTCAAATTCGCCTTCCCACCTTGCTATAACGGTGCTTGCCAGTGTATTTCCAATAACATTTACCGATGTACGGGCCATATCCATCAATTCATCTATGCCATAAATAGCCATAATAGGCCACATAGGCAAACCAAAGGTAGAAGCCGTGGCGATCAATATTACCAGCGATGCCCTTGGAACTGCCGCCACGCCTTTGCTGGTAAGCATGAGTGACAATCCTATCAACAGCTGTTCTCCAAAAGAAAGCGGTATACCGGCGGCCTGCGCTACAAAAACCGAAGCAAGCGAAAGGTACAATGTGGTGCCATCGAGGTTGAATGTATACCCAGTGGGAATTACAAATGAAACGATCTTCCGGGGAACCCCAAACCGTTCCATATTTTCCAAAGCCTTGGGCAGGGCAGAATCGGAACTGGTAGTGGCAAAGGCGATAGACACAGGCTCCTTAATGGCCTGTATGAATTTTTTAAGCGGAATTTTCGCCACAAAAATAGCAATAGGCAAAAGCACCAGCAGTACAAATGCGATGAGGGCAAGGTATAATGTTAACAACAGCAGCAGCAGGTTTTTTAAAATATCAATACCCAGGTGCCCCACTGTTACGGCAATGGCCGCTCCCACACCAAATGGCGCAAAATACATAATGATGTTCGTGAACTTGAACATGGTTTCGGCCAGGCTTTCGGTAAACTCGAGCATGGGGCGCTTTCTGTGTTCACTTAACAAGGCCAGTGCAATACCAAAAATAACACTGAACACAACAACGGGAAGTACATTTCCCTCGTAAATTGACTTGATGATATTCTCGGGAAAAATATCTATGATATGATCCTGCCAGGTTTTGGGCGTAACTTTTGGGAGTTCTTTCAAAAGTGCTTCAGGAACTTTTATGCCCACGCCGGCCTTTGTAAGATTTATAAAAACCAATCCAATAACAAGTGCCAGTGTGGTAACCACTTCAAAATATAAAAGAGATTTCCAGCCCATGCGGCCCACCTGTTTTAAGTTACTGTGACTGGCAATGCCCACCACCAGCGTGGCAAACAGCAATGGTGCCACAATGGTCTTTACCAGCCTCAAAAATATCTTGCTGAGGAATTGAAGATTTTGCGAAAAGGCTGGAAAGTCGAGCCCAATTTCTGTACCCAGCGCCATGGCCACCAATATCCAGGTGGTAAGTGATTTTTTATACCAGGCAAACACAAACAATGCTGCAATAAGGAGCCAGCGGCTTGCAAAAAGAAGCGAATGCGGAAGGGCCGATACATAGGCATTTAACACATGCAGTAACGCCACCAGGGTAAGTATAATGAGGGAAGAAAGTGCAGCAGTTTTTTTATTCATACAGCGTTTATGAGGTGAAGTGCCAAAGCTAAAGATAAAAACTCATTGGTCAAAAGCTGGTTTACAGTTTTACAGGTGACACCTTTTTAAAAGGTGTCACCTGTAAAACTGTGCCATCTGCATTGCGGGCGAATTACAATGCTAAAACTGCTTTAAAATAGCCATTACCGCAAAATGATCCGATGCAAACCTGCCCTGCCATGTTTGCGAAATGCTTGCATGCTTTAGCACTTTCCACTTCCCCTTCAGAAAAATAAAATCAATCGGCTTATCATCGCGTTCTTTTGATCTGAAACCATTAAAGGTTCCCGCGGGACCGTAATGCGGCGACTGCGAAATCTCTTTGGCATCGGTAAAATGTTTTGGATCATTTTTATCGGCAAGCAGCTGGTAAGCATCGCTTTCGGGTGTACTGTTAAAATCGCCCATGATGATGACAGGAGTATTTTTGGCAATAGCATACACTTTCCGTTGTATTAATGCAGCACTTTCTTTGCGGGCCATTTTACCAATATGGTCGAAATGAGTATTAAAAACGAAAAAAATCTTTTTTGTTTGCAGGTCTTTAAATTTCACCCAGGTACAGATGCGGGTAATGGCAGCATCCCAGCTTTTGCTTCCAGGTATGGCAGGCGTTTCAGAAAGCCAGAAAGTTTCGGTGGCCAGTACGGCAAAACGGGTGGTATCGTAAAAAACAGCTGAATACTCTCCTTTTGTTTTTCCATCATCACGTGCGCCCCCGCAGAATTTATACGTGGGCAAACGTTCCTGCAAATCCTGCATCTGGTCGTGCAAAGCTTCCTGTACACCCAAAATTTTTATATCATGAAACAACACCTGCGATGCAACAAGGTCTTTGCGGTAAGGCCAGGCATTCAGGCTGTCGGAACTGGTATTCAGCCTGATATTAAAGGTCATTACATTCAATTGCTGGGAAAAAGAAACCATAACCAGCCAGTTAAGAATTATTGAGAGGATAATTTTTCTCATCTTTTTATTTATTAAGTCAGGAAGTTAACACTTTTTATAACTAGCTTAAAAATTCACTGATTTATTTCCTATCCCATTGCTGCAGGCAGAAGAAGCGCAGGGAACCACAGAAAAAATCATCACATTATCTAATTATCATATTATCACATTTATCATTAATTTGCCCCTTCAACCATGTTACAAAAACTCCATATACAGAATTACGCCATTATTGAAGACCTGGAAATATCATTTTCAGAAGGGTTAAATATCATTACCGGTGAAACTGGTGCAGGAAAGAGTATACTCATGGGTGCGCTCAACCTTATACTTGGCCAGCGTGCCGATACCAGCGTACTGCAGCAAAAAGAGAAAAAATGTATCGTGGAAGGTAATTTTTCCATCAAAAAAAACGAGGCGGTAAAATCGTTTTTTGAAGCCAGCGAACTCGATTATGAAGAAGAAATCCTGCTGCGCAGGGAAATTGGCAGCAACGGAAAGTCACGCAGTTTTATCAACGATACACCGGTAAACCTGTCGCAGTTGAAAGAACTGGCAGTTTTACTGGTAGACCTGCACCAGCAATTTGATACACTGGAGCTGGGAAGGGAAGATTTTCAACGCCAGGTAATGGATGCCCTCGCCGATAATGCAAACCTGCTTTTAAAACTTAAAGAGAAATTCACGGCTTATTCAATTTCAAAAAAGAAACTGGAGGCATTGCAGCAACAACAGGCTGCAGCTAATAAGGAGCTGGATTACAACCGGTTTTTATTTGACGAACTGGATGGGCTGGGCCTGCAGGAAAATGAACTAGAAAACCTGGATGCAGAACTAAAACTGCTCAGCAATGCAGAGAGTATAAAGCAACAATTGGGCGCTGTATATTTTGAACTAAAAAACAGTGAACAACCCCTGGTTCAGCAGTTGAAAATATTACAGCAGCGCCTTGGCCACCTCCAGGAATTTCACCCCCAAATAAATGACCTGCAGCAGCGCTTTACCAGTACGATCATTGAATTGCAGGATGTGGGCGAAGAACTGGAACGTATTGATGATGGCATACACTATGATGCAGAGCGGATACAAACCGTGAACGACCGCATAGCAGCCGGGTACAAACTGCTGAAGAAGCACAATGTATCTGCCACAGCCGATCTCCTGCGCATTAAAGAAGAACTGGAAGTGAAACTGGATGCCGTTTTAAACCTGGAACATGAAACCGCCAAACTGCAAAAGGAAGCAGATTTGCTGCTGGCCGAAAGCAATGCCATTGCAAAAGAAATTTCTGGCAAACGCCAGGCAGAGATCAAACCTTTTGTACAAAAAGTGAATAAACTGCTGGCACAGGTAGGCATGCCCAATGCACAATTAAAAGTGGATATGCAGGCTGCCGGCCTGGATGCTTATGGTGCCGATGAAATTAATTTTTTGTTTGATGCCAATAAAAGCAACCGCTTTGAGCCACTTCACAAAGTAGCCAGCGGTGGCGAATTAAGCCGGCTGATGCTGAGTGTAAAAAGCCTGGTGGCAAAAAAATTGCAGTTGCCCACACTCATCTTCGACGAAATTGATACCGGCATCAGCGGCGAAGCGGCCAGGCAGGTAGGTATTATTATGAAGGAACTGGCTGCTGCACACCAACTCATAGCCATTACACATCAACCGCAAATAGCAGCAAAAGCCACGGCCCATTATTTTGTGTACAAAGAAATTGTAAACGACAAGATTGCCACGAGCATCCGGCGCCTGAGCAACGACGAACGTATTACCGCCATTGCCAAAATGCTCAGTGGCGAAAAACCTACGGCGGCGGCGTTGGAAAATGCCAGGGAGATGGTTTCTAATTAATGTGCAAATATGCAAATGCCGTAATTTGCAAATTCCACCATCCTGCGTTAATAGCCAGGCATAAAGCTTTGTAGTATTTCATTTAAGTACTGTAGCTAATAGCAAATATGAAATTTACGATCCTGCTGATACTCATTTTGACCCTGCTCCTCGGCTATGGCATGCACAAACTCATCCGCCGTTTCATTAACCCCAAACAAAGCCCGGGTCATATGTTCCTCTTTTTTATGGCGCATTTTACAGGCATCTTTGTGTTGTCCGTTATCATTAATTTCCTCTTGCTCAGGTTTTCTTCATTTTTATTTCATCCATAAGTTTTACATTTACCAGAAATATTAAATCTTAAATATTAATTCTTCTATGTCTTACAATCTGCTTAAGGGAAAAAAAGGGATCATTTTTGGGGCACTCGATGAAAAATCAATTGCCTGGATAACGGCGCTCCGCTGCCACGAAGAAGGCGCCCAAATAGTTTTGACCAATGCACCAGTTGCCATGCGCATGGGTGAAATAAACAAGCTGGCCAAAAAAGTGAATGCACCGGTAATTCCATGCGACGTAAGCAGTAATGAAGATGTAGACAATCTTATTACCAAAGCCATCGAGCATTTTGGCGGTGGCTTCGATTTTGTGCTCCACAGCATTGGCATGAGCCTCAATGTGCGCAAAGGGAAACAATATACCGAAATTGATTACGGGTTCAATGCTAAAACCCTCGATATATCGGCCGTAAGCCTGCACCGGGTACTGGCCACCTGCCTCAAAAAAGACGCCCTCAACGACTGGGGAAGCGTTGTGGCGCTTACTTATATTGCCGCCCAGCGTGTATTTCCCGATTATAATGAAATGGCCGACGCCAAAGCATTACTCGAAAGCATTACCCGCAGCTTTGGTTACCAATACGGCATTAAAAAACATGTAAGGGTAAACAGCATTTCGCAATCGCCCACACGCACCACGGCCGGCAGCGGCGTAAAAGGTTTCGACGGCTTTATCAACTATGCCGAAAAAATGAGCCCGCTGGGCAATGCTTCGGCCGAAGACTGTGCCAACTATATTGTAACACTCTTCAGCGATTTTACCAAGATGGTTACCATGCAGAACCTTTTCCACGATGGTGGGTTTTCGTTCACGGGTGTTACGCAGCAGGTGATTGAGCAAATGGAGAAATAAAAAATATTTCTGCAAATTTATCAGGGCCCTGATCAGGATTATTTTGAAAACCCGGATCATATCCTGAAATAATAAAAAAAACCTCCCGTTTCAGGAGGTTTTTTTATATCAAACTCTGTGGGCATCAGCCTTCTTTCTTCGTTAGATCCATCTTGCACTTGGGGCAACTGCCTTTTTCTGCATAAGTTTTATCGCCCTCGCATTTCATGGGGCATTGGTAAGCATGCTTATGGGTTTCGCCTTTGTTTTTAAAGTTTTTGCTTTTGAGGTCCATCCCGCACTGGCCGCATTTACCCGGCTTACCTGATGTTTCTGTTGCGTGCATGGGGCATACAAATACGGCAGAGTTGCTGTGTTCTTTGGCCTTATGTTTTGTATGTACTTTTTTAGCTTTTTTAGTTTTTACCTGCGCATCTGCATTCAGTCCAAAAAAGAAAAGGGCGGCTAAGAGGAGGATGTACTTCATGTGGCAAAATTTAGTTGTTATTAAAATGAGCCATAAAATTAGCGATTATTTCTGAACACCTTTTTTAATAACATCGGGCCGGCAGTAATATTATCGTTAACATGTTGGGTTATTGAAATAACCATAGTCAGCATGTGCCCTTAATCTGCTTAGCGAACTACCTTGGCCTCTTTGCGGTAAAAAAGTAACCGCAAAGAATTCACAAAGAAAGAAACGTAAAGCCACGCAAAGCAACCCTATTAATAACCAATGGTCTTTAACAGCACAACCAGTATTGTCTTTAATTATCCCGGTTTTGCTGTAGAATATTTATGAAAAATTTGAATACACCGGCATTGGCTTAATTGTTGATTTGTACCCAAAAAATTCCATGAGAAAAACCATCACTGCCCTGCTATTGATCATTTCGCTTCCCGCTTTTTCAAATATATGGCGTGTGGGACCAGGCCGTACTTATACCAACCCCAGCCAGGTAGCCGCCCTTGTAAGCGCAGGGGATACGGTGGAAATAGATGCAGCAGTTTATATGGGAGATGTTTGCAGCTGGAACGCAAACAATCTTTTACTTAAAGGCGTTGGGGGCAGGCCTC
>JBATOU010000083.1:0-40866 GCA_049291115.1 Ferruginibacter sp.
GCAGGGTAAGTATAAACAGCAGTGAAGGGGGCAGCGACATTACAAAATTGAAAGAAACGGCTGCGGCACGTTCCATGATATTGTGCTGTTTCAGTTGCTTACGGAAAAAATTGAGCACATCATAAAGCGCCACCCCTTCAAAACCCGGCGGGTGCCAGCTCTTGCTTTTACGCAGCAGGAAAGGGAGCGGTGTATAATTGATCAATATGCGTTCAATTTTAAGCAACCCGTTATTTTTTTTGTTGTTTGCTCAAAATTAAACTATCCAGCGCTTTTTGGTAGGCCCTGGCATAGAGCAAATGCTGAGCATAGGTTTCAGCAAAATTAGATCCTCCCCTGAAATCGGGCTTTGCCACAAAGAAAATATAATTTGTTTCTGGTGCATCCAGTACCGCATCAATAGTGGCAGGCGAAGGCGTGCAGATAGGACCAGGAGGGAAACCACTATTCCGGTACGTGTTATAAGGTGAAGAATAATCGAGATGTTCATGCAGGATCCGCTTAAGCCCGAAATCACGCATGGCGTATTTTACCGTTGGGTCTGCTTCCAGGCGCATACCCTTGTTTACCCGGTTAATGTACACACTTGCAATAAGACCTTTGTCATCAGCAAAATTTGTTTCCTCTTCTACAATACTGGCAATAGTGTACACTTTCTCCCGGCTGAGATTTTTGTTTTTCGCTTTTTGACTACGCTCCGCTGTCCAGAATTTTTCCTGTTCGGTTTTAAGGCGTTCAAATATTTTGTTGAATGGGGTGGTCCATTTAATACTGTAGGTGTTTGGGATCACTGCGGTCATGGCTGTATTGGTATCCAGGCTGTATTTTTTCAGGGAGTCATTACTCAATAAAAATTGGATGGCAGTTGCAGAATCGGTTTCAAAACTCCTGGAGATCCGGCCTGCCAGGTCTTCCTTGGTGCGGAGTTTGCTGATAGTGAAATTTACAGGCGTTTGGTATCCCCGCTTCAGCATTTTTACCAGGTTTACCAGGCTGCTGCCGGCTTTTATTTCATAACGCCCCGGTTTTATATTTTTAGCATAATTAACCTGCGTAACCACTTTATTAAACCAGAATTTATTTTTTACGATGCCTTTTTCAAAGAGTTCTTTTTCTACCTCATCATAGCCGCTGCCGCTCCTGATGTAAAAATATTTTCCTTCGGGTGCGGTTATGGTGGGGCCGTATAAATTCCATCCTGCCCAGGCGCCCCCGGCCAGTAGGATAATGAGAACTGCTGTTAGGATTTTTTTCATGCTCAAATTCTTTAAAGATGCTTTTTAAAGCCCTGTAAAGTAAACAAATCTGCAAATAATGTCAATGGCTAAAAATAAGTTTAATAAAAATGCCCCGAAAAAAGACCGGGGCATTTTTATTAAACTTAAAACTTTATGGTTTTTTCTGCGTATCTGCCGCTTTAGGAAGTACCGGTAATGCGTTAACCGGTGCAGTTGTTTCGGCAGGCTGGGATTCGGGTTTGCTGAATTCCTGTTCCATGCTGTTTAAAGCTCCCAATAATCCCTTGTTTCTGTCCTCTTCATAAGAAAGCGCCTCCCTTTTATTGTCGGGCAACGATTCATAATATGCCTGCTGCTGCTCCATATCCCTGCGTAATGCCTTGCCTACTTTTGCAGCAAGCGCTTTATCGCCCGCCAAATTTGCTGCCAGCATAAACTGAAGGGCTATCTGGTTGTGCATTTGGGTGCGGCTGGCCATGCCATAAGGCATATTTCCTTCGAGCATTCCCTGGTCGCATTTGTTCAGCAATTTTTTGGCTTCTTCCTTACGGTTGCTTTCTGCCAGGTTTCTTGCAGCGCTTGCATAAGCCTGGCGGATGCTGTTGAGGTGCCGGCGGTTCTCCTCGTCAAAGTACACACCTGCGGTATTGGCATTGCCAAATTTGAATTTATTCATCATTTTGTCGGCAACCCAATCCTGGTTCACTTCGCTTTTTGCCACGGGCACCAGCCTGTAAGTAAGGCCGTCCTGGCGGATATAATCTCCAAAACCCAATTCCCCGTATGGTGAAGTAAAGTAAACAGGGCGCTTCCATTTATTGGCAGCAATGATATTTAAAATAGCGGCATCGTTTTTATAAAGTATGCCCTTTGATATTTGAAACTGTACACTGCTCAGTACCGAGTCAGTTGCATTTACGGTTTTATTCTGGCGTACCAGGTTTACATCTACCGGAATACTTACATTCCTGGTAGGGAAAATGTTCAGCAGGCTGCCATCCTGCGCCTGCTGTGTGCGGCGGGGATCATCACTTCCGGCAAAATCTTTCATCATGGTGTAAAGGTCCATCGGCTGTGCCGGATCGGTTATGCCGGCCTGTTGTAAAAACTGGTTGGCCATGCCCGCATTACCGCCAAAAACACGTTCTGCCGCATAGATCACATCCCTGCTGGAACCTTGTATCTGCTCAGGCGACCAAATAGGGTCAATGGGATCACTGTCGTTCAGCTTGTACCGCAGTTGGTTAATATACCAGTCGGTGCCCAGCAGGCTGCTGTTAATAACCCTTATATCCCGCCTCACGCCCAATACTTCCTGTGCATACCAGAGCGGGTAAGTATCGTTATCGCCAAATGAAATTAAAATGGCATTGGGAGCACAGCTTTCCAGGTAATCGGTGGCCAGGTCGGGAGCCATCGTTTTTTTACTCCTGTCATGATCGTCCCACTCCTGGGAAGCCATCAGTACCGGTACTGCCAGCAGGCAAATGATACCGGCGATGATATTACTTGTTTTTAAGTTTTTTACCAGGGGCAACAGCAGGTCTCTTACATAAAATACCCCAAGGCCTATCCAGATGGCAAAGGCATAAAAAGAGCCCACAAATGCATAATCACGTTCACGTGGCTGGTTGCCGGCCTGGTTCAGGTAAATTGAAATGGCAAAACCGGTGAAGAAAAAGAGCAGGGTGGTTACAAATGCATCCCGCTTATCTTTTTTCAACTGGTAAAGCAGGCCGAGCAAGCCAAGAATAAATGGAAGTGCAAAGAGTTTGTTGTTTGCTTTATTATTTTTTAATGTATCTGGCAAAGCAGACTGGTCGCCGAGGCGCATCCTGTCAAAAAAGCCAATGCCGGTTTTCCAGTTGCCATCCCTCACATTACCCATGTTTACGCCCTGCACATCATTTTGCTTGCCGGCAAAATTCCAAAGAAAATAACGCCAGTACATCCAGTTAAGCTGGTAGCTGGTGAAGAACCCGATATTTTCGGCCATCGTGGGTTTACGTTCCCAGTTGCCCTGCTGGTCTTTTCCAATGCCGGCCCAGGCTGCATAATAATCTGCGTGCTGCTGATCGTTGCTCATATCCCACATACGGGGAAAAAAATGTTTGTCCTGCGGGGCAAATACATATTCTACTTTGCGCCCGTTCTGTTCGTATTTATCCTTGCCTTTAATATAGGTTTCGGTGATCTTTGTATCCTGTATTTCGGCGGTAAAATCTTGCCCGTATAAAATAGGCCAGTCGCCGTATTGTTCACGGCTTACATAACCCACCAGGCTCACGGGATTATCTACATTAAACATATCTACCGAAGGGTTGGCACTGCTGCGTACCAGCGTGGTGAAGTAGGTTGAATAACCCAGCAGCATAAAAACAAAGCACCAGAGACCCAGCTTTAAAAAATTCCAACCATTTTTGGCGGCAATTTTTAAACCGAAATAAACCAGTACGGCCACTATAAGGAAAAAGAAAGCAAAGCCGCTGAAGAAGGGCAGGCCAAAACTGTTCACAAACAAAATATCCATATTACCCGCTCCCTTGATGGTCCACTGGATAACGGCTTTTTGTACCAGCCCGGTAATGCCGCAACCGATAATAAAGGCCCAAAAAACACCCCAACTGGTAACGTTATACCTTTTGTAGTAATAGATCACTACAAGGGCGGGAATGGTAAGCAGGTTCAGCAGGTGAACACCAATAGAAAGCCCCATCAGGTAAAATATCAGTATGATCCAGCGGTCGGCCTTGGTAAAATGGCCTTTAATATCCTGGCGCTGTTCTTCGGTTACATTATGTTCCCATTTAAGCATGGCCCAAAATACCACGGCAGTAAAGAATGAGCTTAAGGCATATACTTCACCCTCAACGGCGCTGTACCAAAAAGAATCAGAAAAAGTATAAGCCAATGCGCCTACCACACCTGCAGCCATAATGGCAATAATATTTTCGTTGCTCAGTTCATTTTCTTCCTTATGAACAATTTTGCGGGCAAAATGCGTGATGCTCCAGAATAAGAAAAGGATGGTAAAACCGCTGGCAAGCGCACTCATCAGGTTGATGCCCGTGGCCGCATGTTCGGGGCCAAATGGCGCCATAAACAGGCGCCCTATTAAAACAAATAGCGGGGCGCCGGGCGGGTGGGGGATCTGTAATTTATAGGCACTCGAAGCAAATTCTCCGCAATCCCAAAGACTGCCATTTGCTTCCATTGTCATGATATACACGGCACAGGCTATCAAACATACTACCCAGCCTGTAATGTTGTTGATGCGTTTAAAGCTCATATAGTATTGGTTATAAGGGGACAAATATAGGCATGTTTGGGCTTTGAAAAACGAAGTATTTCGTTTTTCGGATTTTTTTAAGAAGGAGAAACCATCGTGCTGAAAAGGACTGTTATTCCTGAACCACTTATATGGAAATACCTGCAGGTTTAGCGAATATCCAAATATTAAATCCAAAATCTTACAACTTAAATTGCCCCTTAAATCCTCCCGCTCCATGTGTTATCTTTGAAACAATGAAAAAAGCTTTTCTCCAGCTCCATATAGCCGTTTTTCTTGCCGGCTTTACTGCTATACTGGGCAAGCTCATCCTTTTAAATGAAGGCTTATTGGTTTGGTGGAGGCTTTTAATAACAATAGTGGTGCTGGCCATCATTATGATCAGCAGGGGAGAACTAAAAGCGATACCCGGAAAGGATTTTCTGAAAATAGCCGGTGTTGGTTTTTTGGTGGCATTTCATTGGGTGGCTTTTTACGGCAGTATTAAATATGCTAATGTTTCGGTAGCGCTGGTATGCTTTTCGGCCACAGGATTTTTCACAGCACTTTTTGAACCGCTTATCCTTAAAAAAAAGCCGGTGCCTGCAGAGTTCTTTTTTGGATTAATGGCCATGGCCGGTATTTACATCATCTTCGACTTTCATCCACAATACAAAATGGGTATTTTGTTTGGGATACTGGCAGCTGTAGGGAGTGCATTATTTCCCATTTTTAATAAGATATTACTTAACCGTTTCAATTCAAGGATACTTACTATCTACGAGTTTACAGGAGGATTACTGTCGCTTTGCCTGTTGCTTCCTTTTTATTTCATGCATTTTGAACCGGCCTATTATTTGCCCACAGCTTCCGACTGGGGCTGGCTGTTGTTACTTTCAGTTGTATGTACGGTTGTGATGTTCGACCTGCAATTAAAAGCACTTCGTAAAGTATCGGCTTTTACGGTAAGCCTCAGCTATAACCTTGAGCCCCTGTACGGTATACTGCTGGCTTTTGTAATTTTCCGGGAGAATAAACTGCTGCAGCAGCAATTTTATTTTGGATTGGGTTTGATCATGGTATCAATTCTTTTACACACAATTAAGGTATTAAGCGATCATAGAAACCGGTAAAATAGCACCGGGAATTTACAAATATTCAACCTCTGTTTCTACTATTGCAAATGCACGGAACATAGCCATTACGCCACAATATTTTTCTTCGGAAAGTTTGATGGCTTTTTGCATCTTTGGCCGGTCGGCTTCTGCCAGCTTTATTTTATAGCTGAGTCTCACTTTGTTATAGATCTTCGGGTGCTCTTCAGAAAGCGTAGCGGTTGCATCAACCGAAAATTCACTAAAGCCCAGCTTCATCTTATTTAAAATACTTACAATATCTACTGCTGTACAACCGGTTAAAGAAGCCAGCATGAGTTTTTTGGGGCTGGGTGCGCTGTCTTGCCCTCCGTCGGCTTCCCCAACGTCCATTTTTACTTCGTGCGGGCCGATCTGGCAGCCAAAATTCATCTTGCCATTATAGCGTGTGCTTACCTTGTGACTCATAATTTGGGTGTTTTAGCTGTAAATTGCAGAAAAATAGGATTGGCCCCATTGAAAACTTCAGAAAATCATAAAATATTTAATTTTTCCCCTCCATTATCCAATAAAATCTCCTACCTTTGCCGTCCAAAATTTTAGGACAATGGCTAGAGTATGTCAACTTACAGGAAAGAAGCCCATAACTGGAAATAAGGTTTCGCATTCAAATATTAAGACAAAACGCAGGTTTCTGCCCAATTTGCAAACCAAGCGCTATTTCCTGGCGGAAGAAGATAAATGGGTTACCATGAAGCTTTCTTCGGAAGCGATACGAACCATTAATAAAAATGGCTTGTACAGCGTGGTAAAGGAAATGCGTGCAGCGGGTGTAAAAATCTAATTATACAACTTTTTAATATTTATTAAAATGGCAAAGAAAGGAAATAGGGTACAGGTAATTCTGGAGTGCACCGAGCATAAGACCAGTGGTCAGCCCGGCACCAGCCGTTATATTACCACCAAAAACAAAAAAAATACCCCTGAACGCCTGGAGTTGAAAAAATTCAATTCTATCCTTAAAAAGGTAACAGTACACAAAGAAATTAAGTAACGTGCTGTGCCGTATTTAACCGGCACATCATCATATTATCAAATCATCAAATTGATTTACCATGGCAAAAGCAGCAAAAACGGCGATCAAGACCAAAGACCAGAAAGCAGCCGCAGAAGCTAAAAACTGGAGTAAAGTAATTAAAACTGTACGCAGCCCCAAAACAGGTGCCTACACTTTTAAAGAGTCCATTGTGCATAAAGACAAGATCAAAGAATACCTGGCTCAATAATTAAGCACCCTAATTTTATTTATATATAAGCAAAGCTTCCAGAATAATCCGGAGGCTTTATTTATTTTACAGCATACATAACCAAGTGCAGGATGAAACTTGATCTCAACAATAAAAAATTCAGGCCGCTCGTAAATGCGGCCAATGGGGAGGTTTCGTGCCAAACAGTATTTCATTACAAACAGGAAGGCAATTTTGTTTTTGCAGAATATGCGGGTGGCTCAATTATAAAAGGCCAGATAACAGGAAAGATCATGGATGACGATCATCTTGAATTTGTGTACCAGCACATAAACAGTAACGGGGATATCATGACAGGTAAGTGCAGCTCTTACCCCGAAACCGGCGAAAACGGAAAGCTGCTTTTAAAGGAATACTGGCAATGGACCTGCGGGGATCAAAGTAAGGGCGAATCAGTAATAATAGAAATATAAGCAGTGTATCTGTTTTAAATTACTGAAACACACAGGAACATAGATTTCACATAGAAATCCCTATGTGGTTCAAATAGTAATTACAATAGAACTTTTAAACTGATACAGCAGAGAAATACAGCATTTAATTTTCGATCCAAAAATTTCAACATGGGACTATTCGATAAGATATTTGGCAAAAAACAACAACAGGAAACGATCGACCAGGGCCTGCAAAAAACCCGTGAAGGATTTTTTGGTAAAATAAGTAAGGCTATTGCAGGTAAAAGCTCGGTAGATGAAGAAGTGCTGGACCTGGTGGAAGACGCACTTGTTACGGCCGATGTGGGCGTTGATACCACCATTAAGATCATTGATGCCCTGGAGGCAAGGGTTGCTAAAGATAAATACCTCAATACCTCGGAACTGAACCGGTTCATAAAAGAAGAAGTGGAAAAAATACTGGTGGCTGCCCCCGAAGATACCAGTTACCAGGATTATGAGCTGCCAGCCGGCCATAAGCCACATGTAATACTGGTGGTGGGTGTTAATGGTGTTGGAAAAACAACCACTATAGGTAAACTGGCACATAATTTCAGTAAAGCAGGCAAATCTGTTTTGCTGGGTGCGGCAGATACCTTTCGTGCGGCAGCGGTAGACCAGCTAACCATCTGGAGCGAAAGAACGAATGTGCCGATCGTAAAAAAAGAAATGGGCAGCGACCCTGCTTCTGTGGCTTATGATACCATTGTGAGCGGTGTTGCAAAAAATGTAGACGTGATCCTGATAGATACTGCCGGGAGGCTCCACAATAAGATCCACCTGATGGACGAGCTCTCTAAAATTAAAAAAGTGATACAGAAAGTGATACCCGAAGCGCCGCATGAAGTGATGCTGGTGCTCGATGGCAGTACCGGGCAAAACGCCCTGGAGCAGGCCAAGCACTTTACAGCGGCCACGGATGTAACCGCCCTTTCCATTACCAAACTGGATGGCACTGCAAAAGGCGGCGTGGTACTTGCCATTGCCAACCAGTTTAAAATACCCGTAAAATTCATTGGTGTTGGAGAAAAAGCAGAAGACCTGCTTGTATTTAATAAGCAGCAGTTTGTAAATGGGTTGTTTCCCGAAATTAACTGATATCTTTTTATATCATACTGCTAAAATGAAAAACAGCCTCAAAGCAGGCTGTTTTTCATTATTAAACCTCTGAAGAATCAGAATAAGAATTTGAAGCCAAATGACAGTGGGCTTGTAAGGGTTGGGTTACTGCCGCCCAATGCTGCGTTATATTCCGGGCTAACATTGGCAACATGTGCCACAGAAAAATCGGTGATGGTTGTTTTATCTCCGGCTTTTGGAGTGATGGTGGTAACAGAAGCATTGATCAGGTTGTAAGAAAACTCAACGGTAAAATGCTTGCCCATTACAAAGTCGAGGCCACCAGAAGCTGCCAGGCCAAACTGGCTTACCTTAGTTTCGCTTTCTTTTTCTTTTCCTGAGATCACCGGGGCTGCCAGCTGTCCAAAGAAAAACAAACCGCCGTTGATATTGTAATACTTTCTTACCAATGGCTCTATTACCAGCAGTCCTGTATTGGCCTCAGTGGTGGAACCATCTTCTGATTTTATGCTTGCATAACCCACAGCGCCACCCACCGCAACACTGGGTGTAATAAAGGTGCCAACAATAGGAAGCACGGTAAGGTTGGTGCTTTTAACATCCCCGGTTTTAGTTTGTGTGTATCCCAATTGAGAAGTTACGAACCAGGTGCCTTTAAGGCCTTTGTCTTGTGCAATGCCATTTACAGCAAAAGCAGCTGTAAGTGCCAGCAAAAAAAACTTTTTCATAAATTATTTTTTGGTTTGCCGCAAAAATATTGGCGCACATAATGGCCGGGCCTGATCTTTATCAAGCCCCCGCATTATTTTGATCATGTTTTTTTAATGGAAATATCCTTAGTGCAGGGTTTATGGAGAAGAAACGGGCTCATAAAGAAGAAGCCCTTAAGACTAAGGGCTTCGTTTACCAAAACTAACTGCTTATGAGAAATTCTTAATCGTAAACTTTACGATACAAATATCCGTTGGTTTTTAAAGATTCGCTGTTAAGGCTTAGCTAAAGGATTGTCAGGGAAACGTAAAATCTCTTTCTGCCCGTTTCCGGTCTTCCCGTATGTCCTACGTTGTTGCGTCTCCTGATAGCTATGAGCAGCAACAACGAAAGGCAGGCTGTACAAACTTCAATAAATTAACCAAACTCATCGGTTCAATTCTGGTAAAAATCAGAAACGTTTCGAATGCTGCTGCAGTGGAAATAACTGCAAGAGCGGCAGGCTCAATACATTGCCAGGCATAAATATATACACAGTACGGAGGTTTTACCAGGTACAGGAACTGGAAACTCTGGCCGACCAGCTGGCAAAGCAGCATCCGTTTGGGTAAGGGAACTGGAGGTTACGAATTATGATCTCCAATAAGCTATTGCAAACTGCGATGCCATCCTTAAAACTATATTTGTAGTTCAATAAAAATCAAAAATGGCAAAAACTGTTAAAGCTGCGGCTGTGCCGGATGAAGTAATTATAAGCAAGATATATTTTATCAGGGGACAGAAAATAATGCTGGATAAAGATCTTGCAATAATGTATAATGTTACTACCGGGAACTTTAACAAGGCAGTAAAAAGAAATCCTAAGCGCTTCCCAAAGGATTTTATGTTCCAGCTTACACAAGAAGAGTTTAAAAATTTGATATTCCAAAATGGAACATCAAGTTCAGGTTGGGGTGGCACAAGAAAAATGCCTTATGCTTTTACTGAACAAGGTGTAGCAATGTTATCCGGTGTTTTAAACAGCGATACTGCCATAGAAGTACATGTGCGGATTATCAGGATTTTTGCTAAAATTAAAGAACTGCTACTCACCAATAAAGATATTTTGTTGAAGTTGGAACAGTTGGAGAAGAAGGTAACGGCACATGATGAAAATATACAGATGATTTTTAAAGCCCTGAAACAATTGCTGAACCCAGCACCTGAGCCACGAAAAAGAATCGGTTTTAAGCCAGATGATGTTTAAAAGGCGCAGCATTGGAGCGATAATTTATGCTGCGATGGGGATGAAAATAGACTTACGCCCCCTTAGATGAGCCCACTAGTGTGTTGGCACGCCGCTTGCGCTCCCGATCAGTGGAAGTTTAGCCCAGTTACCCATGGCAACTTTTATCTTCCTTGTCAAATAAATCTCGAGAATTACCGCATAAAAAACGGGCTGCAAATTTGCAGCCCGCCTTTGGTTGTTTGGTTTATCAGTACTTAGTTGATCGTTACTGTTTGATCGTTTTCATCAAGTATGATTGTATAAGAACCAGTAGTGGTAGGGGTTTTAAAATTATCTCCGCCATTGAATTTGATCTTACGGGCTGTACCGGTTGCTGTACTTCCGCCGCTGTTATCTTCGTAATCAAAAGCTCCCCAGTCGTTACCAGCAAGGAATTTGATGTCTTTACCGGCTATAAGTGTGGTGCTGATGCTCCACCTGCCATTGCCAAGATAAGTCATTTGAGGGCTTGCACCCGGATTCCAGGCTGGGACACCCTGGATTCCATCACCCACGAGGCGCATTTCTGTTGCATCCATTATTTGATATTTTGGAAATGCATTCACATCTATTCCGTCCCAAATAACCCTGCGGCGGCCTCCTGTGGCTATATCTGCAAAGTTTCCACCATTGATCTCCAAAGCACTGCCACTTGGCAGGCCTGTACCATAGCTGCGTGCATTGGTGGCAGTAAGATCGCCACTGTTCCAGTCGTTATGGTCTATCAGCTTCCATCCGCCTGTACCAAAATCGTGCACACCGCAAAACAGGTTGGTGGCAGTAAAGCCCATTTTATAAGTAGGGAACACGTTTGGAGGGTTCCACCCGGCCAATGTGGCGCCACCTACAAATCCCATACGGCCTTCCCTGATATCGTATTTCATATTGCCCAGGTCGATAGAGATGCGGTACACACCGGCTGTGGTTACGCTGAAGTTAGCGCCGTTGGCAGCCAGGTTTCCACCGCTTCCGCCAAAATTGATACTCCATGAACGCCCGTTGGTTACTTTAAATTCTGAATTTGCAGGCAGGAAGATATAAGTGTAATACAATTTATTGGTGGCTCCTGCACGCAGGTCCCTCATCAACTCAGGTGCATTGTCGGGCGTCCAGTCGGTACCGTTTCCGGTGCTGGTTTGGTAGCCACCCGGCAGGTATAGCCTGATGATATCGATGGTGGTGATTGTTACTGCCACCACGTTTGAATAAGATACTGCTCCGCCTGCAGTTACTGCCTTAAGGCGGTATTCGATCTTACCGGTTACACCAGGATTGATACCTTCATTTTGTGCAGTACCATTCATTTCAGAATGGGTAAGTCCCCTGGTGAGCACATTTGGCCCTACTGCAAAATCCTGCGGAGAAGTAAAGTTCTTTGTGGCAGAATCGTACTGCAGGGTATACGTGATATTGCCGGTATAACCAACAAAAGGTTTAGACCAGTTGAACGTGTTCACCACATCACTGGAAGAAACAAGTACAACACTGCTGCTGCTGCTGGTTAAAACAGAAGGGTCATTGAACGGGGTATAACTGAATGTTACTGTATTAGAAGTAAAACGGTCGTTATTGTTAGCATAAGAAGAAACGATCCTTGCTTCCAGTGTATAAGCAGAACCCAGTGCCAGGCCATAATCAAGCGCAATGCTGTTGAGTTCCCTTCCGGTTAAAGAAGTGCTATAACCGGCCAGGATGATCTTTGTTGCTTTTTTTGCAAAATTCCTTCCTGCTGAATCTATTTCCAGGATGAATTTATAATTGGCCGAATCGGTAGCGTAGTTCGGGTTTGTCCACGAAAAACTAACTACGGGGTTGCTGGAATCTGCAATAGCAGGGGTTACGGTAGAGGGTGATACCGTAAGGCTAACTGCATTACCGTTTCCGTACACAGGCAAATCCTCCATTTTTTCGCAGGCGGTAATTCCTGTTACGAGCGCCAGACCCACCGTTAAAAATTTAAAAATTTGTTTCATGTTAATGTAATTATTTTAATTTTTAATTATTGTCTTGTGAGTTTATACTTACCTGTTTGGAAGTTAACCTCAATTTTATACCTGCCTGCACCGGGAGAAGGGAACTGAGGATCGGCATCTCTTTTTTCAAATGAGCCTTCCATTGCAGCACCTGCAGATCCGTCTAATGCATGATATTGAGTTCCCCAAACACCCTGTTCCTGTATCATTTTATAACCGCCGCCCGATGTAATATTGATCGTTAGCTCGTAATGCAGCAGATCTATCTTGGTAAACTTATTATTAACGTCTTGCGGGGCAGGAAGCGGGTTGGTCCAATTGGGAGTGCCAAAGCAGTCGCCAATAACCCATAGGTTTCCATCATTATAGTTATTAGCAGCAGTTCCGGGTGGCTCTACGGCAAAATCAAGATAGGGCGTTCCCACAATGGTGAGTGTATTTGAATATAACACACCGGCGCCGCTTGATAAAGAGGCCTTGATCCTCATTTCTATTGTGTGCTGTACACCTGCTCTGAGTTCCATTTTAGAGAAGAAAGAGTTGAGGTCTTTTACTTTCATACTGAACTCGAGGTCGTTTTGAATAGATTGTTCCTGCAGCTTTGGTGAGCTGAAGTTTTTACCGGCAGAATCTGCCTGGAGTATATAAGTTACATTTTGTGAACTTACACCGGTATTGAACATATAGTTAGGATTGGTCCATGCCAGCGTGGTGGCAGGATCTTCCTTCCTGTCTTTGAGCAATACAAATGGGCCTGCATTGGAAGCAGATAAAACAGGAGCGGTACCGCCCTGGAATATCACCTGGTTCTCATCCTTTTTGCAGGATGAAAGAACAAGGGCAACAGCTGCTATGAAGGCAAATGATTGAATTATTTTTTTCATTTTTTAAGCTTTTTTATTTTACTGATTAGTAACCTGTATTCTGGGTCAGGTTAGGGTTATTGGTAAGGTTTTCTGTTGGAACCGGGAAGATATTGTATTTATCAGCAACAGAAGTGCCCGATGCCACACCGCCTTTCCATGGCCACAGGTAAGAACCGGTGGTAAGCAGTTCGTAACGGATAAGGTCTGTTCTGCGGTGACCTTCCCAATACAGTTCCCTGGCCCTTTCATCCAGTATAAAATTAAGATCAAGCTGCCCGGCAGTAATAGTTCCGGCACCAGCCCTGTTCCTGATATTGTTGATATAGGTCAATGCAGTAGCTGAACTGCCGCCTGCACCGTTCCTTAAAACGGATTCAGCATATATCAGGTACATTTCGCTTAAGCGGAAAACAGGGAAATCTACATCAGAAAATTCTTTGTTAATATAATCCGATATCCTGCCGCCATCGCTGCGTACGTTGCGGTATTTGGCCACATGCATACCTTCATTAAAATTGGCCACATCAGAAATGGCAATTTGAGAAGCAGAAGTGCCAAATGAAGGGGTTGTAAACAGTGCCCGCTTATCAGTATTGCCTGTAAGATCGGGGAATTTATCGGCCAATCCCTTGGTGGCACGGTATCCAAACCATCCACCGCCTACGCCATAATAGGTAAAATCGCCACCTGCAGCGCAGTGTACAAAGAAAGTGGTATTTCCATAAGCCTGTGTTTTGGCCCCATCGCAGTTGATGGCAAAAATGAATTCATCTTTTTGCTTGTCGTTATCTGCCATGAACAGGTAAGGATAATTTGGCCTCAATGAATAACCTGCATTGATCACTTTAGTTGAATAGGTAATGGCTTCTGTATATTTTTCATTGCCTGTATACACTTTTGCATTCAGGTACATTCTTGCGAGCAATGCCCAGGCGGCCGACTGGTCTACACGACCGTATTCGATTGTTTTTGCAGGCGCAAGATCAGCGTCAATGGCCATCAGTTCGCTTTCAATATAATTGAAAAGCTCTGTGCGGCTTTTTTCACCGGGAGGAGGGCCGCTTATCAGGTTCTCTTCTGTAATAAAGGTTGATTTTCCAAAAAGGTCCATCATTACATAATAATTGTATGCCCTTAAAAAGCGTGCTTCTGCCCTTGAATTTTTAATATCGGTGGCAGCAGCGCCGGTAATGTTGCGTTCGGCCAGTTTGGCATCTGTTGATTCCCTCATATACTCATTGATGAGGGTGATATTGTAAATACACCTTGCATAGATCCCTTTCAGAAATGGATCAGCTGCGGTCCACTTCAGGTTGTGGAAGTCTTTAATGGTTTGGTCGTTCCAGGCACAAACTGCTTCGTCGGTTGGAAGTTCCTGGCAGTTAAACAGCATCCTGATGAATGCCACCTGTGAACCCTCATCCAGCCCGCCGCTGATATCAGGCTGACCTGCCGGGCCCTGGTTCCCGGTAATGGAAAGTGTGCCGTAGATCTTGGCCAGTACAGCTTTGTATCCTTCAGGAGTGGAATAGGTTTTCTCCGGCGTAAGGTCATTCTGCGGAGATACATCTAGTTTTTTAGCACAGGAGTTGCCCAGCAAAACAATGGCAAGCATCAGTGCGCTTATTTTTATGAATGTATGTTTCATATTACTAAGTATTTTTTGTTTAGAAATCAATGTTTGCACCTACAGAATATGTGCGTGGACGTGGGTAAATATTGTTATCCACTCCAAATGCGCCGGCATTTTCCGGGTCTAAACCACGGTATTTGGTAAACAATGCCACATTCTGAACGTTGGCAGTGAGCCTAAGGTTGCGTATACCTTTGCTTACTGAGCCAAAATTATAGCCAATGTTCACATTATCTATCCGGAAGAAGGATGCATTCTCTATATAATAATCAGAGAGGTACCTGCTGTTGGTGAAACCTGTTTCCAGGTAGTTGGTAGATACATTGTTGATGATCTGGATCGGGTTCTTGATGTCCCTGATAGTGGAAGCGCCTGAGAAATAGTTGTTATACAGATAATTTCCGGCCATTCCATGACCAGTAATACCCACGCTGAACTTTTTAATGGTCACTTGTGTGTTCAAGCCAAAAAGAAAATCAGGAGCAGGTTGCTGATAAATATACCTGTCATCATCATCAATAGAACCATCCCTGTTAATATCTTCATACAAACCGTCGATGGGTTTTCCTGCATTATCATAAACCTGTTTGAAAACGTAGAAGGCACCAACCGGCTCACCAACTTTATAAGCATTGATGCGGTTTCCGGTACCACCACTGATGCCTCCCACCAACTGAATATAATTTGGATCGTTAGATTCCAGCAATTTGGTGATCTTGGCTTTATTGTAAGTTCCATTCACACCAAATTCCCAGGTAAGGGTTTTATTCCTAACAGGAACAAAATTGAGGTTTGCTTCCACACCGTTCACTTCCATATTACCGATGTTTTTTACTGCAGTAATATCAAAGTTTACACCCGGTACCTGTGCGGCAGGATTGAGCAGGTCGTAAGATTTTTTCCTGAATGCTTCAATCGAACCAAATATCCTGTTTTTAGCAAAACCAAAGTCAAGACCCAGGTTGATGGTTTCGTTGGTTTCCCATCTCCTGTCGGGGATATAAGCACCCGGCCTTAAGAACTGGTAAAAAGTATTGCCAAACTGGTATTGGGCAGATGCGGTACTGAGCGAGTAAATAGGATTGTAATCATACAGTCCTATGCCATTCTGCTGGCCGGTTTGTCCCCAGCTTGCCCTTAACTTCAATTCATTGATGGCATTATTGTTTGCAAAAAATTCTTCTTTAAGTTTCCAGGCGAGCGCTACTGAAGGGAAATAACCCACACGGTAGTCTTCTGCAAATTTAGAACTGGCATCGCGGCGGATAGAGGCCGTTAACAGGTATTTATCGGCCAGTGTTAAGTTAACCCGGCCCAGGTAAGATTCGAGCCTGTTTTCAAACACATCGGTAGGGAACCTTGGAGGCGCTGCTGTTGGGTTCACGTTGCCGTTTCCTCCTTTATCCTGGAAATAGTAGTTGGTTGTTTTAAATGTTTGGTAACTATGACCCACCAACAGGTCGAACTTTGTTTTATCTGAAATGTTTTTTGCATAAAGCAACTGAACATCTGTCAGGTTATTGATGGCCTTTTGTTTAAAGTTTGACCTGAAACCCCATGTGGCAAAATTGCTGGCAGCCACACCGGATATATTGATGGTATCCCTTCCGCTTGTATTATCCGTACCAAGGTTAACCAGTACATGCAGATCGGGGAAGAAATGCAGTTTATAATCAAGCTGAACGTTTCCGATCATACGGTCTATATAACCGATGCGTTCACGGAGGTTAAGTATGCCCAATGGGTTCCTGGTGCTGAGCGGGGTAGGCTCATACCTCAGGGTTTGGTTGTTATACGATTCCCATTCTGTATAACCACCCCATCTTCCTGTTGTATTGTACGGCGACTGTGTAGGGTCATAAGAGATGGCAGAACCGATGGCTCCGTCATTTGCCCTGAAATCTTTTACATGGCTGTATTTTAGGGCTACGTTTACAGAGAGATGATCGTTTAAAAATTTAGGGCTAAGGTTCAATGAACTGCTCACCCTGTTATAAGAGTTGTTCCTCAAAATACCCTGCTGGTTCAAAATACCTAATGAGATCCTTGCTGGCAAATCAAATGTTTTGCACAAGGGAAGCACACCCGATGCACTCAGGTTATGTTCCATTGTTTTTGCTTTACGGTATATGAGGTCCTGCCAGTCTGTATTGGCAGTGCCGAGTTTGCTGATATAATTTTGATCACCGTTTGCATTTACGATGCTCCTGATCTGGTCGCCGGTAAGTACATCCACTTTATCTACCAGTTCACTTAATGAAAAACGGTTGTTATAGTTCAGTTGCAATCTTTTTCCGGCGCCTTTTTTGGTAGTTACAATGATCACACCTGCAGAGGCCCTTGAGCCATACAGTGCAGTTGCAGAAGCATCTTTAAGCACGCTCATGGATTCAATGTCGTTGGGGTTGATAGTGCCCAGCAGGTTGTCTGTACCGGCTATACCGTTACCATCTACAGGAACACCGTCAATAACGATCAGGGGATCATTGCTTGCTGCCAGTGAGGTACCGGTTCTGATACGGATCTTGCTTCCGCCACCTGCAGAACCACCGCCACTCGTAACTTCCAGGCCAGAAACCTTACCCACGAGCAACTGCTCAGATGAAGCAATGTTTCCTTTTTGAAAATCTTTTGTGCCAATGGCTGTTACCGCACCGGTAAGATCAGATTTCTTACGGGTACCATAAGCAACCACCACTACATCGTCGAGCCTTTGTGCTGTTTCAACAAAACTTACATTGCCCGCTCTTGATGCGGCAACTTCCTGGGTGGTAAAACCTACAGAAGTAAATACTAAAATAGAATTAGAAGAAGGAGCTGAAATACTGTAAGTACCGTCATCTGCTGTTTGGGTACTTGTATTGGTTCCTTTTACGGTTACGGTTACACCTGCTACAGGTGCGCCGTTTTTTGAATTGGTTACTTTACCGGTAACCGCGGTTTGTGCAAATACTGTGAGCGAAAAGCTCATGAACAGTACGAGAGCAGACACAATTTTGGTAATTGGTTTGTTACATCTCATTTTCATAATGCAATCATTATCTTTTATAGTGAAGAAACAAATGTGTACAAGCTACACAAAAACTATGTGTAAATTGTACACAAACTTAGGCCATTTCCGGCAATAATTATTGTTTTGTTAAAATAATTTTTAATGGTTTTTTGCACAAATGCCCGGGTGGCTTTCCCACCCCTTTCAGGAGGCCGAAAAGCCCGTAAATGCTGCATATTCTAAAAATCTATGCCGATCCAGTCTTTTTTCTTTTTTTCGTATTTTTTGTAGTTAAACTGGTAGAGTTTGCCGGGTCTGTGTGGTACATCTTTTTCCATCTCATTGAGATCGGTCAGCAGATCCATGGCAAAGAATTTTTTGCGGAAATTCCGCCGGTCCATCTTGGTGTCTAAAATGGACTCGTATAGATTTTGTAACTCCCTGAGAGAGAATTTTTTGGGTAGTAAACTGAAGCCAAGGGGGTGCTCCTGGATCCTTTTCTGGAGCCGTTTATAACAGGTTTCAAATATCTCCTGGTGATCAAATGCCAGGTCGGTAACGGTTTTTACATCATGCCAGTGCAGCTCATTATCAAGGATCTTAAGCTTATGGTGTTCAATATTGATGAGCGAATAATAGGCCACCGTAACCACGCGGCCGGCCGGGTGCCGCCGGGTGGCCCCAAAAGTATGCACCTGTTCCAAAAAAACATCGTCCATACCGGTTCGCTGGCGCAATACCCGGTAGGCTGCTTCATCCAGGTCTTCCGTGGGTTTTATGAGGTCGCCCAACAGGGTCCATTTATCCTTATACTTTTTAAGATCACTCCTGATGAGCAATACTTTGAGTGTATTTTCCGAAAATCCAAAGATCACACAGTCTACAGATAAAGCGATCTTATTTATTTTTTCCACCTCACTTTGCTCGGCCTGCAGGCTTTTAGACGCCATCATTTTAAGTTCTTCTGCTGTCATAACAGTTGGTATTAAGGAGTCTTAACAAATAAAATGGTATTTCTTTTTTTGTTCTGCTGAACCCTCAGGTAATAAGCCCCGTTTGCCAGCTTTTTAAACTGGTTGATGATGTTCAGGCTGTATTGACCAGGGCTTCGGTTAGCTTCAAAGAGTTTTACAACGAGCTGGCCCTTGGGATCAAAAACACTGATGGATACAGTGCCATTCTCTGAAACACTATAATCGATCACAGCCGTATTTACGAGCGGGTTTGGAGAAATTTTTATACCAATTCCGTTCTTAATATTTGTAATAGTATTATCTCTTGATGAGGTGGTGAATTGCGCCGTACTATAATTACCGCTGTTGCTGCCATCGCAATTGGAACTTACTCTCCAGTCGTACGTAACACCCTGTGCCAGGCCGGTAATTTCAAATGTAGTATTTGTAATGCCGGTAGCTGCAGTTATCCATGTGGCAGCACTTGCTTCTTTGTATTGCAGGTAATAACTGCTGCCTGCTGTTCCTGTCCACGATACCGTTGCTGAATTGGTGCTGATATTGCCCGAATTCAGTGAAGCAGGGGAGGCAGGTGTTGGGTTTACAATTACAGTGATCATTGCCCTGGGTCCTTCACCGCAAGGGTTTGTTTGTGCCACATAATAATTCGTGTTGCCTGCTGCGTTGGTAGGTGGGATGGGTGCTGTAACTGATCCGGTACCACCTGTTGCAGTTGTATACCACAACAAACCACTGCCCGTTGCATCCAATTCAGTAGCAATGGCATTTTGGCAATAAATTATTGTGGGCGTAACCACGGGGGCCGCTGGCAATGCGGTTACCGTTACGGCAACAGAAGCCCTTGGCCCCTCGCATCCGTTTACTGTTTGAGATACATAATAATTTGTTGTACCTGCTGCAGCGGTAGAAGGAGTAGGTGCAGATGAACTGCCCGTGCCGCCCGTGGCAGCAGTATACCATAACAGATTGGTGCCTGTGGCAGTAAGTGCAGTGGCTGCAGCATTTTGGCAGTAAGATACAGTTGCTGTTGCAACTGGTGCAGCAGGCAGTGCATTTACGGTTACAGAAATGGCGGCCCTGGGCCCCTCGCATCCGTTTATTGTTTGAGATACATAATAATTTGTTGTACCGGCTGCAGTGGTAGAAGGGGTAGGTGCAGCTGAACTGCCCGTACCACCGGTGGCAACAGTATACCATAAGAGATTTGTACCGGTGGCAGTTAATGCTGCAGCTGATGCATTTTGGCAGTAAGAAACCGTTCCGCTAACTGAAGGCATCCCGGGAATTGCATTAATGTTTACAATTATAGCAGCCCTGGGGCCTTCGCCGCATGCGCCTGTTTGGCTAACATAATAGGTAATTGAGCCAACTGTAGCGGTAGAAACTGTGGGTGCCGTTGCCGAACCTGTGCCCCCGGTAGCAGTTGTGTACCACAAAAGATTGGTACCGGTTGCAGTAAGCGCAACAGCTGCTGCATTTTGACAATAGTTAACCGGGCTGTTTACGCCTGGCGCTACGGTTGATGCAGTAATATTTACCGTGATGGTTGCCCTTGGACCCTCGCAACCATTACTGGTTTGACTTACATAATAATTTACAGAACCAACTGAACTGGTAGAAGGTGTGGGTGCAGTGGCAGAACCGGTACCACCTGTTGCAGTTGTATACCAAAGTAAATTAGTGCCGGTTGCGGTGAGGGCAGCAGCTGTTGTATTCTGACAATAGCTGACCGGGCTGCTTACTGCAGGCGCCGATGGTAACGCGTTTACGGTAACCACAATGGTTGTGCGGGGGCTTTCGCAACTGCTTACCGTTTGACTGACATAATAAGAAATTGAACCAGCAGCAGTAGTAGAAGGCGTGGGTGCCGCAGCAGAACCTGTACCGCCGGTGGCAGTTGTATACCAAAGTAAATTGGTACCGCTTGCAGTAAGCGCCGAAGCTGTTGCATTCTGGCAATAACTGATGGCTGTTGTTGCAGACGGTGCCGCAGGAATGGCAGTTATATTTACTGCAATAGCTGCTCTAGGGCTTTCGCCGCAGCTTTGCGTTTGGCTAACATAATACGTGGTTGATCCAACAGCGGCTGTAGAAGGTGTGGGCGCCGTTGCAGAACCTGTGCCCCCGGTTGCAGTTGTGTACCACAAAAGATTGGTACCGGTTGCAGTAAGGGCAACAGCTGTTGCATTTTGACAATAGTTAACCGGGCTGCTTACGGTTGGTGCTGCAGTAGATGCAGTAATATTTACCGTAATGGTTGCCCTTGGTCCCTCGCAACCATTGCTGGTTTGACTTACATAATAATTAGTGGAACCAACCGTGCTAGTGACCGGTGTGGGTGCTGTGCCGGAACCAGTTCCTCCTGTTGCAGTAGTATACCAAAGTAAATTTGAACCTGTTGCAGTAAGTGCCGTTGCTGTTGCATTCTGGCAATAACTTACCGGGCTTGTTGCAGCAGGTGCGGCCGGAATGGCATTTGTGGTAACAGTAATAGCGGTACGTGGGCTTTCGCAACCGCCACTTGACTGGCTTACATAATAACTAACAGTGCCAACGGTATTTGTTAATGGTGTGGGCGCCGTTGCAGTCCCTGTTCCACCCGTTGCTGTTGTGTACCACAAAAGATTGGTGCCGGATGCAGTGAGTGCGGCCGCAGTTGCATTTTGGCAATAACTCACAGAAGTAGTTGCCGATGGTGCTGCCGGCAATGCATTTACATTAACAACAATTGCTGCCCTTGGACTTTCGCCGCAGCTTTGTGTTTGACTAACATAATAAGTTACAGAACCAATCGTGCTGGTGCCTGGTGTAGGTGCTGTGGCCGAACCAGTACCACCTGTAGCTGTTGTGTACCACAAAAGATTGGTGCCGGTTGCGGTAAGCGCAGCAGGCGTTGCATTTTGGCAATAGTTAACAGGGCTTGTTACTGCAGGTGCGGCCGTTGTTGCGGTAATGTTTACGGTTATACCTGCCCTGGGGCTTTCGCATCCGCCAATGGTTTGGCTTACATAATATATGGTGGAACCAATTACGGTTGTAGATGGAGTGGGCGCTAAAGCTGTACCTGTTCCGCCGGTAGCAGTTGTGTACCACAAAAGATTGGTGCCGGTGGCGGTAAGTGCCGATGGGGTTGCATTCTGGCAATAGCTTACCGTACTGTTTACAGTTGGTGCTGCCGGCAAAGCATTTATTGTAACAACGATGGGGGTGCGGGGGCTTTCGCAACCAACCGTTTGGCTTACATAATAAGTAGTGGAACCAATTGTGGCGGTAGATGGTGTGGGCGCAGTTGCTGAACCTGTTCCGCCGGTAGCCGTTGTATACCACAAAAGATTTGTGCCGGTGGCAGTAAGAGCCGCCGCCGTTGCATTCTGGCAATAACTGATTGGGCTGGCAGCGGTGGGTGCTGCAGTAGAACAGTTCAATTGGTTTACATAAACACGGTATTCACCCGGGGCCATGCTGATGTTTTGTGCCGCACCGGTTGCACTGAAAGTTGCCCCGGTAAAATAATTGTACCAGGTACCTGATGAAGGGAACGTAACCGTTACATTTTGCAGGGTTACATCAAAATTTGCAAAAGTTACAACAGAAAGATCGGGGTGCGTTATAATCAATACTTTTTGCAGGGTATTGCCAAGATTGCCGCTGATGCTGTTGCTTAAAAATGTATTTGGCTTTGATTTGCGTAATGCATTAAGACCAGCCACCACATCATAAATTTTTCTGCGTCCAGCCTCTGCATAATAATTCCACAATGGGGGTTTGGGTGCAAGTTTACATTGTTCATTTCCGTACGGTGTTGGTACGGTTCCGTTTTCGCACATGAAAATAGATTTGTCGTATCCAAGTTCCTGGAATTCCCAGAGCATTTTTGGGCCCGGTATCAACAACAGGAAGGGCATCATGGCTTCTGTACGGGCGAGTGCCACCTGCAGGTTCTTTACATCATGGGCAGTATTGGTGGAATTGCCAAAGACCAGGTTCTTGTACATGATACGTTCCTCATCATGACTCTCGGCGTATGTAACCAGGTGAAGATTATTCCAGCCAGCCCTGTTTCTTGCAAAAGCCCTGTTGATATCCGAATTACTTGCGTAACCCATGGTATTCTGGTTATAGGCCTCTGTCATTTTTCCCCAAAGCATCATGCCGCGGTTTGCCAGGTCCGATTCTTCATCATCATTTCCCAAATGTTCCAGTATGCAATATGATCCGCTGCTCACCACCTGCATGCTGTCGTAATAACGCTGCCAAATGGCCACCCGGCTTGCATCGTAGGCATTCCACGCACCAACATCGGTTGAAACCCTTTGAGTAAACCCTTTTGAAAGGTCCCAGCGAAAACCATCGATCCTGTACTCGGTAAGCCAATGACGGATGAATCGTGAAACCATATACTTGGTAGCCTCACTTTCGTGGTTAAAATCATTGAATACACTGAAAGGATGGGTGGCGCTTATATTAAAAAAAGGACTGTTGGCCGCAGGGGTATTATTTGTATTGTTCCAATAAAGCTGGGCCAATGGGCTGAGCCCGGTTGCATGATTGAGTACAGCATCTATAACAACGGCCATTCCTTTGCTGTGGGCAGAATCGATCAAACGTTTCAGGTTGTTTTTTGTGCCATATGCTTTATCCGGGGCAAAAAAGTAATCAGGATTATAACCCCAGCTGAGGTTTCCTTCAAATTCATTTACCGGCATCAGCTCAATGGTATTTATACCCAGGCGCTGCAGGTAATTTAAGGTATCGATAACCGTTTGAAAATTACGGGCAGCCACAAAATCCCGTATCAAAAGTTCATAGGCCACCATGTTTTTCTTGTCGGGCCTTGTGTATGCATTGTTCGACCAGTTGTAAACAGGTGCTGAGGGTTGAAAAGTACTAACAATACCCGTTGTTTGGTTTGCCGGGTAGGCAGGCATAGATGGATAAGTGCTGCTGCTGATAAACTGGTCGTTGCTGGGATCCAGGATCAGTTCAGAATATGGATCAGCTATTTTAAGGTTGCCATCCACCACGTATTGATATTTATAGATCGTACCGGGTGTAAGTCCGGTCAATGTAATATGATAACGTGTTCCATCAGGTGTACGTTTCATCTGGTTGGCACAGGTGCTCTGCCAGTTAGAAAAATCGCCTATAACAACCACAGAAGTTTTATTGGGTGCAAACAGTACCAGGGTTACAGAGGTAGGAGAAATATAGTTGATGCCATCCTGCACACCTGTGGGTAATGCTTCGGTAATGGTACCGGGCGCTATAAAAAAGCTGAATGAATCTTTTGCAATGCTGGTTCCATTGTCGCCGGTAAGAATCACTTTTTGTTCGCAGGAAGTAGTAAGGGTTGGCGATGCAGTAATGGTATTGGCTGCTGTTGCCGATCCAACAGTACTGCCATTCAGGGAGAGTGAAAGATTTGAATTTTGTGAAGCAACACCGGTGATGCTGATATTTTGACCAACGGTGGCACTGATAGGTTCTACCCAGGGTACATAACGCGGTTCAAAAGGAGGAAGGTTAATCCTTACAGCATAATTACCGTTGTAAATGGGTATGTACATATCGCTTCCGTCTGAGTTAACCTGTTTCAGAGATCCTGTTGCGGTTCTGAAGATGATCGTCATCTTTTGAATGGTTTCACCTGCGGGTACTCCAAAAAAACTGCGGATATTGGAAATGGTATATTGATACTTATTTGCACCTAGTGGAACTGCTTTGGCGGCTGCCGGGGTAGTGCCCCAGGTAAAAGGTACATAACGCCAATCACTGGGGCCGCTGCTCAGGTTGGTGATCACGCCCACATGCACATACACATTATTGGAAGCGCCTCCTTCAAAATTCAGAAGCCCCTGGTTGCCTTTATTGCAATCTACAGTTACTGTAATGCCTGTGGCATCTGTAGGAAATTCCTGCGTCCAGCTGAGCAGCCGCTGGGCATGGCTGTTGATAAATATGAAAATGGCAAAAACGGCAAGGGAGAGCTTTTTCATGCGCAAGTCAATTTTAATGTGTAAAACTAACACATTATTTTAAATAGCAATTACCGGGAATATGTTTTTTTGGATTTTGTGGAAAAATACGGCTCAAAGGGCGGCATTTTGAGCAAATAAAAAATGGGGCCGACCAGCAGCCCCGGGAATGGTATTTTAAAGCGGGTTTATTTTTTCAGTTCCATCACATACATTTGCTTTGCAGGTATGCTGAATGATCTTCCCCTCGAAACACCAGAAACCACATCGGTTGCAGAACCAAAGCCGGCTGTACGTTCGGTATACCGGGCAAAATCAATTGCTTTTTCTGTTTCGGCCGTATTCATCACACACATAATGGTTTGATCATTGTCGTAACGGAAATACACATACAACCCATCCTGTGGAAGATATTGCATGAACCTGCCTGTTTTGATCGCAGAAGATCTTTTGCGGAAATTGGCAAGTTTTGACAGGTGATTGAACACATCATTTTCTTTTTCTGTTCGGCCTGCTGCTATAAATTTATTGGCCGCATCGCCGGGCCATCCACCCGGAAAATCAAGCCGCACATAACCATCATTGGGCGAAGTAACACCGGGCATCAGCACTTCATTTCCATAATATAACTGCGGAATGCCGCGGAAGGTGAGGAGCCAGCTCAGAGCCATTTTATATTTGGAGGTATCTTCTCCCACTACGGAGTAAAATCTCGAAAGATCATGGTTATCGAGGAATATCACCTGGCGCATAGGATCTTTGTAGATAATATCCTGGGCCGTGGTAGTATACATTTTATTTACGCCTTCTGTCCAGCCAAATTTTTCGTTCAATGCCGGCTGAATGCCGTAAAACAGCAGTTGAAAATCGGTAGTGGCCTGCAGGTTGCTTTTGTAGGGAATATCCAGCTTGTTCTGGCAAAAGAAAGCCTGGTTAATAACGCCGTGCACCCAGGTTTCACCAAAGATGCTGATCCTGGGGTATTCATTATACAAAGCCTGGTTGCAGCGGTTCATAAAGTTAAGATCGTTGTAAGCATAAGTGTCGATACGCCATCCATCCACGCCAAATTCTTCCACGCACCAGATGGCATGCTGAATAAGGAATTTTTCTACAAATAAATTGCTATGGTCCCAGTCGGGCATCAGGGGAACAAACCACCCATCGAGCATGATCTTTTTATCTGAATTTGCTGCATACGGATCAAATAACACCTGGTCTTTGTAATTGGTTTGAGTAAATTTAGGCCAGCGGTGAAACCAACTGCTGTCGGGCATATCCTGGAATAAAAAATGCCAGTAGCCGGTATGGTTGTAAATGGCATCCTGTATTATTTTCATTCCTTTTGCGTGTGCGGCATTTACCAGGTTTTTATAGGCAATATCGCCGCCAAGCCTTGGGTCTACTTTATAATGATCGGTGATGGCATATCCATGTTCGGTGCGGTTTTCCATATCGTTTTCCAAAACCGGGTTGAGCCAGATGGTAGTAACACCCATGTCGTTGAGGTAATCGAGGTGGTTTTGAACCCCTTTCAGATCGCCGCCATGCCGGTTAAAAACGGTATCACGGCGCAGGCTTTGGTCTTTCATTCCCAATACACGGTCATTGGTTTCATCGCCATTGCTGAAACGGTCGGGCATGATCAAATAAACGAGGTCAGATGAGTTCACTCCTTTTGCAAATGCAGTGCCGTTGCCTGCACGGCGCTTATCGAGCGGCCAGTCTACGGTATTTGTTTTTCCTGCGGCGGTGAAATTTATTTTTACATCACCTGTTTTGGCAGAAGGCGAAATGAGCAGGTCAAGCGCCAGGTATTTTGGGTTCTGAAATTTGTTTACTTTTTGGAGGGTAATACCCGGGTGTTTAATAGAAACGGAGCTGCTGCTGATCGCTTCATCGGCATGTACCAGCACCTGCACTTTGTTCCATTTCATACCCGTCCACCAATTGCCGGGATAGAGGCTGATGGTTTGTGCATGGAGTATTGATACAAACGAAGCTAATATTGAAAACAATAAAAATTTTTTCATGATATAATTTTATGATTTAACACTATTAAAATTTGCTTGTCAATAACTTTTAAACATTTCTTTCATGGCATTGTCTTTGATTCTGAGAGTAAGTATTGCTGCCAATATCATAGCAGCCCCACCCAGTACGATGGTCATTATTGAGTTTCCTCCAAAAAGATGCCTGGTAAAAAAGCCAAGCAGCGTTGCTGCCAGAATTTGCGGAATTACAATGAAGAAATTAAAAATACCCATGTATACACCCATCTTTTTTTGTGGTAATGCCTGTGTAAGCATGGAGTAGGGCATACTTAAAATACTTGCCCAGGCAAAACCCACGCCTGCCATGCTAAGGATAAGCAAATTTTCGTTTTTGAAAAAATAATAGGAGATCAAACCAAGCCCGCCTGCAATTAATGCGATCATATGGGTGGCAGGTCTCCCGAATTTTTTTGCCAGTACAGGCAATAAAAATGCAAAGAGGGCGGCAAAACCATTGTAAAATGCAAATAAAACCCCCACCCAGTTACCAATGTCGTTATAGGGTTTTGACTGTGCATCTGTGGTGCCATATATATGCTGGGCCAATGCAGGTGTGGAATAGATCCACATTGAGAATAATGCAAACCAGGTAAAAAATTGCACAATGGCCAATTTTTTCATGGTGTTGGGCAGGTAATTCAGATCATCCATAATTTCCACCAGTCCATTTTTGTTGCCCGCTTTGAGGAATAATGCAGCCAGTAACTGGAAAACACCGTAAGCAGCAATGCCAAGTGTAAGAACATATAATTCTTTTTCCAACGGCTCACTTACCTTTTTGTTATAGATCCATAAGGATGCTGATAATGCCAGGCCTAATAACATCCAGGCAATTCCGCGGACCTGAAACTTTGATGCTGGGGTTTTAATATTTACTTCAGCATCCTGTTCCTCAATAGACCCAAATCTTTTAAAATCTTCAGGTGAGTATTCTTTGGTTGTAAATACCGTATATGCCACGGCTGCAATAAAAACCAGTGCGCCAATGTAAAAGGAATACCTTACAGAATCCGGGATGCTGCTTCCGGGACCCGGTTCATTTGAAATGTTCATTGCAGTAAGCATATATGGAAGCATGGAAGATATAACAGCACCCACGCCTATGAAAAAACTTTGCATCGCAAAGCCGGTTGTTCTTTGTTCATCGGGCAGCATGTCGCCTACAAATGCACGGAATGGCTCCATTGACACATTAATGGATGCATCAAGTATCCATAAGAAAAGTGCGGCGATCCAAAGTTCTCCTACATTAGGATAAAAGAATAAGGCAATTGAACCTAAAATGGCTCCCAGTAAAAAGAACGGTCTGCGCCTGCCCCAGGTTCCCAGCCAGGTTTTATCACTGATATGGCCAATAATGGGTTGAACAATGAGGCCTGTAAGGGGGGCTGCTATCCAAAGTATGGGAATAGCTTCAATTTTTGCGCCCAGCGACTGGAAAATCCGGCTTACGTTGGCATTTTGTAAACCAAACGCAAATTGAATTCCAAAAAAGCCAACACTCATATTGATTATTTGACCTATGCTGAGCCGGGGCTTTGGTTCAAATTTCTGTGTACTCATGCAATCGATATTAAAATTGAAAGAAGTGTGTAAATTTTACACGATATAAAAGTAGGGGAAAAATTGAAACGGAGAAATGTTTTTTATCATATATGAACAAAAAACGCCGCATTGCTCCGAAGCTGCTGTTGCCGGGCATGAACATTTTTTGAACCATTTTATACCTTATTTAGCCGGGTGCCGTGTAATTTGCAAGATGTAACCATAAGGAATTTCAAAACTAATTGGAGGAGGCATTTCACGCAGGGACTGAGAATGTAAGCCGCAAATAAGCGCTTTGTTTTTTTTTGCTCCTGGTGCCTTTACATGAAAACTGCAGTTTTGAGATACGCTCTGAAAAAATTAACAGCATTCCGTGAGGGTTTGCAGCTGAAATCCTCCTCATAAGAAGATTGCAGCGAAAAGCCCGATCGCAGCGAATGGTCAATTTATATGCCCATTTTACCCTTCTTTAAACTGCTGAACACCAGGTCTTCCAAAAAAGCAACAATATTCAATTCGTCTTTATCTTTCCCAAAATCGGTTAACGAAGGAAGGTTGATCATAAAAAAATTCTGGAAATGTGCCATTTCAATAATGGTGCTTGAAAGAGATTTTGGAAACTTGTATGCAGGATTACACTCCAGGATAATATCTCCGATTTTTGCACAAAGGTCTTTATAAGGCTTAAACAACTGGTCTTTATTATCTGCCGTTACATGATTCGTTAAATATGCTTTGGAGCCTTCCGCAATTACAATGTGGTGAAGGATACTTTCGTCCACATAGCTGGTCCTTATATCATCTTCTACCGTAGTAGCCAGTATCTGAATTACCTTTTTAAGTTTTACAACAGGGTCTTTAATATTCACGGTATTAAAAGCAACCCTGTATTCAAGCCAGCTCCAGTACCAGGCCGTAATATATATCAGCAACCGGTGTTTATTTTCAAAGTACCGGTATATACCCGCCTCAGTGGTGCCAATATCTTCTGCCAGTTTTTTAAACGTAAAGGATTCAAAGCCATTTTTGTGTATTAGCTGGATGCCATGCAGTATTATTTTTTTGCCCAGTTCAGTTTGCTCCGGATTTCTGAGAAATAGTTTCTCGTTCATTTTTATCTGCAAGTGTAACTCCATGTATTTCTTTTAGTATATGATCTGGAACAAAAGCGTTTTGCTTGATTTTACGAAAATAATAAAAGTTTTACAATTTAATGAGATAGTAATACTATTATTTCAATTAATATTGCTATCTTTGCTTTATTAATAACTGAAAACAACTGAATATGGCACTAAAAAACATGTTTAAAGAACTAAAGAGCGACTTACCGGCCAGCATTGTCGTTTTTTTTGTTGCTGTTCCATTATGTCTTGGTATAGCTTTGGCATCGGGAGCGCCATTATTTGCAGGCATTATTGCTGGTATTGTGGGTGGTATCGTAGTAGGTATTGCCAGCGGTTCTCCCCTTGGAGTTAGCGGCCCCGCTGCCGGGTTGGCCGTAATTGTGTTAACCTCTATTGCTGCAATTGGTTCCTGGCCTTCGTTTTTATTGGCTGTTGTGCTGGCAGGCATTTTACAACTCATTATGGGCTTTGCCAAAGCTGGTTTTATTGCCTACTTCTTTCCAAATTCAGTTATAAAAGGAATGCTCACAGGTATCGGGCTTCTCATCATATTAAAGCAGATACCACATGCATTGGGGTATGATAAGGATGCAGAAGGTGACCTTTCTTATTTTCAAAATGATGGTGGTACAACCTTTGCCTCCATAACCAATGCACTTAATGCCATTACGCCGGGGGCTGTACTGATCTCAGCTATAGCAATAGCCATATTGATATTTTGGGATAAAGTTTTAATGAAAAAGCACAAAGTATTCCAGGTGATACAAGGCCCCATTGTTGTAGTGGTTATTGGCATTGCCATGAATTATATGTACCAAACGGGTGCATTAAATTTCAGTTTGGCTGCAGACCAGGTGGTAAGACTTCCGGTTGCAAATAGTTTGACTGAGTTTTTCAGTTTTTTTACTTTCCCTGATTTTTCTGCCATTTCAAATTTTAAAGTTTGGGAAGTAGCGTTTGTGTTAGCTATTGTGGCAAGTTTAGAAACATTGTTATGTGTGGAAGCCACCGATAAACTTGACCCCTATAAAAGAGTAACCCCAACCAACCGGGAGTTAAAAGCACAGGGATTGGGAAATGTGCTTTCAGGTTTAATTGGAGGTTTGCCGATTACACAAGTCATCGTTAGAAGTTCGGCAAATATTGCCTTTGGTGGTAAAACAAAAATGTCGGCCATATTACATGGTGTGTTCCTGCTCATCAGCGCTATTACCATTGCAGGGTTACTCAACATGATTCCGCTGGCAAGTTTAGCTGCTATATTGATTATCGTTGGTTACAAGTTAGCCAAACCTGCCTTGTTTAAAGAAATGTACAAATTGGGCTGGGAGCAGTTTATACCTTTTGTGGCTACTGTTGCGGGCATACTGGCAACAGATTTATTAAAGGGAATCACCATTGGCATCCTCGTTGGAATTTTTTACACTTTGCGGCACAGCTACCGAAACTCCCATCACATGAAAGAGGTAGTAACTACAGAAGAAGGCCAGCAGGTTCACCATATAGAATTGGCCCAGGAAGTTTCGTTTTTTAACAAAGCAAGTGTAATGCGTGCATTGGAAGCTATCCCTGCCAATTCAAAAGTGATCATTGATTTTTCGCAGTCGAAATCAGTTGCCCATGATGTGATTGAAATAATACAGAATTACAGAATTAATGCTAAAGAAAAGAATATAGCTGTTGAAACAGTAAATTTTATTGAACCGGCTTAAATAAATCACTATTTGTTTAATTAAAAAAAATACAAAAAATGAAGACATTAACTAAAGAAATGCAGGCTGCCATAACACCTGCTATGGCGTTGAGTTTATTAATGGATGGAAACAAAAGGTTTGTGAGTAACCTTAAAGTAAACCGAAACCTGTTGCAACAGGCCAATGAAACTTCCGACGGGCAACATCCTTTTGCCGTAATACTCAGTTGCATCGACAGCCGTACCTCTGCAGAATTAATTTTTGACCAGGGCCTCGGTGATGTATTCAGCGTTCGTATTGCAGGCAATATTATTAACGAGGATATCCTGGGAAGTATGGAGTTTGGCTGCAAAGTAGCCGGGGCTAAAATTATTGTTGTGCTGGGCCATACAAAATGTGGTGCAGTAAAAGGCGCCTGCGACCATGTGGAAATGGGCAACCTCACAGCTTTGTTAAGCAAAATACAGCCTGCAGTTTATGATGAAAAATCAGTGACAGAAAACCGTAACTCCGGCAACAGCGAGTTTGTAGAAAAAGTAGCGTCCATCAATGTAAAAAGAACGGTACATGCCATTATGGAACGGAGCCCGATTTTAAAAGAGATGATCGAAAGCGGCGCTATAGGCATTGTTGGCGGTACACATGAAATTGCAACCGGCGAAGTAAGTTTTTATGATGATACCCTGATCATTAACAAGCCTGATTAAAAATATTCCAGGCAGTTGTAAAATGCTGCCTGGTCTTTTGTATATTTCTTTAACCGGATAAACATTTATTGCAATGATTATCTTAAACCTTGTAGTATTTAATACCGAGAAAATAAATGATGTTGTAAGTAATGTTTTAAAAAATAAATGGGCGCTGAATGTTATTGTCAGCCATGCGGTAACTTCTTATTATATGGATGGTTACACTGTACAAAATCATTCCTGTGCCCATGCCATCCAGTTTACCACAAAAAGCCTGCTGTTCACTTTGAAGCCAACTCAATCGCTTTTTTTAATATGTCATCTTCCCCATTTCGTATAGAATTAATTGAATTCTCTATATAATAATTGGGTGCGATCCCCACTTTTTGAGTTGACTCTCCATTGGGAAAAGTTACAATATCGCCTGTAAATGCAATTCGTATTTTACCAGGTAAGTATCTAAAGTATATTGCTCCGTCAGCACCAGCGGTATTTCTCCCCACGGTAACAACTTTATTTTTAACAAAACTAAATCCCTGATTCCTGAATTCTGCATGACTTAAAGTTGTTTCATCAAATAGAACTATTATTTTCCCTTTATATTTTTTGTAAAAAGGTTTTAAAATATTGGCAAACCCCCGAAGATGATAGTATGGGCCTTTAAGAAATTTTTCTGAAAATGACCCTGTAAATGCTTTATTGTTTTGTTTATAGTAATTAATAATTCTATCATTGTCGCCTATCAAACGATTAAACAAGGCACTATACGTATTATCAAAGGGGTACCCTCGGTTATCAACAATGATACATTTTGAATTATGATACTTTCTCAAAGCGACTTTTACTTCTTTTGCAGATGAATACATGAGGTTAATATAAGAAACAGAATCGTTTATCATGTAATATTTGGCTTTAGCTTTTTGAGATATCGGGTCATATAAAACCCTTTTTGTTACTGGGTGAATATTTAACGTTCTCAACTTGTTGTCTGGACTCCTAATAATTACTTCAACAGGATTATTTTCTTTAACTTTCGACAAATAAAACTCATCTACTTCACTATCGATTATTTTGATGTGGCCGCCTCTGCTGATATTTCTAAAACTGTCCCTTAATCCAATAAGGTTTTTGCCATTTATGGCTTCTATAATGTCGCCGATTTGTATGGCATAATTTTTACATGCTGTTGTATCTATTTGTTTTATTACATTTCTATTACAAACAAAAGCAATATTGAATGGTAGGTAATAGTTTCCCAGCTCCTTTTCATAATTTGGAAGCGTCATAAAATTATGGCTGTCTTGGATTTTTGAAATCATCTCAGCCAAAACATATTCAAAATGAGAAGGATTGCGGATTGAGGCTACAATAGGGATATATTTTTCTAATTGAGCACCCCAATTTGTATCCGCTAATTTTAAATGAGGGGCTTCATATTTAATGATATTCCATGCCATTATTAATGTAGCAAGATTATCTTTTTCATTGTTGTGTATTACTGAGCTGTCATACAAGTAAGATTCTTTAACAACCAAATAGTTCTTCTTAGGGTTAAAAAACAATAGAAGGTTTTCTAGTTTTTTCTTTATTACTGAGTCAAGTATTTGTGATTTTGAAACCCATGCTATTTCAAATGTTTGAGTATAGTATTTTCTTGATTTTACGAATTTTTTGCCTGTATTATAGCTATCAATATTTTCAAGAACTGAATTCATCAAGGAATCAAATCCTTTGTCGGAAGTACAAGCTTTTATTCTGAAAATATGATTTCGTAAAGTGTCATTCCAATTAAAATTACCAGTTGCAAGATTAGGATGATAGTATTTCAATAATCCCCAAACCTTTCCGAACTCGGTAATTCTTTTTGATTGAATATCTGTTAATGTTTGGGAGAAGGATTTGGAGACAATTAGAGCAATTAGAAAGGGGTAAGCAGTTTTTTTTGTTAAAAATACTTTTATCATTTTAGATTATTTGGATTTGCCTAGTTAATTTACATTATATGTCAAGCCCACAACATAAAGTTTAAGCATCAATGCGTTGGGGCTTTTTGGTTAGTTAGTCTGTTGTTTTTCTACCCAACCAATAAAATCCTTAAAATAGTAGTTCCAATAATTATTTTCATCTCCATTGTGCTTCGATACTATTAGGCTGTGAGTACAACCAATACAAACTTTAAAAGTCAAATTCTTTTTCCCCAATCTTGCAAACTCAAGTGGAACTATATATGCACCTTCTATGGGCGCATTATCATCTTTTGAGGGAACTAGCATATATATCGGTATTTTAACTTTAATCAGATGATTGATACTTGGCTCAGCATAGCTTGCCCATCTTTTATTAGTATAAATTCCGCCTGACTTTGTCTCATTTGGTAAAGCGAAAATTTGCTGATAATGCATTAACATGGTATCAATATTTTTTGTACTCAGTGAATCAGAGGTTTCGCCTTTGTGAATTGAGATTCTCTCCGACAAAATAGAATCGTAATAGTCAGGCATGGCACTACCAGCCCATAATCCGGCATGAGTAATTTTTTCTATTTACAGTTAATAACTTTACTACAACGTTATATCCTTCAGAATGGCCATAAACGATCACTTTAGTTGATTGGTACATAATTTTTTAACGCAAAAATTAATAACTTTATCTGCTTGCCACACCCAGTAGGCTAACGAATTTTTTTGAAGATATGAAACTGGTGGGTGAGTACCAGAGAGTTTTTTTTTCATTAATTACTCCGTGTAATCCTTTTTTGGCTATAACAACATATAAGTATTCAGAATCTAAAAGCCTAAAGTCCTGATGTCCCCAAAAGTAACTATTGGTTGTATTATTTTTTCTTTCGTAAGTAAACAAAGGGTCGGGGGTAGAGCCATTTAAAAAGAAAATAGCTTTCTTTTTTCTGGTCAAATTATTTGCAGGATATACATAAAAATGAATTGTATCATTTTTATGCAGGATTTGATACTCTTTAAAATTAAATTTTTGCAAAATAGTTTTAGTCAAATTAACCTGGCTATAACAAATTAGACTACTTATCAAAATACTTATAAAAAAGTGATATTTCAAATTGTCATTTTTTAAGCTTCATATTAAACCAGGATTCATAATCAAATGCAGATACTATTAAATTGCATCGCCAACAAGCCCCTCTTTAGCAAGTCAAAGAATACTTCTTACCTTATTGTTTCACAAGGGAACATATTCTTTATATAAAAAACACCATCAAAGAAATCCATCCAATTTTCTTTTGAGTATTTATGATTAATATCTCCTTTCATAAAGAACTTATCCTGCTGCCCCGTAAATGGCGTGAAATCAATAAAGCCCTGTTCAAAATTTGTTTGACTAAGCCAGTCCTCAATCGAATTCTTTTTCACCCGAGGAACGTTAAATGAAGCGGAGCCCACCTTTCCGGAAGCTCCTTTTAGTGATGTAAACCCGAGTGCATACAAATCATTGCCAGGTATCTGTGCGGCTATCACCTGGCCCATAGGCTGATACTTATATTTTTTGCCAATGTACCCAGTTAATGATTTTTTGGCCACATGAATATTGTGTGCCCACACAATTATTTTTTCATTTCTGTATTTATTTTTTGCCAACCATGCAAGGTTGTTGCCCATCTGCTCATCTCGTATGGTTTGCCCTGCATAGCCATTACCTTTTAAAAAAGTGAGTTGGGCCTCCAAATCAGATTTATAATTGAAAATCTCCTGTTGCCAAAATTCTTCATTGCCGTACTTTTTTTTCATTTCTGACTGTAATTCACTTAAACCCTTAATCAGGCTTTCTAATGCAGCAATAACTTGTTTCTGGTTTGTATTGGGTTTAAATTCCGCAGATATTTTTATAAAAACTTCCCTGGCTTTTAAGCCATTTAAATATATTCCTGATGTATCCAGAAAATTATAAAAATCTTTCCAATATTTTTTCTTAAAAAAAAGGCCATGATGTTGGTTATCTATACCGGTTATTTTTATTTTTTTCTCGAATATTTTTTGTGATAAGTAATTAAAAAGCGGTGAACATTGCTTACACTGTGACCATATTTCAAAAATATTGTTCTGCAAAAAGGAGAGGATGCTGTCTTTGTTTTGCTCAATGCTCAATAACCCGGCATTCAGGCTATAAAAATCACTTTCACAAGCCACAACAGAGAAACCTTGTTTTTCAACTAGGTACTTTATGAGCCTTGTTTTCGCAAGAAAAGCAGCTCCATCGCCATGCTCTTGTTCTCCAAGCAATACAATTTTAGCATGGCCTACTGCTTTCGCAAAAGCATCTAAATCAGTTACCCCCGATTCATCGGGACTGATGGAACTAATTTCCCGGGTGTTGGATATTACAAAATCTTTTATACCTGTTTGCCCAAAACAAATGCCTGATTTCAATATTACCAGAAGAAGAATAAAAATAAACTTAACCATATTGGTTCTATTTTTTAACAGATTCATTAAACAACCTTTCATAATTATTTACTGCCAGCATTGCGTTAGAATCGTTCTTAAAGCGTTCTTTCAACAAAGGAAAAATTTCTGCACCTCTGGGGTCTGCCAATGTAGTAATGAGAAGCACATTATTAAAAATGTCGCTTATATCAGTTTTCGTCATAGATTGTTTAAACCGCTCCAATACTATTGGATAACCAAGGTTACCTTTACCCAAGGCAGCTAATGTTTGTGCTGCAGTAACCCTAAAGTCCCAGGTGCTATTTGCCAAAAACCATCGGGCAGCCGCAGGGGTATCTTTTAATGCTTTTAAGGCAATATCTGCACCTCTTGGGTCATTTAGCTGCTGCAAGCCGTTTAAGGTACTTATCAGGCTTTGATTTTTCCATGATGGTTTATCTTTTAATTTTACAAGTGTGTTAAATGCCAAAGGACTTTTACTTTTTCCCAATGCTACTGCCGCTGCATTTATAACCCTGTCGCTTTTATCATTTAAATACTTTACATACAGAGATTCATATTTTAAATCTCTGGTGTCGCTCAAAAAGAATAATGCTGCTGAACGCATCCATGAACTTTCATTTTTTATAACTGCCAAGAGCATATCTGTTGTTGTTTTATTAAAGGGTTTTGACACTAACCAGCGAAGCTGCCCTAGCACCCCAAATCTAAATCGCCAGTATAGTTTTCTGTTAAGTACTGTTTTTTGCATTGCCTCCAGAATTTTTGCTTTATCCTTACCAATTGAATCTGTCTTAGCTATATTAACTAATTCGGTCAATGCATCATTTCTGGCAAGGATATCTTTACTGTTTTCAAATTGGTACAGCCACTCATCGGTATTTTTTTGTAAACTCACTTCTTTTATCCATGTGCCTCCATAATCAACATTTAATAATTTTGAGAACCCTGGAAATATAAAAACGTTTTGTTCTGTTGGTTCAATCAAAACAGTCTCAATTTTTCCATCTACATCTATGTCCATTTTGCCTTTAAAAAAATCAACTTGTGGATAGCCACTTGAACTATCTTTTTTTTGTACTTGCTTAACTGTAACCACAGTACCCAGTTCTTCTTCATATTTTTTGGAAATCTCAAAAACAGGGTGTCCCATTTTATACACCCATTGTTGAAAAAACCAGCTCATATCTTCACCTGTCGATTCTTTTATGGCACTAATAAAATTTTCTGTAGTAACAGTGTTATGGACATAGGTTCTCACAAAATGCTTTATAGCTTTCCACCAGTTTTGTTCCCCTAATTCTTTACGCAACATGTGCAATACCTCAGCACCATAATACACAGCATAGTTATCAGCAACCATTGTTGTGGCATTATCGTAGTTTGCTGTTACAAGTGGCCGGCGAACGCCTGAATTCCAATCTCCTAATATTGTAGTTTTATTAAATGCGCGGTTCCAGAGTTGAAACTCATCAAGCCCATTTTTATGCTCACTGTACAACATCGAAAAGTATGTAGCAAACGACTTATTCAACCAGCTATGCTCCCAGCTTTGCGGTGTAAGTAGATTGCCAAACCATTGAGCTGCTAGGTCATTTGCTTCTACACCATCCCATAAATAAAAAAAATCAGCATGGGTGCCAAAATCATCCACCATATTTTCTGAGATGGTGGATGCCATCATATTATGACCGCCGCCCCACGGAAAATCCTGTACAAATACCTGTGAATAGCGGGGATAGGGGTACTTCATACCAGTTACATAAGAGTAATATTTCATCATATCTTTAAGCCTAACAATACTTGCTTTTGTAGCTTCAACTTCATCTGGGTAACTGTAGTTGTGAAGTTCAATACCATCCACTGTTTGTGCAATATCTTTATACTCACCAATCACAAAAGAGGTTTGATGATTGGCGTGGGGTCTGTCCATTTTCCAGTGGTAAGTAAAGGTGCCATTATTGTTGTCTTTTTTATTAAAAAGTATTCCATTGGAAATAACTGTAAACTCCTTAGTAACAGTTGCCTTAAATTCTGTGGTACGTAAATCATCTGGGGCATCATAGCATGGAAACCAATAGCGATTTCCTTCTGGCATACCCATAGACCAGATTTGTTTTCTTTTTCTTGGCTCAGTAAACGAGGGAGTAAAAAATCTTACCCCTTTGCCAAAGCTGCCATTAAGATTGTTGGGATCGGGGTCATTAAATTTTGTAATATGATAGTTTATTGAGATGGCAATTTCTTCATTTGGGGCGTATTTTCTATCCAGGTAGATTTTTAATGCATCATTCTTATCGCTTCCGTCATATTCAAACTTTAAAGGGAAAGATGATGTCTCTACAGCGTCAATTTTCAGAATCCCTGCATCCAATGTAATTATATCCGATACTCCAAGAGGCGATAAAATAATTTTTGCAGTACCAGAAGCACTTGGGCTTTCCCAGTCAGTAGGATTTACATGCGGTATTATTGCCCATGAATATCGTTTGAAAAGCAATTCAACCGAAATATGCTTTATATCGACATTTCTTATTCTACCGTTTTGTTTTGGAGGCAATTCATTGGCATTCCCAAGATTTGACTGGCTGAATATAAAAAAAGTGTATAAAAAGCTTATGCTTAAAAGTAATCCTTTCTTCATGTCTTAGTTAATTTAAATTTGCTAATGTGTACTCCATATAGTTAGCCGTTTGAACAGCTTTTTCTTTTCCTAAAAGAGATTCTATTATATGAAAGGATAAATCTATTCCGGCTGAAATACCACCTGAAGTATAAATTTTATTACCTGACTGTACGTAACGATTATTTTCTTTAGGAATAGCAAGAGGAGCCAGTTCCAGCATGTGTTCATATACAGCATTATGAGTGCAAAAGGGCTTTCCATCCAGCAACCCTAATTGGCCTAATAACCTTGAGCCTGAGCAAATGCTTAAGGTAAGCTCATCTTTTTGATGGGTAGCTTTTATCCAGTTAAGAACCTCGTCATCATATAATAACGCTCTTGTGCCTTGCCCTCCGGAAATAATCAATATATCAATATGTGGATGATTATGAAATGCATATTGTGGCTTAATCAATAAGCCATTTACGGCCGAAACAATATCTGCTGTTTTTGAAACCGTAAAAACATCAAAAATTTCATAGTCGTTTAATTGAGAGGTTACTGAAAATACTTCAAAGGGGCCGGCAATGTCCAGTACTTCCGCATCGTCAAAAATGAAAATGCCTACATTTTTTTTCATAATTGTTTGGTTTATGGTAGTTGTCATAAGTTTAAATCACTCTTTTTCACTCTGCATTTCAGTAGCAGTAGTTTTAAAGAAATTAATAATTTCCGGCATTAATGACTCCATATTTTTATAGCCTTTTCTGTTGTTCTCATACCTATTTAATCGATTAACTAATCCTTTAATCCAAAAGAAACCTGCTTTCTCCTGGGTCATAATTTCATTTTCAGCAACCGCTTGGTCTTTTTCATTAATCATGAGATATTTAATTGTGCAAGCCCTTACCATAGATTCGTATAGCAAGTATTGCCAATTGCCATAAAAAGTATTCTGCATAAGTTTAAAAACTTTTGTATTATTCAAAATAGACTCAGCATAAGGTCGCAATTCTTTGGAGTGCTTGTCTATAAGTTGATTGCTGAAGCAATGAATAAATTCATGAAGCATTGAGTTTTTAAAGTATGGTTCTTTAAATGTGGTGGGCATTCCTTCCTCATCAAACCCGGTGCACCCAAATATGCTAAATGTGTTTCTATTGCCTTCAACAGGATTTACTCTTAAGTATGCTCCATTTTTTAGATTTAATGCTACTATTGCATGATAATTTTCTGAAGGTGTTAACCCAAAAAAAGACGCAATCCATTCTTTATTGATGAGATTACCCTGCTCTTGATATGCATCATTTATTTTTTTATAATAAGGCTCATGGTTACGAAAAAAAGACTCACAATCAGCATCTTTATAAAATTGTTGTACCATAAAAGCCATTTGTGGAGATAAATACCGGCAATCATCCCATGGGTCATCAACAAAATTACTGTCTTTAATTTTACTTAAATCTGGCGGCACAATAAGATGAACAGCGATAGCAGGGATTATCCAATAATTATACTCTACACTATCTCTTTTTAGGCTGTCAAAAAACGTGTTATGAATATACTCAACCAGCCTATGTTTTGCATATGGTGCAAAATGCCTTTGTATATCTTTTTTGTATTGAAAGCAGTGTGTTTCTTGAATATCTGGAGCCCCGGCGAGTTGGAAAACTATACTTAATAGCTCAACCCTTTTATCTACTATTGGCTGTAGTGTATTAGGCTGTGAGTATAGGGCTATACTGAAGTAATGTAGAAAAAAAAGAAAAAAAGAGATTACTTTCATTTTATATTATTACTTAACGTGTTGTGCTATTGAGTTTTTAAATTTTATTGAAATTCTTTTAAATTTTTACTTTGTTCTTTTTTGCTTGCCCAAAAAAGAACCAAAAAAAGGCACCCGAAATCCCTGCCTGCATTACGCAGTC
>JBATOU010000084.1:0-1534 GCA_049291115.1 Ferruginibacter sp.
AGAACCTGGAAAAAGCCCTTACCCTTGCCAACAAAACCATTTTTGAAAAAGCATCATCGCAGGCAGCCTTCCAGGGTATGGGTACAACCTGTACGGTTTTGGTTGTAATTGATAAGGATGTTTACTATGCACATGCCGGCGACAGCCGGGCCTATATACAAAAGGGCAATACAATTATGCAGATAACAGTTGACCATACATATGTGCAGGAACTTGTAAACAGTGGCGATATTACTGCAGCAGAAGCAGCCGTACATCCTAAAAGAAATATACTTACCAATGCGATGGGTACAAAAGCGGATATGCGGATAGATACAGGCAAATGCAAATATATTTTTGAAAACAACGACAGACTTTTACTTTGCTCAGATGGCTTGTATGATTATTTGAACGATGAAGAACTGAATCAAATACTTATTGAAAACAGTTTAAAAAATGCTGCATCTGCAATGGTTGAGAAGGCCAAGGCAAGAGGCGGGCATGATAATATTACCGTAGTGATTGCCGAAAAACAAAATGATTTGGCAGAAAATGAATTGAAATCAACCAGGGAAGTACAGCTGCCAAAAATAACAAGGGATGCAGAACTACCTTCTGAATTTTAATATGAACAAATTATGATTGGAGAAAAAATACATTCTTACGAAATAAGCGAACACCTGGGCAAAGGAGGTATGGGCAACGTGTACAAAGCAACAGATACCATGTTGGGCAGGGATGTGGCTTTAAAAATGCTGCATCCGCAGCTTACGGTGCAGGAGCAGTTTTTAGAAAGGTTTAAAAAAGAAGCCAGGGTACTGGCGCAGTTGCTGCACCCCAATATTGCTGTTATCTACAATTTTATTGAGCAGGGCGGAAACCATTTTATGGTAATGGAATATGTGGATGGCACCAACCTGGATGACCTGCTGAAAAAACATAAAACACTCCCTGCCGAATTTGTGATACCTGTTTTTATACAGGTGTTGGAAGGCCTGAAACATGCCCACCGAAAAAATATTTTTCACCGTGATATAAAACCGGCCAACATTATGCTTACGCCGGATGATACGGTGAAACTGATGGATTTTGGAATTGCCAAAGTTGCAGGCGAACAGAAAATGACGCAGGTGAACAAGATCGTAGGTACAGTAGAATTTATGGCACCGGAGCTTTTGCAGGGAAAAGATGCATCGGCAGCATCGGATATTTATGCAGCAGGCGTCACCCTGTATGAACTGATCTGCGGCAAACTTCCATTTGAAGCAGATACCGACTTTAGCCTGATGCAGGCCATCATGAAAGAGAAAGTAATTCACCCTGCAAAATGCAATGCCAATATACCCAAAGCGCTCAGCGATATTATTATGAAAGCACTTGATAAAAATCCTGCCGCAAGGTTTGCTGATGCTGCTGCTTTTCAACAGGCGCTGATGGCTGCTTTTCCAAATTACAGGCACATAAATCTGGCTTCGCTTAATGTTGCTTCAGCAGCTTATGCACAGGGTGGGCCTGCAACCCGGCTTGAAAAAATAACGGGTGCAGATATGGAAAC
>JBATOU010000085.1:0-72885 GCA_049291115.1 Ferruginibacter sp.
GTGTGGTGGTGGAACAGGTGGTGCGGCCAACGGGATTACTGGATCCGCCCATCGAGATCCGTCCTTCTGTGAACCAGGTGGATGACCTGCTGGATGAAATTGATAACCACATTAAAAAAGGCGACCGGGTGCTGGTGACCACGCTTACCAAGCGCATGGCCGAAGAAATGGACAAATACCTGCACCGCATTAACATAAAAAGCAAATACATACACAGCGAAGTGGACACACTGGAACGGGTGGAAATATTGCGGGAACTGCGCCTGGGTATTATTGATGTACTGGTGGGCGTTAACCTGCTGCGGGAGGGTCTCGATCTGCCCGAGGTTTCACTGGTGGCAATTTTGGATGCCGATAAAGAGGGTTTTCTCCGCAATGAGCGCAGCCTTACTCAAACAGCCGGGCGTGCCGCACGCAATGTAGACGGGCTTGTTATTTTTTATGCCGATACCATGACGCAGAGTATGCAGAAAACCATTGATGAAACCAACCGCCGCCGGGAGAAACAAATTGCCTATAACATAGAACATAATATCACTCCGCAAACCGTTTTCAAAACAAAAGACCAGATCATGGCGCAGGGAAGTGTGCTCGACGTAAAAGGCTACGATCCCAGCCGCCCCTATGCCTTACAACCAGGCGAAGAGCTGGTGAGCGTGGCTGCAGAAGAACAGGAAGAATACCTTACCATTCCAAAAATGGAAAAAGCCATTGCCCGCATTAAAAAGGATATGGAAAAAGCCGCCCGTGATTTAGATTTTATGGAAGCAGCCAGGTTAAGAGATGAAATGTTTAAGCTGCAGAAGCAATTGGAAGAGATGAAAAAGTAAATATTTGTGCTGATGTTATTTAAAAAAGTAAAGCCCAAACAGTTTTTATTGGTGGCGCTGGTCTTTTTGGTTTTAATATACATGCAGCATATCCCTGCAAATCTTTCTCTGTAAAATATACCCCTGCGGCAGTTACCCCAAAAAGGAAAAATGAAGTGCATGATCATCACATATATCTGTTCGAGTATTTGCGAAGGCAGGGGATTCATTGATTGTCCTGCCTGGTACAAATGCCCATTGAAAATGTATTGTTGAAGTTAAGAACTGAAGCTGAAAATTGAACGTCGAGCCCGAACCGCTGCTGATACTTGCACATTACTGATGTTAAAAGTTCCAGCCTTGCTTTTGCAAATACTTTTGTTAGTGGCTGGCATTCTTGGTCAGATAAATTGTCCATTTGAAACAAGGCTGTATCAATGATTTGTAAATTTTATTCTAATATTTTTGTTCTTCAACTGATTTCGTAATTGAAGACTTTATTCTGCCTGTATGTTCAGTTGTCTTAGGTTCAATTAGCATAATCAAACATTCTCTTTTTGAAGAGACTCGATGATTTATTGCTTTTTTAACCACATAAATATCGCCTTGCCGCATTATAAAAGCGTCTTGATTTTCAATTTCCATAAGTAGCGAACCTTTAATAATGTAGAACATTTCATCCTCTATTCTGTGATTATGCCAAGGAACTTTTTGGCCTTTTATTTTTGCAACTTTAATATACAGGTCATTTACTTCACCAATTATTCTTGGAGAAAAGTATTTATCTACACATAATAATTCTTTTTCTAAATTCATGATTTCAAGTTTTTTCGTTTAGTTATTTTTCCTTACTTCTAGGCTTTGTAATGGAGAAACATGCCAATTGAAAATAATAAAGATACCGTTATAATTGAACCTTTAATGCCTACAGCACTACCAGTAAATAATATTGGGCCTTCAAATTTCAATTTAATACTAGTTTCCAAATCATTTAACCTATTGGGATTTGAACCATTTATCTTGGGGCTTATATTTTACAACCTATATTTTAAACATACATTACTATTCAATTGTTTTTAAATTATCATCAGCAATTTTATCAATTAAGTAGTTGTAAGGATCAATTCCTGCTTCGGCTGGTTTTTCTTTGGTTTTAAATACAAACGTGTTGTCTTTTTTATTAATTTTTACTCGTTTATAAACCAATACTTTTCCTAAAACATCCGATTGGTTCGATTCGCCAAAAACACCAATATCAATATAATCATTAACCACAATTGGTGTTTCTTTTCCTTGCGAATTCGCATTGAATTTTTCTGAAATTGTCTTAATTGTTACTTCATATTCATTTCCTACTTTTTTGTAAGTAACCTCTTTTGTTCTGTTTGAAAACAAGGTTATTTTCTCAAACAAATCTGAAATTAAATATTGCTTATCTGCTGGTGTTACTGCTCTAAATTCGGCTAGTACATCAGCAGTTGTTGCATATGGCGGCTCTTTGTAAGCAAATTTTTTCACTAAATTGTTCAAAGCCAGATTAACTTTATCTTCTCCAATCATTTCTTTAAAATAATACATCGCAACACTGGCCTTTGCGTAATGAATATAGCTTTGATGTTCGCATTTAGATAATGGCAATTCCGCTTCATATTCACGACCACGCCCTGACAAATAGCTGTTCATTTCGTAAGAAAGAAATTGTTTCATTTTCTCTTTGCCATACTCTTTTTCCATAACCATTAAGGAAGAATATTCTGCAAAACCTTCACTGAACATTTCGCTACCCTGCATATTAGCACCAATAACTTGTTGAGCCCAGTATTGGTGAGCCATTTCGTGTGCTACTACGCTAAACGGCACATCAATTACATCTTTATTTACACCTCGCAAGTCAGTAATGAAACCAATTTCTTCACTATATGGCATAGTTCCCGGAAATGCCTGCGCAAAACTTGCATAGCGTGGAAATTCGATGATGCGACATTGTTTATGATAGTATGAGCCATAATTTTTGGTATAATAATCCAGAGATTTCTCCATGCTTTTTAGCATATTTTGTATATTATAGGCATGATCTTTATGATAATACACTTCCAAATCAATACCATTCCATTTTTTGCGAGCCACTTCATATTTTGCTGAAATAAACGAGAAAAACGCAAGCGATTTATTGTCTAATTTGTAAGTAAAATAGTTTCTGTTTGCGACTTTCCATGATTTAATTAACGAACCCGGCGCAACTGCAATCTGGTCAAAACTTGTACTAATAGTTGTAGTTGCATGTACCCAATCATAATCGTTGTGAAAGTAGTTATTGCTTCGAGCAGTTAAATTATCAGGCTCTAATTTTGCCATGCGCAAACGTTTTGGCAATTTGAATTTGACGCGTTTGTCTTTGTCAGCAATTTCTATATTTTCATCATATCCAATAGTAGGAGTAATATCGCTATTATTAAAAAAAGTTCCGTTTTGCGTTAATTGAGTAAAGCTAACTTCGTTTTCAAAACCTTTTGTTATGTTTTCAAGTTCATAATTAATTTTGATAGAATCGTTTGGCATTAATGGATATGATAAACTATAAATCCTGTATTTCAACACTTTATCATTTAATTTTAGTTTTGCATTTGGAATAATCACATTCATGCTATCCGATAAATCTGGCGTTGTCAAATGAATTTCGGTGATAGGTTGTGTTGCTTTATTTTTTGCCCAAGCCTCAATTTTAACTTTCAGGCTTCTTTCTTCCGGAAAAATATCAATATCATATTTAAAACTGGTGTATTTTGGTTGTGCCAAATTTTGATATTTCTTGAATTGTTTTTCATAATTAGCCTGATTTTTTTCGGCCTTATCCGGCGAATCATAATGGTTTAAAACTTTGGTGTTATAATATACAAATCCGCCACAAACCACAAATGCAGTAATAGCAAACGATACCCCTATTTTTGAGGCATTGAATTGCATTTTGGCATTGTTCCATCGGGTTTTGAAATCGGTTTCTTTGCCACGAATAAAAAATACGTTGATTAGGTAAACTAAAATTATTGAAAATAGTCCCCAATAAATATTAAACCAGATTGTGCCGGGAACAAACGGACCAAAGCCATTCATATCCGAGTAAGTAATCCTTGGTTTTGCATTGAAAGATACCATGTTGGAATTGATTTCCAATGCGCCCCAAATAAATGAGTTGAGTATTAAAAAAACGATAAATGAAAAGTAGGCAATGTATCTGTTGTTAAATATGTAATGAAATAATAAAGCCAGAACTGTCAAATAAATAAAACTTAAAAACTGAATTATTAAAATTGACTTTACATATACATCCATTTCAAAACGATAATACCCGTGCAGTGCTTGTGAAAGTATTCCTAGGAAAATAGTGCTTAATAGCACAAGGAATATCGCAAAAATGATGGCAATAAGTTTTGAGCCAAATAGCATAGACGATTTTACAGGTGTTGCATCCTGAATTTCGTTAATTTTTGCATCTCGCTCTTTCCAAACTAAAACTCCTGCATAAAAAATGATAAAACCGTAGATAAAAAACAAGAATTCTCCTTCTATTGTTTCGACAATATCAAACGTTACAGGATATCGAACGACACCATATTGTCTTGAAAATGTCCACAAACTAAAAATTAGATTTGTTAATCCGCTAATAAGCAAAATAACAAAAACCGGATTTTTAATAACTGTTTTTGTTTCAAATTTTATTAAACTCCAAAATGAATTCCAAGTAAAATTCCCTGCGCTTTTTGATTCGAAAATTGTATTTATAATGGGTTTTACAAAAGATGAATTGCTGTTTTTGTGGATTTTTTCTTTTTTGGCTTTTTCATTTGTTGCAGCAAAAGAAAATCTGTAATAGGCAACAACTAATATTAAAATTGAAATTCCGAGCCATAACAATCTGTTCATTAACAATTCGCCACCAAGTGAAACTGCATTTAGATTTTTATCGTCGATTGTTACATACTTCGACATTATAGTTAATGCTTTTCCACCGAATGGATCGAGAATATTGGCAATCCATTCTTTTTTTAAATCGCTTGTAAAAATTCCAGATATTCCATAAAAAACCAAAATTAATATCGCACCAAGAAAGGAAACAATTGTACTACGGTAAACTATCGCTAAAGAAAAAATCAAAACGCCCGAAATAAGCACATTAGGAATTGCAAATGCAACTATGCCTTGTAAATGCCCATTCCAAATAATTGGACCAAAACGTTCGGCCGGACACCAACCAAAAATGGGTGCTAATATTGGGCCCAGAAACGCACCAATAGAAATTCCTAGAAATGGAATGACAGAAACAACGGCTGCTCCAATAAATTTACCGAAATAATAATCTCGTTTTTGAATTGGCGACGAAAACACAAACTGGTGCATGCCCGAAGTAAAATCTCGGTTGGCAGAAGCGTTCATAAAAGCGGTTGTCATCATTAAACAAAATAATGAAAGCATCATATAATATTGCTCAATAACGAAAGGGGCATTTTTGTAAACATTACCAACACCACCACCAATAGAAACATTGCCTGACGCTACTGCACCAAACACTATCATTGTTGTAATTAAAAAAAATATCCACAAAATTGGACTTTTTAGCCAATGCTTTATCTCAAAATTTATAAATTTCCACATATTTTTTAAGGGTTAGAAAGGTTTATGAGATTTAAATAACGTTTAGTCATGTTTGGTTTAAAGTAATATTCTAAACCTCCTAAACTTTTAAACCCGCCAAATCTCTTTACACCAATTGATTTAATTTTGCAAAAAACAGATCTTCAAGATTTTCTTCGGCTGTTGTAAAACCATCTAAATTTGTATCTGAAAAAACGTGAATTAACGGATTCCCTCCAACCAATTTGTTAGAAATCACTTTGTATTCTTTTTGAAATTTCGGCAATTCTTGCTTGGTTACTTTTCTTTCATATACTTTGCCTTTTACTTCTAGCAATGCATCGTCGGTATTTCCTGCAAATAAAACTTTACCTTTATCGACAACTGCCATTTGCGTGCACAATTCGCGAACATCTTGCACAATATGTGTGGATAGAATTACGATTGTATTTTCGCCAATTTCGCTTAAAATATCATAAAACCTGTTTCGTTCGCCAGGATCTAAACCAGCTGTCGGCTCATCTACAATAACCAATTTCGGGTTACCAATCAAGCATTGCGCAATACCAAAACGCTGACGCATTCCGCCGCTATAACTACTAACAGCATTTTTGCGATGCTCCCACAAGTTTACTTTTGTTAGTAATTGTTCGGCCATTTGTTTTCTATCAGAAGCATTGTCAAAACCTTTTAAAATGGCTAAATAGTTTAATAAGTCGACTGCAGAAGTTCTTGGATAAACGCCAAATTCTTGAGGTAAATAACCCAATACTTTACGAACGGCTTCTTTATTATTCGAAACATCAATATCGCCGAGCATTATTGAACCTGAATCTGCATCTTGCAAAGTAGCAAGTGTGCGCATTAGTGATGATTTTCCTGCTCCATTTGGGCCCAAAAGCCCAAACATTCCGGTTTGAATTGTTAGCGAAACATTATTTAAAGCATGAACACCGTTGCCATACTTTTTATCTAAATTTTTAATGATTAGTTCCATAAGATTTTTTGATTGTTGCATTCATGATTTTTTCTGATTTATTGTATGTAAAGTTTTTGCAAATAAAAGTATTTGTTATCTTTATGTCAAGTACATACAATAAAGTGGCTTACATACTAAAACTATAGTATTATTGATTACCAGCAGTTTAAATTTCTAAGTAGATGAAAAATAAAATTACAAAGGCTCATTGTGCAGTTGATTATGCGTTCCAGAGAATAGGCGGGAAATATAAGGGGAGAATTTTATGGGTATTGAGAGAGAGGGTTTTGCGATACGGAGAATTAAACAGAGCTGTGGTAGGTATTACACCTAAAATGCTTACCCAAACATTAAAAGAGCTGGAAGCTGATGAATTAATTATAAGAAAAGTTTATTTAGAAGTTCCACCAAAAGTTGAATATTCACTTACCAAAACAGGAATGGAGTTGATTCCTTTTATCAGTCAAATGAGAAGTTGGGGTGAAAAACAAATGTCAGCAGATTAAAGTTTTGAGTTCGTAGGCTGTTATCCTATGCCTGCCACCAACAGCGCAGCATCAGCTATGGCCGAGATGTGGAAAGCATGATGGGGTATTATAAATTCAATGCAATTGAATCGCATGCGGGGTACCGGGTTTTCAGCGGGCATTTCAGCGGCAGCCTGCGGCATTTTGTTCAAAAGCTTAATACTGAACTGGAATCGGTGGCGTTTGAGGTGGAAGATTCCATGTTTATTGTTTATCCTGTGCTCTCAGAACTGGGTCAGCCAGGTATCTCCAATATCATTATTAAAAGAAAAGGCAACAGGTATTTGCGCAATCATTTTGCCGGTTAAGTTTGGCAATAAAAAAGCGGCTCCCTAAAGCCGCTCCTGTTTAAGCTGGATCTTTAAAGTGTTTTTCCAAGCACCTCGGGCAGTATTTCAAGTGATTGAATATCTGCTTCTTTTTCTTCAGTACATACATCTGTAAACACCAGTTGATTGACAATAAATTTATTGTAGTTCTTAAAAACCACATTCAGTGCAATAAAGTTCAGTACATAGGCCTTTGTTTCGGCCGGCAAAAATTTTTGAATATCCCAGAACGTAGGGTTTGCCTTTCCGCTGCGTGCCATGGCATTTTTTACATTGCCCGAACCATAATTATAACTTGCCACCATCAGCAGGTAATCATTATCAAAATTACGTGCCCTGTCTCTCAGGTAACGGGCCGCCGCATGGGTAGACTTGCCAAAATGACTGCGTTCATCTACGGGGGCTTTCTTTTTTTCGGCTGGCTTTTTTGCTGCAACAGCATTTTTTTTCTTATCCTTTTTTGACACTGTCTCCACTTTTTCCTCTTCTACTATTTTAAGGCCGTATTCTTTGGCTACTGCATCCATGAACTGCCAGTAACCGTAAGCTCCGGCACCCGATTTTGCTTTACCATTGAACCCACTTTCGAGCGCCATCAATACAGCAAACTCAGAGGGTACCTGGTAGCGGTTTAATATCTTATTTATTTTGGGAAACCATCGCCTGCTGCGCTGGTAGGTGCGTACCAGGTAATCTTTCCGGTTCTTGCTGAATTTTTCAACATAGGCCGACGCTTCTTCTTTATGTTCTTCTAAAATTGCCGGATAGACTACATTTGCCCCTTTAAGCAGCACGGTTTTTGCGGCAGTGGCAGAAGGTTTCTTAGCAGTAACTGCTAAAAGTTTTTGTGTGGTGTCGGTGATGTTTTCTGCGGTAGCGGTACTTACAGATAAAATAACGGCAATAAAACAGACCAGTGCATTAATAATACTGTTCTTCATAAGTTATTGATATAGGTTTAGCAATACAGCGTTTAGCGCCTGCAAGTTGTCTTAACGGTTAAGCCCGCACGCTTATTGCCTTTTAATAAAATAAATGAAGTAAAAACAGTATATAACGAATTAATTATGAGGATTTTAATATTATTTCTTTGGTTAGCCCCGTTTGCTGGTTTAGCCCAACTGGCAGATTGCAAATCTAATATTTCTATTGCAGAAATAGAACAAAATGCCCATCGTTTTTTGTTTCAAACTAACAGGCTTAACAGAACTTTTGCATCTGATAATTTCGATGTAAAATACTACCGCTGCGAATGGGAGGCCGATCCTGCTGTAAGGTTTATTAAAGGAAAAGTAACGGTATATTTTGTTCCTACGGCTTCTGCCTCTTCCATTATATTCGATTTAAGCAGCAGCCTTGTTACCGATAGTGTAAAACGCCAATCGCAGGCCCAGGCATTTGTGCATAGTTCTGATGCCCTGCAAATAAATTTTGCCACGGCATTAAGTGCAGGTAATCTTGATTCTGTAACCATTTATTACAATGGCGTGCCACCCAATACCGGTTTTGGTTCGTTTATACTCGACAACCATGCCGGAACCCCGGTGATGTGGACGCTGAGTGAGCCCTATGGTGCCGCAGACTGGTGGCCCTGCAAAAACCAACTGGGTGATAAAGCAGATTCTGTTGATATTTATATAACACATCCCCCGGCTTATAAAGCAGCTTCCAATGGTATGCTGCAAACTGAAACAACAGTGGCCGGAAAAACCACCAGCTACTGGAAACACCGTTATCCCATTGCATCTTATCTCGTATGCTTTGCCATTACAAATTATGCTGTATTTAATAATTCGGTTCAGTTGGGAACTGTAAGTCTTCCCATGCAAACATATTGTTATCCCGAGAGCCTTGCACTTTTTCAAAATAACACACCGCTTGTGCTGGAAGCCATGCAGATCTTTCATGAAAAATTCGGCGATTACCCGTTCATAGGGGAAAAATATGGTCATGTACAGTTCGGATGGGGTGGTGGCATGGAACACCAGACCTCTACGTTCATCATCCGGCCCGACGAAAGCCTGATGGCACATGAACTCGGTCATCAATGGTTTGGTGATATGGTTACCTGCGGAAGCTGGGAAGACATATGGCTCAATGAAGGCTTTGCTACGTATTGTGCTGCGCTGGTGGGCGAAATAAAATATCCTGCCAATACGCCCGGAAACCGGTTGGCCGTACTCAGCAGTATCACCTCTCAGCCCGGTGGTTCGGTAAAAGTGAATGATACCAGCAATGTTGGCCGCATTTTCAGTTCAAGACTGAGTTATAATAAAGGATCTTACCTGGTAAGGATGCTGCAATTCATGCTTGGCGACGAACAGTTTTTTGCAGCCATAAAAAAATACCTGGATGACCCGGCTGTTAAACACGGGTATGCCCGCACAACTGATCTTAAAAGAGTGCTGGAAGCCGAAAGCAGAAAAAACCTTACCGACTTTTTTAACCAATGGTATGCCGGAGAAGGCTACCCTTCATATAATGTGGAATGGAGCCAACTTGGCCGGACGAACGTAAAAATAAAAATGAGCCAAACCACATCACACAGCAGTGTGCCATTTTTTAAAATGCCGGTTCCGCTTACATTCAAAAATGCCACGCATGAAAAAACCATCATTGTTGACCATACAACAAATGACGAAATATTTTTAAACGAAATTGGTTTTGTGGCCGACACAGTGTTAATAGACCCTGAACTATGGCTTATCAGCAAAAATAATGTTTCAAAAAAAACCGTTCCGGTGAATACAGGGGCCGGCATTGTGGAAATATATCCCAACCCGGCCACCAACCCCGTTACGGTTTACCTGCACGATTTTAATGCCGATAAAGCCCTGCTCACCGTTTATAATGCAGCAGGGCAGCGGGTTTACCAAAAAGAAATTTCTCTCAATAACGGAACAGAAATATTTTATTTGAATACCCAGGCCTGGGCCAAAGGGATCTATTCTGTAAAGATTAACGCAGCCGGTAAAACAATTGTGAAGAAATTATTGAACTAATCACCGAAATTTGCCGCCAACCGGCAAATGGCTAAGCGAAAAAAGAAACCAACAGAAGGCAAAACGTTTTTAATTGTACTGCTCATACTGGCAGTACTTGCAACCATTACCTGGTGGCTTAACGGGTATTTTTCAAACCCCTCCTTTGTACACTACAAAGAGTTTGGAACCTTTATCCCTTCAAATTATTCTGTACATGGTATTGATGTAAGCCGTTATCAAAGTAATATCAATTGGCAGGATGTAAAGGAGATGAATATCCGGGGTGTTAATATCGATTTTGCTTTCATAAAGGCCACCGAGGGAACCGACCTGGTGGATGAACGCTTTGGCCGCAACTGGGTGCATGCGGCAAAACATAAATTGCCAAGGGGTGCCTATCATTTTTTTAACACAAAAAGAAGCGCAGCGGAGCAGGCAGATAATTTTGTGCAAAGGGTTAAATTAAAACCCGGCGACCTGCCGCCGGTGCTGGATGTGGAACAGGATAACGGCGTTTCAAAAGATCTTATACAGCAACGGGTGGCCGAGTGGCTTTTGCTGGTTGAAAGAAATTATGGTGTGAAACCCATCATATATACCAATGTTGCTTTTTATAACCGTTACCTCTCGCCCCGTTTTGATAATTACCCGCTTTGGGTGGCACATTACCTGGTAAAAGACCGGCCACGCATAGGCCGCAAATGGATTTTTTGGCAGCACAGCGAATCGGCACATGTTAATGGTATTGATTCATTTGTGGATTTCAATGTATTTAACGGCGACAGCGCCGATTTTCAGCAATTACTTATCAGGTAATCTTATCTTTGATGATCTTTTTTGATTTCATACCTGGAACAAAGGCCGCTTATGGGAGTAGAACAGGAAACAAGGGATTTTTTTATTAAGATAGTCAACAGTATTGCCATTGTATTGCTGTGGATGATAGCCAATGTTTTTTTTGGGATCTATATGGGTTTCGGGTTCTTTGAAGGCTCGCCCTCTTTGAAAAATATTATCTACTACCTCATTTTCCTTATTACACTTTACCTCCTGCTCAGGTACCTCGTAAAAAAATGGAAATTTTAATAAATTTGTCTTCCATCTATACGTAATGATGCAAAATTTTATCTTACGCTGCAGTAGAAAGAATAATAACTAATTTGCTTTATCCTAAAAATCTTCGTTCTCTGGTTGGAGCGCTGATGGCCATGATCATTAAGATTACTAAAGATTTATCTGCGCAAATCATAAAAGCTCTTAAAAATCTGCGTTCTGCATCACTTTACAAACTTCACTATTTCATCCACCAGCTCAGGCATAATGGGTAATTTCTCATCGGAGTAAGTAGCCATGTTTTTTGTGCGGTCGGCCGGACCTTTTTTCAAAACATGGCTCATTTCATTTATTACAGCAATTGAGGCAGCCGGATTGCAGGCATGCAGTTTATGCCCCTCTTCTTCCCGTACCTGGATATCGGTGCTGCCCTGTATCAGCAATACCGGAACAGTTAATTTTTTAATTTCTGCACAGGGATCGTGTTTTATCCAGGATGCCATATAAGGTTGCATTGCTGGACGGAAAAGCATCGCTAAAGCCGGGGGAACACTATCGAGCTTTAAGCCTTGTTTCATGCGGGTAAACATAGAGTCTGCCATGGATGCCATTTTTGATGATTGCTGCTGCAGCTGCCAAACAATTACCTGGTCTATGGATTGGGCCACACCCGAAAGCGAAATGTATTTATCAACCGCTTTTAGTTTTTGCGATGCAAGCATCCCTATCAGCGAACCTTCGCTATGCCCGGCAATGATCAGCTTTTTAACACGTTTATCTTTTTTAAGCAGGTTTGCCCAATCAACGAGGTCTGTTACATAATCATCAAAAACCAATTCGGCTTCCGATTTAAGGGCAGCAGCACTGCCCCCGATTCCTCTTTTATCTATGAGCAGGGTTGCAATTTTTTTATTTGCAAGTGCTTCTGCCAGCAACCTGTAACTTTTTGCTTTTACCCCGAACGGATTATTTCCGTTACGGTCTGTAGGCCCACTGCCGGGATGCAGTATTACGAGGTTAAATTTTTTTGTACCCCCCGGTATCAGCAGCGTGCCTTTAAGTTCACCGGTTTTTGTAAGCAGGCTAACAGGTTCATCGGTAAACTGGGCCGGCAAATTGAGGGAGGCAAGCAGCACAAAGCCGAACAGGGCCATTTTTTTCATTGCAGATTTTTTCTTGTAAAGGTAAACGCAAAAGAACGATTTGCCCGGTACTAATTTTTACTGACTGCTGCGTAAAAATTGCCTGCAACAATTTTATGCCGGCCGTATCAAAAAAACCTATTTTTGTCGCCTAAAATTTTACTAAAATGAACAAAGGACCGGTATCAAATTTTATACAGCACCACTACCGCCACTTTAATGCAGCCGCATTGATGGATGCCGCAAAAGGGTATGAAAAACATATGAACGAAGGCGGAAAAATGATGATCACCCTTGCCGGTGCCATGAGTACGGGAGAACTGGGCCTCAGCCTTGCCGAAATGATCCGGCAGGACAAAGTGCAGATCATCAGTTGTACCGGGGCCAACCTGGAAGAGGATGTAATGAACCTGGTGGCACACAGCAAATACAAACGTGTACCCAATTACCGCGATCTTACACCGCAGGAAGAATGGGATCTTTTGGAAAACCATTACAACCGGGTTACAGATACCTGCATACCCGAAGAGGAGGCTTTTCGCCGCCTGCAAAAACACCTGTATGCCGCCTGGAAAGATGCAGAAACAAAAGGGGAACGTTATTTTCCGCACGAATTTTTATATAAAGTAGTTTTGAGCGGCGACCTGGAGCAGTATTATGAAATTGATCCTAAAGACAGCTGGATCGTAGCTGCTGCAGAAAAAAACATTCCGATCATTTGCCCCGGCTGGGAAGACAGTACCACGGGTAATATCTTTGCTTCCTATGTTATTAAAAATGATCTTAAGGCCAGCACTGTTAAAAATGGCATCGAATATATGGTGTGGCTGGCCGATTGGTACCGCCACAACAGCGGTGGAAAGGGTGTGGGTTTCTTCCAGATCGGTGGCGGTATTGCCGGCGATTTTCCAATTTGCGTAGTGCCCATGATGTACCAGGACCTGGAATGGCATGATGTACCCTTTTGGAGCTATTTCTGCCAGATCAGCGACAGTACAACTTCTTATGGATCTTACAGTGGGGCGGTTCCAAACGAAAAAATAACCTGGGGAAAGCTGGATATTCATACACCCAAGTTCATTGTGGAGAGTGATGCAACCATTGTGGCCCCCCTTATTTTTGCATGGATTTTAGGGTGGTAACGCCCTGATAATGAGGAAAATATTATAGCCCCCACACAGGGGCTTTTTCGTTGAATACAGTAAATTTACTAGAAATATTTTTGCAAACTATTGGTTTTCTGAATAATAACTTTTATGTTTGTGAAATAGTTTTTAGAATTGTACGTTATCCCTAAACCTAATTTAAACCTAAATAAACACCCCATGACCCAGAAACAAATTGACAGGGAATTCCTCCGTCAGTACTACCACGATCTTGTGGATGAATTAGAAGAGATTTTTGAGATCTTTGTTGAAGAAACACCTAAAGAAATCTCCCAGCTCAACACACTTTTTGCACAAAACAAATTCAGGGAAGGCGGCCAGTTGCTGCATAAGATCATACCCTCTTTTACCAATGTAAGTCTTCCGCATTTATCGGCACAGCTAAAGCAGGTGGAACGCCAGCTCGATCCCGAGGAAAAGGATTACACCATTATGCAAATACAAAAGTTTGAGGCTGAGTTTAGAGAGTATATGCCCGATATTATGAACGAATTGGGCCGGTTAAAGAGCCTGCACACTGCATGATAAAAATTAAAAACTTCATTTGATTAAAAACTACATAATTAAAGAGAACCGGAGTTTTCCGGTTTTTTTTATAAATAAAGGCTGGTATAAAAGTTAAATATTCAGTAGCAAAATTTTTGTGCAATATCTTCAACCAAAGCTTTATACCTTAGTGTAAATCCTTTTGAAAAGAACCATAAAATAAATGCGATGAATACAGATGAACTATACCTGGAAAGTGAAGCGGATATAAAGAACAACCTTTACGCAGAAGCGTACCGCAAGTGTGAATCTATTTTATACGAAGACCCCAAGCATGCACCTGCGCATAATTCCATGGGCTGGTTGCTAAAAACACAGTTCGATGATTACGACCGGGCAGAAAATCATTTTTTAACAGCCATGCGATGCGACCCATTATACCCGCATCCCTATTTTCATTACAGTACTTTTTTGACCGACCTCGAAAGGTTTACCGATCTTGAAAAACATCTCGAACGATGCCTGGCGGTTCCAACGCTCGAAAAATCATGGATCTTTTCCAAACGGGCCATCATGGAAGAGCTGCGCCTTCATTTTGAAGCCGCCATTCTTAATTATGAAAAAGCCATTCTCTCTTCCCTCATGGATGAAAAAATAAAAGGTTACCAGGAAGATATTGAACGCTGCAAACTCAAGCTCGGCATCATGAAACAGGCGGGCTTAAAAGGTAAGCTGAATTTTAAACCTTAATTTACAAACGCCTTAACGGGCGTTTTTCTATTTTTACAAAAAATTTTCATGAAAAATATTACGGCACTCCTTGTTGCGGCTTTTATATGCATTGAGTTACCTGCTCAAAATCTTTTACCGATGCCTGCTAACCTGCAGCCGGCATATAAAAAAGGTACCAGGAGTTTAACCGGTGCACCGGGGCTGGCATATTGGCAAAATACCGCCCAGTACGAGCTGGATGTGGCATTTGACCCGCAATCAAGGCAGCTAACCGGTGTGGTAAAGATCAATTATCTTAATAACAGTCCCGACACGCTAAAAGATATTTTGTTCAAACTCTATCCCAACCTTTACAAAAAAGGAGCAGTTCGTATGATGAAGCTTGATGCAGAAGATGTAACAGAAGGCATACGGATCGAAAAGATTGAAATAAATGGTAAAGAGCAGGATGCTGCAAAATTGAATATTGACGGTACCAATATGAATGTGAGGATAAATCCATTGAAACCAAAGCAGTCGGCAAATTTTGTTATTCAATATTCCTATACGCTTAATAAAAACTCTCATGTGCGGCAGGGACAGGTGGATGAAGGGGCTTTTTTTGTTGCTTACTTTTTTCCCCGCATTGCCGTGTACAACGATACCGATGGCTGGAACCGGCACCAATATGTGGGCACACAGGAATTTTATAATGATTTTTGCAATTTCAGCATGAACATTACTGTACCGGAAAACTACCAGGTATGGGCTACCGGGGACCTCACAAATGCAAAGCAAGTGCTGAGTCAAAAATATTACGACAGGCTCCTGAGGGCAGAAAGGTCCGATGAGTTTATTACCATCATCGACAGTACAGATATTGCAACAAAGGATATCAATGCAAACAATGGGTCAAACACCTGGCATTTTGAAGCCGGCAATGTTCCCGATGTGGCTTTTGCCACCAGTAATCATTATATGTGGCAGAGCAGCAGCCTGGTGGTTGATAAAAAGACCAAACGCCGCACCCGCGTGGATGCCGTTTTCAATAAAACACATGAAGACTATTTTCATGTCATTGGCGATGCCCGTAAAACGGTGGAGTATATGAGTTACCGTTTTCCAAAATGGCCATTCCCGTATAACCATATCAGTGTGTTCGACGGGCTCGATCAAATGGAATATCCCATGATGGTAAATGACAACCCGGTAACCAGCCGCTTCGACGGCATTACCCTTACTTCCCACGAAATTTTTCATACCATGTTCCCGTTCTATATGGGCATTAATGAAACAAAATATGCCTGGATGGATGAAGGCTGGGCCACATTGGGCGAATGGCTGCTTTGCCCCATGGTTGATTCTACCCTGCAGGATGATTATGGTGTGGCGCCCACCGAAATGATCGCTGGCACCGAACTTGATTTTCCAATTACTACGGTTACCACACAAATTGGTGGGCCGGCTTATTTTGTGAACGCTTATCCCAAACCCGCATTTGGTTACTTGTTTGCAAAAGAGATATTGGGGGATGAGTTGTTTTTTGCAGGACTACACAATTATTTCCGCCAATGGAACGGCAGGCATCCATTGCCTTATGATTTCTTTTACAGCATGAATGCCGGCAGTGGTAAAAACCTTAACTGGTTCTGGAAGCGCTGGTTTTTCGATAATACAGTTCCCGATATTGGTATTTCAAAATTTGTAAACGGGGCTAAACAAAAAACACTCACGGTTAAAAATGTGGGCGGAAAACCCTTGCCGGTACACGTGAACATTACCTATAAGGACGGAAGTACGGAAAAAATTTATAAATCTGCAGCAGTATGGGAAAAGGGTAATACAAGCACCATCATCAGCTTTTCTTCGGTTAAAATGGTCACATCAGTTAGCCTGGGCAGCCTTCATGTGCCCGATGCCAATAAGAAGGATAATGAGTGGAAGGCGCAATAAATGTTCTTGTTGGGGAATACCGCTGAGAAAAGAGCAGCAGAGGGCACCTATTTTCTCTCCTTCTCTGCGGCAAACAAAATATCAGCGGGCTTTAACTTTTTTTCCGGTAAACATCAATCCAACAAACATTACCAGTACGGTAAGTATCATTACCTGCACCAGCATGGCATTTCCAAACAATGGCATGGCAACCGATGCGGGCAGTGAAAGAAAAAGGAGGATGTTGATCAATCCGCGGGGTGCAATATAGAGCAGGCTGTTGTAAGGCAGGCCCGATGCTTTTAATTGTATGGTACGGATCAAAAAAATAATGGCAACAATGGCCACGGCCCAGGCAAGGCTTTCTGTGTTCAGTAACTCTTCGTTTGTAATGATAAAACCAAAGAGCAGGAAAAACAGCGAACGCACCAAAAAAGTGGCTTCCTTCAAAAAAGAAGAAAATTTATGCACTTCCTCGTTGAAGTTTTCGGGCTTCAGGTTATGTATCCATTTGATATGCTTCAGCTCATCAAGGTTACCCAAAAACAATCCAAAGATCATGATGAATACCAGCGAGGGCAGGTGCATCAGTTTAGACAGTTCGTACACCAGGATCACCAGTACGATCATGGGTATGAATTTTATCTCGTGATCGATCTTGCCCAGGAGGTAAGAAAGAAGCAGGGTGGCCGCAAAAGAAACAGCCGCAATGATCAGCAGTTGCCCCACAAACAGTGCAAAGCTTTCAAAGGATATAATGCTGTTTAAAGCCACAAAATTAAAAAGCATCACTCCCAGGATATCGCTCATACTGCTTTCGTAAACAACAAATTCCCGCTGGTAGGTTGGCAGATTTCTTGCGCTTGGTATGGCAATGCTGCTGCTGATCACACTAAAGGGAACAATGTTTGCAAGCGCTGTTTTATAATCAACACCCTGCAGGTAAGAAAGGATCAATGCAAATAAAAGTGAAAAGGACAGGATGGGCACAATGGCCACGAAAAAGGATTTACGTACAAAGGGAAGTTTTTTTTTGTTAAGCTCCAGTTCAATGGAGCCTTCCAGTACGATCAGTATAAGGCCAATGGTTCCAATAATGGGCAATATCATATCGAATGACGGAACCGAAATATCCATACTGTTTACCGCCTGCCGGGCTCCCCATCCCAGTATCAGCAGAAAAACAACCGTGGGCACGCCGGATCTTGAAGAAGTTACATCAAAGAAATATGCCAGCAGCAGGAGTAAACAAATGGTAATAACGATAGCTATCTGCATGTTTGCTAAGATAAGCCATCTGAAAAATAAAGCCACTCATTTTTTGAGTGGCTCCATGAAGCTTATGTTATCTTGTTGCGGTTGGTATGGGTTTATCCCGCTTGATAATTGTATCCCGGTTGGCCATTTCCCATGCGGTATAAAAGATCATGCGGGCACGTTTTTCAAAAAGTGACCAACTGATCTTTTCTATGGTATCAGTGGGTTTGTGATAATCTGACTTAAGCATGCCATCGTAAAAAAACAGCACGGGAACCCCTTTGCGGGCAAAATTATAATGATCGCTGCGGAAATAAATGCGCTCAGGGTCATTGGGGTCATCAAATTTATAATCGAGCGTAAGAGCTGTGTATTTATTGTTCTGCGCTTCATTGATCAGCGGAAGTTCACTGCTGAGTTTATCGTGGCCAACCACGTACACATAGTTCATGGTATCGGCAAGTTTTCTTTCTGTATCAATACGGCCGATCATGTCTGTATTGAGGTCAACCGAAGTTTTTTCCAATGGATAAACCGGGTTTTCGCTGTAATATTCGCTGCCCCATAAACCTTTTTCTTCACCGCTCACGGTCATACATACCACGGTGCGCCTTGGTCCTTTACCCGTTGCTTTTGCTTTGGCAAATGCCTCTGCCATTTCAAGCACGGCCACTGTTCCGCTGCCATCATCATCGGCGCCATAAAATATTTTTCCATCACGCATGCCCAGGTGGTCGTAATGAGCGGTTAGGAACACATATTCATCTTTTTTATCACTTCCCTCAATAACGCCCAGTACATTGCTTGCATTGATGGTGGTTCTCTGCTTTTTATATTCAAATTTCAGGTTGCTTTTGATCTCCCTTTTTTTCCAGTTGCCGATGGTTGAATAGGCTGCATTTCTTTTGGCCATTGCCATAATGGAATCGAAATAGATGCCCGTTAAATTTTTTGCATATGAATGGCTGATGATGGCATAATTGAAAGAACTGTTATTGCCTTCCCTGGGATAATAAACATTTGTTTTTTTTCCGCTTTCCACCAGGCGGGAAGAAAAAGTTTCCATAGTTGGGTTAATTACCAGGGCACCCACGGCCCCTTTGGAAGCAGCAAGGGCCAGTTTTTTGCTGAGCCCCGGAAATGTCCATTCGCTGCCGCGTTTGGTACCGGAGAGCATATAAGTGCCATCTGCCGATTTTGGCTCACCAAGTACAATGAGCACCAGTTTTCCTTTAACGTTAATACCTGCATAGTCGCTGTATTTGGCGTCTTCAATGCCATAGCCCGCAAAAACAAATCTTTTGCTTTTAAATTTACCATTGTTATTGGTGGAGGCTGGAATGATATAATCGGTACCGTAAACAGCGGCTTTATTATTAACCGTAAATGAGGCATTTGCCATACTGTCTTTATACAAAGGATAAAACTGCTGGTACCCTGTTAATTTTTCAACAGCCGGCAGCCCCAGGGTTTTGAAATAGGTTTCAATATATGCTGCGGCCTTACGCTGGCCTTCTGTGCCGGTTTCACGCCCCTGCATGTCGGCACTTGCAATGATGCTGAGGTGCTTCTGCAAATCAGCGGTAGTAATGGTGGATGCATAAGTGGAAGCATCGTCTGTTTGGGCAAAACCCATAAAGCCTGCCAGCATAAACAGCAGCACTAAAATTTTTCTCATTCGGTGAATATTTCAGGAAAAATATAGATTAATAAACTCGAACTAAAGCTGTTTTATATGAATGGTAGAAAACCGCCTGTTCAGCAGGATATCTTTTCCACTCTTTTTTCGTGCCTGCCGCCTTCAAAAGCCGTATTCATGAACGTGTCGAGCATTTTTTCTGCGATGCCATCCGTAATAAAACGGGCCGGTATGCAAATGATATTGGCATTGTTATGTTTGCGGGCCAGTTCGGCCAGCTCTTCGCCCCAGCAGATGGCGGCACGAACGCCTGCATGCTTGTTGGCCGTAATAGCCACACCATTTGCGCTTCCGCAAAGTAAGATCCCAAAAGCATACGCACCGCTTTCTACAGCTACGGCCACCGGGTGTGCAAAATCAGGGTAGTCAACAGAATCTTTATTAAAAGTGCCAAAATCACGAAAGGTCATTTTTTCACCTTCTAAAAACGAGATCAGGTCTTCTTTGCAATCAAAACCCGCATGATCGCAGCCTATGGCAATGGGTTTGTTTTTATCGAAAGCATACATGGCAGAATATTTATGCAGTAAAATTAATGCATAATTACGGAATGGATAATTATAAATTACCAGGAGGCATCTCAAAACTAATTGAACGAAACATTTCACAGAGGGGCTAAGAATTTAAGACGCAAAGAAGCGCTTTGCATTTTTGCCCCTTTGTGCTTTTGCATGAAAACTGCATTTTTTAGATACGATCTGATGGTTTTAATCCAACATTTTCATTTCCAAAACGGAAGCAGCAGCAGCCGGCAATAACGATTTTCGTTTATTCATTATTCCATTATAATTTTTTTAACATATCGGCTGTGTAAAAAGCAAAACTCCTGCATCCATATGCCAAATCAACTGTTATGCGATTATTTAAAGATGCCCGCTATTTCCAGGTACTGTTTCAAAGCATTTTTTTAGGGTATGGCATTTACTGGCTGCACTGGGAGGCAGAATGGTGGTTATACGCAACGTATTTATGTACAAGCTTTGCCACACAACTGCTGGCAGAATATTTCCTGGGCAACAAAACGATCCCATACCGGAAACGAATCAGGCATGGCTACCTGTCGGTAATTATTTCTTCATTTGGTCTCAGCCTGCTGCTTAAAACAAATGAAGTGCCGGTGGCTGCGCTGGCTGCATTCATCTCCATCCTGTCTAAATATTTATTGCGCTTCAATGGCAAGCATATTTTCAATCCTTCGGCCCTGGGTATTGTGGCCAGTATTTTATTTACCGGTAAAGCCTGGTTCAGCCCGGGTCAGTGGGGAAGCAGCACCGTGCTTTTATTTGGTATTTGCTGCCTGGGCTTTATAGTGGCAACACGTGTGCAGAAACTGGATACCAGTCTTGCATTCCTGGTGACTTTTGCAGGGCTTATTTTTTTCCGCCAGGTCATTTACCTGGGATGGCCGGTTGATTTTTTTATACAATCTGTGAGTACCGGCAGCCTGCTGCTGTTCTCTTTCTTCATGATAACCGATCCTAAAACGATTCCCGACCATGGGGCAGCAAGGGTACTGTTCAGCATAGCGGTGGCGGCAGTGGCTTTTTACCTGGCTACGTTTAAATTCATGAATGGTGCGCCGGTTTGGGTACTCGTATTTATGCAGCCATTGGTACCGTTGTTGGACAAAATATTTACTGCAAGGAAATTTGAATGGAAACCGGCTCCCGGAAACGGAACATTTTGTAACAGCAGCCTGCCTGCCGTGCAACTGCAAAAAAAATAAACGCTTTTCTAAATACAACAATATAATATTTCATCAATTAAACACATTAACACAATGAAAAAACGACTCACATTTATTGCCACCGGCCTGCTTGGCTCGCACCTGCTTATGAGTTTCTGCGGCTTTTATGTAAGCAAGGCCGATGGGAGCCTTACCAATAAAACCAGCCAGGTGATACTGGTACGGGACGGCAACAAGAACGTAATTACCATGTACAACGATTTTAAGGGTAATACAAAAGATTTTGCTATGGTGGTGCCCGTGCCGGTGGTGCTTAAAAAAGAAGACATTAAAGTGGTTGACCAGTATATTTTTCAGCGGCTGAACGACTACAGTGCGCCCAGGCTGGTGGAATACTGGGACCAGAATCCCTGCTACGGTTATGAAAAGGACGAAGCAAGATCCATGTCGCCTACTGCTTCACTCAATGAAGTGGTGGTATCCGGTTATGCTAATAAAAGAAAACAAACCGTAAAAATTGAAGCCCAATATGTAGTAGGCGAATATGATATACTGATACTTTCCGCAAAAGAAAGTACCGGTTTAAAAGATTGGCTGAACGAAAATGGCTATAAAATTCCGGCCAATGCAGAAGAAGTGCTTGATCCTTATATTAAAAGCAACCTGAAATTTTTTGTAGTGAAAGTGAATGAAAAGGAAAAGCAAAAACTCAACAGCAATTTCCTGCGCCCGCTGCAGATCAAATTCAATTCACCCAAATTTATGCTGCCTATCAGGCTGGGCATGGCCAATGCCGATGGCGACCAGGACCTGATCGTATATGCTTTTACCCGGAAAGGACGAATTGAATGCACCAACTACCGGAATGTGAATATGCCCACCGGGAACAATGTGCCCTTGTTTGTTAAAAATAATTTCGGGGCATTTTATGGTAACCTTTTTCAGCATCAGTGGATGAATGAAAATAAAAGCGTTTCATTTTTAGAGTACGCATGGAATGTAACGCCTGTTAACCCAATGAAATGTGATCCCTGCGTGGGCAATCCGCCTACCGAACAGGACCTGGTAAACAGCGGGGTATGGTGGTTATACGGTAAAGACTGGAACGATTACAGCGATGTAAATGATGATGAAGAAGAGTATGATAACGGCAGCCGCAATGTTCATTTTAGCCGCCTTCATTTCAGGTACAACCGCAAATCATTTCCGCAAGACCTTATGTTCCAGGTTACACCCAATACAGAAAATTTCCAGGCAAGATATGTGATCACGCATCCTGCACAGGGCGATATGAGCTGCGAGGCCGGAAAGCAATATCTCAAAGACCTGAAAGCACGCCGTAAAAAAGAATTGTTTGAACTTACCAAACTAACAGGCAGGGATGTTAACAGCTGGCAAACAATGGCGGCAGCTGAACGGGAGGAACAGGATGACAAAGACACTGCTTATGCAAGCGTAATAAAAGAAGTGGAAACAGAAGGAGAAAAGCATAACCCTGTTCCCTTACTGATATTTACCGGCGTGGTGCTTGCCGGTGCAGGATTGATGGGGTATAAGGCAAAAGCGTAAATCAAATTGATGAATGGATAATTGATAATGAATAATTCTCACACTATTATCAATTATCCATTTTTTCATTGTCAATTGTGCTTATTCCCACTGTTTTTCTTCAACAGCCCGTTTTTTATCCACCCTTGCGGCAATCAATACGCTTAACTCGTACAAGAGCAGGAGCGGAAGCGATACAATTACCTGGCTGGTCCAGTCGGGCGAAGGAGTAATGATGGCCGCCACCAATAAAATAATTACCAGGGCGTACTTGCGGTATTTGCGTAAAAAACCCGCATTGATAAGCCCGAGCTTTGCCAATACATAAGCCAGTACCGGCAGTTCAAAAGCAAGGCCGCAACCGAGTATCAGGTTAGTGAGGGTTTCAATATAATCATCAAGCGTGGGCTTGTATTCATATACCGTACTGGTGCCTAATTTAAAATTTGCCAAAAAATTAAAAGTAAAAGGAGCCAGCAGATAATAACCAAATGCTGCCCCCGTAAAAAAGCAGAGTGATACCCATAAAATACTCCCCCTGGCATAGCTGGTTTCTTTTGAAGAAAGGGCTGGTTTTACAAATTTCCATAGTTCAAAAAACAGGTAGGGAAATGCGATGATGATCCCGCCTACCATCGAAATATTTAGTGCCGACATAAAAGGCCCGCTTACCGTATTGCCCTGCAGGTTTAGGTTAATAGGCGGCATGCAAAGACCATCGCCAAGACCAAGATTTTGCCCAAGTTTACAAAACCAGGAATAGGTGATAAAATTTGACCTTGCAGGTGCATATATGATATTGTCGAAAACCCAGTCAATATAAACGAAGATTGCAATAGCTGCCACTATCCAGGCAATAAGTGCACGTACAATATGCCAGCGCAGCTCCTCAAGGTGGTCTACAAATGTCATTTCGGCATCCGAATCTTCCCCGGTGCCCCTGATCTTCTTAAAAAATTTCGCTCTTTCTTTTTGTGCCGTGGCCAATGATAGATTTTTTGAGCGGTAAAGTTAATGAGTTTGAGGATATGCGGCGGTAAACGCTGTTATTAAATGGCCTTTAAAGGCTAAGGCATAAACCGGGTGCCTTAAAAAGATAAGCCCCTGTAGAAACAGGGGCCGTTTACCAAAACTAACTGCTTATGAGAAAATTTACTATTTGTTGTTCTTACTATTATAGAGGCAAATCCGGTGCCAAAGTTTAATGTGCTTTTGTTAAAAAACTGTAAAGAACTTTTTTAGAATAGTTTCTAAAGCCCCTCCTGTAAATAAGACGAAAAAAGCTGCACAAATTGTTGGCAGCTTTTCATTTTTTTTGAGATTTTTTTATTGCTGGCTGGTAAGCTTTTCTGCATTTTCTGCAAACTGCAGTGCATCTATAAACTCCTGTAAATCTCCGTTTAACACGGCATCGAGGTTATAAACGGTAAGCCCAATGCGGTGATCGGTAACCCTTCCCTGGGGAAAATTATAGGTACGTATCTTAGCGCTGCGGTCGCCGGTGCTTACCAGGCTTTTGCGGCGGCGGCTTATTTCTTCTTCCTGCTTGCGTACCTGTTCATCGTAGAGTTTTGTCCGCAGCATATCCATCGCTTTTTCCCGGTTGCCAAGCTGGCTACGCTCTGTTTGGCAAACCACCACTACGCCGGTGGGGATATGTGTAAGGAACACCTTGGTTTCCACCTTATTTACGTTTTGGCCACCGGCGCCACCACTACGGGCGGTTTCCATCTTTACATCAGCTTCTTTGAGCTCAAAATCCACTTCTTCTGCTTCGGGCATAACCGCCACAGTGGCAGCGCTGGTATGCACCCTGCCGCTTGCTTCTGTGTCGGGCACCCGCTGTACGCGGTGAACGCCGCTTTCAAATTTTAAAGTGCCGTAAACATCATCGCCGGTAACTTCCAGTTGTACTTCCTTAAAACCGCCTACGGTTCCTTCGCTTTCGCTGAGCAGGGCTGTTTTCCAACCACGTTTTTCGCAGTATTTGAGGTACATACGAAAAAGATCGCCTGCAAAAAGTGAGGCTTCGTCACCACCGGTTCCGGCCCTTATTTCGAGAATGGCATTTTTTTCATCATAAGGATCTTTGGGGATCAGCAGGTTGCGCAGTATTTTTTCCTGTTGTTCTTTTTTTTCTTCCAATGCCGGCAGTTCCATTTTTGCCATTTCACGCATTTCGTTATCATCGGCATTGAGTACTTCCTTATTAAATTCAATATCATCGAGCAGTTTTACATACTCATTGCGGGCTGTAACGATCTTTTCGAGGCTGCGGTACTCCTTGCTCATTGCACTGAAGCGCTTGTTGTTGCTTACAATTTCGGGGTTGCTGAGGGCCACACCCAGGTCATCAAATTTTGCTTTTATGGCATCTAATTTATCTAGCATTCCAATTTGTTTTTTATAACCGGCTGCAGCGGTTTATTTCACAACTATTCTTTGCATCAGGATACGGGATGCAGGATACAAGATCCACAATCTCAGTTCCTGCCTCATAATTCATAATTGTGCCTACATTTGGGCTGCAAATTTACAGTAAATCTTCCCGCCTTGTACAGGAAATTCAAAGCAACCAATATATTCGACGGGTATCAAATGCTTCCGGCAGAAATGGTGCTGTTTACCAGTGCCGATGGAGCCATTGTGGATATAGTAAATGAAAAGGATGCGGGAGACGATATTCTTTCATTAGAAGGCATCCTCTGTCCAGGTTTTATTAACGCCCACTGCCATATTGAACTGAGCCATATGAAGGGGCTTATCCCGCAAAAGACCGGCCTCGTTGAATTTGTGCAACAGGTAATAAAAAAGCGGCAAGCAGGCCAGGATGAAAAAATGGCTGCTATGCAGGAGGCAGAAAAGGAAATGTGCAATGACGGGATTGTGGCGGCAGGAGATATCTGTAATACAACGGACAGCATTGAACTGAAAAAGAAAAGCAGGTTACGCTGGCATAACTTTATTGAAGTAACCGGTTTTGTGGATGCCGTGGCTGAAAAGCGTCTGGCAGAAATAGAAGAAATTGCCTGTGAGTTCCAACAACTCTCAAGCTCCAACTCCCAACCTTCAACTATTGTGCCCCATGCCCCTTATTCTGTTTCAAAAAAATTATTTCAACTGCTGAATGAAAAAACCGAAAACGAGGTTATCTCCATTCACAACCAGGAAGCAGCGGCAGAGAACGAGTTGTACCAAACCAAGACGGGTAAATTTTTAGAACTATACAAAAACCTGGGGATCGATATTTCCGGTTTTGGCAGCACCGGTAAAACCAGTTTCCAAAGCTGGCTGCCCATGTTTACAAATCAACAGCAAATAATTTCAGTTCATAATAGTTTTATAAACGAAGCAGACCTCCAATCGCCAACCATCAACCACCAACCGTTGAGCTTTTGCCTTTGCCCCCATGCTAATTTATATATAGAAGACCGTTTGCCGCCAGTTGATATGTTTATTAAAAATAATTGCAATATTGTGTTAGGCACCGATAGCCTGGCCAGCAATCAAAAATTAAGTATATCCTCCGAGATCAGCCTAATTCTTCAGCATTTTCCTCATATAGATATTTCTGCAATATTACGCTGGGCAACCATTAACGGAGCCAGGGCATTAAGGCTCGATAAGGAACTTGGAAGTTTTGAAAAAGGTAAAACCCCGGCTGTATTGTTGCTATCACCCTTTACCCAGGCCGGGTTTACTGTAGAAAAACTTGTATAGTAGCTGCGATCAACCCTTTAAAGCCGCCATTTCCTCATTTTTTACGTTCCAGATTACGGGTTTCAGGTTTAGAGCGGTTTTTTCCATGTTTAAACATTAAATTTACCGCTACAGGGTGTTTCTCTGCGCTATGGCGGTTCATTAAATTAATTTTAACAGGTATTGGTTTCATGCATCTTTAATTTTTACAACTGTACTCTGTGAATGCATTATCTAATGAGTGTTAAAACATGTTTATGAGTATTTCTTTAACCTGCAGGAAAGGTCTTTTCATTTTTATTCTCAGTTTCCTTATTGCCTGCCTTTCAGCATCGGGGCAGCTTAAAAAAATGGCAGTTAGCTTAAAGAATGATGGCGTTTTTACAAAGGAGTTTGTTAAAAATATCGGGCAGTATGGAGAAAGGATGAAGGGTTTTGAAGAAATGGGTAAAATTCAATATGGATACGAAGGTTTGGGCATGCCTGTATTATTTACTGCCAAAGGCCTGATCCATCTTCACCGGAAGACCGAAAAAATTTCTCATGAGGAGGAGGAAAAACTGGAGCGCCAGGGTGTACCGGAAGAAGATATTGAACGGAGAAAAAATATTACCGACAGAACAATTACAATGGAGTGGCTCAACGCCAACCGGGATGTTGAAATAATTGCAACAGATCAAAAGCAGGCTTACCACACTTATGGTCTGCTGCCCGATAAAGCATACGGGTACAAAAAGATAACGTATAAAAATATTTATCCCGGGGTCGATTTGTTATATAGTTTCACAGATGATTCAAAGATTGGTTTTGAATATAGTTTACTGGTACAGCCCGGTGCCGATATCAGCCGGGTTAAACTGAAATACGGCGGCGATATAAAATCCTTAAAAAAAGACAGTAGGGGAAACCTGGTCATCCGTTCTGATATTGATGGTTTTTCCATTTCTGTTCCTGTAAGTTATTACAGCAATAAATTACTGGCCAGGCAAATGACCGGAATAAAAACCGATTTTAAAATTTCAAATAAGGAGATCAGTTTTTTCTTTCCACAGGGATACGACAGCAGTAAGCCGTTGGTAATAGATCCCTTTGTAAGCAGCACTTCCAATCTGGTTGGGGCAAATGCTGGAAAAGCCATTGATGTGGATTATGATTACGAAGGAAACATCTATGTAGCGGGTGGTGGTGCTGTAAGCCAGTCGGCAGACGCCACTCACAGTCATGCAAAATACAACAGCAGCGGAACCCTACTCTGGACATTTAATGGTTTGCTTACAATACCCAGCTGGCAGGCGGGTTATTATTACGGCGGTTGGGTGGTGGATAAGGGTACAGGTGCGCTTTATATTGGCCAGGGCTTTGCCTATGAAGGGTTCAGGGTAATACGGGTTAGTACGACCGGCCTGTACGATAATTATATTTCTACCGGTAACCCTGCGTTCCAGGAAGCCTGGAAGATGTATTGGTTCTGTAATAATGGTACCCCGCAAATTATATGTGCGGGAGGTGGCACAACCGGCAATACTAATTTTGCTATTTGTTCCCCGCCTTCCACTACTTTGCTTGCTTCTGCCAATTTAACCGGCAGCCCTGTGGCAGGACAGGATATGACCGATCTTGTAATTGACCCGGTTACCAATAGTTTATATACCATCTATGCATCGCCGCTTGATTTTAATACAGCCAATAAAATATTTAAAAACAATCCGCCTTATAGTGCTGCCACCAGGGCATGGAGTACTTTTACGGGATATTCCAATGTTATTGAGGAACTAAGAAACCGCCCCTATATCAATGCCGGATATAACGATAACTCGTCGAATATATTAGGGCAAAATGCCAACTATATATTTTATTGGGACGGATTAAACTTAAAGGCATTTAATAAAGCAACCGGTGCTGTTACCGGTACGCCGTTATCGCTAACCGGCAATGCGGTTTTGATGCAGGGAGGTATTGTAGCAGATGCATGTGATAATATATATATCGGCAATAAGGGCGGGATTATCAAAGTATACAAGTTCAATGGAAGCGTCTTTGATGATGCAGCTGCGCCCGATATCAGCGTTCCCGGTTATACCAGCAATGTATATGACCTTGCCTTAGATGAATCTAAAAAGCTGTTGTATGCAAGCGGCGACGGATTTGTGGCTTCTATTGATATTGCTTCGTATTGCCCAAACACAATTTACACAGTAAATATTGTATCGAATTGTGCAACCGGCAGCGCAACTGCTACTATCAGTCCGGTACCTTTAACCGGGTCTACCATTAACTATACCTTATTTTCGGGAACAACACAAATAAGCACCAATACTACCGGTATTTTTACCGGGCTAAACCCAAATATTACCTATACGGTAGTTGCTACCATTAACCGCAACTGCAGTGGCACCCAGGCTACGGGTTCATTTGTTCTTCCGGGCCCGGATATTACAGCTGCACATGTGAACACAATATGCGGCGCAAGTACCGGCAGTATTACCGCAGCGGGTTCGGGTGTTTCCGCCCCCGGCCCATATTCATACAGCCTTAATGGCGGCGCTTTTCAACCCTCGGGCAATTTTACCGGGTTAGCAGCTGGTATATACAATCTTATAATACAAAGCAGCGGCGGATGTTTAAATGATACGGTCATAAATATTCTCAACAGCAATGGACCTGTATTAACGTTTACACAGACCGATGCCACCTGCGGCAATAATGCCGGAACCGTAACAGCAAGTGCCACGGGTGGTAACGGTCCATACCAATTTAGCATTAACGGGGGTACCAGCTACCAGGCAGGGAACTTCTTTACCGGGTTGGTTGCGGGGCAATACACACTTGTGGTAAAGGATGCAGATGCCTGCACAAACAGCTCTCTTATTACCATCGCTACAAGCCCTGCAATTTCATTAACGGCCATTTCTGGATCTGCTACCTGTGGTCAGGCTAATGGAACCATCACTGCTTTTGCCACGGGAGGCAGCGGGGCTTTACAATTCAGTATAAATGGAAATACATTTCAGGCTGCAACCTTATTCAGCGGGCTTACACCCGGCACATATACCGTAACGGTTAAAGATGCGATTGGTTGTATTGCTTCCGTTAGTGTAACTGTGGCGAATGCTCCTGTGCCCGGTGTAACAGCAGTTTCCACACCTGCTGCCTGTGGAAATAGAAATGGCGTAATTACCGCAACGGGGGTAAGCGGTGTTTCGCCATATCAATACAGCATCAATGGAGGTGTTTCTTACCAGGTTTCAAATGTTTTTACCGGGTTGGCGTCTGGCAATTATACCATTACCATTAAAGATGCTACCGGCTGTACCAATGTGACCACTATTGCAGTTGCTTCAACAAATGGTCCGGCGGTTACGGCCACCACAACTGTTTCTTCCTGTGCATCCAATACGGGTAGTATCACAATTGCGGCTACAGGTGGAGTATTGCCTTATCAATACAGCATCAATGGAACTACATTTGTTGCAACAGCCACTTTTTCTGCCCTTGCACCGGGAAATTATGTGGCTTATGTAAGAGACAATGCCGGTTGTATCAGTACATTGCCGGTAGTGGTATCAGGTATTGCCGGGCCAACATTAACAGCCACCAGTACAGCAGCTTCCTGCACCGTAAATGATGGAACGATTACTGCAACCGGTGGCGGAACCGCACCCCCACTTGAATATTCTATTAATGGAACCAATTATTTTTCAAGTGGTTCATTTACCGGCCTTGCCCCGGGTATCTATTTTGTTTATGTAAGAGATGCCAACGGTTGTATCAGAAGGATAAGTGTATCGGTTGCAAGTGTGGGCGGTCTTGCTTTAACAGTAAGCGCTATCTCTGCTTCCTGCAGTCTCAATAACGGAACCCTTACAGCAACCGGTACAGGTGGTACAGGTACACTGACCTATAGTATGGATGGTATTACTTATACTACTGTAAATGTATTTAACAATTTAGCAGCCGGAAACTATACGGTTTATGTAAAGGATGCAAACGCATGTGTAGTTTCGCGGCAGGCTATAGTGGCTGCTGCAGCTACTTTTACATTTACAGTTACCATTGTTCAACAGGCCACCTGCGGTTCGGCAAGCGGAGCCGTAATGGTAAATGCCAATGGTGGTGTGGCTCCGTTGACTTATAATATAGACGGAGGAGCTTTCCAGCCTGTAAATGCCTTTGTAAACCTGGCCACTGGCACACATACATTTACGGTAAAAGACGCTACAGGTTGTATAACCGCTTCACAGTCGGTTACCATTACAAATTCGGGCACCGGAACGCCGCCTGCTGATGTTACATTTAGAATTGCAAATGTGGTTGCTTGTACCGGGGAGGGCAGAATAAAAAATATTCGTGGATTACCCAGCGGTGGCGGAAACAGCTACGAGTTCAGCCTGGATGGCGGACCGTTTACCACCTCCAACCAGTTTCGCCCCGTTTCGGCAGGTGTGCATATAGTTACTGCAATGAATGATGAAAGTTTTTGCACCGTTTCCAGAATTGCAATTGTTGGGTCAGGGCCTCCGGCTACAGCTACAGCCACTGTTACGCCCAGCACCTGTGCCGGCAGTACCGGATCAATAACATTAACGGGTGTGGGTATCAATACACCTTATCATTCGAGTATCGACAACGGGATTACCTGGCAGAATTTTGCCGCCACTTTTACTTATACCGGTTTAGCTGCGGGTACTTATTCAATCATAATGGCAGATGATGCAGATTTTGTAGCTGGCCCCCCGGTTGAACCCGGTGCCTGTTTAACAACCATATTTGTAGCAGTGCCAACAACCGGCGGTCCTACAATCAGCACTACCCAAACACCCGGTACCTGCAATGCGGCAAATGGAAGTATTAGTGCTACAGGCGGTGGTACATCAGGGCCATATACTTATAGTATTGATGGCAATCCCTATACAGCAAGTGGTGCGTTTACCAACCTGGCTGCCGGCATACATGCTGTTACAATTATGGATGGAGCAGGCTGTATTACGGGAGTTAATGTATCACTTACCAGCCCATCTTCGCCTGCTGTTACTGCAGTGATTGCAACGGCTTCCTGCAACCTGAATAACGGAACAATTACAGCCACTGTTACGGGCGGGGTTGGGCCTTATGAATATAGTATAAACGGCACGGTATTTTTACCGACCAATACTTTTAATGGGATAGCACCCGGCTCCTATACGGTTTGGGTAAAAGACGCAACCGGATGTTTAGGCACAACCAATGTAACAATTACAGCTACTCCAAGGGTGAGGGTAACTGCATTCACCATTGCGGCATCCTGTGGTATGAACGATGGAACAGTTGTGGCAACCGGAACATTTGGCACAATTCCGTATACATTCAGCCTGGATGGGCTTGCCTACCAAAGCAGCGGAACATTCAATAATCTTGCGGCGGGCTTCTATACAATTTATATAAAAGATGCAAGAGGCTGTATCACTACAACAGGCGTTTCGGTTAGTAATCTTACAGCACCCACTATTGCAACCACAGCCACAGCTGCTACCTGCGGAAATACAAACGGCAGTATTACCGTTACATCAACCGGTGGTAGCGGCACACTGCAATATAGTATTGATGGAATTAATTTTCAGCTGTCTAACAGTTTCCCGGGATTAGCCCCCGGTAATTATACAGCAACGGTGAAGGATGCAAATGGCTGTATCAATACAAAAGCTGTTTTAATTTCAGATATTCCCGGCCCCCATACTTTAAACGCAGCAGTGGTTGATGCGGCCTGTGGTTCTGCTAACGGCAGTATAACTGCTGCGGCGGCAGGTGGCACGGGAGCCTTGCAGTATTCAATTAACGGAACCAATTATTTTGCGGGCCCAATTTTTTCGGGTCTTGCTGCGGGATCATATACCCTATATGTACGGGATGCAAATCTTTGTGTACGCACACGACCGGTAACTGTTTCGAACCTTGCGGGCCCGGGACTTACTGTAACCACTTCTCCTGCTTCGTGCGGGGCAAGTGATGGTACCATAACCGCTATAGCCAGCGGCGGCAGTCTTGCACTTGCTTACAGCAGGAACGGTGGCGTAACATACCAGGCAAGTAATATTTTTACAGGTCTTCCTTCGGGTACCTATACCATTATGGTAAGAGATGCCAGAACATGTATTTCCACTGCTACTGTTACAGTGCCATCGGCCGGGGGCCCGGCTATTTCGGCAAGCAGTACAGCCGCTACCTGTAATGGAGGAAGTATCACTATTACAGCGGCCAGTGGGGTGGCACCTTATTCCTACAGTATTAATGGAACGGTTTACCAGGCAAGTAATATTTTTACAGGGCTCGGCGCAGGAACTTATACTGCTTATGTAAGAGATGCGCTGCTTTGTGTAAGCAGCTCCGGCATAACGGTTGGAGCACCCGTTGGTACGGCAGGTACCTGGACGGGTGAAGTGGATGCCGACTGGTTCAACTGCAGCAACTGGCAGGCAGGCACGGTGCCCACCAGTCTTATTGATGTAATTATTCCGGCATCGGCCAATAAACCTGTTATAGATCCGCTTTCACCCTATGCGGCTACATACGGCGGAATTGCCACTGCAAAAAATCTTACCATTGATACCGATACGCTGATATTTAAAATAAATGCACAGCTCCAGGTTGCCGGAAATGTTACTATTCAAAATAACGCCCAGGTAGATATGCTGGCAGGCGGCGCGGCTGATATTAAAGGAAACTGGATCAACAATGTGGGCGCAAATGGATTTGCGGCAGGATCTGGCAGAATTGTTTTATCAGGAAATACAGCACAATCGATTTTTACTATAGCTGCAAACGAAACCTTTAATGAACTTTTTGTCAATCATACCGGAACAGGAGTAAGCCTGCTCAAGAATACAACTGTTTCAAATACGCTCGAAATAACACAGGGATTGCTGGCTGCGGGAACCAATACGCTCAACGGCGGATTGCTCCGTATGACGGGTGGTACTTTGAGGTTGGCAAAAAATGGGGTAATACTGCCCGAGCTTTCAACCTATAATTTAACGGGAGGCAGTGTTGATTTTAATGGTACAGGTGTACAAACCATCAGGCCCATCAATTATTTTAGTCTCATTTCCTCTTCATCGGGGCCCCGCATGCTGAGCGCTGCAGGTATAACAGGAATTGCAGCTGTATTTACACCCGGTACAAATATTTATACCATTACCGGCAGCGCTGTTCATTTTAACGGAAATTCAAACCAGCTTGTTCCTCCAGTGAACACAGGCGCAGCTGCACCCTATACCAATCAATACAATATCCTGCTGCTTTCTGGGTCAAATACAAAAACAGCTGCAGGAAATTTTACTATTATTGATTCTTTAAAAGTAAATACGGGCGCAACTTTCTCAATCGGGTCAAACATCATCACATTAAAATCTGATAACAATAAAACTGCAAGAATTGCCGGGGTGGAGGGAACTGTAACGCCTGCGCTTTCGGGCGGCCACTATATTGTTGAAAGGTATATACCAGCTCATGATCCGCCAAAACGAGCATGGCGTTTCATAACTGCACCTGTTGTTTCAACGCAATCTGTCAATGCGGCCTGGCAGGAAGCTGCAAGCCCTTCCACATCGGGCGCCACGCCTCCGTCAACAGCCATTAACCAGGATCCTAGCCCAGGTTATGGCACACATATTTCAGGAACCGGTGCTGCTTTAAATGGATTCGATCAAACACCGCTTAACAATGCATCTGTTAAATTTTATGATCCAGTAAACAATATCTGGGATGGTATACCTAATACCTCAATGGCGCTTACAAGCCATGCCGGATACATGAATTTTGTTCGGGGCAGCAGGTCTTACCCGATCAGCACCAGCACAGCTGCCACCGTGCCTTCAGGCACAGTTTTAAGGGCTAAAGGAAATTTAAAGACCTATGCACAATCATTCAGCGGTTCGTCGTGGCAGGTTATCGGAAACCCGTATGCATCAGCCATCAACCTTCATAATACTGTTAAAACAGGTGCTGTTGCAGATGCTTATTATGTATGGGACCCCCTGGTGGCAAGCCCGCCCCAAAGTCCGAATGGCGTAGGGGCATATCTGCCAATTATTTATTTGCCCGGAACAGGTTATGTAACCGCTATTGATCCCAATCTTCCGGGGCCATCTTACCATCCTTATGATATAGATGGCACTATACAATCGGGTGCAGCCTTCTTTATGAATTTTGGTGCGGGCGGCACACTTACTATTAACGAAACAGATAAAGTGGCGGGCAGCAATAATTATCAGTTCAGGCATACAACAGACCAGTTGCCACAATTGAGGGCCGCATTGTATTTGTGTAATGCCGACAGCAGCCTGAATTATCTTGCCGATGGGGTGTTGCAGGTTTTTGATGCCTCCTTTCCAAATACGGTAACAGCACTTGATTTGCCAAAAGCAAAAAACTTTTCTGAAAACTTCTCTATTCAAAGCGCAGGTCATTTTTTATCAATAGAAACCCGGAAGCCTTTACATGCGCCTGATACTGTTTTCTATGATTTCAAAAATCAAAAGCTGGGTATTTACTGTTTAAAATTCTATGCGTCGGCTGTATGCCCTCCCGCTGTACACGCATTTATAGAAGATACTTATACAGGTCGCCGGCAGTTGCTGAACACCGATGGGGAAACTTCATTTAATTTTTCTATCAGCAATGTGGTGGCTTCACAAAGGCCCGACAGAATCAGGATCGTATTTAAAAACAATGGAGTTGTGCTGCCGCTTACAAAATTAACACTCCGGGGCAGCAAACAGAACGGGCAGGTATTGCTCGAATGGCAGGCAGAAAATGAACTGGATATAACAGGATACGAAATTGAACGTTCGGCCGATGGAGTTGGCTTCCTGAAAATTGGTGATAAGCCAGCTTCAGCCGGTATGGCAACAGTTAAAAATTATTCATGGCCCGATGAAGATCCGCAGGATGGATACAACCACTACCGGTTAAAGTATACTTCAGCCGGCCAACTGGCCAAATACAGCCAGGTGGTAACTGTAAAGATGGACGAGGGTAAAAAGGGGATTTTTGTATCCCCCAATCCATTTGATGAAAATATTATTAAACTGTTTTTTAACAATATGCCGAAAGCAGTTTACCACGCCAGGCTTTTTGATAATGATGGAAAACTCCTGTTGTATAAATCGCTGCAGCATACGGGAGTAAACAGTCGTTTTGAACTTAAGTTTGATCTGTTTAAACCGGGCAGCGTTTATGAACTTGAAATAACTCATCCATTGGGCAAGACTGTTATAAGGATACTTTCAAAATAGTTGATGATTATAGTTGTTTTGTTCTTTTTGCTCAAAAGCAGGCAATTTGCCTGCTTTTGTATGTATAGACTTATATTTGTCTCCCTCTTTTGATGAAATTTTTGTTTATTATAAAATTGCTTTTTTTGCTTTCACTGCTTCCAGCAGGAGTGGAAAGAAAATTACTGAACAGGGATGAAGTGTCCGTTCAGGATACTGTTGCAAAATCAAGTGTCCAGGTAAGATCGCTTACCCGGCAGTTTTACGAACCAGACAGTCTGCTGAATGCAAAGACAGACTCTGTTTATAATAAAATGACGGTGCAGGAGCGTGCTGCGCAAATGATCATGTCGGCAAGCTCGCCCAAATTGGGATTGTCGTATACAAGGGTAAAAAACAGTTTAAAAAATAACCAGGCTGCCAATGTGCTTTTTTTAAAAGGCTCCTTGGCCGCTTTCATAGTGCAGAAAGAAGAGCTTGATCAAGTACATGCCGACAGTAACCGCCTTCCTGCGCTTTATGCATGTGATTGCGAACCATCCCTCCTGCATAAAAAATGGGCGGATGTAAAGGCAGTAAAAGCGGCATCGCAAACAGGGTCGCCCGAAGAAGCCGGGGCTGTTGCCGAAAAAATAAATGAAGTAATGAAGCCTTTGCGGATAGGGCTCAATTTTGCCCCCGTGGTGGATGTTGGGGGCAATAAGGCCATTATTGGCAACCGCTCTTATGGCACCAACAAAAAAAATATTGTGAATTTTTCCAGCAGTTTTGTTCAGGCCACTCAATATGGAAATGTGGCTGCCACCATTAAACATTTTCCGGGCCATGGTGCGGTGAGGGGTGATACACATAAACAAGCCGTTTTCATTGATGGCCCACTGACAGAGCTTGATAATTTTAAAAACGTGATCGATTCTTCTTCACCTGTTGCAATACTGGTAGGGCATATTACTGTTAAGAATAATAAAGCGTATGGTACCGCTGGCCTGCCTTCCACACTGTCATCCGTCATTATTAAGAAATTGCTGAGAGAAGAACTGGGCTTTAGCGGGCTTGTTGTTACCGATGCCATGAACATGGGAGCCGTAAGCCGTATAGCAGGCGCCGATTATAAAGCGGCAGTTGCGGGAAACGATATTATTGTAATGCCATTAAATGCAAAAGCACTTCACGCAAAAATTGTAAAAGCACTTCAGAAGCATGATGAACTGTCTGTTCAGTTTGAACAATCTATAAAAAGAGTGATCCGCCTCAAATTAATACAGTTAAAATAAGTTGTTTTAAACATCATTTGGGAGTATTTTCCTCCAAACCTCAAATAAATTTGGAAAGCCCTTTTCTGCAAACCTATATTTGATTCAGATACGTGTCTGAAAACAATTTTCTTAATCTTAAACCTTCCAACATGAAACGGATACAAATTTTCCTGCTCATTATTTTTTCTCTTCATTTATCAACAGGCTGCAAAAAAGAAACGGTACCCGAAGTGGGTCCTGCAAGCGCTACAGCGCCAGGTAATGCTGTAGAGAATTTAAAAACATTTTATCAAAACACGCTTGCAGCAGCACAAACAGCTTCTCTCGAAGAAAACCCGATTCAGCGGTACACGAGTGACAGTATTGAATGGGAGCGTACCAGTTATTTTCCCGAACAAAAAACTTATATTGTACCGGTTTTTTTTCTGAAAACAAAGTTGAACGGGTTGTACAGAACATTTAAGTTCCTTGTGTTTACAGACCAGGGCGCCTCCTATAGCGGGTACAGCAATACGGTTATTGCAGGTAAGGATGTACCACATGAGGGCTTTGATGAAAAAAGGGCGATGGCTGAGGTTATTACAGACTTACAATCGGGTTCTACTGCAGGTGTTCGGCATGTTAAATACAGCCTCGACTATTCGGAACCTTTAAACAAGGAACATCGTTTTGCAGTAAAGGAAGAAACGCCGCAAACAAGTTTGCAGGGTATTCCGCAGTCGAACTATGTTGATCCGTCTGAAGAATGCCAGGACAATGGCGGTACGATGATAACGATCGATTGGTATTGGCAAACTTATGTAAACGGTGTGCTGGTATATGAAGAATATTTATACAGCACCCAGGAATGCAGCGTTGTGCTGGCGGGTGGCGGTGGAGGTGGCACTGGCAGTTATTGCGGTCAACAGGCAGCCAGTTTTGTAAATGCCGGCCAGGTAAGCAGCCAAGCTATTTCGGGTGTAGAGGAATCAAATAACGGTACTATAAAAATTGATAAGTATACCTGGAAAATTTACGATGCTGTAACGTGGTTCCTTTATAGTTGTGATAAATTGAAGTGGTACAGGCCAAACGCAAATACGGCATATACTTTTTACGGGTTTGAACACATGTATATCACTGAGTCGGGAATGTCGATTGGAGGGACAAGAACATATAAGCTGCTAAGTCCCCCAACAGCGAGAAGTTATGTGAGTAGTGCTGTTGTAAGTGTAGATTTTAGTGTTACACATTCAATAGTTTGCCAGGGGTTCCCTTTATCGGCAACAATCAATCATACTGCCAGTAAAAAATTTAAGCCTTATGGTGTGACTGTTGTAAGTCAATAATTAATTATTAAAAATGAAAATTATTAGTTTAGCGGTAGTGTTACTTTTGATAAAATGTTCTTTCCCCGAGAAAGCCATTACTAATTTCCAGAAAGTTGATATCGTGTATAAATTTCCTTCTTTTGTTAAAGAGGACTCTGTTATTGTTTTTACTGACAGCAGCAGTATTATCAAATACCGGAATTATAAAATTTACATCTTGCCAATGGGAGAAGAGCTGGAGGAATATGGAGAACTAGTTTTTGATACAATTAAGTACGTTTACATTGGATTTGACACTTCTAAAAAAGTAGGTTTCCAGGTGAATAGACTTACAGATTCTGTTTTTAAAAAAGTTCCGGTCGATTCTGTGCTTCAAATCAGGCCAGCAATAACGTTTCTGGAGAGTATACAGGATTCATCGATTTTTAAAAGGGAAGAGATTTTTAAAAAGGATGGTATAATAAAGCAAAGTTTTATTCTAAAACTGCAAGCGTTCGATTCCATGCATCTCTATTTTAAAAAAGACCTGAGAAAGCTGGATTTTTTCTCACTATCAAAAAAAACTGATTCAGCATATAATTCAAAGCTGGTTGAAATTAAGTTGTTTTTAAGTGGGAAGGGGCTTTATTTTTCAAAAGAACTTACTGCTGAGCAGCGTGTTGCTTCTATAAGAATTTTTAAAAATGAAAATATTGATGAGGATAAATTAAAGGCATTTATTCAGCATATGGACCATGCATACAAGAAAGCACAATGATGAATTAGATGCCGGTCGTTTTTTAACTGACCGGCATCTTTTAATATTCAGAAATAAATTGATTTTTCATGAAACAAACAATCACCTTCTTACGCCTGGCCGGAATTATCTGTTTACTTGCCTTTATTGTTATGAAGCTGGTAAATATACTTCCCGGTATTGCAACAACATTGCTTGTGTTTTCTGTGACCTGTTTTGCCCTAATCATACTGCTGCAATTATATTACCAGTATATTACCCGCTACAACCGGGCTGCAAAAGAAGAAACCGAAAATGGTTAACGGGCAGCATCAGGCCACATCATCATAATTCTCCTTATTTTTTTTACCAAAATAATTCCAGAGTTTTTTGATGATAAACACCAGCAGTATAATTACAGCTATGGCAAGCACTACCGGTATTACAAATGCGAGGATGGAAACTGTGGCGGCAGCGCCATTTTCGCCGGTGGTAACAATGGGGTTGGCCGTGCCGGCTGTTCCGGCACTCGATCCAAGGCGCAGCAGCCCCATGGCAGAATGAATAAGGCCTGCCGCACCACCGCCGGCAATAAGCCCAAGGCCCCATTTAAGCGGCGCTGCAATTTCGTCGCTCATATATGAGGTGCTCATCAATGTGCCGGCACCCACAGCCAGCGGAAGGGCAACTTTATCCAATAAATTGTCTAAAAACGGAATATAATAGGCGGTAATTTCAGCTACAGTAGCGGTTGCCAGTACACCAAATGCCGTCCAGCTGCCCATCCAGGCAAAACTGTCGCTGAAATGGTACCAGCCCATCAGCGAAGCCACATTGCCGATCAGCATTGGTAAAAAAATACGAAAGCCCGTGGCTGAAGCAATGCCCAGTCCCACACAAACCGATAAAAGTATTTCCTGCAATGTTTTAAGGTTTTGTTACATTAAAATTAATACGTTTCCAATAGAAAGGTAAAGGTTTTTTTAGTTAAAGTTTTAAATGAGGGCAGAGAATGATAATAGATGGCATACAATAGATCAGTTTTTGCTGACCTGGTATTTTTTAGTAAAGCGCTGAAACTTTTGAAGCTAAGGAACCCCTGAACTTCTACAATACCCCTTCCATTACTGCCAGGGTCTTCATTTGGCCAAAATCCTGTATATGCAGTTGGTAATATTCGATATATTTTAACAGCAGCAACCGGCGTTTTACCCGGTTGAGTTTCAGCTGCGATAATTCATGAGGCTGCATCACTTTCAAAAGTTCGGAGGTTGTGCATGCATCTTCCGGCAATAAAAAATACTGGTGCGCCGGCTGGCACTTTGTAAAATTTCCTTCCTCCAGGTCAAGATAAAAATCTCCTTCGGGGCTGTTATGGTCATTTATTCTGAATCCAAAGAAATGCGATAGTTGAAGAATAAAATATAAGGCAAAATTGGCGGTCACATCCGGCGGGGCTTCATCCAGTTTTATAAGTGCATCTTCGCAAAAATAAAAAAGCTCGCTGTTTTGCTCGGGTTGCCTGAGCGTTTTATGCAGCAGTTCCACCATAAAAATGGCAATACTGTTTTTAATAACATCACTCAAAATGTTTTTATAAAGAAAGGACCGGTTGCTTTCTTTAATACGGTGCATGCTTTTCAGCTCATTGTGGTACACTTCCATTTCAAGCAGGGAAGCCGGTTGGTAAAGAATAGCCTTGCTCCCTGTTTTTGCAGCGCTGCGCACCCCGCTTACGAGGTAGGCCTGTATGCCAAACAGTTCGGTAAATGCGGTAACCACCAGGCTGGTTTCGCCGTATTTTATGCTGCGCAATATGATGGCCTTTGTTTTATATGTCATTTACCTCGCCCCAACCCCCGCTCATAGGAGCGGGAACCCGAAGGGCTTACGGGTAATTGTGATAAATCAGAAAGCTGCTGCAAGCGCCTCTGTTGATAATAATTATTAAAAAAACTTATTCAATTTAACCCTAAAAATACCGCTAAAATGAACGTTCTTTGCAAAAAACTAAAGCACCCCCGATATCATGTGGCAGGCACTGGCAAAATTCGTTCTTAAAAACCGGCTTCTCCTTTTGATCTTATTGTTTGCATTCACTGGCCTTATGGCTTACTATGCCGTGCAGGTGAAACTGAGTTATGAGTTTGCAAGGGCAATTCCCACCGATAACGTAAAGTACCAGGATTACCAGGCTTTTCGTCAAAAATTTGGCGATGACGGCAATATGCTGGTGATTGGCATACAAACCGATAAACTTTTTGAACTCAGCTACTTTAAAAAATACAGTGCACTTCAGCAACAACTAAAGCAAGTGAGCGATGTGGAGGATGTAATGAGCGTACCCTCTGCTGTAAACCTTGTTAAGGATCCCTTTACAGAAAAACTGAATGCGGTAAAGATCTTCAGCGACAGTATTCAAACACAGGAACAGCTCGATAGTGCCAGGGCCAAATTTTTAGGCCTGCCATTTTATAAAACCCTCCTGTACAATCCGCAAACAAATGCATACCTCATGGGTGTGCGCATCAACCGCGATTCACTCAATTCTAAAAAGCGTACCCATATCGTTGCAGCTATAACAAAACAGCTCAACGAATTTGGGGCATCCACAAAAACAGCAACACATATCAGCGGGCTTCCCCTCATACGCACCGTGGTGGCCGACAGGCTGCAGAATGAAATGCGTTTGTTCCTGGTAGCCTCGCTGGTACTGAGCGTACTTATCCTTTTTTTGTTTTTCAGGAGTGTGGGCAATACAGCTTTATCGCTGCTGGTGGTTATTACCGGGGTTATTTGGGCGCTTGGTATCATGTATTTGCTGGGCTATAAAATTTCTTTACTAACGGCCCTGGTGCCTCCGCTGGTAGTGGTGATAGGAATTCCCAACTGTATTTACTTTATCAATAAATACCACAGTTCTTATTTACAAAACGGTAATAAAGAGCGCTCACTGGTCGACATGGTGAGCAAGATGGGCATCGTAACCCTGTTTTGCAATATAACAGCCGCCATAGGCTTCGCCGTTTTTTCTTTTACCAAGAGTGCCATATTGAAAGAGTTTGGTGTAGTGGCAGGCATCAGCATCATGCTTATCTTTTTTATCTCTTTTATCCTGTTGCCCGCCGTTCTCAGTTATTTACCTGCCCCTAAGCCGGTTCAGCTGAAATACCTCGACAACCGCTGGATCACAGGCCTGCTCACGCGTATAGAGGGTTGGGTTTTTGACCACAAAAAAACCGTTTTTATTATAACAGGGCTGCTGGCCGTTTTTTCTGTCATTGGCATTTTCCGGTTAAAAACCATTGCCTATATTGTTGATGATCTTCCAAAAACAGATAAGATATATACCGACCTTAAATTTTTTGAACAGCATTTCAAAGGAGTAATGCCGCTCGAAGTTGTGGTAAGTACCAAAAAGCCGCACGGCATCAGTGGTATGCGGGCATTGGGTGTTTTTGAAAAAGTAGATTCCCTGGCACAATACATTGCGGCACAACCAAATATGAACCGCCCGCTAAGCCTGGCCGAAGGACTAAAATTTGCAAAACAGGCTTTTTATGAGGGAGACAGCAGTAATTATATGCTGCCCAATACTTTCGACGGGGCCTTTGTGGGTGAGTACCTGCGGCCCAAAAAAGACAGCAATGGTAACAGCAACAACCTCACAAAAATGCTGCTTTCGTTTATGGATACGGCCCGTCAAAGCACGCGGATCAGTGTAAATATGGCCGATGTGGGCACCAGGGAGCTGCCGGGTATGTTAAACGGGATCGAAGCAAGGGCAAACAGCCTTTTCGACAGTACGTATAATGTAAAACTTACCGGAACAAGCATTAGTTTTTTGGAGGGAAGCAAGTTTATAATTAACGGGCTTAAGGAAAGTATATTCTGGGCCTTCCTGCTCATTGCCTTGTGTATGTTGTATTTATTCAAAAGCTGGCGTATCCTCATCTGCTCGCTCATTCCGAACCTGGTACCGCTCCTGGTTACCGCAGGGGTAATGGGTTGGGCAGGCGTGCCGTTAAAACCAAGTACCGTATTGGTGTTTAGTGTGGCGCTGGGCATAGCAGTGGATATAACCATCCGTTTCCTCATCAATTATAAACAGGAGCTGCCCAATAATGGTAATAATGTAGCCCAAACGGTGGCCAATACCATTAACCAAACCGGGCTGAGCATTGTTTATACTTCACTGGTGCTTATAGCAGGGTTTATCATCTTTTGTGCCAGCAGTTTCGGGGGTACATTTGCCCTTGGCTGGCTTACCAGTGTAACCTTATTGGTGGCTACTGTTACCAACCTGGTATTGCTGCCGGTGCTGCTGATTGTGCTGGAAAAAATTAAAAAAACTTAAAACCGCAGCAGCAAAACAGAAATAAAATTTGTCATAAAAATTGATTAGCACTTCTTTGTATATTTGTAATTATTAACAAAACTTGGATTATGAGAAAAGTTATTGCAACCCTAGTGGTATTAGCGGCATTTTCACTTAATGCGATCGCACAAAAAGAGGTCAGTGGAAGAGTTACTGACAATAATAATCAACCCGTTAGCGGGGCTTCTATCATCGTAAAAGGCACTACTGCAGGTACAGCAAGTAATGCAGATGGTTTTTTCACTTTAATGGTTCCTAAGAACGGTAGAGTTTTGATCGTGTCTTCAGTCAATATGGAGTCTAAAGAGGTTGTAATTGGAGAAAGAACCAGCATCATGGTTTCTTTGCAGCCACAGGCCGGAGATCTTACGAATGTAGTGGTTACGGTTCCTTATGGTACTGTAAAGAAGAAGGCTTTTACCGGAGCAGAAAATACCATTACTTCGGCAACGCTTCAAAAACAACAGGTAACTAATATAACCAAGGCCCTTGAAGGCCAGGTATCGGGCGTTATTGCCACCAACGGTGGAGGTGCTCCGGGTTCAGCTGCAGGTATTTTGATCAGGGGCGTGGGCTCCGTAAATGCAACAAGTGCTCCTCTTTATGTATTAAACGGGGTGCCTTACGATGGATCTATTTCTGCTCTTAACAATGATGATATTGAAAGTATCACAGTATTGAAAGATGCTGCGGCTGCGGCGCTTTATGGTGCAAGAGCGGCCAATGGAGTGGTAATGATAACTACAAAAAAAGGACGCAAGGGTACTCCCCGTATGACCGCCAATGTTCGCCAGGGCTTTATGACCAGGTTGATCCCTGAATATGACAGGGTTGGCGCGAAAGATTATTATGAAGTTTTTTGGGAGGCTTACAGGAATTCTTATATAACGCAGGGCCAATCTGCAGCCGCAGCAGGAATCTCTGCTTCTAACGTGCTGACTTCAAATAATGGACTGGTTTACAATGCTTACAATGTGGCCGGAAACAAGTTGGTGGATTCAATTACAGGAAAAATAAACCCCAACGCCCGATTGCTTTGGAATGAATCATGGGAAGAAGCCATGTTCCGCACTGCGTCAAGAACCAATGCTTCTCTAAGCTTTTCCGGGGGCGGAGAAGGGGCTGATTATTATCTATCAGCATCTTATCTGAATGAAGATGGTATTGCAAATTACTCAGGTTATAAACTCTGGAACTCCAGAATAAATGTGAACGTAAGCCCTAAAACCTGGTTCAATGCCGGAATTAATATTGATGGAGGCTTTGCCAACAGGAGGGATGTGCCTTCTGGCGGAACAGCTACTACAAACCCATTTTATTATACAAGGCAAATGGGGCCCATCTATCCCGTTTACCAGCACAATCTTACCAGCGGCGCTATCGTTATAGATAGTGCTACAGGCAACCCGAAATATGATTTTGGCGTTCCTGAACAAATGGGTACACGTCCATATGCCGGAAGGTCTAATGTAGCAGCAACCCTTGATTTGGATGAACGTTCATCTAAAATATTCAATGGTAATGCCAATATTTTTGGTGAAATCAAGTTTCTTAAAGACTTTTCGTTTAAAGGAACTCTTGGTATTAATTACCTGGCCACCAATAATACCACTTACCAGAATAACCAATATGGAGATGCGGCACCCAGTACTCCCGGCGGCGCCGATGGCGGCCGGTCAACAAAATCGAATGACCGGGCAATTTCTTTAACTGGCAACCAGGTGTTAAGCTGGAATAAAATAATTGCAGGTAAACATAATGTAAGGGCTTTGGTGGGTCACGAGAACTACCGTTACAAATATAATTACCTGGAGGGGTCAAAATCCGGATTTATATTCCCGGGTTATACGGATCTGGATAACGGGGCAACAGCAACAAACCCGGCCAGTTCCTTTGAAAACAATCATACTATCGAAAGTTATTTTTCTAACGTAAACTATGACTACGATGGACGGTATTTGCTTTCTGCCAGTTACCGTACAGATGGATCTTCAAGGTTTGCACCTGCTACAAGATGGGGCGATTTTTATTCTGTAGGGTTGGGTTGGAGGATTTCAGGTGAAAAATTCATGGATGGAATAAAGAAAACTGTAAATGAATTGAAGTTGAGGGCAAGCTATGGTGAGCAGGGGAATGAGAATATAGGGTTATTATATACATATAACGATTACTATTTTGCGAATGGTGTGGGTGGTTATACACCTCCTAATCCCAGCAGGGTGGCAAATAAAGAACTTCAGTGGGAAACCAACTCGGTATTGAACGTAGGTATGGATTTTGGATTACTGAGTAACAGGATTACCGGTACAGTTGAATGGTTTAAACGCAAATCAGCCAACCTGTTATTTGATGTTCCTTTGCCAATCTCCACCGGCTTTGCCCAGGTGTATCAAAATATCGGGGCTATGCAGAATACAGGTGTTGAGTTGCAGTTGGGTATTGCTGCAATCAGGAGGGCGGATTTTAGATGGAGGGTTGATTTTAACATAACTTCATTTAAGAACAAGATCACCAAACTTCCTCCAAACCAGGCAAAAAATGGCATCATATCAGGCACTAAAAAACTGATTGAAGGTGGCGGTATTTTTGATTTCTGGCTACCCGAATTTGCTGGGGTGGATGCTTCTACCGGTGACGCATTGTACTATGTGGATATCAAGGATTCTACCGGCAAGATAATCGGAACTGAGACAACAAACCGCTATTCGGTTGCAAGTGGTTCGTTACGCAATTTTGGTAGTGCATTGCCGAAGTTTGCAGGTGGTATTACCAATACATTCACATTTAAAGGGTTTGACCTGTCGGTATTAACAACCTTCTCTTATGGTGGTAAGTTTTATGATGGCAACTATGCCAGCATTATGCACAGGGGTTCTGCGGGAACGGCATGGCATACCGATATTTTAAAACGCTGGCAAAATCCTGGTGATGTTACCAATGTTCCAAGGGTGGAAAACAATATCTCTAACCAGGATGGACAGTCTTCAAGATTTCTTGTTGACGGATCGTGGTTGGCTATAAAAAATGTTACCTTGTCGTATTCATTGCCAAAAGATATAACAGAGCGGCTTAAAATAAACGGGTTGCAGTTTTTTGTGAATGTAGACAATGCATGGTTGTTTACTGCCAAGAAAGGAGCAGATCCACAACGTGCATTTAATGGTACTGCAGATGCAACATATACACCATTCAGGACAACCAGTGTGGGTACAACAATAAACTTCTAAAATATAAAACAAAAAATATGAGAAAACTATTAATTTTTGTTTCTATTTCTTTTTTGCTTGCAATGTCGAGCTGTAAAAAAGATTATCTTGATACAAAGCCAAGCGATGCGGTAGAACTGAGTGAGCTTTTATCAAAAGCAAACTCCATTTATGCTGCGCTTGACGGCGCCGTTAGGCAACAGTTTGCTTTTGGTGTGGGCGGAAGCACCCGCCATGATAACTTTGGCCAAAAAAGTATAGACCTTTCCCTCGATTTGATGGGGAATGACATGGTGGTTCACAGCCAGGGTTATGGATGGTTTAACGCACAGTATGCTTATACAGAATTCCTTGATTCAAGAGATGCAAGGCCCTGTTACAACGCCTGGTATTTTTATTTTGATATTATTAAGCAGGCAAATGTACTGATACTGAATGCAGACAATGTAAAAGATGCAACTGCCGATCAAAAAGCGATCCTGAAAGGGCAGGCACTTGGTTTGAGGGCTTATGCATATTACTATTTGATAAACCTGTTTCAGCAAACATATAAGGGAAATGAAGATAAGCCTGGTGTGCCTATCTACACAGAGCTTACTACCATTGGTAAATCAAGGGGTACTGTTGAAGAGGTTTATACACAAATCATCTCTGACCTTACAGCTGCAGAAAATCTGCTCGTGGGTAAAACAAGGGCAGCTAAGCAAAATATAGATGTTAGTGTTGTTAGAGGCTTCAGGGCAAGGGTTGCATTGTTGATGGAAGATTGGGCCACTGCAGCTACTTATGCCAACAGGGCCAGGCAGGGCTACACTTTGATTACTGCTGCTAACTATCCCGTACCCGGTACTTTTTCCACTTTGTCAACAAGTGAGTGGATGTGGGGTTCAGTAATTCCGGCCGACCAGGCAACTATTTATGCGTCTTTCTTTTCTCATATAGATATCCGTACCGGTGGGTATGCGGCTTTGGGTGGACAAAAGAAAATTACCAAAGAACTGTACGACCTGATTCCTGCCACTGATGTTCGTAAAACAGTTTTCAAAACACCAGGCACAGGCAATTCTTCTAATCCTGATTATAATCAACTGAAACACCAGGTACCGGTTTCCGGTTCATGGGCTGCAGATTATTTATATATGCGTGCTGCGGAGATGTACCTGATAGAAGCAGAGGCACTTGCACGCCAAAGCCAGGACGCTAATGCAAGAACTGTACTTGAGTCGTTGGTAACAACGAGAAATCCTTCTTATTCAGCAGCAGCATTCAGCGGGAGCGCTTTAGTGGACGAAATTGTATTGCAACGCCGCATTGAATTATGGGGAGAAGGTTTTGGTTTGATAGATGTTAAACGCCTGAAAGCAGGCTTAAACAGGCCTTCGGGACCCGGAAATCATGGTGCACCTAATTTTAACCCTGCTGTTTATTCAACTCCTGCGGTTGATTCTAGGTTCCTGATGCGAATTCCACAGGCCGAACTTAACAATAACTCAAGTATGACCGCCAACGATCAAAATCCTTAAATCAAAAAGACACTACCAAAATGAAAAAATATATATTAATTCTTGGAGCTGCCGTTCTTGTTTTACTGGCAAATTCCTGTAAAAAAGAAAATTTTGCCATAGACAAGGATCCACTTATACCTAAGGAGAATGCAAGATTTATTCTTCCGAAATTACAGGACTCTACCCGTTCTTATTTTATTCCCAGTTCCAACGATCCCATGAAGATCCCTGTGGGTTTTACCACGGTATCGGATAAGGACAGAACAATTACTTTTAGCTATACTTCTTCTGACGCAACACAGGGTACACAATACCAGGGTCCAGCTTCTGTAACCATACCTGCAGGAAAAGCCATGGATACGCTGTATGTAAAAGGGCTGTTTGCCGGATTTGCATCCGCTTCTCAAATTGACACACTTGTGATCAGGATAACTGATGATGGCAGTGCTGGTCCTTCAAAGTTGATTCTTCCAACAAAGATCACACTTTACCTCCGTCAATTTTGCTCAGAAGCTGCACCACTGATAAGTATGCTCCAGGGAAATTATACACGCACAAACGAATTGTTTGGAACTGGTGCATACGGACCCTATAACACTACGCTCACAACCGTAACACCCATAAATGCAACATCTTCTAAAATTGCAGTAACAAATATTTGGGATACAGGTTGGGGGCCAATTGAATTTATCCTTGACTGGTCGAACCCGGCTAACCCTACAACAACTGTGGTAGCCGGCGACGTACCCGATAGTGATGGAGGCGATCTTAGCTCAACCTATGCAGGCACAACAGTGGCAGTTCGGGTACACGCATCAGCGCCTACCGGAACATATTCTTTTTGCAACCAACGAATAGTGGTTAACATGCAGCTTGGTATATCCGGGTTAGGATTTTTTGGTTCCATCTACAAAGTAACAATGGAGCGTTAATAAATATTGAATGTTTTCCGTTAAAATAAAACGCCGCAATTTTTTGCGGCGTTTTATTATTTTATAAATTCAAGTAGTTTTTTCTCCAACTCTTCCCCCTGCAATTCCCTAGCAATTATTTTTCCCGATGGATCAATTAAAACATTGTAAGGAATAGCATCGTATCCGTAGAGGGCCACTGTTGCATTTTTCCACCATTTTAAATCACTTACCTGTTTCCAGGCCAGTTTGTCTGCTTTAATGGCATTCAACCATTTTTCTTTGCTTTCATCAAGAGATACTCCCAGGATGGTAAAATTTTTATTATTTAATTTATTGTAAGCAGTTACTAGGCCTGGATTTTCGGCACGGCAGGGCCCGCACCAGCTTGCCCAAAAATCGATGAGTACATACTTTCCTTTCAGTGAGCTGAGTGTAAAAGGGACGCCTGCTGTATCATTCATGGTAAAATCAGGCGCTATATCGCCTTCCTTTGGCATGCCGGGAGCCGAATTTGATTTTTGCTGCTGGCTTTGATCCATTTGCAGCATGGCTGTATTAAACTGGTTAATTAAACCTGCTATGCCCTGGTGAGCAGGAAAACGACTGCCAATATTTGGAACGATTTTTTTTAATAGAACCGGATCAACACTCCGGCTATATCCCAGGGCAAACATGGCCAGTACCGGGTTGCTCACAGTATCCAGGTAGCTGGCAATATAATTGCTGAAATTTTGCTGCAGTAAAAGAATGGAAGCCTGTTTTGCATTAACGGCGCTGTCGTTATTCTTTAATGTCTTAAATGAATCAAGCAAAACCATTTCCTGTTCAATTTTCTTACCCTGCCCATCAATATTTTTGAGGAATGTTTTTAGTTTTTCATTGGCCGGGCTGATGAATTTTGGCCCGTCGAGACTTACATCTTTAATATCGGCAGAAAAGCTGATAGCAGGCTGATCGTTAATGAATAAAAATCCGCTTGGTACTTTTTCGAGCCTCAAGCGGTAAAGCCCCTGCTCTCCTGCAGTACCCGATAAGCAAAATTTACCTGCTTTTATTGTTGCGGTATCCAGTACTTCCGGGTTTTTTCCGCTAAAAAATAACTGTTCGAGGTAAACCTGCTGGTCTTCAATATTCCTGACTTCGCCTGTAATGGTAAACCTGCCTTTTTCGGGAGCATTGTTGCAGGCATAAAAAATAAGAGAAAAGAAGAATAGTTTTTTCATGATCTTTATAATGATTGGAATTTTTTTTTGATTTGATCTTGCAACTTTGATGATGGGGGCAGAACAAAGCATGGCAGGATCATTTTAATTTTTCCAGCAATAATTTATTTACCAGCTGCATGTCGGCCTTTCCTTTACTGAGCTTTTTTACTTCACCGGCAAAAAGCCCGATCAATCCTTTTTTTCCTGATTTGTATTCTTTCACTTTTTCGGGCAAATTATGAAGTGCAGTGGTTACCCATTCTTCAATTGCATTACCATCGTGTTCCTGCAAAAGATTAAGTGCCATTGCAGTTTCCATGGCAGTGTGGCCGGGATTATCTATCATGCGCTGCATCACTTTGTGCGCTGCGGTATTAAAATTTACTTTGCCTGTTTCAACCAACTCTACCAGGTCGGCAATGGCCCTGGTTGTTAAAGGGAAATCTGCCAGGGAAATTCTTTTTTCATGGCAATATGATTTCACGGGACCGATCATCCAGTTAGCTGCAGCTTTATACTTATCGGTATGTGTAATAATGGCTTCAAAAAAAGCGGCGTCTTCCTTATCTGCACAAATGAGGTTTGCGTCATAGGCAGAAAGCTGGTATACGGAACAGTATTTTTTTTGCAGTTCTTCCGGAAGTGCAGGCATGGTTTCTTTCACAGCAGCCAGGCGCTTATCCGAAATATAAAAAGGCGGCAGGTCGGGCTCAGGAAAATAACGGTAATCTTCTGCATCTTCTTTTGTACGCAGGCTAAAAGTTGTTCCTTTATCCGCGTCAAAGCTTCTTGTTTGCTGAATTATCTTTTCGCCTTTTTCTGTAATTTCAATCAAACGCTGTATTTCATATTCAATGGCCCGTTTTACATTCCTGATACTGTTCAGGTTTTTTACTTCCACCCGGGTGCCAAGTTTGGTTTCGCCCTGCAGGCGTATAGAAATATTTGCATCGCAACGCATACTGCCTTCTTCCATATTTCCATCGCAAACACCCAGCCAGCGAACAAGGCGGCGAAGTTCTGTAAGATAGGCATAAGCCTCATCGGCACTGTGTATACATGGCTCGGTTACAATTTCGAGCAGGGGAGAACCTGCACGGTTGAGATCAATGCTGGTGTGGTTTTCATCAATATCATGAATACTTTTTCCGGCATCTTCTTCCATGTGGATGCGGTTAAGCAATATCTTTTTTTCTCCTTCACCTATGCCGATCTTGAGGTATCCGCCAAGGCAAACAGGTGCAGTATGCTGGCTTACCTGGTAGGCTTTGGGAAGGTCGGGGTAAAAATAATTTTTTCGGGCAAAATAATTATGCTGAACAATTGTGCAGTTAAGTGCAATGCCCAGCTTTAGCGCCAGTTCAATTACTTCTTTATTCATTACCGGCAATGTACCAGGGTGTGCAAGCGAAACCGGGCTTACCTGTGTGTTGGCATCAGCACCAAATGCCGTACTGTCGCCACAAAAAAGTTTGCTTTTGGTAAGCAGTTGCGTATGCACTTCAAGACCTATAACTGCCTGGTATTTGCTTGTTGTATTCACGGCTGCAAAGATACGCATAAAGTTCAGGAGCTTTAAATTTCAGCCAACCAAAAAGCTGGGGCGATTGATGTATCAATGGTACAAAAAACCCCATCCAAAAGATGGGGCATTTTCATAGCTTCACATTTACCAGTATATATTTCTTACAATTCCGCCGTTTTTAATTTCCTGGGGATCTTAACGGTAAAATTCATTTCAGCACCATTGCGTGTGGCTTTTACAGGGTAAGATGTTTTTTCTTCACTGCTGCGGAGCTGCTCACGGGCTTCATCGGTATTGTTTACTTTTTTGCCGTTAATTTCTGTTATGATATCATCTTTTTTAAGGCCGGCAGTGAAGGCGGCAGAACTGTCTTCCACTTCCAAAACCTTTACGCCACTTCCTTCTTCCAGGTCCTGGATCTTGAGGCCTAATTTTTTCCTGCGAAAACCGGTAACAAAAATGCTTCGATTGTTATCCATGTTATGGCGCATTTCTTCAAGCCTTCCCTGTTTTAAATCAAATTGATATTGCTGCTGCGCCAGGCCAAATGCGGGTTTTTCGGGAATGGTGATCACTTTTGTGCGGCCGCCGGGTGCTGTGCGGGAAAAGCTTCTGGCTGTGGCCATTGTCCTTTTTGCCAATTTTACTTTCAGGTCTTTCTTTTTGCCATTGCGCAGAAAATTTATTTTTACTTCTTCACCTGCTTTTTGTTTTTCTATTGCAGATGAAAGTGAATTTTCGTCTGCATCTATTTTAATATCTCCCACTTTAGTAATGATATCATCTTTTTGCAGGCCGGCTTTTTCTGCCGGGCTGTTTTTTGTTACGGAACTAATCTTTGCTCCGTCTTTATCATTCTCATAAGTTACGCCAAGGAAATTTCCAGACCTGCCGGCTGAAGCGCCAGGAAATCCTGATTCAAAATCCTCGCCATTCCATTCAAAATCACCGTTTACGCCATTTACTTCAATGTCCATATTCCTCAACTGTACATCCAACTCTTTCATCATATCATCCAAATCACGTTCAAGTTTCTTTCCGCTGATAACGATCTTGCGGTTATTGACGCTGATCTCATCATCATTGAATTCTACCAGCGGCTTACCGTTGATCATCACTTTATCATCAGAAAACTGGAGTGTAATGACTTTGTCCTTATCGCCTTTTTTGCGGATAATGATTTCCTGTGTTTCGTTTTTTTGTTCAGGCGCTTTGGGTGTTTCCTGTGCGGCAACTTTCTGGCTGCACAAGGCAAAGAACCAGGAAATAATGCCAAGAGAAATGATCTTTTTCATAAAAAAAATGTTTATGTACTAATAATTTCGTAGATCAAAAATAAGGGCATTTTAATGAAATACGAAAGATTTCGGAGATTTTATTTTATTTTAACATTTTGCTGGTAGGAACATGCCTCGAGGCATGTTCCTACCAGGCATGTTCCTGCGAGGCGATATAGGTTTTTACCGGGCAATCATCTACCACTTCTTCTTTAAGGAACTTCATGCCTATTTTTTCCAGCACTTTTATTGAGGCGAGGTTTTCTATATGTGCCCGGCCTGTTATTTGTGTAAGCTGTAATTTTTCGAATCCATATTGCAGGCAATGGTGGGCAGCCTCTGTGGCAAACCCTTTTCCCCAGGCTGGGGGCATCAGGCGGTAACCAAGGTCGGTTTCATTCAGTTCGGGCCTGTATTTTAAGCCGCACCAACCAATGAATTCATTGGTTTCTTTTATGAACATTCCCCAACGGCCCAATTTTTTTTCATACTGCGGAAGAATGATGCTGCGGATAATTTCTGCTGCATCTGTTTCATCTTTTAAAGGCCGTTCGTGAAGATATTTTAGTACATCGGCCTGGCTGTTCAATTGATATAGCAGGGCTGCATCGGCAGTGCTGAACTGCCGCAGGTATAAACGGGGCGTTTGTAAAATGATTTGCATGTTGGTTTTGTACAGGAACTTTGTAGGTACACGCCTCGAGGTGTGTACTCGGGGAACATGCCTCGAGGCATGTTCCTACAGGATGTTCAATTGCATCCTTATTTTTTCAATTAATTCTTTAAAGCCGCCGGGTTCTGTACCGCCGGCAGTGGCCAATGTTTTTTGACCACCACCACCTCCATTAATGAGCGGACTAACGGTTTCTTTAATAATCCTGGATGCATCTATATTTTTTGCAGCAACCACCGTTTCGCTTACGCTCACTGCCACATATGCCTTACCGCCAATATTGGCGCATAACACAGCTACATGATCGTTTATATGATGCTTCAGGTCGAAGCAAAGCTTTTTAAGCGCATCGGCACTGCTTACTTCCACAATATCGCCGATGAATGTAATATTATTGATGATCTCGTCTTTCTGCAACAGCTCATTACGAACTACTACCAGCTGCCTGGCTTCGAGGGATTCGATATGTTTGCTGAGCCGGGTATTTTCTGCCATCAGTTGTTCGATGGCTTTTTGCAGGTCTTTTGGGTTTTTTAATGCGGCTTTAATGTTTTGCAGTTCGGCAAAAGTGCTGCTTACAAGTTGTTCGGCTGCCTGCCCGCTAACGGCTTCCACCCGGCGAACACCGGCAGCCACAGCGCTTTCGGATTTTATTTTAAACAAACCAATTTCCCCGGTGCTCCCCACATGTGTGCCACCACATAATTCAATAGAATAAGCAGGGTCCATTACCACCACACGCACCTGGTCTCCGTATTTTTCGCCAAATAATGCCATGGCGCCAAGGGCAATGGCTTCATCTTTACTCATGGTTTTAATGACCACGGGAATATTTTCTCTTATTTTTTCATTTACAAGCTGCTCCACTTTGGCCAGTTCTTCATCGGTAAGTTTTGCAAAATGAGAAAAGTCGAAACGCAGGTGTTCCTCATTTACCAGGCTCCCTTTTTGTGCCACATGTGTACCCAGCACTTTACGCAGGGCAGCATGCATAAGATGTGTTACACTGTGGTGCACGGTTATTTTGCGGCGGCGTGTACCGTCAACAATGGCGGTAAGTTCACCGCTCATGTCTGCTGCGATCTTTTCTGCAAAATGTATAATGAGGTCGTTTTCTTTTTTGGTATCTACAATATTAATTTGGCCGGAGTTCAATACTAAAAAGCCGGTATCGCCCACCTGGCCGCCGCTTTCGGCGTAAAAAGGTGTTTGTTCCAAAACGATCTGGAACAATTCTTTTCCCTTACCTGAAACCTTGCGGTATCTTAAAACCTTTGTTTTGGTTTCGAGGCTGTCGTATCCAACAAATGTATTGCTGTTGCTTTCATGCACGGTAACCCAGTCTTCTGTATCGAGCGCAGTGGCGGCACGGCTGCGGTTTTTTTGTTTTTCCATTTCGGCGTTGAAGCCGGCCTCATCAACGCTTAAATTATTTTCAGATGCAATAAGCCTTGTCAGATCTATAGGAAAGCCAAATGTATCGAGCAGTTCAAATGCTGCAATGCCATCAATAATTTTTGCTGGTTGTGCCCTGGCAATTATTTCATCCATTTGTTTCAAACCTTTGTCAAGCGTTCTTAAAAACGCTTCTTCTTCTTCTTTCACTACTTTGCTTACAAAATCCTGCTGCTGTATCAGCTCCGGAAAAACATCCTGGAATTGTTTTGCCAGCACAGGCAGCAATTGATGAAGTAAGGGATGTTTATAGTTGAGATAAGAAAAATAATAACGAACTGCCCGCCTTAAAATTCTGCGTATTACATAACCTGCGCCGGTGTTGGAAGGAAGTTGGCCATCGGCAATAGTAAAGCAAATGGCACGGATATGATCGGCGATCACCCTGAATGCAACAGAGGGTTTACTGTCATCGGCAGCATATTTAAGGCCAACAATTTTTTCTGTAGCCGCAATGGTACCCGTAAACACATCGGTATCATAATTACTGCTTTTGCCCTGCAGCACACGAACGAGGCGCTCAAAGCCCATGCCTGTGTCTACATGTGTGGCCGGAAGCGGTTCAAGGGTTCCGTCTTTTTTTCGGTTATATTGTATAAAAACATTATTCCATATTTCTATTACCTGGGGATGATCTTTGTTTACCAGCAAATGACCTGGTATGCGTTTCCTTTCTTCTTCACTCCGGCAATCCACATGTATTTCACTGCATGGACCACAAGGGCCTGTATCGCCCATTTCCCAAAAATTATCTTTTTTATTGCCAAATACGATCTGGTCGTCGGGCAGCAATTTTTTCCATTTTGCGAGTGCTACACTGGACGCAGGCAGATTTTCTTTGGTATCTCCCTCAAATACCGTGGCATAGAGACGGTCTTTGGGTATTTTATAAATTTCTGTAAGTAATTCCCAGCTCCACTCAATGGCTTCATTTTTAAAATAATCTCCAAAACTCCAGTTGCCCAGCATTTCAAACATGGTGTGGTGGTAGGTATCCACTCCCACTTCTTCGAGGTCGTTGTGCTTGCCGCTTACCCTTAAACATTTTTGTGTATCGGCAATTCGGGGACTGGGCGCCGTTTTATTTCCAAGAAAATAATCTTTAAACTGGTTCATACCCGCATTGGTAAAAAGCAGGGTGGGATCGTTTTTTACAACGATGGGTGCCGATGGCACAATAAGGTGCTCCTTGCTTTTAAAGAAATCTAAATATGCCTGTCGTATTGCTGCTGCCGTCATCATGTAAAGGATAATTTATATATATTGGGTTGGTTTTTGTTTTTATGGCTTTATATTTGTAAGCTTGGCGAAATTTGGTATGCGGTACAAGTGTGCGGCGCAAGAATAATGAGCAGCGTTACTTTGGCCGGTTACCAAATAAAAAATTTCAATTTTTATTGAATTGCAAATTTAATGATTAGGCCCTGTATAAGGCCAGTATGCCGGTGTTTTATGAAAAAAATCAAATACTTCTACAATACGCATACGCTGCGTTACGAAAAATTTGTAACACCTTTTCGGGTGAAGCTGCTGCGTTTTTTTGGTTTTTTAAGTGCCCTCATCGTTAGTTCTGCCATTGTTATCTATCTCTACAACCGTTTTTTTCCGAAGCCAACCGACCTGGAGAGCCGCCGTAAATACGAAGTGCTGCGTGAAAACTATAACCTGCTGCAGGGAAAGATCAAAACCATCGAGGGCCAGGTTTCTGCATTGGAGAAAAGGGATAATGAAGTGTATCGGTCCATATTTGAAGCCAACCCGCTGCCCGACAGTGCCCGGGCCAAACTTATAGAAAAGCAAAAGGAGTTCAATAAAGTGAGCAGCATACACGAAGATATACTGGGTAAGGATATTGCTGCGCAACTGAACAACCTTAATGCACGTATAACGTACCAGCAAAACAGCTACAGCAGCATTGAAAAACTGATCAAAAACCAGGATGCAAAGCTTGCGAGCATACCGGCCATACAGCCAGTGAGTAATAAAGACCTGAGCCGGGTGGCCAGCGGTTATGGGATGCGGATAGACCCCGTGTACGGTACGCCCAAAATGCACAAGGGCCTCGATTTTACTGCACCCTCCGGCACCCCAATTTATGCCACAGGCGATGGCACGATAAAACTTGCCGGCTACAGCGAGGGTGGTTATGGTAACCACGTGATCATTAACCATGGTTATGGTTATGAAACTTTATACGGGCATATGGTACGCATAAAGGTGCATAATGGCCAGACCATTAAACGGGGCGAAGTGATTGGCTGGGTGGGCAGCACCGGCAAAAGCACGGGACCACACTGCCACTATGAAGTGCATATAAACAGCGAAGCCGTAGACCCGGTTTACTTTTTTTATAACGACCTCAACGCTGAAGAATACGACCGCCTGCTGAAAATTGCCGCTACAGGCAGTGCGAGGAGTTTTGATTAGCCATTGTAAGTTTTGAGAAATACTTCCTAGAGTTGGGAATAGGAATTTTTTTGCTATGTGGCCGAGACCGAGACCTAACAGGACAAGAAAAGCCTAATCGTGTTCAAAAAACTCAGTCTTAAAACCATTCATAAGCCTCCTGCTTTTCCATTAACGGCTCCATAAGCCATTAATTCGTGCAATTCGTGTTTAAAATTCGTGTTTCCCAAACAATCCCTGTTTTACCTACATTTGTACCATTGAAAAAGCACAGCCAGATAGCGTTCGATTTTGATGTGCCTCCCCCGCAAAAGGAGGAAACGCCAAAACTGCTGCCTCCAAAGCAGGTGGAAGCCCCGGTTGTAAACGAAACGCCTGTAGAAGTGCCCGAAATGTACAGTCGTGCAGAAAAGCCTGTTAAGGAAAAGAAAATAAAAGAAAGAAAATCTACCCGTGGCCGCATGAAGTTGAGCGATATGGAACTGGCTGCCGACTTGGTGGAAGTGCCGGAAGACGAAGAGCTGTTTTCTAAACGTTATTATACCATTGGCGCCGTGGCTGCTATGTTTAAAGTGAATGTAAGCCTGCTGCGTTTTTGGGAAAACGAATTTGATATTTTAAAACCAAAGAAGAACGGAAAGGGCGACAGGCTTTTCAGGCCCGAAGATGTAAAGAACCTTAAAATGATCCATCACCTGCTGCGGCAGAAAAAATACACCATCGAAGGGGCCAAAGATTTTATTAAGAAAAACAAGCAGGCCGAAGAAAATTATGCCCTGATAGAAAACCTGCAAAAACTCAGATCTTTTTTAAACGAACTCAAAGCAAATTTATAAATGAAGCAATTTTTTATCATAGCCATTATCAGCCTTGTTATTGGCACCGGGGTATCGGCACAAACACCTTATATTTCTTATGAAGACCCCACGCATAAAGGCGTAATTATTTTGAACGGGCTCATCAGCAAGTATGCCATTACAAATAACCCTGCGTTTAACTGGTATGCCAACAGCCAGAATTCCTATACGCCTCCGGCCGTTGTGCTCAATGCAATGGAAGCAGCCAAAGGAAAAGTTCATTTTATCATTTTTGGCGGTACCTGGTGCGAAGACACGCAGTTTATTTTACCTAAGTTTTTTAAACTGCAGGAGTTGAGTGGTTTTTCCGATGATGCTATTAGTTTAATAGGTGTATCAAGAGAAAAGAAATCACTGGGTAACCTTACTTCGGTATTCAAAATAACCAATGTACCAACGATCATTGTAATGAAAGATGGTAAAGAACTTGGCCGTGTGGTGGAATACGGAAAAAGCGGGCAGTGGGATAAGGAGTTGGGGGAGTTGTTGAAGTTGTGAACACGAATTTTTTGACACGAATTTAAAACACGAGTTACACGAATGATGCGAATTTCATGTGTTTAATACAACAATAATTTTTGCTGGTATTTTTCTTCGTTTATCATTAAATTAAGTACATAGACCCCTGCTGTAAGTTTTGGAATACCGAGCTGAGCTTTCTGGTTGTGGGTTACACTACGGCCTGCTGCAATTATTCTTCCCTGCATATCGGTCAATAAGTACTGGCAGCTTTTAACTGGTTTACTGAATTCAACCGTTAATAAAGAACCACTCTTCATAGGATTGGGGTACACAGACATGGTGTACCCATTTCTGCTGATGTTAATTACCGATATGTTCGTATACACAAACCTTCCATCACGGTCCACCTGTTTGATGCGGTAATAATTTTTTCCGGTAGCTGCATTATGATCAGTATAAACATAATGGGTTTCAGTTTGGGTATTGCCTGCAGCAACAAGGCTGGCTAGCTCACTGTACACGACCGCATCAGTTGAACGTTCTATGATATAATGTGAAGTGTTTTGCTCAAAATTAGTTACCCATTCGAGCAGCACTTTTGTATTTTCTTTGATTGATGTTTTAAAATAACGGAAGGAAACCGGCACTACCGAGCAGCCCGACAAAGGGTCAACAGTGCCAGCCGGAACAGATGCTCCACTCAAAACAGCCGGAGTACTACTGCCCGAAACAGCAGAAGAACTTGAGCCATTGCAGGCATTTGTGCTGTTCGTTATCAACCCGGCTGCACCACCCAACATTGAACTGCTTACTGTACCAGGAAGAGCCGTAGCACTAATGATAATGCCAGCACCGCCGCCTCCACCGGGGCCATAACAACGGTTTGAAGTAGCATTATTTGTATTGCCACCAGTTCCGCCATTTACCACAATGCCCAGGTTGTTGACAAAAGAATTGACCGACAAAAAAACCGCACCGCCGCCTCCACCTCCACCGGCACCATCACCCGTTCCTGATCCACCAGTATTACCAGCTGCATTAATACTTGCCCCGTTGTTAATGAGACTGTTGGCAATGATGATCACAATGCCTCCACCATTACCGCCGGCACCCGAAGCCCCTGTGCCCGGGCAACTACCCGTGTTTCCGTTATTACCATGTCCGGCACCGCCGCCCCCGCCGAGGAAAAGCCGGTTAAGGCCCGAGTAATTCATAGCAAAACCCGGCCGCCCACCATTATTGTTTCCCTTGCAATTAAAAGCGCCCGGTTCAGCATTGTTTCCTCCGGTACCGCCCGCAGCATAGTTGGAGCCACCCGCTCCGCCATTATTATGATCGTTGGCACCACCACCACCATTGGCCTGTGCACCGCGTCCCCATTCTTTGCCTGTAATGATCGCTGCAACACCCTGTCCTTTTGCGGCAGCCCGGTAAGTAGGGGCAGCAAAATAATAACCCGTTTCATTAGTGGTAAAATTGCAGCTGTTAGGACATACCTGGGTATTGGGGCCGCCGTTAAATCCAATACCACCGGCATTAATATTGCTGTTTAGGGTAAGGCTTCCGCTAGTTTCCAGTGCTACAATGCCCCCGGTGCTGCCATTCCATGCAGTACCCGTTAATACGCTGGTAACGATGGCATTGCTGTACACAGGTAAGGATACCATTTGCACTTTACCGCTAAGCTGGTAAGTATTCAATAAATTTTTGCTGAATGAAACTTCGTTGCTGTTAATGGCCGCTATCGTTGCTTTTTCCCACAAACCTGCGCTTTGATAATTTGAAACAGTGCCAAAACCTGCCGTATTGGTTTCATCAATAACGGCGCCCTGCATTTGTATTACAATGACCGTATTACCAACCGAAAAGCCGCTGGCGTCAGCAACCGTAATACTATTAGCGCATAATCCAAAAGCGGTAACTGCTGTATAAGTATTTACAATACCTCCAATATTAACCTGGCTAACTGCAGAAGCAGGTATGAGCGTCATCAATATGATGCTGAGCAGGATATTTTTAAGCTGCATATGGCTTTTAAATTTGGATAAAAATAAAGAATAAAATGGTAGAAGTTAAGGAGACACGAATATTAAACACGAATTACACGAATTGTTTTGCAATGCGATTCGCCAACTTTAAACATGGAACCTCTGAAACTTTTGAAACCTGTTATACAACCGTACTTTCTTTTGGCGCCCCGGCATCGCCTTCGTTGCTGAAGATGGTGATACTGCTGTTGGAACTGGCCATTTCGATCTGGAGGTGATCCACGAGTTTCATTAAAGAAAAATTGATCTCTTCTTTCAGCTTATTGTAATCATCCATTGTAAAGGGGATAGTAAAATATTCGATGCTTACGGTTACGCTGTTTTTATTGTAATCTGTAAGAAATACAGATGAACTGATTAGCTTTTCGGGGTATTTTGCCAGGATGGACTTGGTTTCTTCAATAAATTTTTTTGTATTGCCGGTGCCTGTTTTTTGAGAAAACTCAAATTTCATTTCTGCCCGGCGCTGCGTGCGCATGCTCCAGTTATCTACGATGCCGCTTACCATTTGCCTGTTGGGAACCGTAACCAGGGTTTTATCTGTAGTGCGGATGCGGGTGCTGCGGAGCCCGATCTTTTCTATTTTACCGGTTATATTATTGAGTTTTACCGTGTCGCCGGTATAAAAAGGTTTATCGGTAAAAATGATAAAAGAGGAAATAAGATTTTCCAGGCTCTCTTTGGCAGCCAGGGCCAAAGCTGCTCCCACAATGCTGAGCCCGGTAAGCAGGTTGCCGATATTCTGATGAAAGCCCAGCTTGAGCAATAAAAGAAAACCGGCAATGCCGGCCAGCACTTTTAAAAAATCACGAAAGAACACGATCAGCTGATCATCGCTTTTATCTTTGGTGAGTTTGGCTTTTTCTTCCAGCAGCAGCGAAATAAAATCGATCAGGCTTGTAACCAACCACGTGAAAAATACCACCAGCAGTATAACGCCCAGGCGGTCGATGATATGAGCCAGTTCGTGCCCGTATATCTTAACGTTCCAGGCAGAAGGGAAATTGAGCTTATCGAGCGTAAAGATGCTTATGACCGCAAACAGGAACCAACTGGTGGGCTTTACAGTAAATTTTGTAAAATCGGCCTTATTGAGGGCCGACCAGTTTTTTTGGAACAACGAATAGATAAATGAAGCGAGGCGCTGCGAAAGGAATTTCTTTGCCAAAAAAGCCACCAAAATAATACCTGCCGCCAGGAGGTAACTGCGGATGCTGTTATCTAAAAAGATATCGTCTAAAAAATTCATCTTGTATTATTGAACGCTGTAAATTTCCACGGCTTCTGTTTTCAGCAAATAGACTTTTCCGTTTACGGCTTTAATATCTGCGTACCCTGTAAATTCGGCCGGGATGGCGTATGTTTTCAGGTTCAGCGATTGCAGTTCGTAACTGTTGAGCAGGTTGTTGCTGAAGCCGTATATTTTTTTACCCGAAATGGCAGTGTGTTTCCAATGTAAAAAGGGGAGGTTGCTTTTAAGGCTCCCGTAATAGTCAAATATAAAAAATCCCTTTTCTTCGTCGTACAGGTAAACAAAGCCTTCACTGTCGGTGATTTTTACAGGTTCTGGTACTTCGGCAAAAAGCATGCGCCAGTCGGTGGTTTCCTGCAGCAGTTTTCCGTCGGCATCAATTTTTTTGAGTTTAAAATCCTGCTCATCAAAGATCCAGATATTATTGTCGTAAGAAGCAGCAAGGGTTTTTACAGAGAAAATATTTTGCTTTCTAAAATTGATGCTGTTGCGCAGCGAAAGAAGCCTGTCGAGCATCAGTACGGTAGAAAACCCCTGGTAATACAATAAGGGCCGCAGCGGGTTACTTACATCAATAAGGGTAAGGGTGCCGTATTTTTTTACATCATTAAACACGGCAACAGAATCGCCATTGGCATCCAGTTTTTTTAACTGGTTCCCGGTATTTACGAGATAAAGATTACCCAGCACATCCACTTCCATCATGCTGAAATTTCCCTCAATGCTTTTTTCAAATTTAAAAGCTTTATTGTCTTCAGCGGTACCTGTTTTTTGCGCAGCCGTGTTTACAGCCGCCTGCTTTGTTTGTGCACAACTGCTGTTAGAGCATATTGTGGCAAGAAAAAAAATGTATAAGAAAATGTTTTTCAAGTTATGTTTCCTTGTAATATTGTAAAGTTACCGTATTGCCATCGAACACGGCATAGCTGAAATATTTTATCCAGTCACCCAGGTTAATATAGCGGCTGTTGCCCGGCAATAAAGTTTCTATGGGAAGGTGACGGTGGCCAAAAATAAAATAATCGTAATGTTTTTTTTGCAATATTTCTTTGCAATAAATAATAAGCCACTCTTTATCTTCTCCCAAAAAAACCTCATCGGTGGCACCGGTTTGTGCACGGCTTTTTCGGCTGAAATAACCTGCCAGTCCCATACCGATATAAGGAGGCAGTATCCCAAATCCCCATTGACAGAGGGGATTCCGGAATATCTTTTTCATGAATTTATAACCATAATCACCCGGCCCCAGTCCATCGCCATGGCCGATCAAAAATTTTTTTCCCTCAAATTCAAAGAGGGTTGGTTCAAAATAAACGGGGATGTTCAGTTCCTGCTGAAAATAATCTTTCATCCACATATCATGATTGCCAACAAAAAAATGAAGGGCGATACCGCTGTCGGTAAGCTCGGCCAATTTTCCTAAAATGCGTGTAAAGCCTTTTGGCACCACTTTTTTATATTCGAACCAAAAGTCAAACAGGTCGCCCAGCAGGAAGATGGTATGAGCTTCATTTTTAATACTGTCTAAAAAGCGGATGAGTTTTTTTTCACGTTCCAGGCTGCGGGCTGCATCAGGCGCACCCAGGTGAGAATCGGAAAGAAAGAATATTTTTTTTGCAGTTGCGGCCATCCTGCAAATTTACGGTTTGTTTTTTTGCTGAAGGTATTTGAGCACATCGCCAATTTCAAGCGCTTCCATGTTGCTGGTATCTCCGTTGTACCAATAGATCCATGCATCCGATGGCTGACCATTTTGATAAGCAATGGTTTTTTCCCGCTTGTAAAGTATGGGTTCGCCTTCTTCGCCATTCATACCTTCATAATCATCGAGCTGGCCAAAGGCCCAGCCAAATTCCCCGGGATTTTTAAGTTCGTATAATTCCCCGGTAATGAAATGGTCAATATCTGCAGGGCGTGCCACGGGATAAAATCCATTGTCGAAGAGGATGCCTTTAACCAGGGCTTCGCCCAGTAAATTAAAATATTGGGCCAGGTAGGCATAGGCAGGATTATGAAAACCACTGCGCAGGCTGCCGTAAACAAACAATCGGAATATGGTTGGGTTCATGCGTTAAGATCTGCTGTTTTAAAGGTACAATTTTGTTACCCTTCCACCAAAAAACAGAACACTTCTTTTGGGCCGTGTACGCCGGTTACGAGTGTTTTTTCAATATCGGCAGTGCGGCTTGGGCCGGTGGCAAAGGTTATAAAGGAGGGTAAATTGTTTTTGTATTTTTCTTTCATAAAAGAAAGTGCATCTTTAATATCAAAAACCAACTGGTGGTTATACGCTATGCATATATGAACCGGAGCATATACGCTTGCAGTGCGGCCTTCTGTTTGCTGCGAACTTAAAACAATGCTTCCGGTGCGTGCCACCAGGTATTCGCAACCGGTGAGGGAACAATCGCTGCCGGCCAGGTTGTTATATGGTTCAATGGATAAATTGCTGAGCAATGGTTTCAGTTCGGGATCGCTGCAATAGATCTTTGTAAAATTTCTTTCTGCAAACAGGCTGTTCAGCTGTTTTTGAAGATCCTGTTCATTATTGCAAAAGGCAAATTTGCCCTGGAGTTTGGTAAATTCTTCTGCAAAAAGAACAGCTTCGTCTTCTGTGTTTAGCTTATAAACAGGGTCATTGCTGTTAAGTTCAGGAAAAGGAACAGGCACTGGTTTTTCCAGCGCCTGTTTTATTCTTTTTAAGATATTTTCTCTTGCTGCAGACAATGTTAAAGATATTTTCTGTGCTCAATGTTCCGCGGCGGTGTTAAATTGCCGGGGGATGTTTCAGTTCATCAGGAATGCCTTGTGGTGGCGCTTCGGGCCCTACGGTATCTTCTGGTTTTAAGTGGCTGGGATGATTGTCGTCGAGCAGTTTCTTTTCTTCATAAGGGCGTTTGCCTATGAGGGCTTCCACATCGCTTTTGAACAGTACTTCTTTCACCAGTAATTCTTTGGCCAGCTTTTCCACTGCCCATTTTTTCTCCACCAGGAGGGCCTTTGTTTTTATGTAAGCTTCATCAATAAGTTTACGTACCTCTTCATCAATCATTTTGCCCGTTTCTTCGCTGTAGGGTTTGGTAAAATAATTTTCCTGCTGCGGGTCATAGAAGCTGATATTGCCCACTTTTTCGTTCATGCCATACATGGTTATCATACTGTAGGCGATCTTGGTGATCTGCTGCAGGTCGTTGCTGGCGCCGGTACTTATTTTGCCAAAGAAAAGGTCTTCTGCAGCACGGCCGCCAAGGGTCATACATATCTGGTCGTTCAGCTGATCTGTATTGTAGAGGTACTGTTCTTTTGGCGTGTACTGGGCATAACCGAGTGCGGCAGTGCCGCGTGGCACGATCGTTACTTTCAGTAAAGGATAGGCATGTTCCAGGAACCAGCCGCAGATGGCGTGGCCGGCTTCGTGGTAAGCGATGATCTCTTTTTCTTCGGGCGATATGATCTTATTCTTTTTTTCGAGTCCGCCGATCACCCGGTCAATGGCATCCTGGAAATCGCTCATATCAACCGCTTCCTTGTTTTTGCGTGCGGCAATGAGCGCTGCTTCATTACAAACGTTGGCAATATCGGCGCCCGCAAAACCGGGTGTTTGTTCGGCCAATTTATGTACATCCAGTGTTTGAGAAACTTTTATTGGGCCAAGGTGCACTTTAAAGATAGCTTCACGGCCCACCATGTCGGGACGGTCAATTGTGATCTGCCTGTCGAAGCGGCCTGGCCGCAGCAGGGCATTGTCGAGTACATCGGGCCGGTTGGTGGCAGCCAAAATAATGATACCAAGATCGGTTCCAAAACCATCCATTTCCACCAGCAACTGGTTAAGGGTGTTTTCCCTTTCATCATTGCTCATCATTACGTTTTTACCACGTGCCCGGCCAATGGCATCTATTTCATCAATGAAGATGATACAGGGAGCTTTTTCCCTTGCCTGTTTAAAAAGGTCACGCACACGGCTGGCACCCACACCCACAAACATTTCCACAAAATCGCTTCCGCTCAGGCTGAAAAAAGGTACCTGGGCTTCCCCGGCCACGGCTTTTGCCAATAAGGTTTTACCGGTTCCGGGAGGGCCAATAAGCAAAGCGCCCTTTGGGATCTTGCCACCGAGGTTAGTATATTTTTTGGGATTCTTTAAAAAATCTACAATTTCCATCACTTCCACTTTGGCCTCATCAAGGCCGGCCACATCTCCAAAGTTGATATTTACCCTGGTGCCTTTATCAAATAAGGTGGCTTTTGATTTTCCTATATTGAAAATTCCACCAGGCCCTCCGCCGCTGCCGGGGCCAACTTTGCGCAGCATGAGGATAAATAAAAGTCCAATAAGGATGAAAGGCAGGAGGGTGCCCAGCAACTGGCCAATGAGTTCACCCTCGTCTCCTGCATCTGAGTAGGCTTCTTTAACATCGGGGTTATCGGCATAAAATTGCCTCAGGTCATCGGCAAAGGCTTTTGAATCATCAATATTAAAATAAAGCTGTGGCGGGTTTACTTTAAGGGCAACTTCAAATTTTTTTGGATCGTCCTTGGTGTTCAGCACTTTTTTGTACCAGTCTGCCTTGCCGGTCAGGCTGTCTTTTTTTACAGAAACCCGTACAATACCCTTGTTCCCGATCACTTTGAACATTTCCACATCGCCCTGTTTTACCATATCAAAAAAATGCTGCTGGTATGTAACCACACCGCTGCTGCTTACATTGCGCATGAGGCTGTAAGTAATGAGGGTTAAAAAGATGATCCCATAAATCCAGTAAAGGTTGAATTTTGGTTTTTGCTTCTGGGGATCTTCTCCGCCTCCCGGTGTTTGTTTGTCGGGCATTATTCTTTTGGGGTTGTTTTGCTGTTCTTGTTGTGCCATTTTTGTTTCTCCTTTTTCAAAGGGCGTTTAATTTTTTAAATTGAATGCTCCATGATGGATGCATCGCTCCACATTTCTTCGAGCCGGTAAAATTTGCGTGGTTCGGGAAGCATGATATGCACCACTATGTTTACGTAATCGATCAATATCCATTGCTGGGCCTGCCTGCCTTCATGCTTATACGCTAACTCTCCGCAGCTGGTCTTCACCTCATGTTCCACATTATCGGCAATGGCTTTTAACTGCGTGGTATTATTTGCTTCGCAGATGATAAAAAAATCTGCCACGGCTTCCGGTATTTTTCTCAGGTCGAGGCTGATGATGTTTTCTGCCTTTTTATCCTGAACAGCGTTAATAATGGATTTAAAAATTTTACTATTGCGGTTAAGCCTGGTGATACTTTTTTTGCGGCTTTCCAAAGCGGTCAGGTTATTCAAACTTTATTCATTTTGTTTAAGTAAATTTACATGTTTGCCATGCCAGCCGTGCTAAAATTAAGTAGCTTGCGGGTTTGTTCAAAATTAGCATTTCTTTTTTACCTGTAATACGCCAAAATGCAGCAATTTGAATTATTCAGCATTTTAGACAGTGTGGATAGTACCAACAACTATGCCATGGCAAGGGTGCATGAAGGAATGGCGAAGCATGGCATGGCCTGGTATGCCCGGGAACAAACCAGTGGCCGGGGCCAGCGTGGAAAACATTGGGTAACAGGTAAAGACAAGAATATTGCGCTGAGCATCGTGCTGGAACCTGCCGGAATACATGTGGGACAGCAGTTTCAACTCTCTGCGGCGGTAGCCCTTGCCTGCAGCGATTTCCTCAAATTTCTGAGCCTTAATACCATTTTTATTAAATGGCCAAATGATCTTTACCTGGGTGACAGAAAGGCAGGGGGCATATTGATAGAAAACATTATACAGGGCACTAAGTGGAAATTTGCCGTGGCTGGCATAGGCATTAATATCAATGAGCATTCGTTTGACCCCGGTTTGCCCAATGCAGTTTCGCTGCTGCAGATAACCCGGCATACCTACGATGTGGTGGAGCTGGCCAAGCAGCTGCATGCATTTGTATTAAAGAGGGTGGAGGAATTGCGGAATAGCGGGTTTGAAAAAATGCTGTCGGAGTACAACAAAAGACTTTATAAAAAAGGGATGCCGGTAAGCCTGCGAAAAGATAACAGGCTTTTTGAAACTGTTATTAAATCAGTTTCGGCCGATGGTAAATTGATAACCGGCGAACAGGATGAAATGGAATTTGATTTTGGGGAAGTGGAATGGGTGTTTAAGCAGTAAGGGTTATTTATCTTCGGCCTCCCTTGCTTCAATTTCATATTTGTTGTTGTAATAGCCGTGTTTTACCGATTCATACAGGTACATAAAAATAAAGGAAAAGAACCCGTAGCGCCTGAACTGTTCAATATGGCATAGTTCATGTTTCAGCCAGCATTTATTTTGTAAGAATTCCTCCTCCGAAGTGTTATAAAGATGGATGGTGCTGCCCAGTACAAAAGCCACCTGGCGGCTGCCGAGTTTCATAGCGGCAAGTTTGGCAAGTAATGAACCTGTTTTAATGTGGTATTTAATTGCGCTGCTCACAGTTTATGCCTTGCTGAAACCGTTCCATGTTTTAATGATCTCCTCGGCATGTTGCTTGTTTTTTGGGCGGAGAAAGATCTTACGGATCACCCCTTTTTCATCCACCAAAAAGCTGGTACGGTGTAATCCCATGTAATTGCGTCCGTATAGTTGCTTGGCCCCCCATACACCGTATTTTTCAATTACCCTGTGCCCGGGATCGGCTATAAGTGTAAAAGGGAGTTTGAATTTTTCTTCAAATTTTTTATGTTTCTGTTCATTATCGGGGCTGATACCGATCACTTCAAAGCCATTTTTCCGGAGCAGGGCATAGTTGTCGCGAAGGTTGCAGGCCTGTATCGTGCAGGTGGGTGTATCATCTTCGGGGTAAAAGAAAAGTACCAGTTTTTTGCCTTTAAAGCCGGCCAGGGATACTGTTTTCCCATCCTGGTCCTTTGCTTTGAACAAAGGAGCTTTTTGTCCTTCCAGTAAATGTGTTGCCATAAAATTATCTTGTAAAGCGGTAGATCTTTTCAGTTTTATTGCCCACCAGGTCTTCCACTATTATTTTCAGCTCATGTTCGCCCGGTGCGCAGTATTCATCGAAAATATAGCTGAAAACTTTTCCTTTATCATTGGTAAACCGCAGCCATTTTCCATCAAGCAACGCGGTAAATTTTCGGATATCCTCCGTATTGTCTTTTATTAAAAATGCGATCCGTTTGGACCTGGCGGCATTCATGCCGTCTTTAAAGCCAATGGGGGTTACCAGCGGCGGTTCATTGTCTACAATCAGCTGAAAGTTTCCAAACTCACGGAAACTGGCCTTGTACCATCCTTTTTCTTTTTCCTCGGCAGCCGGCTCGGCTTTTTTAAAGTCTTCCTTATTATTAAAAAAACGCTTCATCACCATTTTGTCGGAAGGAAGGAATAAAATGCCATCTCTTATTTTAACTGTAAAATAACTGTGCAGCGGTACAGAATGGTTGTGCAGCTGGTAAACCGGTTTGCCAATAGTGGGAACAATTTTTCCATAACGGAAATAACATGAATCATAAAGGGCATTCTGTGGCAGGTAAAATTTTATTTCATCATTTTCAAAAATGTTTAATTCGCCGGGACTGAAGAGGGTTCCCGCCCTGGCCACGGTGGCTATTTCTGTACTGCTTCTTTCCACTGTAAAGTTTATTAAGGCAATATTGTTATTGGCATCACTTATTTCAATCTTAACCTGCCGGCTTTGGCCGGGCGCAAGTATTATTACCCCATTGGATGCATCAGATTTATAGTGATCTGACAGGTTGCCCGGTAAACGGCTCAGGTGCTGCAGGTAGGGCCCGCCGTTTATCTTCAGTTTATAATCAATATTAGCATTCAGGTACCTTGTTTCATCGTAACTGATGCCGTTTAGCAGAAACCCGCTCACCGGTTTTTCATCTGCGTACATTACGGCACTGTAAATTCCGTTTTGGTTGGTGGAACCGCTATAGCGGTCGTAAGCTGTAATGGCAAAGCTTGAGGCTGCAGTATATACCGTTAATTTTCCAGCAGCTACGGTATAACCTGTTCCTGTCTTTTTTAAAGGGATGAACCTCGGCGTTTGTTCGTAGGTGCTTTGGGTGCGGTCGTAAACAGCCAGGCGTAAAACATCGGGCGCAATCCCGTCATCTATTGGCATATTGAACAGCAGGGGGTTTAAAACCTTATCGGTTTTTGTATCTCTTATCTCCCAGTGCAGGTGCGGGCCCTGGCTTCCGCCGGTGTTTCCGCTAAAGGCAATGAACTGCCCTTTTGTTACCGGGAATAAATTTGCAGGAATATCAAGAAATACCTGCCAGCTTTGCAACTTATATTGTTGTTCGGTTACATAGCTTTCCAGTTCGGGATAAAAATCATTCAGGTGTGCGTAAAGCGTGGTAAAGCCATTTGGGTGGTTGATGTAAATGGCACGGCCAAATCCAAAGGGTTCGACCTTCACCTTTGCCACATAACCATTTGCCGCGGCATAAATAGGCTTATTCACTACTTTATCGGTTCGGGCATCGAGGCCCATATGATAATGGTTTGGACGCAGCTCGCCAAAATTAGCTACAATACCTTTTACAGCTCCTACGGGCCAGGTAAAATAATTTTTGGGGTAAGCGGGTTGGGTAAAAAACTGTGCAGCAGCAGCCTGTGATATAAATAACAGTAAAAAGTAAATTAAACCCCTGTGAACCCCGAATGTCTTTTTTGATAACTTCTTTTGCATGGGGAGCAAAGTTAATCCATTCAGCAAATGGAACGCTTCAATTTAAGTTTAATCATCATTCGTTAAAATATTATTAAAGGTTGGTTTTACACATAAATTGGTTAAACAATGCATGCCCAAATACGTCTTAATCCTGAAAAAATAAAACAAATGAAAAAAAAATTACTTTCAGTTATGCTGATTACACTGGCTGTTCTTGGAGCCAATGCACAAACCTTGAAAACCAGGGACGGCAACATCTATTTTAACCCAAACAAAAACCAGTTAAACAAGGAGTATGCGGCGCTTAGCAAGGAAGCCACAGCCGTGTTCAATACCGATAAGGCAGAAGTGGCCCTTTTGGTACCAATGAAAACCTTTCATTTCAATAATGCCCTCCTGGAAGAACATTTTAATGAAAATTATCTCCACACAAATAAATATCCTAACGCCACTTATAAGGGGAAACTTACGGGGTTCGACAAATCAATGCTTGCAAAAGACGGAGAATACAAACTCAGCTCGGAAGGAAAAGTTACATTACATGGTGTGGAACAAAGTTTTAAATCGCCGGTGACCATGAGCGTAAAAAACGGTATCGTAACATTCAAATGTGCATTTGCAGTAAAAGCAGAAGATTATAAGATCGATATTCCGGCCCTGGTAAAACCAAAGCTGGCTGAATTTACACCCTTAACAGCCACCATTAATTTCAAATTGCAGTAAAAAATTATTTACCTGTGAAAAGAGCGCCTATAAAGGCGCTCTTTTCATATACTGGTTTAAATTTTGTTTGAAGTTTAATTCTTTTCAAAAGTAAGCAGGTCGGTTCCGCCGCCACCCCCACTGATGCTCTGAAGCCTTATTTTGCTGTTGGTGCGCTCAATTACATCCCAGTCGTCGGTTAAATCGGTAAAGTCAAGGGGCGATGAAAATGCGATCAGCATATCAACCCCTGAGCTGCTGCTGCTGGTACCCCAGGATCCGGTTACGGTGTTTGCTCCATTAACAGCAGTTACCACGTTACCGGAAGTAAAGGCGCAAAAACAAAAAGGAACATTTTTCAAAACAAAAAGGAACATTTTTAATGAACTTCAAAATTCCGGTTTTGGAGACTCAATAATATCCCAAATAGCCTTATAAATCGTATCTAAAAGGCCATTATAAAGCCCATTGCCACCATATACCTGCCATGTCGGGCTTCTATGCCTTAAACCCTTTTTACGAAGCAACAAACGGTTATTTTCAAGTTCAAATGATAACCCATGGCAAGTTACCTTAAACCGCTCTTTCCCGTTATTTAAAGGCAGTTTTACCACCCAATACCAATGTATTTCATTTCCTGTCTTAATTGGCACCGAAAACTTCATATTTGCAATTTAAACAAAAAGCCAGGCATTAAAATGCCCAGCTTTATTCAACACCAACCAACCATCAATCAATCTGCCAAAAAATAGTGCCTTACGGAGCTCTCACTACCACCGTTTACGGTCGTATCATCAAATAAAATAATCTTTGGCGTTTCACTTACAACTAGGCTAACAGGTCCGGTCCCCGTTACCATACTTCCCGTTTCAGTAGAGTTGAATGAAACCACCTGGTAAGGTATACCAGTTGCGAAATTTATAGTCTTTAAACTGCTCGCATCGCTTTCTGATTTCATCCACACCACGTAGGCCTTCAGCTGTCCGTTTTGGTAAAGCTGTTTGATGTAATCGCCTTCAACCGTTTCGGACTGATAGATGTATTCACCAATTATGTTTTTCATCGTTTTTACATAATAAAAAGATTTTCTTTTTATGTAGTCTGCACGAAAGTTTATTGCAGTATCGTACCGGAGCAATCCGCTTGCCCCAAAGTTTCCACATGCCAGACC
>JBATOU010000086.1:0-1784 GCA_049291115.1 Ferruginibacter sp.
CCCGTACATTTTCTACAAAGTTAATCCTGGAGATATCAAACACGGTTCCGCTAACAGTCAATTGTGCCTGCACATCGCTTCCGGATAAGAGTGTAAAAAATAAGTAAAGTAAAAATCGCAAATCAGCCCTGGTTTTGCAGGTAATATTAATCAAGAATATGAAAAGGATCGTTTTTGAACGGCTTATTTAACGTGAATTTTGCTTTTCGAGGTAGCTTTCGATCACTTTTGGAAAATGTTTGTGTTCAAGCTGGTGGATCTTCTGAGCCAGTGATTCAGGGGTATCAGAGGGCTCTACGAGGCAGGTTTCCTGGAACAGAATCTCTCCGTGATCATATATTTCATCCGCCAAATGAATCGTGATACCACTTTGTGTATCCTTTTTTGCAATCACTGCTTCATGAACATGTTGTCCGTACATTCCCTTTCCGCCATATGATGGTAATAAAGCGGGGTGAATATTGATGATCTTTTTTGGAAACGCCTGAATAAGAGCTGCAGGCAGTTTCCATAGGAAACCAGCCAGTATAATCAGGTCAATTTGTTCATTTTGTAAGGCCTTCAGGCAACCCCCGGGGTCTTCGAGTGATTTTTTATCAATCATCAGCAGCGGAATACTGTGGTTCCTGGCTACCTGGATGACCCCTGCTGCGGGGTTGTTACACACAATGAGATTGATGGAAATACGTGGGTTATTTTTAAAATAGCCAATGATATTATTGGCATTCGAGCCTGCCCCGCTGGCGAAAATGGCCATCCTTGCAGTTCCTTCTGGGGCAGAGATTTTTTCTTTCCCACCCATTTTAAACAGAATTTTGATGATGTACCGGCGAAAAAATGAAAATTGCCCCAACGGGACACTAACCAGTAAAACACATATAGGCCATAATAGCGTTACAATTATTATATAAGAAGCAACCCACAACATGCCCTTTTCCAGTCCGGTCATTAATAAAAGCTTACGGCCGGCATATCCACACAGGCTTCCACCCAATGCAAAAGTGGCAATAACCAATAGCAGGTTCCATCCATTTACCTTCCAGCGATGCTGCAATTTTTTTAGCATGCTGCAAAATTGCGTAAAACAAGCTGATCTCGGCAGTAATTTTTGCAGTTAATTTTAGTTAGCCCATTATTTACATTGATATGACAATGGCAGGTTGCCGAACCTTGCAAATCGTTGAAATACACGTCGGATAAGGAAAAAATTTTTTTCAAATGTTGATATTATGTCAACATCCTCCCTTACTTTTGTACCCGAATCAGGATTTTTTTCCACATTAGCCCCGATAACTGTATGAGTCGCTATAGAAAAATCATTAACAAAGCTTTAGCAAGTCTTCTTTTAGTACTTATTATTTCCTTCAATAATGCTGCATTTGCTGCAGATGGTGAGGCGCTTTTTAAAGCGAATTGCGGCAACTGCCATAAGCCCGATGCAGATTATACCGGCCCGGCCCTGAAAGGCTGGAGTACACGCGTTCCGGATGCGGAGTGGATCTATAAGTGGGTGGCAAACCCTGCACAGATGATCGCTTCTGATGCGTATGCCAAAGCATTGTTTGAAAAATGGAAACCAACGGTGATGACCGCTTTCTCTAACCTCAAAAAAGATGAGGTAGATGCGATCATGAAATACGTGGACGACTATACGCCACCGGCCGCTCCAACCGGGGCTGGGGCAACTGCCAATGCGCCAGAAACAGACAACTCCCTGTTATTTGGAATTCTTACCCTTGTTTTAGCCGTTGTCGCATTTATCTTGTTACAGGTCAACAGCAACC
>JBATOU010000087.1:0-1699 GCA_049291115.1 Ferruginibacter sp.
TCCGAGGGTTGGGGCCGCGGCGTGACGACCGAAGGCTTCGGCGCAGACTTCAAGCGCGCACTCAAGGTGCCGCAGTACGGCGGCTGGCGGATGAGTCTTGGTGGCTTCGGCGAGTGTCTGCCGAATCCGGACAACCGCGTCACCATCGACCCGCAGGTGGTCGACAAGTGGGGCATTCCGGTGCTCCGGATCGACATGCAGTGGCGCGACAACGAGCGCGCCATCATGAAGGACGCGCAGGTGGCGGCGGCCGAGATGCTCGAGGCGGCCGGCTGCACGAACGTCAAGACGTACGACAACATGACGGCGCCGGGGCTGACCATCCACGAGATGGGGACGGCGCGGATGGGGAAGGACATCAAGAATTCGGTGCTCAACAAGTGGAACCAGGTGTGGGAGGCGAAGAACGTCTTCGTCACCGATGGTGCGTCCATGGCCTCCTCGGCCTGCCAGAATCCCTCGATCACGTACATGGCACTGACGGCCCGCGCGGCCGACTACGCCGTTCGCGCGCTGCAGCGCAAGGAGTTGTGATGGATCGTCGCACGTTTGTCGGTGCCCTGGGTGCTGCGGGTGTCGCCTCGATGTTGCCGTCGCGTGAGCCACTCATGGCCGCCGAGAAGATCGACAAGATCGGTCTGCAGCTCTACACCGTCCGCGGCGAGATGAAGGCATCGGTCGAGCGGACGCTCAAGGCCGTCGCTGACATCGGCTACAAGGAAGTCGAGTTCCACGACTACTTCGGCCGCCCGCCGCGGGCCATCCGGCAGCTGCTCGACCGGAACGGCCTCAAGTCGCCGGCGTGCCACGTCTCGCTCGACTCGATCAAGACCGGCTTCCATCGGACGCTGGCCGACGCGGTCGAGATCGGCCACAAGTGGCTGATCGTCGCCTATCTCGGGACCAACGACCGCAACTCGGTCGATGCGATCAAGCGCACCGCCGAGGCGTTCAACAAGGCGGGCCGCGACGCGAAGGAGTACAAGATGCGCTTCGCCTACCACAACCACGATTTCGAGTTCCAGGAAATCGAGGGGAAGCGGATCTACGATATCCTGCTCGCCGAGTGCGACCCGAAGTACGTCGACTTCGAGATGGACCTCTACTGGGCCACCAAGGCCGGGGCGTCGCCGCTCGACTACTTCGCCAAGCATCCGGGCCGCTTTCCGCTGGTCCACGTGAAGGATGCCGGGCCGCCGCCGGAGCGGAAGATGCTCGAGGTCGGCAAGGGGACGATCGACTGGAAGGCGATCTTCGCGCAGGAGAAGCTCGGCGGGATCAAGCACTTCCTGGTGGAGCACGACAACCCCGCCGATCCGATGCAGAGCATCGCGACGTCGTTTCGCTACCTGAAGGAGCTCCGCTTCTGACCTGGGACGCGATCGTCGTCGGCTCCGGGATGTCCGGCGGCTGGGCGGCGAAGGAGCTCGCCGAGCGCGGCCTCCGCACCCTGGTGCTGGAGGCCGGCCGGATGATCACGCCTGAGCGCGATTACCTGATGGACACGCCGGCATATGAGTTCCCGTACCGTGGTCTCGGCGATCCAAAGGAGACCGCCGAGAAGTTCAAGATCCAGCGGAGGTCGGTCGGCTTCTCCGAGGCGACGAAGCAGTTCTTCGTCGACGATCGCGAGCTGCCGTACAACACCGCGCCCGGCACCGACTTCTCGTGGCTCCGCTCGCGCATGCTCGGTGGTCGG
>JBATOU010000088.1:0-23660 GCA_049291115.1 Ferruginibacter sp.
AAAGTTCAAAGTTCAAAGTTCAAAGTTCAAAGTTCAAAGTTCAAAGTTCAAAGTTCAAAGTTCAAAGTTCAAAGTTCAAAGTTCAAAGTTCAAAGTTCAAAGTTCAAAGTTCAAAGTTCAAAGTGGAGAATAAAACACATGAAGTTACTTTATTAAAATCTAATTCGTGTAATTCGTGTATAGTAATTCGTGTATATAATTCGTGTCAAAAAAATCGTGTAATACTAATTTATGATACATATTGTTTTTAATGAGGCCGATGTTAAAGTACTGACCGAAGCTATTGCATTGGATGAAACATTGCAGGGCGAAGTGGTTCAGGTAAAGGATGACTATGCCGTGGGGCCACTCAATAATATTTATATTGGAGAAGGCATTGAAGAGCGTAAACAATGGTGGAGAAACGTGCTGGCCGGTGGCGATGCTGATGGCAAGGTGGATACAGATGAAGTGGACGATTATAAGACCGTGGCAGAACTGGTGGGTATCATGCGCCGCAACCCGGAAGAAAATATCTGGATATGGGCAGTGCAGAACAAGCACGATGTAAGCGGTTATTACTGGCTCCTGTATTATATGAAAGAATTCCAGGGAAGGGTTTTTATCCTGTACCTTAATAACCTGCCCTTTATAAACGAAAAAGGAAATATTTTTTATCCTTCCTGGCTCCATGAAATACCTGCCAAAGAATTTCTGAAGGCAAAAAAACTGGCAAGGGAGATCACGCTCAGCGAATTTGAAGTGGATCCCGATGAGTGGCTGAAGATATGCAGCGAAAATAAGGGCGTGCGTTTGCTCGAAGGCGGCAAAAAACTTGTGCAGGAAGAGTATGATTTTTATGATGCAGAACTGAGGAAATTTGTTACGGCCGACTGGCAAAAAGCATCAAAGATCATTCATCATTTTTTGAGCAAAGCAAAACACAGCACCGGCGATATGTATTTACTCTGGCGGTTAAAGACAATGATCGCACAGGATATGTTTGACGTGCAGGGAAAAATTGCCCAGATGAAAGATTTTGAAGTGAAGCAGAAAGCATAATGGATATCAGGGGAATTCATCATATAGCCATTCTTACCGGTGATTATGAAAAGAGTAAACGCTTTTATACACAAGTACTGGGCTTCAGTATAGTAAAGGAAACTTTTAGGGCCGCAAGAAATTCCTATAAACTGGACCTGGCCATTAACGGCCACTACAAGATAGAGCTGTTTTCATTTCCTGAATATAAAGAGCGGGCATCGTTTCCCGAAGCAAAGGGCCTGAGGCATCTCGCTTTTGAAGTGCCGGATGTGGAAGCAGCGGCTGCAGAACTAAGATCCAAAGCAGTAGATGTGCAGGAAATCAGGACAGATGAACTGACAGGAAAAAAATTTTGTTTTTTTAACGATCCAAACGGGCAACCGCTGGAATTATACGAATTGTAATTTTGTGACGATAAGTGAGTTTTAATTTATGGCAAAAGAAAAGAATAAAGAGGATTATGCACACAGCGATACCGGCGTAAGCGGCCAGTACAAAACCTGGTTTTTAGATTATGCCAGCTATGTGATACTGGAACGTGCCGTGCCTGCAGTGGAAGACGGCCTAAAGCCTGTACAGCGGCGCATCCTGCATGCCATGAAAGAAATGGACGATGGCCGTTTCAATAAAGTGGCCAATATTATAGGGCAAAGTATGCAGTACCATCCGCATGGCGATGCCAGCATTGGTGATGCATTGGTAAACATGGGTCAAAAAGACCTTCTTATTGAAACGCAGGGAAACTGGGGAGATGTAAGAACAGGTGATGATGCCGCAGCCGCCCGTTATATAGAAGCAAGGCTGAGCAAGTTTGCCCTTGAAGTGGCTTTTAATGCCAAAACAACCGACTGGCAACTGAGTTACGACGGGCGCAAGAACGAACCGGTAACACTGCCGATGAAATTTCCGCTGTTGCTGGCGCAGGGAGCCGAAGGAATCGCCGTTGGGCTTGCCACCAAGATACTACCACATAATTTTTGCGAACTCATAGAAGCATCCATCAAATATTTACGTGGAAGAAAATTTGAACTGCTGCCCGATTTTCAAACCGGTGGCAGCATGGATGCCTTCAATTATAATGAAGGGAAAAGGGGAGGAAAGATCCGGGTACGTGCACTTATTGAAGAACTGGATAAGAAAACCCTTGTCATCCGCAGCGTGCCTTATGGCATAACCACCACGCAGCTGATGGAAAGCATTGTTAAGGCAAATGACCAGGGAAAAATAAAGATCAAAAAAGTAACCGACCATACCGCTGCAAACGTGGAAGTATTGGTGGAACTGGCACCCGGCATTTCGCCCGATATCACCATTGATGCACTTTATGCATTTACCGATTGCGAAGTAAGTATTTCTCCCAATGCCTGTGTGATCGTTGATCAGAAACCGCAGTTTTTAGGTGTGCACGAACTGCTGAAGATATCTGCCGATAATACAAAAGAATTACTCAGGAAAGAGCTGGAGATCAGGCTGGGCGAACTGCAGGAAAAACTTCATTACACCTCGCTCGAAAAAATATTCTTTGAAGAAAAGATATACAAGGAACTGGAGAAAAAGCATGAAACCTGGGAAAAAGTGATCCTGGCTATCGACAAAGCTTTTGAACCTTTTAAAAAGCAACTGAAGCGTGCCGTAACAAGGGAAGATATACTGAAGCTTACCGAAAAACCGGTAAGGCGTATTTACCGGCTCGATATTGATGAACTCAATGAACAGATAAAAGGACTTAATGCAGATATTAAGCAGGTAAAATATGATCTCGATAACCTCGTTGATTATGCCGTGGCCTACTACGAAAACCTGCTTAAGAAATTTGGCAAGGGACGTGAGCGGAAAACGGAGATCAAACAGTTTGATACCATTCAGGCCAAAAATGTGGCCATTGCCAATATTAAACTTTATGCAAATTTCTCTGATGGCTTTATTGGAACCGGTTTAAAGAAAGATGAACTGGTGACCGAGGTTTCCGAACTCGACGATATCATTGCCTTTACCCGTGGCGGCATTATGAAAGTGGTAAAGGTGGCCGACAAAGTTTTTATTGGAAAAGATATCCTGCACGTGGCTGTGTTTCAGAAAAATGATGAACGAACCACTTACAACATGATATATGTGGATGGTAAAAGTGGTATGAGTTATGCAAAACGTTTCAATGTAACGGGTGTTACCAGGGATAAGGAATACGATCTCAGTAAGGGTGCCGATAAAAGCCGGGTGCATTACTTCAGCGCCAATCCAAACGGAGAGGCCGAAGTGGTGAAGATCGTGCTGAGCCCGAACTGCAGCGCTAAAAAGAAAGAACTCGAATTTTACTTTGAAGAACTGGAAATAAAAGGCCGCGGAAGCATTGGCAACCAGGTAACAAAATATCCCATCAAATCTGTTAAGTTCAAGGAAGCAGGTAAATCAACCCTGGATGCCAAAAGGCTTTGGTTCGATACAAAATTCGGCCGCCTCAATATTGAAGAGAATGGAGAATACCTTGGCAAGTTTGAAGCAGAAGACCGTTTGCTGGTGATAGATGCAGATGGTAATTACGAAATTGTGGGCCAGGAACTCACACAGCGCTTTGATCCCGAGAAAATATTGCTGATAGAAAAATTCGATCCCGAAAAAATAATTACCGCGGTATATCTAGATAACGATAAACTGCAATACAATGTAAAACGTTTCAAAATTGAAACCAGTACGCTCAACAGCAAGTTCCTCTTTATAAAAGAAGGCAAAGGAAACCGGCTCGAAGCGGTCACTACCGATCAGTCGCCGATATTAAAAGTACAGAGTGGCCGGGGCCAGCAGGTTAACAGGGCAAAATTTAAGATTGAAAAAATGGTGGAACTGATGGGTTGGAAAGCAGTGGGCGCCAAACTGGTTGATTTTTCAAAATCGGTGGAAATGGAGTGGGAGGTAAAAGAAGCAAAAGGCGGGCAGGGAGAGTTGTTTGAGTAGGGCGTATTAATTTTTCAAATTGTTTTTTCAGCAATGTCTCTGGCACGGGATTTTGCATCAATCATTAATTTTCTACCGCAAACAAGCAACGTCCACTTCGTGAGACCTTGCCGGGAAATTGAATAAAAATATGCCGCAATTGTGTAAAGCTGCCTTTCTGCAGGCAATGGGCAATTAATTTTATTCATCATGCTGAAGAATAAACAGTCATATTGGTTTTCGCTTTTCTTTTTTTTCTTCCCGTTCATTCAACTGAATGCACAGCACGCTAAAATAGCGCCACCTGCCCCTGTTCTGCCGGTTCCGAAAAAAGCGCAATTGGCATGGCACCAGATGGAGACCAATGCCTTCATTCATTTCAGCACCAATACTTTTACCGGTAAGGAATGGGGTTATGGAGATGAAAGTCCTTCCTTATTCAACCCGGCTGCACTGGATGCAGGGCAATGGGCCAAAACATTGAAAGAATGCGGTTTTAAAATGATGATCCTTACCTGCAAACATCACGATGGGTTTTGCTTATGGCCGAGTAAGTATACATCCCATTCCGTAAAGAACAGTCCATATAAAAATGGTAATGGTGATGTGGTGAAAGAAGCAAGTAATGCTGCAAAAAAATACGGGCTGCGGTTCGGTATTTATCTTTCTCCCTGGGACCGCAATCATGCAGATTATGGCACTCCTCGATACATTGATTATTACAGGAAACAATTACAGGAACTGTTTACACAGTATGGAAGCATTGCAGAGATGTGGTTCGATGGCGCCAATGGAGGAGATGGATTTTATGGTGGGGCCAGGGAAACAAGAAAAATCGACGGTTCTCTTTATTACGAATGGCCAAAAACGATCAGTTTAATTAAAAAATGGAATCCCGATGTCATTTTTTTCAGCGATGCCGGACCTTCTGTAAGATGGGTGGGAAATGAACGGGGTGTTGCGGGCGAAACCAACTGGAATACCATCAGCCCCGATACCTTATTTGCAGGGAAGCCAGGTATTGAAAATTTATTAAACACAGGTTCAGAAGATGGAACACAGTGGATACCGGCCGAAACAGATGTCTCCATCAGGCCGGGATGGTTCTATCATGAGGCGGAAGATTCATTGGTTAAATCCCCTGAAAAATTATTTGAGATATATCTTAACTCTGTTGGCCGTGGTTCTACTTTGCTGCTTAATATTCCGCCAGACGGGCGCGGGCTTTTTCATGAGCAGGATATAAAGGCATTAAAAGGCTTCAAACAAATACTCAGAAGAGAGCTGGGCAATAACCTTGCGCAGCATGCAACAATTAAAGCCAGCAATTTCAGGGGAAATAAAAAAAAATATGCTCCTGTTAATTTGATCGATAACAGCACGAACAGTTATTGGGCCACCGATGATGGTATAACCACGGCCAGTATTGAATTGAAGTTGCCAACAGGGAAAATGGTTAAATACATCCTGTTACAGGAGTTTATTGCATTGGGCCAGCGGGTGAAATCTTTTGAAGTGGAAGCCTGGAAAAACGGGCAATGGACAAAAATAGCAGGTGCCACTACCATCGGCTATAAAAGAATTTTAAAAATTGAACCCTTGTTTACAAAAAAGATCAGGATCCATATCCGCAGTTCCAAAGCCTGTCCTGTATTATCGAACATTGCATTCTATTGAGATTTTATTTCATCTGGTAATTTATTTGTATTAACTTTAAACAGTTGAAACAACCGCTTTCCATATTTTTAATTTCCCTTGTATTATTGCTCCAATACAGCAGGCAGGTTGCCTATCTTCATTGTAAGGCAATGAATGTACTCAGTGCAAAGCATTGCGATTGCGAAAGCCAGTTTGCAGGTTCAATGTCTGCAGAATCGGGAACTCCTTTTACTGCTACTCCAATGCCCGCTGTGCCCGATGAATTTTTTACGGCACCTGTTTACGATAACCGCCCGGGGCATTCCTTTAATTTTTACTATAGGCCCGCAGGCTTTATACCATGTTCATATCAATTCCAATTACCAGGCAGCCTGTTTCGCCCACCAAGAGCTTGATCCTGCTTCTTTTTTCTGCAGCCTGCTGGCTGCACTTTTATCATTACTATCAACTAAAATAATTAAAATGAAATACTTTATTATTTCATTCATGCTGCTTTGCATGAATGCCGCCACTTATTGTCAGCAAACGCCCGACCGGGTACTCTACGGGAAAATTACAACCGACTCGCTCCTTCAAAAGCCTTTCGAAAGCTGGTACAGCAAAAACTACAACAGTTATTCATGCAATACATCTGTAAAAGCATCTTTGCAGAAAAGTTTGTTTAGAGATGTTAGCATTGAAGTTTTTTTTGGTTCCTGGTGCGGCGACAGCCGGCGGGAGCTGCCACGCTTTATAAAATTACTGGATGAAACCGGTTTCGATAAGTTTAAATTAAAGATCATTGCCGTTGGCGGCAGCGATTCATTGTACAAGCAATCGCCTTTAAACGAACAGGCCGGAAAGGGTATTTACCGGGTGCCAACCTTTATCTTTTATAAACAGGGTAAAGAGATCGGTCGTATCAATGAATTTCCTGCTGTTTCCCTAGAAAGAGATATGCAGTTTATCTTGAGTGGAGAAAATTATGTACCCAACTATAAAACTTTCAACACGGTAAAAAAATGGCAGCAAGAGGGCGCATTGGCCGATACCAACGTAAATCCCCGTAGCCTGGCAGCGCAGTTAAAACCCTTACTGGCAGATGAACATGAACTGAACAGCCTTGGCTATGTATTCCTTCATCAAAATTTGCTGACAGAAGCTGTGGCCATTTTCAGGGCCAATGCTTTTTTATTCCCGGAGTCAGGAAATGTTTTATCGAGCCTGGGAGAAGCGTACCTGGAAAAAGGTGATATGCCAAAAGCGCTTTCAATACTCGAAAAAAGCCTTAAGTATGCAAAAGATCCCGGCCTCATCAAAACTATTTTACAGTTATTGTATAAAGCAAAGGGATTAAAATAAAGAACTGCGGGCTTATATTTTAGTTTGGGTTACAGTAATGTATCCGGCACGGTACATTACGTCGAACATTAATTTTTACAACAAACAGGCAACGTCCACTTCGTGAGACGTTGTTGGGAAAGTGCTGGGAAAATAAAATAAGAATTGTTTACTTTCTTCCGATCCTGCATATAACCGGAAAATTCACTTCGGCTGATGCTGCGTTTCCCCATTGCTCTTTAATGGTTGGAAGAATGTCATCCACCGGGTTAAATCCATTTTTTTTCTCAAAATGCTTTACCGCCGACCAGGTTTTTAAATAGCCTGTGAGTTGATCGAATGTCCAGTTTAGCCTGATGGTAAATTCCGGCACTTCAATTTCCTGGAATGGAAAGGGGATTGTTTTATATGCTTCATCCACGTATTTTCTTTCCTTATCCCAATACGGGCCAATGCTGGATCTGTAAAATTCACTGATGACCGGGTCAATTGCTGCCGATATACTGAAAAGATTATAGCCTGCCAGGGCCAATATGCCACCGGCTTTGAGCACACGATCAACTTCGGCAAAAAAAGCATCAAACTGAAACCAGTGAACCGCCTGCCCAACGGTTACGAGATCGAAAAAATCATGTTCGAACAGTGTTTTTTCTGCTGGCTGTTTTGAGTAGATGATATTTTGTATTTGCACTGCATTTTCGAGCTGCTGCGCACTGATATCGGTTGCAAATATTTTTTTGAAATAAGGCGAAATTAATTGTGCCAGTTGCCCGTTTCCGGTGCCGCAATCCCATGCATGTTCATGGCATTGCACTAAAGAAATGATATAGCTGGTAAGCTCCGGTGGAAACACCGGCCTGTATTTTGCATACTGTGCTGCCTGCGAAGAAAAATTATCTTTCATGAACCTGTTAACTCTCCAGTTCCATCATGCGCTCAAAAACCTTTTCGTATGCGGCATTGGCCTGTTCCAGTTCTTTGACCGAATTTTTGTAATTGGTTTCGGCCTGTAAAAATTTATTCCTGTCGGCATAAATTTCGGGCAGGGCCAGCTGTTTTTCAAATTCGGTGGAACGTCTTTGCAGTTCGGCCACCTGTTCTTCCAGTTTTTTGAATTTAGATTTCAATTGCTGCAGTTCTTTTTTAGCATCGTTGTTCACCATTTTTGCAGCAGGAGGAGTATCTTCTTTAACAACTGGTTTTGCTGCCGGTTCAATAGATTTATTCTTTTGACGCTCGGCTTCCCTCCGTTCTTTCCAGTCTTCCCATTCGGCGTAACTGCCTTTAAATTCCACGATCTTATGGTCTTCAATTTCCCATATCTTATTTGCCAGCCGGCTGATGAAATAACGGTCGTGGCTTACAAGTATCAAACTGCCTTCATATTTGTTCAGTGCTTCCACCAGCAGGTCCACAGAGTGTATATCGAGGTGGTTGGTGGGTTCATCAAGCATAAGAAAATTTGCCTTGCTGGTAATTGTTTTTGCCAGCGCCACCCTGGCCCGTTCACCACCACTGAGCACTTTTATTTTTTTGTCCACATCATCGCCGCTGAATAAAAATGCACCCAGCAGGCTCCTCAGTTCAAGATCGGTTTTACCACTGCGGGCATTCTGCATTTCCTCCATCAGGTTGTTGTTGAGGTCGAGCGCTTCCAGCTGGTGCTGTGCATAAAAACTTTCCACCACATTGTATCCCCATTCACGTTCGCCTTCAAATGGTTCGGCACCGGCAATGATGCGCAGCATGGTACTTTTTCCTTTTCCGTTGGCGCCGATCAATGCAATTTTATCGCCCCGGTCAATTTCTGCTGCAGCACCTTCCGCAATTTTAATTTCCTTAAAACTTTTGTTGATATTTTTTAAGGAACAGATGATCTTACCGGGTTGCCTGTCTACCGAAAAATTGATTTTCATATTCGGGCGTTCCAGTTCCACATCTTCTATTCTGTCTAATTTATCGAGCCGTTTTACAATACTTTGTGCCTGGGCTGCCTTGCTGGCCTTGGCCTTAAAGCGCTCCACAAAGCGCTCCTGCTGGCGGATATAATCCTGCTGGTTTTCATATGCCTTCTTCTGCATATCTATGCGCAGCGCCTTTTCTTTTTCGTAATAACTGTAATTGCCGGTATAAAAATGCAGTTGCTGCTGGTAAAGCTCCACGATCTTGGTGGCCATGCGGTCGAGAAAAAAGCGGTCGTGACTAACGATCACCACGGCACCGGGATAATGCTGCAGGTATTTTTCGAGCCATTCGATGCTGGGCATATCCAGGTGATTGGTAGGTTCATCGAGCAGCAGCACATCAGGCTTTTGCAGGATCATTTTGGCAAGCAATACACGCATGCGCCATCCGCCGCTGAAATTCTTATAAGGTTTTTTAAGGTCGGCATTGGCAAAACCCAGTCCCTGTAAAATTTCTTCTGTACGGTGATGGATGCTGTAGCCGTCGAGTACTTCCATTTCGTGCAGCAGGTCGGCATAATCATGTGCCAGCTTTTCATCGCCGGTTTTGGCCAGTTCTTCACCCAGTTCTTCAATTTCTTTTTCTAATTGTTTTACCCGCTCAAATGCACCCAGCGCCACTTCCAGGATGGAATCATCTGTATCAAAGCCCAGGAGGTCCTGGTGAAGAAAACCAATGGTTGTTTCACGACCTTTCTCTACAGAACCTTTTGACGGCGAATACTGGCCGGTAAGTACTTTAAGCAGGGTACTCTTTCCGGTGCCGTTATAGCCGATCAAACCTATCCTTTCATTGGGCTGTATATGCCAGGTGGCATCCTCCACAATGGTTCTTGCACCAAATTCAAAAGTTACATCCTGTAAGCCTAAAAGCATCTCGTAAAAATTTTTGCAAAACTAAGTCAATTAAACCGCAGCACAAAGGCATTGCCGCACTAAGGCGCTCTTTGCACCGGTATCAGCCAATTGTGTGGTAAAATTTATGGCTGCTATGGTATATTTTAGTACTTTCAAAGCTCAGTTTATAAACAGATTATGGCATTAAGCAGAATTTGGTCGGCCTTTATTATCATAGCAATTTTGGTGGCATCGGTAAAACTTGGTTTTTTTTCTGAAACCAACCAGGCGATTTTCTCTAATATGGTCACCGGCAAATCGGGCGATACCATCAAAATAAAAACAGCAGATTCTGCACTCGCAGGGCAGGCAGTGATCATGCATCTCGATACTGCAAAAGTTTATACTGCCTCAGGGATCAATACCATAAAATATGGGGGCGATAAATACCTTAGTTATAAAATTCAAAACGCAGATGGAATTATAGAGACCTGCAAAGTGGCCGTAAATATTTGTATCGGGCTCATTGGTATCATGGCACTTTTTATGGGTTTTTTGACAATTGCCGAAAAAGCTGGAGGTATCAATTTTTTATCGAAGATCATCGGCCCATTTTTTGGAAAAATATTCCCCGATGTTCCTAAAGGACATCCGGCCATGGGACATATGATGATGAACTTCAGCGCAAACCTGTTGGGGCTCGACAATGCAGCCACCCCGTTTGGCATCCGGGCAATGGAAAGCCTTCAGGAGATCAACCCTAATAAAGCGGTTGCTTCCAATGCACAAATTATGTTCCTGGCGCTCCATGCATCGGGGCTCACGCTTATCCCGGTGGCCATTATTGCCCTCAGGGCTGCTGCAAAAGCGGCAAACCCCATGGATATTTTTATTCCATGTATGATCGCAACTTTTGCAGCCACCATTGCAGCCATGCTAATTGTTTCTTACAAACAAAAGATCAATATTTTTCAACCCGTTATCCTTATGTGGATAGGAGGTATTTCAGCCATCATTGCCTTGCTGGTTGTGTATATCAAATCACTTGATAACAGTGCTGTGCAGCAGTTTTCTTCCACTGTAAGCAGCGGACTGATCCTGTTGATCTTTATCCTCATCGTGCTGGGTGCTATTCATAAGAAAATAGATATTTTTTCTTCTTTTATTGAAGGGGCAAAAGGAGGGTTTGATACAGCTGTAAAGATCATCCCTTACCTGGTGGGCATGCTGGTTGCCATCAGCCTGCTGCGTACAAGCGGTACTTTTGATGCGATCATTGATGGATTGAAAACGATATTTGCTTCTACCGGAATGGATACAAGGTTCATTGATGGCATTCCAACTGCATTGGTAAAACCTTTCAGCGGTGGTGCTGCCCGTGGTATGATGGTAAGCACTATGGAAGCACATGGGGCAGATTCATTCCCGGGGCGCCTTGCCTGCATCTTACAGGGATCTTCTGATACCACTTTTTATGTGATAGCGGTTTACTTTGGTTCGGTAGCTATTAAAAATACGAGGTATGCAGTGGGAGCCATGCTGCTGGCCGACCTGGTGGGTATCATTACCTCCATTTTACTTGCCTATTTATTTTTTGGATAAGATTAGCGTTTTCTGGGAAGTTTATTGAAACTTACTTCTATTTGCGTGGCGGCGCCTACGGTGCTAGCCTGCATATTGCCGGTCATAAAGCGATTGTCGAAATTGGTTACGTTCAGTATCTGGTTTGTGCTGTTGGTACTGGGAGGCGCTGTTAGCCAATAAAGGATACCTCCGGGCAGTAATTGTTTGGCCCCCGTAAAGCTGGTATCGTATCCAACGGCCCAGGTTATTTCAAATGATTGCTGTGCACCTGTGTAAACGGTAATGCCGGTAGAACTGCTGCCGCTTTGCCACCAGGCCGAGTCTGCCGTTACCTCTGCAGCTCCATTGATCTTATACTTGAAATACGGAAGGTTATTGGGATTAAAATTGGTTTCTTCCGACTTACTGCAGGAAAAAAGAACTGCAGCCATCATGACAAATAATATTTTTTTCACCTGATACTTTTTTAGTTTAATTTTTTTTCACTTCTTTCGCCCAGGCATCTTTCAATGTGGTGGTGCGGTTAAACACCAGTTTTCCCGGGGAAGAATCCCTGTCCACGCAAAAATAACCCTTTCTTAAAAACTGGAAACGGTCCTGCTCAGTGGCATCCTTAAGCGACGGCTCAATAAAAGCTTTTACAATTTTTAAAGAACCGGGGTTGATATGATCTTTAAAATCGCCTTCTTCCGAAGAAGGATCTTCCACTTTAAAAAGCCGGTCGTAAAGCCGCACTTCTGCTACAGCCGCATGTGCTGCAGATACCCAGTGAATAACGCCCTTGGTTTGCAGCCCGCTTGTATCATAGCCACTCCTGCTTTCGGGGAAATACGTGCAGTTGATCCGGGTTATATTACCTGCTGCATCTTTTTCAAAATCATCGCAGCGAACGATGTAAGCGCTTTTGAGCCGAACCATGGTGCCCGGCGCCAGCCTGAACCATTTTTTCGCCGGCACTTCCATAAAATCTTCCTGTTCTATCCAGAGCTCACGGCCAAATGGCAGCATGCGAAAGCCTGCCGATTCGTCGGGGCCGTTTTCACTTTTTAATTCTTCTGTTTCAGCTTCAGGGTAGTTGGTAATGACCATTTTTAACGGCTCCAGTACCGCCATGGCACGTTTGGCAGAAATGTTCAGGTCTTCACGCAGGTAAAATTCCAGCAGCCCGATATCTACCATATTTTCTCTTTTGGCAATACCAATAGCATCACAAAAATTACGGATGCTGGCAGCTGTAAAACCCCTGCGCCGCATGCCGCTGATGGTAGGCATGCGTGGATCGTCCCAGCCCTTCACATATCCATCATTTACCAATTGCAGCAGCTTGCGTTTGCTCATTACAGTATAAGAAAGATTACGGCGGGCAAATTCGTATTGATGCGAGGGGAATATTTCAAGTTTTTCAATCAGCCAGTCGTACAATTCACGGTGCGGTACAAATTCAAGCGTACAAATAGAATGTGTGATGTTTTCAATTGAATCGCTTTGGCCGTGTGCAAAATCGTACATGGGATAGATGCACCATTTGTTGCCTGTGCGGTGGTGATGCGCATGTTTGATGCGGTAAAGCACCGGGTCACGCATAAGCATATTGGTATGCGCCATATCAATTTTTGCCCGAAGGGTATGGGTGCCATCTGCAAATGCACCGTTCTTCATCTCTTCAAACAGGCGCAGGTTTTCATCCGTACTGCGGTCCCTGTACAAACTGTTTTTACCGGGCTCTGTGGGTGTTCCTTTTAAGGCTGCCATTTCTTCTGAGCTGGAATCATCCACATAGGCCAATCCCTTGTTAATGAGTTTAACAGCATAGCCGTACAGTTCATCAAAATAATCGGAGGCATACAATTCATGCTTCCACTCAAATCCCAGCCATTTGATGTCTTCCTTGATGCTCTCTACATATTCTGTTTCTTCGGTTAACGGGTTGGTATCGTCAAAACGCAGGTTGGTATACCCCGGGTATTTTTTTGTAAGGCCAAAGTTGAGGCAGATGCTGGATGCATGCCCCATATGCAGGTACCCGTTTGGCTCCGGCGGAAAACGGGTAACAATGCTCTTGTATTTGCCTGCTGCCAGGTCGTTTTCGATGATCTCTTCTAAAAAATTCAGGCTTTTTTCTTCGCTCATATCTTCAAAATATAGTGTGCGAAGGTACGATTTTATAAAATGTGCAAAAAGCCGCGTTCGTTCTTCCCGGAATTTGTAATTTTAAAAGAAAAAATGCGCAAATTCATCCTGCTGTTTTTCCTTGCCCCGGTACTTGCTTTTGGCCAGCTAAAAAAGGCAAATGTGAGCCAGTTGTCTTTTATGAAGGGTTATTGGGAACTCAAACATGCCTGGGGCGATATGGAGGAGATTTGGAGCGGGCCAATGGGCGATAACCTCATGTGTACGTACCGTTGTGTTGACAGTGGAAGGGTCGTTTTTTATGAATTCATTGTGGTGGAACAAACAGACAGTGTGCCGGTAATGCGCCTGCGTCATTTTAAACCAGGCAGCATTGGCTGGGAAGAAAAGGACAAGCCTGATGATTACCCTTTGATCTCACTCTCAAAAAATAAAGCCGTTTTTGAACGCACCGATAAAACATCCCGCCTGGTTTACCAGCGCAAATCGCCGGTACAACTGCTTTGTGTGCTGCAGAGTCTCGAAAACGGAAAATGGACCGATGAAAATTTTTTATACCGGCTGCGGCCCAACGTTAAATGATTATTATTTAGCATTTGTTATGACATTTATCATTGATTAAGGCGGCAGGCTGTTCTAATTTTGCTTCATAAAACTTAGTTTATGAAACGTAAAATATTTTCTTTGTTGCTCATTTCTTCGGGATTGTTAATGGCCTGCGGTGGCGGCAAAAAAGAATTTAAAGTGCCGGAATCAAAGGCCGAAACAGTTACCGGTAATGTGTTTGCCGACCAATACGACCCTAACCGGGGCCATGGTAAATACAATTTCGATAACCTGAAAATTGACCCCGCACTTGATATAAAAATGGCAGAACGGGGAGAAAAATTAGCGAACGGGAAATGTAAATCCTGCCATAGCATTGGTACAGATACATTGAAAGGGCCGGGATGGCAGGGCGTTACCAGGCGGCGTACAGCCCACTGGCTGATGAACTACATTACCAATCCCGATCCCATGCTCGACCAGGATCCTAAATTGCAGGCAGCTATTCAGCTTTGCAATATGCGGATGCCTAACCTGAAAGTAACTGATGCAGAAGCAAGGGATATACTGGAGTTTTTGAGAAAGAATGACGGAGTAAAGTAGTAATGCTGAATTTGTTTTAAAGGCAGGGTTCGTGCAGGCGGGCCCGGCCTTTTATTTTTTACAGATCAAACTCCCAAACGGTTTTGTAAGTTCCGTGCTGCTCCACGTAATCTAAAAAAGTTCCATAAAATTCATCTGCACCTACTGTAGCACTGTCGCCAATTACAAAAAGCTGTTCTTTTGCACGGGTAATGGCCACATTCATACGGCGGTAATCTTTTAAAAATCCAATGATGCCTTCATCATTACTGCGTACAAGCGATACAATGATATTTTCTTTTTCCTGCCCCTGGAAACTGTCGATGGTGCTGATGCGCAGCATTTTGGGCAATATTTCCTTAGCCACCGCAACCTGCCCTGCATAAGGAGAAATAACGGCAGTTGCAGATAAATCCATCTCTTCTGTTTCGATTATTTTTTGAATGATGCGTAATTCGCCTTCATTTTGCAGGCTGGTACCATCGGGGCCCTGTTCTTCATTAAAACCCGAACCGGCCGTATCTATAAATGTAAGATGAACGCCGGTGTTAAATAAGTGTTCGGCTGTTTTGAGCAGCCCCTTGTAAAAAAAAACACTGCTGAAACCCGCAATAGACTGCCGCATGCGGTACTGGGTATCCAGTAAAAAGACCCGGGATGTTTTGCCGATGGACGCTTCGAGAATAGAACGGTTAAAGCCCATTAAGGCGGCCTCATTGCTCAATACCGTTGGTGGCAATTGCCAATGATCGCCGGCCAGCACTATTTTATCTGCCATATTAAAAACCACCCATGCAAGTGGTTCCATGCATTGGCCGGCCTCATCAATGATGAGTGTTTTAAAATGAAGATGATCGATATTGGCATCATACAGGCCAATGGGCGTACCGGCGATCACATCGGCCTCTTCAAATAGTTTTTGTTCATTGTACTGCTGCAATTTTTTTATTTCGGTGCGGATACTTTTTACTTCTTTAAACAGCAGGTTGCGCTGTTCACGCTCTGCTTTTCCAAAACTTCGTTTGTATTTAAGCGCCATCTTCCGGAACTCTTCTGCCCGTATTTTCAACTGTTTGATCTCTTTCAATTGCTTGCTGTTTTGCAGTTTCCCTTCGGGGGTATGCGCAAAAACGGCTTCGTCTGTTTTGCTTATATTGCCCACACGCAGCAGTTTCACCTGTTGTTCAATAAGGCCTTTTGCAATATGGTCCACCGCTGTATTACTGGGTGCAGCCACCAGTACTTTTTCGCCGGCCTTTATCAATTGTACGATGGCTTCAATAAGCGTGGTGGTTTTACCGGTTCCGGGCGGGCCATGGATGATGGTGAGTTGTTCATTTTCCACAACTGCATTTACAGCCTGCTGCTGGCTTTTATTGAGATGCTTATTTAAAAAGTGGAGTGGTTTGTTTTCAGGAGTAACAGCCGTTGCCGGTTTTTCTTCGCCATGCAATTGTTCAAAAAGCCTGAACAACGGTTTATTTGCTTCCAGTTCATTCAGTACTTTTTTCATGATGCTGCTGGTGCGGGTATCGGGTGCCAGTTTAATGCCCACGCCATTGTCTTCGATCCAATCCGGAAAATCGGGGGCAAATAACCTGAACTCGCCAGATTTACCATCCATACCCAGTAAAATGCCTTTTACTGGTTCTTCTCCGGTAATAAAACATTCTATGGCAGCGCCGTCTTTAAACAGGTTTGCTTCTGGCGGAAAGCTGAGTTTGAAACTGATCTCAGGATAATCGGCGTAACCAAAATTTTTACGGGTAACAATGAGGGGGTGCAATGCCAGTCCTTCTGACTTCAGTTGTTTCAACGTATGCTGCTGGTCTAAACTGTAGCGTTGTGCTTGTTCCTTTTCTTCGAGGTTGATGCAGTTGAGCAGTTGCTGGATGTGCGGGTGCATGTAACGAAAGTAAGGAAAATGATCAACTATCATGATGACCGTCAGCGTTAACAGCAGCGGCTGATTGTTTAGGCATGATATTCCTCATAGAATTTGGGATACTAGCTTATTACATTTGTACCAGCCTTCACTAAAACCTATAAACATGAAATTCAGGATCGAATCCCCGGGCTTCCGCAGCAGTTCGTCTTTAAAAGAATTTACCAAAAAGAAATTAGGTACACTTGATAAATATTATAAAGACATTCAGGAATTGGAAGTGACCCTGCTCAATGAAGTAAAAGCAAATAAGGAAGTGGTAAACTGTACCCTCAACATCCGTATTCCCGGCAGGGATGAATATATCCGGAGCAGTTCTTATATTTTTGAGGATGCCATATTGAAAGCTGCTGAGGCGGCAAAAAGAAGGTTAAAAAGCCGTAAGACCCAGCTTGATAACATGCGTAAGAAAAAAGCTGCTGCGGGCAAACGCGGTGCAGCCATTATTTGAGTTTAGGTTCTGCATCAATGTCCTTCTCCTCATCCTTTGTTTTGTGGTAATCATTCTTGATCTGCTCTTCCAGTTCTTTTTTGTCTCTTTGATTACGGATGAAGAAAAGTATCAGCAGGCCTGTTATCAAAACGGCAATGATGGCAATAGCAGGTATATTCATGTAAATGAATTTCTATAAAGTTACTGCTGCCGGGTAGTTTTACAATGTTAAGTTTATGTTTCCTCCCGGGTTTGCTCAACTGCCCTGTTTTCTTACATATTTTGTGAGGATCACGATCAGCTGGCCTTCAATTTTTCCCTCAATCTGTTCCGTATTTTCGGGTACCAGGCGGATATTTTTTACAACGGTACCCATTTTTGCATTAAGGGTGGATCCTTTAACATCTAAAGATTTTATTAAAGAAACGCTGTCGCCGTTTTGCAAAACATTCCCATTGCAGTCTTTGTGCAGGTCTACGCTGCCATCGTTCTCGTGGTCGCCGCTTGATCTTGCCCAGGCGAGTTTTTCATCGTCGAGGTACATCATATCCAGGTTATCGGCAGCCCAGCTTTCGTTGCGGAGGCGGTTGAGCATGCGCCAGGCCATTACCTGTATGCCGGGCACTTCGCTCCACATGGCTTCGGTAAGGCATTGCCAGTGTTTGCTGCTGAGCTCCTCTTTCTTTTCTATCTGCGCCTTGCAGGTGGGGCAAACCATCAGGCATTCATCTGCGTACTGGCCTTGTTTTGGTGGTACTTCGTAAAGGGTAAGCCCACCTGCAGCCTTACAGAGTTCGCATTTGTTTTCGCCGCGTTGCAGCAATATTTGTTCTGTTGTCATTTTTTTATTTGAGGCCGCAAATGTAATCAATAAAGTGCTGTATTGAATGCGCTTCTTTTTTTACATTTGTATTATATATGAAGCATATAGTTGTACTCAGCGGTGCGGGCATCAGCGCCGAAAGTGGTTTAAAAACTTTCAGGGATGGCGATGGCCTTTGGATGGGCTATAATGTGGAAGATGTGGCAACCCCGCGGGCCTTCGCCAAAGATCCCCAATTGGTACTCGATTTTTACAATATGCGCAGAAAAGATGTGGCAGCGGCCCAACCCAATGCGGCACATACCGGCCTGGCCCAAATGGAAAAAGATTTCAAAGTAAGTATCATCACCCAAAATATCGACGACCTGCATGAACGTGCCGGTTCAACCAATGTATTGCACCTGCACGGCGAAATCTTTAAAATGCACAGCCTGGGCAAACCATCCGAAGTGCTGGATATACGGGGCGATATCAACCTGGGCGATCTTGGTAAAGACGGTACCCAATTAAGGCCGCATATAGTTTGGTTTGAAGAACCTGTGCCCATGATGGAAAAAGCCATCCCGTTACTGCACAATTGCGATTATTTTGTGGTGGTGGGCACTTCGCTGCAGGTGTACCCGGCGGCATCTTTGCTGCATTATGCGCCTCCGTTTTTGCCTAAATTCATCATCGATAAAAAGATCCCGCAAATAAGCGGTTATCAAAATCTTACTGCAATAGAAATGCCGGCCACGGAGGGAGTGAAGGAGTTGAGGGAAGTTTTGAGATTGGACGTTCTGGGTAAGTTATAAGTTATAAGTGATAAGTTATAAGTGTTGGTTGACAAGGAGGGCCATAACTCATAATTCATAACTCATAATTCATACCATAACTAGCATTGTTTCAACACGTATTTATCAAGAAACTGTTTGGGCTTTAATATTTCTATGTCGCTGAAATAATAATCTTCGGTATCTGAGGTAACAATAACCTGGCAACCTGCTTTTTTTGCTGCATAAAATTGCATGCCATCTTCAAGGTCGTGTACTTTTTTGTTGTGCAGGGCAAACAAAACTGTTTGTTTATCTACCAGTGCAATGTCTATTTTACCGGCAATTAATTCAATTTTTGTTTTAGCCAGCCTTGTTCCGCTTTTTTTTTCGGAAAAATAAAAAGCAATGGCCAGGCAAATGGGGGAGGTAAATAGTTTGAACCTGCGGTTATCGGCCAGGCTAAGGATACGTGCATTAAAACCAAACAGCGGGTACTCCTTATTAAGCACACTCACCAATACATTGGCATCAAGAAAAACATTCATTTTTTAGATTTGTAAAACTCTTTGCGGAGTTCTTTGTTTTTCTTTGTTTTGGTTTGGTATTCAATTTCGCCTTCGGCAACCATGCTTACCCAATCGGAAATGGGCAGCTCTTCGAGAGATGCGTGGTTTCCACTGGTGACCTTGTTTAATAAAAATTCGGTAAGCCGGCTGAGGCTAACGTTGTTTTTAGCAGCAAAATGCTTGGCACGCTCAATTACGCTTTCATTAAAACTTAAAGTGATTTTGGCATCCATTGCTATATTTTTTACAAAAATACAAATTATACGTAATAAAAAAAATAACTCTACGTATAAATTTCCTTAAAACTGATACCGCGTTTCTCCAGCTCCGGCAGCAGCGGTTCATAAATTTCTTTAGCCACGGGTATATGCACCCCACTCATTTTTAACTGGCCGTTGAGGATCAGTTTTGCGGCAATGCCCAACGGCAATCCCACGGTTTTGGCCATGGCCGTGCGCAGCGCATCTTCGCCTTTTACGATCAGCGTGGCCGTTACCGATTTCTTTTCGCCGTTAAGCGTATAATCAATTTCGTGCAGCATCACGATCATGTCTTTATCATCCGGGTTTAGCGCCAGCTTTTTTTCGAGGCAAAGCTGGGTTATATCTGCAGCACTGCAAAAGCCTTTGTTGATAAGCGTTTCGTTATCGCTCATGCCTAAATAAAATAATTGTTTTAAAGTGAGGTTGGCGGTATGCATCTGTGCCGCCACGGCAGCCGCGGCTTTATTCTTCACCTCATCCAGTTCTACATTTTGCAGGGCACCTTTTTCGTTCACCATCATAAAACTATCGGGCACTTCTTCGCCTTCTTCCTCCGCTTCTTCTTCGGCTTCCATCATTTCCATCAGTTTTTCCAGCATCAGTTTGCTCTGTGTAAGGCTTGCACTCAGTTTTTCGTTCACCCATTCGCCAAAGCCATATTTTTGCATATGCTCCTGGAAAAACTGCTGCAGGGTTTTGCCATCGGTTTCATAAGCCGGGGTTTCATCGGTAAGCTTCAGTTCTATTACATTGTTCCACCCATACATAAAATCAGGATGACGCAGGGTGGTGCGCATAAAAGTTGCCGCTTCATGCAGGTTGTACAGGTCAATATACGAAAGGCTGTTGCGGTTGGGGTAATAGCTTAAAAAACCAATTTCTTCATTACCCGTGTCCACGCCTCGGCCGGCATTAAAAAGGTCTTCGTATTTTTCGCTGATCTCTTTGCCGTTTTCTTTGTAAACAGCGCCGGCCTTACCCGCCAGTAAAATATTACGGGGGTTCCAGCTGATCTTATAATGCCAGGGATTGTCGTCGCTTTCGGGCGCCACCAGGCCGCCGCAATGGCTTTTAAATGAGGTGATGGTTCCCCCTTTTTCCCTGATACCGTCAAACAGTTTCATAGCGCTCATATGATCAATACCAGGATCGAGGCCCATTTCGCATAAAAATAAGACCCCTTTTTCTTTGGCTGCTGCATCCAGTTTTCTTGTTTCATCATCTACATAAGATGCCGTTAATAAATGTTTGCCGTATTCAATACAATCTTTGGCAATGAGTATATGTAACTGCGGTGGCATCATGCTGATGACCAGGTTTGCTTTTTTTATGAGTTCATGCCTGGCCGTTTCATCGTTTATATCAATGGCGATGGCTGCAGAGCGGGGATGCTTTTTTGTTTTTTCTTCGATCAGTTGCCTGTTGGCATCGGCAATAATGATCTGCCAGTTATTTGTTTCTGCTTCTTTAAGCAGGTAATCTATTAAAACCGTGGCCGATTTACCGGCACCAAAGAGGAGGATGGTATGCATGGCGCAAAGGTAAGGACTGCTATTTTGAATGATAAATTTTGAATGTTGAATTAAAACCGAAAGGATAAATATCGTCCTTAAATTATGTTTGATAAAAGGATTAAAAAGCCCATAATTCAACATTTATCATTCAACATTCAAAATAACAAATTACTTCTCCACAACCCCCTTAAAAATTGTGTAAAACTATCCTTAAAAACCCCGTTTTTTCCTCTGAAAACCGGCCTTTTTTGGGTAACTTCGCACACTTGTAAAATTTATGGAAAATAACGAACTGAACAAACCCGAAATGCCCAATAACAGGGGCAAGATTATCCCGGTAAATATTGAAGAACAAATGAAGACCTCGTACATAGATTATTCTATGAGCGTGATCGTGGGCCGTGCCCTGCCGGATGTGAGAGACGGGCTGAAACCTGTACACCGCCGCGTACTTTACGGCATGAATGAGCTGGGAAACACCAGCAACAAACCCTACAAAAAAGCTGCCCGTATTGTGGGTGAGGTAATGGGTAAATACCATCCGCACGGCGATAAAGCCATTTACGATACCATGGTGCGTATGGCGCAGGATTGGGCCATGCGGTACACAATGGTAGACGGCCAGGGAAACTTTGGCAGCCAGGACGGCGATATGCCCGCTGCTATGCGTTATACCGAAGTGCGCATGCATAAGTTTGCCGAAGCCCTGATGGAAGATATTGACAGCGAAACGGTGGATTTTCAGAACAATTTCGATGATTCGCTGAAAGAGCCCTCTGTGCTGCCCACCCGCATTCCGCAATTGCTGGTAAACGGCAGCAGTGGTATTGCCGTGGGTATGGCCACCAATATGATGCCTCATAACCTCAACGAAGTGGTGGATGGCTGTATTGCTTATATCGACGACAGGGACATCAGCATTGATGACCTGATGAAATATGTAAAAGCACCCGATTTTCCAACCGGCGGTACCATTTATGGTATCGAAGGCGTAAAAGCGGCTTTTCGCACCGGCCGCGGCCGGGTGGTGCTGCGTGGTAAAACAACGGTTGAAAGTGATGCCCGTGGTAAAGAAAAGATAGTGATCACCGAAGTTCCTTACCAGGTAAACCGCGATGCACTTACCCAGCGCATTGGCGAACTCATCAACGAAAAAGTACTCGATGGTGCTATCGACGTAAATAACGAAAGCAATAACAAAGAAGGCACCCGTGTAGTGGTGGAACTGCGCCGCGATGCCGTGGCCCAGGTGGTGGTAAATCAATTGTACAAGCACAGCGACCTGCAAACCTCTTTCGGTATCAACAATGTGGCCCTGGTAAAAGGCAGGCCAAAAATTCTGAACCTTAAAGACCTTATTTCAGAGTTTGTTGATTTCCGTCACGAAGTGGTGGTGCGCCGTACAAAATACGAATTGCGCAAAGCCGAAGAGCGTGCGCATATTTTAGAAGGTTATATCATTGCCCTCGATAACCTGGATGCCGTGATCAAACTCATACGTGAAAGTGCTACACCCGATATAGCCAAAGAAGGATTGATGGGTAATTTCGGCATGAGTGAAATACAGGCAAAAGCCGTGCTGGAACTGCGTTTACAGCGCCTGACCGGAATGGAGATCGATAAGATCAGGGAAGAACATGCCGAGATCATGAAACTGATCGAAAAGTTAAAAGAGATCCTTGCCAACGAAGGCATGCGTTTCGATATTATTAAGACTGAACTGCTGGAAGTAAAACAGAAATTTGGCGATACCCGCAAAAGTGAAATTGAATATGCCGATGATGAGATAGACATGCTCGACCTTATTGAGGAAGAAGATGTGGTGGTTACCATCAGCAATCTCGGTTATATTAAACGCACCAGCTCCAGCGAGTACCGGGCGCAACGCCGCGGCGGCCGCGGGGCCAAGGGCAGTGCCACCCGCAACGAAGATTATATTGTACATCTTTTTGTGGCCAGTACGCACCATACGCTTTTATTCTTTACAGAAAAAGGCCGTTGCTACTGGTTAAAAGTGTACCAGGTGCCCGAGGGCGATAAAACCAGCAAGGGCCGTGCGGTGCAAAACCTGATGCAGATACCTGCCGATGATAAAATACGTGCCATTATTGACGTGAAGAATTTTGATGATGAAGAATATGTGAAGAGCCATTACATTATGCTTTGCACAAAGCAGGGTATCATTAAAAAGACCGACCTCGAAGATTTCAGCAGGCCAAGGCAAACCGGTATCAATGCCATTAACATCCTGGATGGCGACCAGTTACTGGAAGCCAAACTTACCGATGGCAATTGCGAAATCATCATGGCAGTTAAAAGCGGCCGTGCCATCCGTTTCCCCGAAGATAAAGTCCGCAGCACCGGCCGTGGCGGTATTGGCGTGGCAGGTATAGAAGTGGATGATCAAAAGGACGAAGTGGTGGGCATGATCTGCGTAAATAAGAGCAATAAAGAAAGTACCATACTGGTGGTGAGCGAAAAAGGTTACGGCAAACGCACAGCGCTCGACGATGCCGAAACAGGTGAAGCCAATTACCGCATCACCAACCGCGGCGGCAAGGGCGTACGCACATTGAATGTAACCGAAAAAACCGGTTACCTGGTTGGGCTGCTCGATGTAACCGAAAAAGAAGACCTCATGATCACCTGCGTAAGCGGCATCACCATACGCATGCCGGTAAGTGGCATCAGCGAGCAGGGCAGGGCCACGCAGGGTGTTAAATTGATAAGAGTGGACGAAGGCGATGAAATAGCCGCCATTACCAAACTCGATGAAAAAGACGAGGAG
>JBATOU010000089.1:0-2142 GCA_049291115.1 Ferruginibacter sp.
ACATACCCCTTTGCCACGAGCCGGTCCACTATCCGGCTTGTATCACTCATTTTATCAAGCATGCGCTGCCTGATCTGCAGGGTAGAAAGTGGTTTGCCGGCGCCACGTAAAATACGCAGTATATTAAATTGCTGACTGGTAATATCCTCCCGGGCAAAAATCATTTTCATCTTTTCATTCATCCAGTTATAGGTATAAATAAAATTAATGATGCTCTTCTGGTGCTCATTCCTGAATTTTGCCTGCGAAATATCTTGTTCTATACCCATATTGGATGATTACTCATGTAAAAATAAAAAATAGTCTGCCAACAAATCGGTTTGCGGCAGACTATTTACTTAACAATAACAATATTAATTGTTATAATAAAACTTCTCTTCTACAATCTGGCCATTTTTCCACCGTTGTACGGCCACCTGTGTGTAATTTCTTTCTCCGTAATCCTTGTGGGTAAAATCCATCCACCATTCAACAACAGCAATTCCATCACTGATGATTGTGCTGACCACTTTTGCACCTCTGAAAGCAGTTAAACCGTTCACAAATGCTTCTTCGTATTGCCTGTTCACTTCCTTACCAATTCGTGCAGGGTAATCATTGTCTTGCATGACAACGTCTTCAGCATAAAATTTTTCGAAACCTTCGAGAATTTTGCCTTCCAGTATCATTTGGTTGAGCTCATCAACCAGTGTTCTTAAATCTTTCATTTTTGTGATTTTTGATTGAATCACAAAGTTAATGTTTAAACATTGATTAATAAAAATATTTTATTCCGGTTCGTGTTTAGCTAATTTTCCCGAATTCTTATCTTCCGGGTGAAAAGCAAATTCATTGATATAGATCTTCACCAGGATGACGAAATAACTGATCAGTAACGGCCCGAATATCAATCCCACGAAACCAAACAGGTTCAAACCAACAATCACACCCAGAACGGTAATCATCGGATGTACATCCCCCATACGCTTCATAAGGCTGAGTCGGGCGATATAATCAACATTGCCCGTAACAATTATGCTGTATATGACCAGTCCGGTAGCCGGCCATGTTAACCCCTGGGCAAACATGTAAGCCACCAGCGGAACCCAGATAATCATGGTGCCGACCAAAGGTAAAAAAGCAAAAACGCCTGTTACAAAACCCCACAACCCCCAATCCTCTACGCCAAAGATCCAGTAACCTAATGAAGCAAAAGCACCCTGAATGATACAAATGATGGGTATGCCCAATGCATTTGCTTTGATCAGCATTTTTGTTTCCACAGCCAGGATGTTGATATTTTCCTGCTTTAAAGGGATGATCTTACCCAGGTATTTTTCTACTTCCCGCCCGCTCACCAGCAGGTAATAATAAAGAAAGAACATCATGATCAGGTTCGTTAAAACCGTTGCTGTACTGTTCAGTATTTTGGGGATGAATGCAGATACTTTTGCAGAAAACGCTTTGGCATTCTCGACCGTCAAAACGGAAAAGCCCGTACGATCCTTAATTTTATCAGCAATGGTCTGTGCCCCCTGAATGATCTTATCCTGGCTGGCTGCAATCGTATTGATCTTGGGTGAGATCAATGTAACACTCAGGTATATCGGAATGGAGATGATCACCAGGCATGCAAGGATAAAAAGCAAGGCTGTCCATCCTTTTTTCCATTTATTTTTATAAATAAGCCTGAAATACATGGAACGGCTGAGGATATACAGCGTAACTCCTCCCAGCAGGCCGGGGATAAAGATGGTAAGTTCCCATATCAGTAAAATGGCAACTACGATGATCAACACAAGTACAAAGACCTGCCTGACACGCTCATTAAAAACTGTTTGATTCATAAAGGGTCAGTTTAACGATTTAACCAGATGATTTAATCCTTCCAGACAGAGACCCCTTCACTGCAATTGGCGCAAATATCAATATTTTTGCGACCCTGCATGAGTTCTGTACGAAATTGTTTGTATTGGTTGTTTTGCCAGATTTGCTTAAAGGATTCGTTCTTCAGGTTTCCCAACTGGTGCATTGCATCTTTATCAAAACAACAGGGAACAACCAGGCCATCCCAGGTGATCACATTGGCATGCCATAGTTTCCAGCAACGGTTGGCAAGTTTATTCTTCGGACTGTAAGTGCCATCGCTGTTCTTTTTATACC
>JBATOU010000090.1:0-2249 GCA_049291115.1 Ferruginibacter sp.
ATGTATGCTTGCGGATTACGCGTTTCAGAGGTTTGCAGCTTGAAAATCAACGACATCGAACTCGATGCAGGCATCCTAACCTGCACGGGAAAAGGCAGTAAAACACGGAAAGTGCCGCTTGGAAAAAGTGCAGTAGAGTGGCTGAAAAGCTATTTGGCAATTCGACGGAAGAAAGAGAGTGTCGTCAGTGAATTGCTCTTTTTATCCGTTTTTGGGAAGCCGATTACGCGGCAAGATATATTTAATATTGTAAAATCATGCGGAACGAAAATCGGACGTGAGGACATCTCGCCGCATACTTTGCGACATACATTTGCCACGCATCTCGTTCAGAATGAAGCAGATATCCGTTCGGTTCAGCAAATGCTCGGGCACTCAGACATTTCTACAACGCAGGTGTATACGCATATTACTAACAATCAACTACGGAAAACGTATGAAAAATTTCACCCGAGAGCGAAATCTTGAAAATAAGCACAAAAGCCACGTCCCAACTTGCAAAGACAATGTTTCTTCGTTAATATGAGTGTTTTGCTACTGGCTGGGAAATTACGCCTTAGCGGAGATGAAAATTTTATAAGCATGGGTGGTCGAGCGGTCAAAGGCATCGGGCTGTAAACCCGACGGATTAATTTCCTACGTAGGTTCAAATCCTACCCCATGCACCAGTTTCATTTTAGATTATGGATTCTAGGTCGTAGATTGGAGAAAATCTGAAATCGGCGGTCATAAATTCAAAATCGATATGAGCGGGAGTAGCTCAATGGTAGAGCGTCAGCCTTCCAAGCTGAATGTTGCGAGTTCGAGTCTCGTCTCCCGCTCCAAACGTATTTTTTACGGAATTGCCCAAGTAGCTCAGTGGTAGAGCACTTCCTTGGTAAGGAAGAGGTCACGGGTTCAAGTCCCGTCTTGGGCTCCACGATTTGGTTTAGGGTATTTATTTTACTTTTATTTAGATAATTTTGATTGGAGTGGATAACTAGAGATGAGCAAAGAGAAGTTTGATAGAAGTAAGCCACACGTGAACATTGGAACGATTGGACACGTAGATCACGGTAAAACGACGTTGACGGCGGCGATCACGAAAGTGATGTCGAAGAATAATCCGAAGTTGGCATTTCGATCGTTTGATTCGATTGACAATGCACCTGAAGAGAAAGCACGAGGTATCACGATTGCGACATCGCACGTTGAGTATGAAACACCGAATCGTCACTACGCTCACGTAGATTGTCCGGGACACGCTGACTATGTAAAGAACATGATCACGGGAGCAGCCCAGATGGACGGAGCGATCCTGGTTTGTGCAGCAACGGACGGACCGATGCCGCAAACACGTGAACACATCTTGTTGGCACGTCAGGTAGGCGTACCGGCGATGGTTGTTTTCATGAACAAGGTTGACATGGTAGACGACGAAGAATTGCTGGAACTGGTTGAACTGGAAATCAGAGAACTCTTGTCATCATATGAATTCCCGGGAGACGATACACCAATCGTTCGCGGATCAGCATTAAAGGCACTGGAAGGCGATCCGAAATGGGAACCGACAGTAGAAGCTTTGATGGAAGCGGTAGACAGCTTTATCCCGACACCAGCCCGTCAGACAGATTTGCCGTTCTTGATGCCGGTAGAAGATATCTTCACCATTCAAGGACGCGGAACGGTAGCAACGGGAAGAATCGAACGCGGAATCGTGAAAGTAAACGAAGCGGTTGAGATCGTTGGAATCAAAGACACGAGAAACTCGGTTTGCACCGGAGTTGAAATGTTCAAGAAACTGCTTGACGAAGGAAGAGCAGGAGACAACGTTGGATTATTGCTTCGCGGTGTTGACCGAAAAGACATCGAAAGAGGACAGGTAATCGCCAAGCCGGGAACGATCACCCCGCATAAGAAGTTCAAAGCTGAAGCATATGTTTTGACGAAAGAAGAAGGCGGACGCCACACCCCGTTCTTTACGGGCTACAGACCGCAGTTCTACTTCCGCACAACAGATGTGACCGGAGTAGCAAACTTACCGGCAGGAACAGAAATGGTAATGCCGGGAGACAACATTGCAATGGATATTGAATTGATCAATTCGATCGCGATGGAGAAAGGATTAAGATTTGCTATCAGAGAAGGTGGCAGAACAGTTGGTGCCGGTACGGTATCTGATATTGTTGAATAGGCAAAAATTATGCTTAATGAAAAAATTCGCATCAAGTTAAAAGCGTATGATCACCGTGTGTTGGATCAATCCACAC
>JBATOU010000091.1:0-1680 GCA_049291115.1 Ferruginibacter sp.
GAGTATACCTGGTATGAAAGGTTGGCCCAACCATAAAGCCTTACATGAATATTTCCTGTGAGCGGAGCAGTTATTCTATACCATACATCATCGTTATAACCGGCGCAGGCAGGCAATGGATTTGTACTGCTTTCTGTGCTTCCATCTGTTGTAGCATTGGTGGTATTAAATCCAATTCCCATAATATTTCCTACAACTAATTCCCCGGCAGTTATACACTCATCATGACTATCAAGATAAGCACAAAGCGTAAATGATTTATACTCCTGCGGGTCAAGTGAATAAGTGAACAGCCTTAAATAATAAGTTATGCCTTGCGTAACATGTACACGGGATAAATATGGTGCATAATAACTGCAGGAAACCTCAGTAAGGTTATTACAATCATTCCCTGAATACAATGCAGCACTTAAATAAGCATATTCATTTACACCAGCTATATTACTGAATTGAAAATTAACGAAACCGGATTGTGTAGCTGTAAATTTGTACCATACATCATCATCGCATCCACCAGCGAGGTAATCGCAAGAAGGCGCAGCCTGCATACTTTGAGTTGCATTTTCTGTTGTACCGTTTACCGGGTTACTACATGTATTGATACCCAAAACAAGATCAATTGCATTGATACAATCATCGTTTACAGGTGCCTGTGCAAATATTGAAGTGATACAGAACAGAAAACTACTGATCAGGGTACAAATAATTTTCATAAAAAAGTTAATTAACTATTTACTAGAATGTTATTAGCAGCGCTTCTCAGAGGAAAGGTTAAATAAGTATATGGACTTATATGATCTTTTATATATTCAATTAAAGATATATAAATTATCCATTGAAATCGCCCTAACATTTCTTAGGGTTCATGGCGCACTAAATAGGCTATGAAAGTTATGAAATGCTCCAAAAGGGTATTTTAAAAATGGTCTTAGTTCCTTTTCCCGGTGCTGTTACCAGCTGGTAATGCCCGTTCAGTTTACCAATCCGTTTTTTATAATTAATCAGGCCATTGCCGGTTTTCTTAATAGCAGCAGTGTCAAAGCCACGTCCGTTGTCAGTAACTGTAAACTCTATTGTATCAGCAATAGTGCATTTTATGTTCACTAAATCTGCACCTGAATGCTTTATGGCATTGTGCACGGCTTCCTTAACCAACAGGTACAAATTTCGCTTATCATCACTGCTAATTATCTTGTAAGGAATACTCTGAGGGAGATCATATTCAACATTGATATTTGCATGGTCCAGCATTTCACTGCACTGGCTGCGGATATAATACAGCGTATCTTCCAGGGTTCCATCTGAACTGTTTAATGTCCAGATTATTTCATTCATCCTGTCTACCAGTTCGTCGCTGCTGCTAATCAGCTTGTCTAACTCTCCATGTATATTTTCATCCTGTACCTTTTGCTGAATGGCTGCACTCAGGTACCTCATACGGCTGAGCCCGGCACCCATATCATCATGCATATCTGCAGCAATGCGGCTGCGTTCTGTATTCAGCTGGTTAAGCATCTTTTCAGCCATCAGGGCAGATTCCAGTTTCTGCACAGCAATTTGCTTTTCCTGGTAATACCATTTCTGAATGATAGCCATAAGGTAACAGATAATAATCGCCAGAATACCCGCTTTTACAAAAAATAGCGGGTACTGGTCAATAAACAAATGATGCCTCCCGTT
>JBATOU010000092.1:0-1745 GCA_049291115.1 Ferruginibacter sp.
GATGTAGAAGGTCGTGTCGAACGCGCGTTGTATGGTTCCCGTGACTCCATTGGGGGCACGAGGGATCTCCGGGTGCTGGGCGGCACTGATGATATGCCGCAGGATGCTCCCTTTATACAAGTCGCCCGGCATGTTCGGAACCAATGTCTCCCAACCGAATGCAAAGAGAAGGGAATAGAGGAGCGCGTGGTTCAGCAAGAGCGAGAACACGGCATAGATTCCGCAGTAGGCGAACGCTCCGAGACCGATAGCGGCGCAATCACGGAGAAGCATCGGTGCGGCCGCCCCGAATGCCTGCGATTTGAAAGCCACCAGGCCTGTGATGAGGACGAACAGTATGCTGGCTAACGCGCTCGCGGTGCCTGCGGCCAGAACGCGGCCCAAGAACATAACGGACCGCTTAACGGGCACGGTGACGAGATACACGATGGTCTTCTGCTGAATCTCAGCCGACACCACATTCATGGTGTAAATTGCGCACACAAGGGCAGCAATTCGGATGATGATTGCCTCGGAAAGTCGCACGTAAGTGTGCTCTACCGGGGCCGCGTTTCCGCGAGCGTTCAGATAGACCAGACAGAGCCCGCCGATGGCGAGTGCTCCGAAGAGTGTGAGCAGTATTCGCTTCGCGTTGAGAAGCTGCCCGAGTTGTTGCCGATAGATGTAACCAAGCATCGGTTAGGCCTCCACCAAGTAGCGGAACACCGCTTCCATGTTGTTGTCGGGTGACTCCACGCCCAGTACGACAAACTGATTAGATCGGACGATTTCGCCCAACTTTGGATAGAAAAACTCGGGTTGTTTCACTTGCAACTCGATTCGGTCCAGATCTTCGACCTGCACGCTCACTACGCCTTCGAGGTGCATGAGTTCGGAAGCGAGCGCGCGCGGAGTGGGAGTTTCGATGCGAATTTGGTGGGGGTGCTTATCAATGAGCGATCGAATAACTCTCAGGTCACCATGGGCCAGCAAACGGCCCCGGTGAAGAAGCAGGATGCTCCGCGTCATTTGCTCCAGCTCGAACAGGATGTGGCTGGAAACCACAATCGCTTTGCCCTTTTCGGCAAGCCATCCGAGCAAGTGGATGAACTCACGGCGTCCGACCGGGTCGAGGCCGTTGAGAGGCTCGTCTAAGAGTATAACCTGTGGGTCATGGACCATGGCCTGGGCAAGCTTAATGCGCTGGCGCATGCCTTTGCTGTAGCCCTGAATTGGCCGGTCGCACCGGTCTATCATTCCGACCATCTGCAGCATTTCGGTCGCGATGGACTTGGCTTGGTCCTTGGTCATGCCGCGAAGGCGAGACATGTGTTCGACAAACTGCCGCCCCGACATGTGCTCGTAGAAATTGTCAATTTCCGGGCAATAGCCAAGTTGTTCGAACACGGCGGGGTTCGCGAACGGATTCTGGCCGAGCACTTCGACATGCCCCGTGGTCGGCTTGAGCTGACCCGTGATGAGCTTGATCATCGTGCTCTTGCCCGAGCCGTTCTGGCCGATCAACGCGGTGATTCCAACCGGAATCTCCACCGTGATGTCGTTTAGACCGATCACGAATCCGTACCAGCGGCTGACGTTGTGGAGGGAAATCAACCGACCACCTCCACAGCCCGGACTCGGCGCGAGAGAATGAGCACTCCGAGCGTACCAACTAGCACTACGGCACCAAACGTGAGCCAAACCGGGGGTGTAGCCAAAAGTTCTCGGCTGGTCGGATCGCCAAAGGGGGCAGTGCTTCCAAATCC
>JBATOU010000093.1:0-80429 GCA_049291115.1 Ferruginibacter sp.
GTAGCTCTATTCAGCGTTTGTCCTTCGGTAGCTTCAGCTTTGGTAATTCTACTCTTAGGATCGAAATTTTAATTATTTTCTAAAATCCTGTGCTAACCCGAGTATTTTTAATAGCACAACACGTTAATCTATCAATTTTTTATGGACGACTAGAAGTCATAAACTCTTTTGTTAACACTGTTGAAACTGAAATTCTCGGCAATAGTTATACTACTGAAATACAACAGTTTGAAAAAATAAAATTCATTGTAACTTACTTAATGAAGAATGTGCAAGTATATAGGAACCAAACTGATGATGAATTCTATCCACCCCGGCAGTACACGCTGCAAGATCATTCTGAAATTACTAAAGATTATGTACGTTTAATTTCAGTTTGTAAACACCCAGAAAAAGATTTTAATTATATACAGTAATTTTTGAATACAGATCCTATTCATTCAATTCGTGATACTATTTTCAACATACCGCCTTATCCCGAAGTGACCTTGTTTTTGCAAATGCAGTTGCATCAACTGGTCTTACTTGCCATCTCCACCATTTCTTTTGCAAGTGGTTTGGTACAGAAGAACCAATCATGGCAGGTAAGATCATCTTTCCCCTCCATCCTTTCTTTAGCTGCACCACAGGATCCTGCCGGTGGAACAATCACATCATCGCCTGGCTTCCAGTCGGCCGGCGTGGCAATGCTGTATTTATCGGCAGTTTGCATGGCCACCAGGGCCCGTTTGAGTTCATCAAAATTTCTGCCCAGCGAAAGCGGGTAATAGATAATAGCCCGTATTGTTCCCTTTGGGTCAATAAAAAAAACGGCCCTTACTGCCTTGGTTGAACTTTCGCCAGGCTGTATCATCCCGTATTTTTTTGCCACTTCCATGCTGATGTCTTCTATGAGCGGAAATTTCACTTCCACATCCTTCATCCCCCGGTATTCAATTTTTTCTTTAATGGTACGCAGCCAGGCAATATGACTGTAGAGTCCGTCTACCGAAAGCCCTACCAGCTGGCAGTTCAATGCTTTAAACTCCTCTTCCCTTTTTGCAAAGGTCATGAACTCTGAAGTGCAAACGGGCGTAAAATCGGCAGGGTGGCTGAAAAGTATCACCCATTTGCCCTTATAATCGGTAGGGAAATTAATTTCACCCTGTGTAGTGATGGCTTTAAACTCGGGCGCTTTATCGCCAATACGGGGCATTGCTATTGTTTGATCTGTTGTTTCCATTTGTTTATTTTTAATAGTGATTATTATTGACCGTCCAAAAAATTGAGCTGAAATTTTGTACAACTGGTAAAATATACCTGCTGCAGTTTTCAGAAGGCGAAATTAGTAAGAAGGCTACGCCCGGATGCTGACGCCCGTTATGAACTTAACTGCTTTTCGTCAGCATGATCTGTTTTTGCCGGGTAAAATGACTTTGTACAGGTACAGTAGTAAATGATTGCGGTCAGTTTTCTTTAATTTATCTTTACAACTGCTTAACATGCATCCTTTTGATATTTTAAGCCGGTAATTTTAAAAAATAATGTCAGATTCATCCCAATCCTTTTTAGCCAAGAGCACGATCAAAGCGGCCGACCTGGAACACAGGCGCACCATCAATTTCAACATCGGGCGTTACAATGCCGTGGTGCCGCAAGGCAAATTGCAGTTTGAAGATGTGCATCTTGCGAGGGAACTTGCAAAAAACATAAAATGGCAGGCCATTGAAAACCTGGATACCCAGCTTTTACATTTTGAGCAGCAATTTACCGCCCGGGGAGGCAAAGTGATTTGGGCCGAAACCGCCCAGCAGGCCATTGATGAAATTGTACGTATCTGTAAAGAAAAAAATTGTAAGACCCTGGTAAAAAGCAAGAGTATGGTTACCGAGGAGATCCACCTCAATAAAGCCATGCAGCAGCAAGGGATAGAAAGCGTGGAAACCGACCTGGGCGAATACATTCAGCAACTCGATGATGAACCGCCTTATCATATTGTAACGCCGGCCATGCATAAGAGCAAGGAAGATGTAGCCAAACTTTTTGCCGAAAAACTGGGCACCGATCCCAAACTTACCCCACAGGAACTTACACTGGTTGCCAGGAATATTTTGCGGAAAAAATATGTAGAGGCCGAAGTGGGCGTTACCGGCGCCAATTTTATCATCAGCGACACTGGCAGCATTGCGCTTACCGAAAACGAAGGCAATGCCAGGTTAAGCTGCGCTTTTCCAAAAACGCATATCGTGGTGGTGGGTATCGAAAAAATGATTCCCTCTATTACCGACCTGGCCCTGTTTTGGCCACTGCTGAGCACTTTTGGTACCGGTCAAAAGATTACGGTATACAGCAGTATCATAAGCGGCCCCCGCCAGCCGCATGAAACAGATGGCCCCGAAGAAATGTATGTGATCCTGCTCGATAATGGCCGCACCAATATCTTAAAAGACCCGGTACAGCGGGAAAGCCTGTATTGCATCCGCTGCGGTGCCTGCCTCAATGCATGCCCGGTGTATAAAAATATCGGAGGCCATGCTTATGGCGTTACTTACAGCGGCCCAATTGGAAGTGTAATAACACCCAACCTGAAAGGCATGGAAGAATTCAAACACCTGAGTTATGCCTCTTCCCTTTGCGGAAACTGTACAGAAGTGTGTGCCGTAAAAATTAACCTCCACGAACTGCTGCTCCATAACCGCAAAGAGTCGGTGGAAGAAGGCTATGCAGGCGTTGGAGAGCGCATTGCCTGGAAACTCTGGAAAAACGCCAGCCTCAACCGGGGCATGATGAACCTGGGAAGCGGCCCGCTTAAAAATAAAGTAGTGAACAGTTTATTCAGGGGCTGGGCAAAACACAGGAGTGAGCTGGAGTTCAGCCAAAAAACATTTAACCAGCTATGGAAAGAACGGTATAAGAAATAAAAGGATGCTCATTTTTGCACATACCAGTTCTCACCGCCTTCAGTATATCTGTAAATTTATATTTACCGAACAGCTCAACTGCGCTTACAGCCTTACCACGCATGCCGAAAGCTTCGTACATTATGATGGCCCTAAACTAAATTACAGTGATACCGCTTTCAATGACGGGAGCATGCAGCTGGTACCACACCCGCTTTTGTTTGAAGAAACTATTGCAGTGCAGGATACACAATGTTTTGAGCTGAACAAAAAAAAAGCATTTTTTAAATCGGGCCCGGGTTATAGTTTTGATATTTTTGCAGCCAGCTTTTATCTCATCAGCCGCTACGAAGAATATCTTCCTCATAAAAAAGACATGTACGGAAGGTATGCTCATGAAAATTCGCTGGCGTACAAAGAAGGTTTTTTAAACATACCGTTGATCAATTTTTGGATCCTGGATTTTGCAGAACAGTTGCAACAGCTATTCCCCTCATTAAAATACCATTTAAACAAATTTTTGTTTTTACCAACCTATGATATCGATATTGCATGGTCGTATAAAAATAAAGGGCTTTTAAGAAGCATTGGTGGCCTTATTAAAAAGCCATCGTTATCAAGGGTGGTTTCTCTGGCAGGCCTGGTCAAAGACCCTTACGACAGCTATGCGTTTATGGATGCGCTGCATGAACAGCATGCATTGAAACCGGTTTATTTCTTTTTACTGGCAGAAAAAAACGGACTTTACGACCGCAATATCCTTCCCTCGAGCCAGCCACTGCGGGAGCTTATCAGCAGCCATGCCGCCAAATACGAAACCGGCATCCATCCTTCCTGGGCATCCAATGAAAAAGCCGCATTGATGAAAAGAGAAAAAGAACTGTTGCAGGAGATATCGGGCAAAGCGGTTACAAAATCGCGGCAACACTATATAAAAATAGATATTCCCCAAACTTATCATCAGCTGCTGGATGCCGGTATTGCAGAAGATTACAGCATGGGTTATGGCAGCATAAATGGCTTCAGGGCATCGGTGGCATCGGCATTTTACTGGTACGATCTTGCAAATGAAAAAGTAAGCACCCTGCTGCTGCACCCGTTTTGCTTCATGGATGCCAACAGTCATTATGAACAAAAATATACTGTTGCAGAGGCTTATGATGAGATGATGAATTATTTTAACCAATGTAAAACCGCTCATGCGCCATTCACCTGTATTTTTCACAATAATTTTTTAGGAACAGCAAGAGATTTTGCAGGCTGGAAAGAAATGTATAAAAATTTTATAGCTCAGGTTCAGCAATAAGTTTTGCCCGGCTCCTTCTAATGCTGTAGTTTACAAGAAACACGCCGCTAAGTGTAACTACAGCTCCCCAAAAAATATACAGGGTAAGTTTTTCATCTAACAGTAATGCCCCCACCAGCATGGCCACCAGCGGGTTTATATAAGCATACAGGGATGCAAGGGCAACAGGCAATTTTTTCATGCTGTAAATGAACGCCACAAAAGTGAGTATGGAGCCAAAAACAACCAGGTACAATATCAGGCCCCAGGCTTTAAAGGAGATGGCTGTAAGCGCCTGTGTGGGCGAGGTAAAGGCAGCCACCAAATACAGTATCACTGAACTTAGCAGCATTTGCCAGCCGGTGGCATAGTAAGGATTCATCGGGCGTTTATTGCGGGTCATAAATACTGTTCCAAAACTCCAACTGAGCATAGCAAGTACCGACAAGATCAAACCCCAAACATAATTACTTCCCGAATGATGAAAAGCATTTTCGTAAAAAACAATGCCCACACCGGTGATACCTAAAAACATTCCTATAATGGTAAGTACTGAAAAATTCCGCTGCCGGTAAAAAACGGCTTCAATAATGACCACACTCAGTGGATACAAGGTGCCAATCAGCGAAGCCATACCGGCCGGTATGAATTTTACGCCCCATGTGCTTAAGCCGTTTGCAAAAACAAACATGAGCAATGCCATCACCAGTAGCCAGCGGAATTCTTTTGCCGTGGGCAATGAAAGTTTTTTGTGCAGTATAAAAAACCCCACCAGCAGCACGCCGGCAATAAACTGCCGTATACCTGCCATCTGTAATGCCGGGAGTTCTGCCACTGCCATCTTACTGGCCACCCAGGTGGTGCCCCAAACAATGCTGGTAATGAACAAAGCTATATATGCTTTGGCACGGGAGCTTTGTTGTATTTGCTTTTTCAAAAAAAATTAATGTTTAAAATGCCGCATGCCGCTAAGCACCATGGCCAAATTATTTTGTTTGCAGTATTCAATAGAATCATTGTCCCTGATAGACCCGCCGGGTTGTATAAATGCCGCAATACCCGCCTGCTGTGCAATTTTTACACAATCATCAAACGGAAAAAACGCATCGCTGGCCAATACGGCCTTATCAAGGGAGGCGCCAAACTGTTTTGCTTTTTCTATGGCATGGCGCAATGCATCAATGCGGCTTGTTTGCCCGCACCCTTTGCCCACCAGCTGCATATCTTTCACCAGTGCAATGGCGTTACTTTTCAAATGCTTGCAGATGATATTTGCAAAAACAAGGTTTTGCGTTTCCGCTTCTGTACAGTTACGCCCGCCGGTTTCTTTCCATTCGAGGTAATTTCCTTCGTCGTTTTGCTGCAGCAAGATACCATTGAGCAGGGTTTTATACTGAAATGTGGCGACAGGATAATTATTGACCTGCAGCAGTATCCTGTTTTTCTTTTGCTGCAGTATTTTAAATGCATCAGCTTCAAAAGATGGGGCAATGAGCACTTCAAAAAATAATTCATTGATGGCATAGGCGGTTTGTGCATCCATTGGCCTGTTGCATACCAGTACACCGCCAAAAGCGCTTTCGGGATCGCCGGCCAGGGCCGCTTCCCAGGCTGCATTCAGGCCCGAACGCTTTGCTATGCCGCATACATTATTGTGTTTAATAATAGCAAATACAGCATCCTCATCCTGCCTGAACTCATTCATCAGCTGCATGGCCGCATCTACATCCACCAGGTTATTATAACTCAGTTCTTTTCCATGGAGCTGGTTAAAAATTTCACCTGTATTTCCAAAGAAGCTGGCCTGCTGATGGGGGTTTTCTCCGTAACGCAGTATTTTGGCTTCTTTATTAAAAGGCGTTTCAACATTTACTTTGTTGAAGTAAGATGAAATGGCTGTATCATATTGTGTACACACATCAAATGCCTTAATGGCAAACAGGCGGCGTTGCTCCAGGCTTGTTATGCCTTTCTGTTCTTCCAGTATTTTTTGTAACTGCGGATAATCTTTTTTTGCGGCCAGCACCAGCACATCCTGGTGGTTTTTGGCCGCGGCACGAATCATGGAAGGTCCGCCTATATCTATTTTTTCTATGATCTGTTTTTCATCTGTTGTGTTTTTAACCGTTTCCTCAAAAGGATAAAGATCCACTATCACGAGATCAATTTCCGGTATACCATACTGTTTCATTTCTGCCAGGTGCTGTGCATCGGCCCTTTTACCCAATATGCCGCCAAATACGACAGGATGAAGTGTTTTAACCCTTCCGCCCAGTATCGACGGGTAGCTGGTAAGTGATTCCACAGGCACACATGTTACCCCAAGTTTCTCTATAAATTCCTGCGTACCACCGGTACTGTAGATGGTGACGCCAAGCTGCTGCAACTGTTGCACAATATTTTCGAGGCCATCTTTATAAAAAACGGAAATAAGCGCTGCGCTGATTTTTTTTTGCATAAAATGAAGACTTAGAGATCGAGAACGAAAGCTCCCTGTTCGGGAACCGAATGGTAATGCAAATGTAACCCATCGCATTCTCTTTTCCATTCCGCAATTTTCCACAATGCATTGGAGGCATCAAAAACAATAACAGATGGCTCAATACGGCCTGTAATGTTGGCCATTGTATATTTTGGATTCTTTGATATCAATAAAATATCCACTTTTAGTTTACCGGTAGCAGAATCAGGAATAAATTCCTTATCGGCCATAAAAAGCGTTTTGCCGGCAAAGTGGTAAACAGCTCCTTTTTTAACGAGATGCCGAAACCGTTTTTTTGATTCCTGCAACTGCATGGAAATGCGTGCAGGCTTAAGGTAAAAATTTCGTGGCAGTGCATCCTGCAGCAATATACTGTCACCTTCAAAAAAGTATTCATCTTTATACACAAAATCAACGGCCCTGTACCGGTTTATATTATAGATGATAATTTTCTGCTGCTTATCTCTTTCTGCGACAGCATGAAACATCATCGCAGCATACATCAAAAGCGGCAGGAAAGAGAAGTATAATAATTTTTTCTTTTTATACAGCAGCCAGGCACTTAAAGAAAAAACGAGCACATACAGGGCCCAGGTGCTGTAAAGGTTTGCATAGATCCTGTCAATCACCGAAAAAGGAAGATCGTTGGCCTTTTGTACAATATAGTTCATGGCATAAATAAGCCAGTAAACGGCTTTCCCTAATAAAGTTGCGGCCGGTGTTATGGACGCAAATACGATGAGCAGCAGTTCTGCATATAATATGATGGTGGAAAGCGGCACGGCCAGCAGGTTGGTAAATAAAAACAAATTAGGGAACTGGTGAAAATAATAAATGCAAACCGGAAACGTAATTAGCTGCGCCGCCAGCGTTACACTTATCATGGCCCAAACCTGCCGCAACCATTTGCTTTTAATAAACCAAATTTTGTAAATGAACTGCTGCAACCACATGATTCCGAATACGGCCAGGTAACTCAGCTGAAAGCCCACATCCCAGCAATAATAAGGGTTCCAGCACAGCAATAAAAAAGCAGAGGCGGCCAGTGCATTATAACCCGATGCCTGCCGGAAAAATGTTTTACCCGTAAGCAAAAAACTGAACATAACGGCGCTTCGGAGTACAGATGCAGAGGCACCGGTAAGCAATGAAAACATCCAAAGCACTGTAAGAATCAGTATCACCGAAACTGTTTTTGACCGGCGCATAACACCCATCTTCGTAAATATCCATACCAGTACAGCGTATATCAGTCCCAGGTGAAGGCCCGATATGGCAATAATATGCACCACGCCGGTATTGCTGTATGCCTGCACCAGGTCTTTATCAAGATCTTCTTTATACCCTATCAGGAGCGCTTCTGCAATGCCTTCTTCATTTGCACTTCCCGGAATATTTTTCCGCAGGGCGTTTAAGATATAATCCTGCGAATGGTACAGAAAACCGTAAAACCAGTTGGGTGAGCTTTCGCCTGCCACAACATAATCTTCCGGCTTCAGGTAAACCGTATGAAACAATTGCTGGAAGCTGCTGTACCGTTCATAATTAAATGAACCGGGATTGCCCGAATTCCTGATCCACTGCGGTGGTTTATCAATGATGATCTTATCGCCATACTGCAACTGGATATTTCCTGTCTTTGAAAAATACAGGAGCAGTTTACCAGTTGCAATTTTTACTGTGCCGGTATTAACAATTGCTTCCACCTCAGCCGTGGTCTTATAAGATTTATCCTTTGCTGTAAGTGGTTCATTGATCCTTAATAATAGTTTACTGCTGTCGGTCATCAAATTTCCGTACCAGTTGCTGCAGCGGCTGCTGTTGGCCCGGTAGGTAAGCAGCAGGGCAAGACTTAATATAAAGAAATTGAGCAGTATGCCCTGCATATACTTTAACCTGAACCTTAACGTAATAGATAAAAATTGAAAAAGCAGGAATGCCAGGCCATAACAAATGTTCGTAATAAGAATAAAACGAAGGCCAAAGCCAATGTACCACTGAAGCAGGATGCCTGCAATAAGCGGCAACAGCAACCTTACAAAAGGCGCAGGCTTCCAAACGGGTAACTGAGGGTGCGTTTGCATGAACCGGAATTATATGATAGCAGTTATGGCACAAATTATGCTTTTGACCAGCAAGCTGTTAAAAGATTTTAACCTGTTTTGGGGATAATTTTCACCTTTTTTTAGCGGAAAAAGGCCCGAAAAATATCTATTTTCACCCCGGCAAATGATTGTTATCCACCACGGCAAAATATTGCCGCCGGATATACGTTTTATTTAAAAGCCAAAATCGTCTACGAAATGAAAAACCGCTTTTTGCTTCCCCTTTCTGTCATTACTGTGCTTGGCCTGCTTGTTGCGTTTGTTCCATCTGCACGAAATATTTTCGCAGTAGCAAAAAAAGCCGACCGTAAACTACGGGAAGGAATGAGTCTTTATATCATTGTTGATAAAAGCGATTACGAACTGAAAGTATACGACGATGAAGGCTGGTATGCCACTTACCCGATCGTTTTTGGCAGCCAGGACCTGGGTGATAAAATGCGGGAAGGCGATAAGCGCACCCCCACGGGCAGTTTTAAGATCATTCAAAAAAGAGTGAACCCAAAATGGGGCCCGCAGATGCTGCTCGATTACCCCACACCGGAAAGTTACCGCAGGTTTAACGAAAGAAAATCGCAGGGGCTCATCCCAAAAAATGCTCGCATCGGAAACGGCATTGCCATTCACTCCACCCGCAAAGAAGAAGAATGGACCGTTGATAATTTTTACAACTGGACCGATGGATGTGTTTCTGTAAAATATTCTGAAATGCAGGAGTTGTACAATTTAATTCCTGTAGGTACAAGGGTTACTATACAGCCCTAGAAAATTTGTCGGCGGTCTATAAAGATCAGGTTCCCGTCGCCGTAGCTTAAAAAGCGGAAATCATTTTCAAGTGCATAGTTGTACAATTTTCTCCAATCGCTTCCCATAGCAGCTGCCACCAGCAAAAGCAGGGTTGATTGTGGCTGATGAAAATTGGTAATGAGCAGATCGGCCACCCGGAACCGGTATCCAGGCGCTACCAGCAATTGTGTTTGGGTAAAAACATTCTGGAGATTATTTTTTTTCAGCCAGGCCACTAAACTTTCAAGCGCTTCTTTTTTAGAAAACATGGAAGCTGCCAAAGGCGCTTGGTAAACATCCCATTGTTCAAGTGAAAGTTTTTCTATCCCCGGCTGAACCAATGCTTTTACGCCCAGCCAGTATAAGGTTTCCACGGTACGCAGCGAAGTGGTTCCCGCTGCTGCAATATGGCCGGTCATTGCTTTAATTTTTTCGATCGTATCAATATCCACATCGATATACTCCGCATGCATCTCATGATCCTGCATAGCCGCAGCTTTAACAGGTTTAAAAGTTCCGGCTCCTACATGCAGCGTAAGAAAAGCCTTTTCAATATTTTTTTCTTTAAGTTTTGTAAAAACATCTTCTGTAAAATGAAGCCCGGCTGTAGGCGCAGCCACCGATCCCTGCTGTTGCGCAAAAATAGTTTGATAACGGCTTGTATCCTCTGCACGGGTACTTCGTTTGATATAGGGTGGTAAAGGAACATGGCCGGCTGCCTCGGTAATGGCAGCAAAAGAAATGGATGCCGGTTGCCAGCTGAACTCAATGATATATGCATCCGAAAGTTTTTCAATCATTTTGGCATGAAGTAATACTTCCCTGCCGTCCAGCTCATTTTTTTTCTCCAGTAATTCTTCTTTCCATTTAGCGGCTCCCCCTACAAGACATTTCCAGCGGCTGCTGCCGGTTTGGGCCATTACGGTGCTGTATTCTGTAATACTTCCCGCAGGTTCAAGGCAAAATATTTCTATTTTGGCGCCTGTGGGTTTTGTAAAAAGAATGCGTGCGTTGATAACCCTGCTGTTATTAAAAACAAGCAGGCTGTTTGCCGGAATAAAATCAGCAATTTTACTGAAATGGCTTGAGGTTATTTGCCCCTGTTTATATATCAACAGTTTGGATGCATCACGCTGTTCAAGCGGGTACAAAGCTATTTTTTCGTCCGGTAAGTGATAACTATAATCAAGTATTGATATATCTGCGGGGTGCATTTTCCTGTTATGAACTTGGTATATTCTAATTAAAAAATTAATTGGTAAGAAACCTGCTTACGGCCGATCTCCATTTTTCTTTCTCCTTCTTACACAGCATTTCGTGGCCGCAACTATCATAAAGTACCATTTCCTTTTGGCCTGGTATGTTTGCATAAATATCATCTGTTTCTTTTTGAGTGACCCTTGTATCGTTTTTACCCCGCTGGAGCAAAACCGGGCATTTTATTTCTTTTGCATATTCGGCCGGTTTTAAATTAAAGGCCCAGAAACCATGTATGGTTCCTCCCCAGAAAGTGAGCAGCGTAGTTACCGGTTCGGGCGGCAGGTTCATCATTTTGATACGGCCTTTCACTGCTTCTTTGAGGGAGCCAAAAGGCATTTCTAAAATAAGCTTCGAAGGCTGTAACTGGTATTGCTGAACAGATTTTAAAATGGTGGCGGCTCCCAGCGAAGACCCCCAGAGAACAATGTTATTTTCGCCATTTTGCTTTACAAAATCATAGGCCAGCTTTACATCTTCTGCCTCATCCCAGCCAATGGTGCAGGTGTTTCCGTCACTGCCGCCATGCGCACGAAAGTCGATAAGGGCCGTATTATAACCCAGTTCGTTAAACGCACGGGAGGCTTCCATCATGCCGGTTTTACTGCCGCCATGGCCATGAAACATCGCTATGGTACCTTTAGCATTTTGCGCAGGAAAATACCAGCCTTCGAGTTTAATGCTGTCTTTTGTTGTAAGATAAAAAGTATTAAAACTGCTGTCGGCCTTTATGTTTTGCAGCTTGGTAAAATTTTGGCCAAAAAGCATTTCTTTTATAATATCGCCCTTTGTTTTTTCTTCTTTCTTTTTTACAATTACTTCCCCGGCATTATAAAAATGAGTGAATTTATAGGCATGAAAGATAACAACAATATTCAGCAGGCCAAATAATATGAGCAGGGTAAAAAATAAATATTTTAATCTTCTTTTCATGTTATATTAACTTCAGTATAGTTTTATCTTTTTTTGGATGACACTGAATTGTCCGGAGGTTAACTGAAATTTATCAAAAATACTATTGTAAACTTTCAATTGACGGATTTTTAAAGTAAATTTGTTAGAAACAAAATGTCATGCCTACATCCGCATCTATATCTCAGGAAATGCTCCGGTATTTTATGCAGTTAAATGACGCAGAAAAAAAATCCGTATTGCTAATGCTTAAAACTTTCCTTGGGAGCCGTGAAACTGCTGTAACCCCGCAAAGCCTGGATCAATACAACAAAGAACTTGATGAAGCCATGGAGCGCATTGATAAAGGCCATTTTACAGGGATTGATGAGCTGGAAAAGGAAATGGAATCATGGTAAAATCTTTGCCAAAAATCATTATTGATGATAACGCCAAACTGGCATTAAGGCAGGCATATCATTACATTCTAAAAGATTCTCCGCAAAATGCCAAAAAAGTAAAAGAGAAAATCCTGTTCCTTATCCGGAAAATTCCATCAAACCCCCAGTTTTATCCGCCAGATAAATTCAGAATTAATAACGATGGTTCTTTTCGTGCTTTTGAAATTTACCGCTACAGAATAACATATCATATTTCAAAGGACAATATCCGGGTAATAAGAATCAGGCATACGAAATTGAATCCAATAAATTATTGATCAATATATTTACCAACGATTTTTAAAACTAACAATATAAAACAGCATGAAATATTATCAGGGCCGTTTTGCCAAATGTGTTAATAATAAATTGAATGAGTTTGTCTTCACACCGTTTATTGTTAAACATTATCCGATTTGATGGCTTTTGATGATGGTTTGACTAATCGCTTAATCGAAAAACTCCCGGACCACCAAACACATGAAGCTGCCACTTTATTGAAATTACTGAAGAAAATTTTCTAAATTTAAAGGAAGAAGGAATCATTGAATTATAGATCAACCGATCCTACAACGGACACTTCTCATGGTAATCCACCAGTTGTATGGGCTGGCGTTCGAATGTATAACCTTTATAATGTTCTTCTATTTGTGCCAGCACTTCGTTAACTGCATCGGGGCTGGTAAGCGTTACCAGTTTATAACGAAACTCTTTTATATTGGGTAAGCCTTTGAGGTAGTTGGTATAATGCCGGCGCATTTCATTAATGCCTACAACAGCACCCTTCCACTCAACAGATTTTTGAAGATGCGTGCGGCACACTTCAGTACGTTCGGCAAGTGTGGGTGGCGGCAACAGCTCGCCGGTTTTTACAAAATGTTTTATTTCACGAAAGATCCAGGGATAACCAATGGCCGCCCGGCCGATCATAATACCATCCACTCCATAGCGATTCTTATATTCGAGTGCTTTTTGCGGACTGTCGATATCGCCATTGCCAAAAATGGGTATTTTAATACGGGGGTTGTTTTTAACTTTTGCGATCAGTGTCCAGTCGGCCAGGCCTTTGTACATCTGTGTGCGGGTACGGCCGTGGATACTGAGTGCCTGGATGCCCACATCCTGCAGGCGCTCGGCCACTTCTTCTATATTCTTCGTTTGTTCATCCCAGCCCAGGCGGGTTTTAACCGTAACCGGAAGTTTGGTACTTTTTACAACCGATGATGTAAGCCGTACCATCAGGTCAATATCTTTAAGCACACCGGCGCCCGCGCCTTTGAGGGCTACTTTTTTAACAGGGCAGCCAAAATTGATATCCACCAGGTCGGGATTTACGGTTTCGCAGATTTTTGCACTTAAGCCAAGCGCTTCTTCATCGCCCCCGAAAATTTGAATACCAAAGGGGCGTTCTTCTTCGCTGAAATCGAGTTTTTTAAGGCTTTTGATGGCATCTCTTATAAGACCTTCGCTGCTGATGAATTCGCTGTACATGAGATCGGCCCCGTTTTTTTTACAAACGGCACGAAATGGCGGGTCGCTCACGTCTTCCATAGGAGCGAGCAGTAGCGGGAACTCCGGAAGCTGTATGTGTCCAATATTTGGCATATTATTCCTGAAACGCAAGGCATAAACTTCTGGGGTGCTAACGCACAGAGGCACAAAGTTTTTGAACAGCACAGGTTTTTGAACAATGGTATAAAAAAACAGCCTTTAGTTGCCTATCTTGCGGCTGCAAAAGTACAAATTTAAACGATGGAATACAAGAGTATCAAGGGCTTTAACGGTTTTGGGCAGTTTGGCATGTTACTGGTTTTTCTTGGACTGGGCTTTGTACTCGCCGCTGCTGTACAACTGGTTATTTTTATGCAGGTATTGCCTGCCGGCTCTTCTATTACCGACAGTAAGGCATTAATGGATGCGTTGAAAGACAGCAAAAATGTGGGCGCAAGCCGTGCGGCGCAGGTATTGGGTACTTTATGCCTTATGTTTATACCGGCGGTTTTGTGGAGCCTGGTAATAAATGGAAAAAACAAATTCTGGCTTGGGTTTAACAAACATATAAACTGGCAGCAGGTGGCCATTGGATTTGCCATTATTTTTCTTGCAAATATTCTTGCCGGGCCGCTTGCCGACCTAAGCAAATCCATTATTGCTCAATTTCCAACACTGGATGCCAGGGCATTAAAGATGGAAAACGAATACAATGAGCAGGTAATGGCCATGAGCAACCTTAAGAACTGGGGCGAGTTTGTATTGGCTATCTTTATTATGGCCTTTTTTCCGGCCATGTTTGAGGAAATGTTTTTTCGCGGTACCATGCAAAACCTGTTTGTAAAATGGTGGAAGATGCCTTTATTGGCCATTGTTTTTACATCAGTTTTTTTCAGCCTTATTCATTTAAGCATTTACCTATTTATAAGCCGTGCTATACTGGGCTTTGTTTTGGGCATGATGTTTTATAAGAGTAAAAATATTTGGGTAAACATCATTGCGCATTTTTTAAACAATGCACTGGCTGTTGCCGGATTATTTTATGAACTCCGCACAAAAGGAAAAGTGAATGTGGATGCAGTAGACCCGAAAGTTCCCTGGTGGGGCGGATTGCTGGCCCTGGCAGCCATTATCTTTCTTTTCAGGTTGTTTGATAAATATTCAGCAGAGAATAAAACCAGGATTGAAATGAAAGAAAAAGCATTGATCGCAGAAGCTGATCCATTTGCAGGATTTGCAGAGAAATGATTTTTTTATAAAGACAGAAAGACCCAGTGATATTTTGCCTGGGTTGCATAAAAGATACAGGAAAGTTTAAACAAATCAGTTTTGGCACTTAATAAAGAAGTTTTTAAAACCCGAACCATTACGGCCATAGTTTTTGCCGCAGTGATGCTGGCCGGTTTATTTATTCCGGGCGGAATTTTATTTTTTGCCTTGTTCCTGGTCATACTCTGCGGATGCCTGTTTGAATTTTATAAAATCGCAAGGATAATAAAACCCAAAAACTTCCTTACCTATCTGCCACTCGGGTTGTTTTATATCATTATTCCCGTTTTACTGCTCATAAGAATGGGCTTTTCAAATATCATTGTTGCCGATGGAAAACATTTTTTATCATCTTCCTTTATTTACTCGCCACTCATCCCCTGCGCCATCATTTTTTCTATCTGGATAAATGATACCATGGCCTATATAGTGGGTTCGCTTATAGGAAAAACACCCTTCTCAAAAATTTCTCCCAAAAAAACATGGGAAGGAACCATGGGCGGGGCACTGCTATGCGGGATGGTGATAGCCTTGCTTGGCTATTTTATTCCTGCCGCCACGGTGCTTCCTGTAAAACACTGGATCATCATTGCTGCACTCTGTGCCCTATTTGGCACCCTGGGCGATTTATTTGAAAGCAAGCTTAAGCGCATGGCAGGCATCAAAGACAGCGGCTCATTTATGCCCGGCCACGGCGGGTTTTTAGACCGCTTCGATTCCCTGCTCTGGGCGGCGCCTGCGGTATGGTTGTACCTGCGCTTTATGATGCCGTTGTTTTAAGTAAATGGGTTGAGCATTAGCAGAAATTTCAAATGTTTCACAGGTTTCAAATGTTATAACTGCAGCATCTGCACATTTACGTAATGGCAGTATTGGCACATTACCTGCATTTGCACATCATCAAATTACCTAATTATCTTATCTTCGTTCTTCACTATTTTCTACCAAAATGACCATTCACCGGGAAGGATACCAGACCATTGCACTCACCACACTCATTGTTGTACTGCTCAATCTTGCCATGTTCTGGTTTTTTGGCAGCACCGATATGTTGCTTTGTATTTTGTTCTTCGTCATCACGGTTGGGTTACTGCTTTTCATCATTTCTTTTTTCCGCATTCCTGCACGTAAATTCACCTCGGGAGAAAACCTGGTGATAGCGCCCTGCGATGGTAAAGTGGTGGTAATGGAAGAAGCGGTGGACGGCGAATATTTTAAAACAAAACGCCTGCAGGTTTCTATTTTCATGAGCCCGGCCAATGTGCATGTTAACCGCAATCCCATCAGCGGGCAGGTGGTTTACAACCAATATCACAAGGGAAAATACCTGGTGGCCTGGAACCCAAAATCATCAACAGAAAATGAACGCCACAGCGTCGTGATCCGAAAAGGAGAAACAGATATCCTGGTTAAACAGATCGCGGGCGCATTGGCCAAACGCATTGTGAACTACCTGCAGGTGGGCGATACCGTAAAACAAAATGATGAGCTTGGCTTTATTAAATTTGGCAGCCGGGTAGACCTGCTCCTGCCCATTGGTACAAAATTAAATGTAACCATGAACCAGGATGTAAAGGGGGGTGTTACAGTGATTGCAACTTTTTAATTTTTACAAAAGAGAACAGGAGAAAAAGAGATCTTTTGCAACTTTTTTAACAATGAGCATTATCTCTTTCCTTACGATCAAGTTATAATTTCTTCTTAGTTTTATTTTTATGAACATCATCATCACCGGTGCCAGCCGTGGTATTGGCAAGGCCATTGCAGTTGCTTTCAACCAAAAAAACAACAGGCTGATCCTCTGTGCACGCAACAAAACTGCACTGAACGAAACTGCAACAGCATTAAAACAAACAAAAGCAGCAGAGGTGGAAATTTTTAGCGCCGATCTTTCCATCAAAACTGAAACAGAGGCATTTGCCCAATTTTGCCTGGGTTTTGGCATACCCGGGATACTGATCAACAATGCAGGCGTGTACATCGCCGGCAATGTGGCCGATGAACATGAAGGCTCGCTCGAAAAAATGATGGATACCAATCTCTATAGCGCTTACCATCTTACCCGTGCCCTACTTCCTTCCATGATAAAAAATGCCAGTGGCCATATCTTCAATATCTGTTCTGTTGCATCCCTGCAACCTTACGAAGGCGGTGGCGGGTACAGCATCAGCAAATATGCTATGAACGGGTTTAGCCAGAACCTGCGGCATGAGCTGAAAGATAAGGGTATAAAAGTAACCACGGTTTTTCCGGGTGCAGTAATGACCGACAGCTGGGCAGGTTTCAACAACAGCGACAAACGCATTATGGAAGCAATTGATATTGCCCAAATGATCTATGCCGCCAGCCTGCTATCGCCGCAGGCCGTGGTGGAAGACCTGGTTTTAAGGCCGCAGAAAGGAGATTTGTAGGTTTTTAGCAATTAACCTGCATTTTAAATTGCCCGGGCCGGTATGTTTTATTGTCCGCCAGCATCCTTTAACAGTTCCTTACAATCATTTATCCTTTATTGACAAAACTTACATGATCACTTTTTTACATTTGCATCCGGCTTATGAAATTATTTTTACGCAATTTAATACTACTACTTTTTATCCTGGCAGCATCAACAACTGCTGCGCAAACAAATTTTGTGGCCACTATATCGCCGCCGCAGATATATAAAAATGAATATGCCACGCTTCGCCTCATGGTCGAAAATGGCGAAACAATAGAAAAGATCACTCCTCCCAACCTAAAAGATTTTACCCTGGTGGGCCCACCTTCGCAAGAAACGGGCAGTAATGCTATTATTGGCAGTACCATAAAAAAAACCGATTATGTTGTGATCAGTTATTTACTAAAACCACGGCGAAGCGGCCGCCTGAACCTGGGCAGGGCAGTTGCCATTGTAAATGGAAAAACATACAAAAGTAAACCAATCATTATCAACATAAAAGACGGAACCGGCAGCACACTCAATAATACAAGCCCCGCCAACCCTTTTGCCATTATTGATCCATTTGAACCGCAGCAGCAACCCCAGGAAGAATACAAGGATTATATTTTGCATAAGGGAGATAATATAGCCGAAAAGATTGAGCGTAATATGCAGCTGCGGCTCGAAACAGACAAAAGCACTGTGTACGTGGGCGAACCGCTGGTAGCTTCCTATAACCTCTACACCCGGCTCAAAAGCGAAAGCCGTCTCACAAAAAATCCTTCTTTCAACGGGTTTTCTGTAATTGACCTTCAGCGGCCGGATGCCTACGATTTTTCGAAGAAAAAACTCAATGGAAGGGAATATAATGTTTATACCATTCGTAAGGTACAATTGTACCCGCTGCAACACGGCCGTTTTGAACTTGAAACGGCAACGGTTGAAAATGAAGTTCAATTTTTAAAAGAAGAGGCCGCCCATGGCCGGCAATCTGTAGATGATATATTCAACAGCCCCGGGTTTAACCCCGATCATATGCTGGTACAAAAACTGAACCTCAGCAGTAAACCCGTAACCGTTACCGTAAAGCCTTTACCAGAATCCGGAAAACCTGCTTCTTTTGACGGAGCTGTTGGCGACTTTGACATGAGCGTTTCTGTGCAAAAAAATACTATGAGTACAGACGAAACCGGGCTGCTCAGCATCAGCATTTCAGGAGCCGGTAATATGGAACTTATTACCGTACCCCAGGTCTCCTGGCCGGCCGGCATAGATGTGTTTGATTACAGGCTCAGGGATAATCTTGTTACCACTGATGTACCCGTTAGCGGCACCAAGATATTTGAGATACCTTTTGCGGTAAATAAAGAAGGAAATTATGAAGTACCTGCAGTGGAATTTAGTTTTTTTGACCCAAGATCTGCCGGTTACAAATCTGTAAAAAGCAAACCCATTTTGTTAAATATCAGCAAAGCAACAGGAAATGAAAAAACATTTACGAATATAAAGCCCGGTAAAAAAGAACAGCTGAGCCCGCTCAACAGGCTCTTCAGCAACCGGCCATTGGTGGTTACCCTCATTGCCGCATTTATCATTGGCGGGCTGATCTTCTGGCTGCGCAAGGAGCAAAAAAAAGAAGAAGCTGTTCAACTCGAAAAGAAGCGTGCCGCAGAAGAAGAGTTAACAAAGATCGCTGCACTGGCTGCCACCGCACCGCAAAATCCGCTCGAACAGTCGGAAGAATGCCTGTACCGGGAAGATTGCCTGGAGTTTTATGTGCTGCTCAATAAAGAATTGAAAAACTTTTTTGCCAAAAAATTCTCTATACACCCGCAGGATATCAGTGTAAAAAAGATCGCTCATGCAATGGACCAGGCCGGCATGCAAAATGAAAATATTCTAAAGCTTGAAGAATTACTGCATGATGTGGAATGGCAGCTGTACACCCCTTCTTTATCTGCTGATGAAAGGCGCCTGGTTTACAGCCGGGCACAGGAAGCCATACAATTTGTAAACAGTTATTTGCCCACTACTCTGTAAAACGGTAGCCAATCCCTCTTGCAGAATGAAAATGACGGGGATTGCGGCTGTCGTCTTCAAAATATTTCCTGAAGTTAAGAATGAAATTATCGATGGTACGGGTGGTGGGATACACATTGTAGCCCCAAACGGCCTGCAGTATTTTTTCCCTTGTTACCACTTCGCCCTTGTTTTCGATCAACAGTTTTAAAAGCATGATCTCTTTTTTTGTGAGCATCACTTTTTCACCGGTCTTACCAAATGCTTCAAGTGCTTTGAAGTCTACTTTGTTTTTTCCAAACTTATAAATTTCAGGTAAAGGCTGTTTTACTGATAGCTGTTCGTTTTTTTTGATAAGTTTTTGCACCCGCAGCAATAATTCCTCCAGGTTAAAGGGTTTGGTAAGATAATCATCTGCTCCCTTTTTGAGGCCCAGTACCCGGTCGGCACTGCTGTTTTTCGCACTCAGGATAAGTATGGGCAATTGATTGTTTTGCAGCCGGATGGTTTCCAGCACGCTGATACCATCCAGTTCCGGAAGCATTACATCAAGTATGATCAAATCAAAATATTCCTGTTGCACCGCCTTAAGTGCTTCGGTACCATTGTAGGCGCTTGTAACAGAATAACCTTCCAGCTCCAGGTTCAGCTTCAATGCTTCCTGCAGGTTCTCTTCGTCTTCTACAAGTAATATGGAAAAAGATTTATCAGCCATAATTAAACCTCGCTCAATGGGAGCGAGAGTGCAAATATACTGCCTCCGCCAGGGTTATCTGCCAGGTTGATTTGTCCTTTATGTGTAAAAATTATTTTTTTAACAAGATAAAGGCCCAACCCGGTGCCTTTTGCTTTTTTGGTGGCCTCGTTTCCAAGCCGGTAAAATTTGTCGAATATTTTTTTCTTCTCCGTATCTGCAATACCGGGACCTTCATCTATCACCTGCACAATTGCCAGCTTACCCGTTTTAGAAAGGAGCAGTTTTACCGGCTTTTCCTTAGGAGAATATTTCAGTGCATTTTCTATCAGGTTGCTTACTGCCATCTGGAGCAGCACAGGATCGCCGTTTACCGGAACATTCTCTTCAAAGCTTCCTTCAATTTTTCTTTCGGGATAACGTACTGTATAATCGTACACAGTTTTTTGAAGCAGTGAAGCCATATCGATCTCTTCAGGTGTAGAAACAGTGCCACCGGCCTCAATTTGAGAAGAGAGCAGCAGGTTGTTGCAAAGATCATTCAGCCGGTTTGCTTCCTGCAGGGTATTTTGGATAAGACGCTGCTGTCTTGCTTCATCGAGCCTGTGCTTTTGCATCGTTTCGAGGTTCAGCTTCGAAACGGCAATAGGTGTTTTTAATTCATGTGTGATGGCCATCATAAAATGCTGCTGGTGCTGGCTTTGCTTAAATTGCCTGCGCACGGCCCTGAAAACAAAAACTGCCCCGGCAATAATGAGTAAAAAGAAAATGCTTCCCTCCCCAACATACTGGGCGATCTTTCTTTTTCTTTCTTCTTCCACGTTTATGATGAGCGACTGGTAACCGGGATGGCTGCGGAGTTCTTTTCTTTTAAAGTCGGCCATGGATTCATTTTGCCTGAGAAGTGCTATGAACCACCAAACCAGCGCCGCTATGATATAGGCAAGCAGTATCCAGTAAATGAAATAGATCCTTTTTACTTTTTTTGGCCTGGATGACATAAGGAAAAATTAATTTCTTTTATCGAGCCCCCACGAAAGCTTATTGCGGAGTGTTTGCAGAAAATTATTTTCATTAAGCCTGATCAGGTTGATCCCGAAATTTTCTTTCTTTATCGCAAGCTGTACTTCTTTTGGAACCAGTTCACGGCGGCTGTCGAGCGTACAGAGGATACCGTCTGTGCGGCCTTCCACTTCAAAAGAAACAATATTATTATCAGGAATAACAATGGGCCTTACATTTAAATTATGCGGGGCCACAGCCGTAATCACAAAACTTGCACTGTCGGGAAAAACCACCGGGCCATTACAACTGAGCGAATACCCTGTGGAACCGGTTGGGGTAGCCACAATGAGCCCGTCGGCCCAATAGGTATTCAGAAATTCGCCGTTAAGATAGGTATGTATCTTTATCATGGGCGAAGTATCTTTTTTATGCAGCGAGAATTCATTGAGGGCATAAGGCGTTTCGCCAAAGAGCGGGATGTCGGCATCGAGGTGCATGAGCGTACGTTTATCGAGCACATATTTCCGCTGTACCAGCGCATCAACCGCCGCCTGCAGGTCTTCTTTACCGATATTTGCCAAAAAGCCAAGCCTTCCGTAATTGATCCCCAATACCGGGATGCCGGTATCTTTCACAAGGGTTACAGTATCGAGCAGGGTGCCATCGCCGCCAAGGCTGATCATGCAGTCGATGGAAAGGTCCATATCGGCGCTTGAATTGAAGGTGGAATAGCTGCTTTCTATATCAATGGCAGAATAAAACTGGTTAAAAAAATCCTGGAAGAAAACCGGTTCCACACCATGCTTTACCAGTTCCTGAACGAGCAGTTCAATATCTTCCAATTGTGTATTTTCAATCCCCCTGCTGTAGATGGCTATCCTCATAAAAGAATTTGGAGCGTATTTTAAAAGCCGCCTTTGAGGTGTAAAAATAAGCCCTTTTCTCCTAACTGGTTAAAACTGTATTCAAACTTAAGGTTGATATCGTACAGGGTGATCAGGTCTACACCAAAACCCCCTGTATATAAGAACCGGTTGTTGAGCATGGCCCTGGCGGGAGCCTCATTGTACACATAGCCGGCATCGGCAAATGTTTTGGCAAAAAAAGCAAAAGGTATCTTTTGAACAATTTTATTTTTAACAGGCACAGGAATATCAAAAGCAAAAAGTTTTCTTTTTAATGTTGCTTTGGTAAGCATGGCTGCCACACCATCCACTACATAGTATTCGAGCCCGCGCAGGTTAAAATCATTAAACCCAAAGGCACGCTGGTTAATATATGCCTGCCTGAAAGGAAGTTTCAATTTTGTGCCGCTTTGAATGCTGCCATACCATTTTTTGCCAAGATCAAAATACCGGTTATAGGCTGCATCTAACTGCAGCATATTGGTACCACCGGTAAAGCCAAGGCCTCTTTTTAAAACAGAAACACCATAAGATTTACCAGTAAGGGGATAGTTGATGTTATTTACATTCAGGTAACTGTAATTATATCCCATATCCAAAAACTCCCTGAAAGGCTTTGCGCTGTTAAAATAAGAGGGGTTATAAAATTTAACGACCGAATCTTCTACATTCATATAGGTAAAAGAAAGCTGGTAAGAGTGGCGGTTAAAATATCCTTTGCGGGCTATATAAGATGCAGAAGCAGAAAAAGTGTTTCTAACAAAATTATGCTGGTTATTGTACTGCCTTAGTTTGTTTCCTAAAGAAGTGGCGTAGGCAATTTCACGGTTTTGGGTAAAAGATGCCGCAATGCCAAAGCCTTCGGTAAGCGTACGGTTGCTGTAAGGTGAAATATAAGAAACAGCAAAATTTCTTGCATAACCGTTCAGCAAAAATATCCGTAACTGGTCTCTTCTGCCGCTGAAATTATAATGCGCAAATTTTGCCCCGTAAATCACCCTGTCGAGATCTGCATGATAAACATTTATCCACTCGTTAAAGTTCCTGTCTACAAGCTGAAACTGCGGGGTGGGATAAATATACCAGCGCTCTTTCACTATAACTTTTATATCGATCGCCGAACTGTCTTTAAAAACGGGTTCCAGTTTCACCTCGCTGAACAGGTTTGTATTATATACCAGCTGCTGCGAAAGCTTAAGGTTCTCAGCAAGCTGTGCTGCCGGTGTATACCATCCCGGTTTAAATTTCATTTCCCTTATAATGATATAAGATTTTGTTTTACGGTTGCCGGTAATGAGTATCCTGTCTACTTTTAACTTTGCTGAAGAATCGGCTATGCGGTTTGCAGAGTCGGGCAAAACGGTGTAGCCGGTTTGTGCATGAACAGTAAGATCAATTGCGCAGCAAAACAGAAATAACAGGAATAAAAATTTCATGCTGCGGTAATGGTAGTTTATATATCCAGGTATTTCATCAGCAGCCCGTAATTGCTGTCGAGCTCATTCTCAAATTTTTCGTTTCCATAATAATAAACCACATCGTATTCATATCTTTCAAAAGTGGCCACTACAGTGGAAATTTCCCGGTTGTTCACATGTATGGTTACGGTGAGCATGCCGCTTTCGGGATCGGTTTGTGTATTTAAATGGAGTATATGGCAATCATTACTTTCCACCAGCCGGCTGATCTCAGAAATGGCAAACTGCGAACGTTCCATCCTCAACACAACAATGCCGCCAATTTCATCGGCACCGGCAAAATTGCCCAGCGTACGCAAAAGGTCGCTGGTACTGATGACGCCTAAATAATCATTTTCTGAATTTACCACCGGCACCAGTGTACTGTCGTGCTGAATACTGCTGTTAACGGCATTTAAAAAATGTACTTTATCTCTAACCGCATCCCGGATGAAATGCTTTTCGCAGGCTTCTATCGGAAGGCGGTCATCGTCCATATCCAGCAAATCTTCTTCACTGATAAGGCCTAAAAATTTCTGCTCTGAAACAACAGGAAGATGCGTAACGCGGTAATCGTTTATTAACTGCAGCGCTTTACTAACCGTATCGGTGAGCTGCAATTGCGGGATGTTTTTATTTATAAGGTCAACCGTAAGCATATTACCGGTTTTTGTATTGGGTTTTAAAGGAAAGATGCCCGGATGCATCTTTTGTATATTAACCGGACAAAAATTTTTGTTAAACCGTTGCAGCGGGTGTTCTTAATTTCTCCAAAAAACCACCCAATATCCTGTTGAATTCTTCCGGAACCTCCATCATGGGCGCATGGCCGCATTTATCTACAAAATGTAACTCACTGTGAGGGATCAGCCTGTTGAATTCTTTTGCAACAAAAGGCGGTGTGATCGTATCATTATTTCCCCAGATAAGGCAGGTTGGCTGCTTGATCTGGTTAAGTTCTTCGCCCAGGTTATTGCGGATGGCACTTTTTGCAAGTGCAATGATCTTAATTACTTTTATCCGGTTATTGGTTATTTCAAACACTTCATCCACCAGCTCATCGGTGGCCATGGCGGGGTCATAAAATGTAAGAGCCGTTTTATTGCGGATATATTCTTTATCGCCCCTTTTGGGATAGGTATCGCCCATACCATTCTCAAAAAGACCCGAACTTCCGGTGAGTATCAACGATCTTATTCTTTCGGGGTGTTTTAAAATATGCACCAGCGCCACATGGCCACCCAGCGAATTTCCAAGCAGGTGGATATTTTTATAGTCACGCTGCTCAATAAATTTATGAACAAATTTCTGCAGGCCGCTTACCGATGTATGCAGGAGATCCATTTCGAGCAGGGGCAGCATGGGCACCACCACCTTATGCGTTTGGCTGAAATGTGCTATCAGGTGCTGAAAATTACTGAGTGCTCCAAATAATCCATGCAAAAGCACAAGGGGCTCTCCCTGCCCTTCTTCTATAAATTTAAATTTACCGTCTTGTTGTATTTCGTATGACATTCTCTTTACCGCTTAAAGCGCTGCTGATTTCTGCTAAAGTAATCTATTTGCTTCAAAAATCATTGTTTATGAAAATACGTTTTTATAAAAAAAATTACAAGAAATAACCGGTCGGCTATTGCAGTTTAGCAGGCAGTTTTTCAAAAAAATGTTCCAGCTGGCCAAATACATCTTTAAAAACCGGTATAATTTTTCCAATAGAATTGATAACCATTGGGGCAAGTGGTTCAATATATGGATATACCTGCGATGCGGCGATGCTCTGCGGCCCTAACAGGTTCATTTTGGCAGCATAAAATAAAAAAATGCTGAATACGATACTATACAGCAGGGCAAAAAGCAGGATGCCGCCAATACGGTTTACCCAGCCCAGCATAGCTGCTTCAAAGGTCTTTTGAATAAACCTGGCTCCCATGTTCACCAGGAAAGCCACGGCTACAAAAACAAGGATAAATGAAATAAAGGGCAGCCAGCGTGAATCGGTATTTAATCCCTCTGAAAGCTTAACAGATACAAATGCTGATAATTTTAATGCAGCAGCCAGCCCCACTATAAAGCCGGCAAGCGAAAATACAGCCACAATAAGCCCCTTGCGGTAGCCCTTAAAAATGGCAAGGCCCATCAGTACTGCAAAAACCGTGTCGATAAACATAATTTAACCGAGTAATTGTTTCACAATGGTACTGATCAGTTTTCCATCGGCCTTACCAGCCAGTTGTTTAGTGGCAACACCCATTACTTTACCCATATCGGCTGCAGAAGCAGCGCCGGTTTCTGCAATGATGGCTTTAACTGCAGTGGTAATTTCTTCTTCGCTTAACTGCCTGGGCAAAAACCGGGCGATCAGTTCCATTTCTTCTTTTTCTTTTGTGGCCAGGTCGGTGCGGCCCTGCTGTTCAAAAATTTCGAGCGAATCTTTGCGCTGCTTCATCATTTTTTGTAAAAACTTCTGCTCAGTGGCCTCGTCAATTTCGCCACCGGCACCCGGCTCTGTTTTTGCCTTTATAATTTCGGCTTTGATGGCCCGCAAGCCACGCAGGGCTGCTTCGTTTTTACTCTTCATGGCTTCTTTCATTTCGGCCATTATATTTTGTTCGAGACTCATGATGATTTAATATTTGAGATTTAATATTTAATATTTAGGAACGCAGGGTGGTTAGAGAACAACCAGGGGAGTGAAGGCCATTACTGCTTTACCAGGTTTGCCCTGAATTTGTCAAAAAAACCTTTGGCAAAAGCTTTCATCTCATCGGTAAGTTCCTGCTGATGGGTGGCCCGGTTAAATGTATCGGCCATGGTCATCATCATCTGGTAATAGAAATCGCCCATTTCATCCACCATCATATTTTTTGTCCAGAGATCGATCCGCAGGGCAGTTTTATCGGCCCCGTCCCAAAATGCAAGACACATCGCTTTGGCTTTTTGTGCAGCACCGGCAGTGCTATCGCTTGCATTCCAGGTGATCTGCACCGGGATCTTGTTGGCATCGAGGTGAATATCTATATTGATAGAAGATTTTTGCATTTGTATGATTTGGGCAAAGCTAAAAAAAATGTACGACACAACCCGGCTCAGATCCCAATGGCCTCACAAAACAATTTACAGGAGTTTTCCCAATTGTTTTTTTGGGTTAATGCCAACCCCTTTTTCTGCAGATCCTGTTTCAGATCTTCATTCCTGTACAATTCTATTATATGCCCCGAAAGCGAAGATGCTTCCATGGCTGTATATAAAACAGCATCTGCATAAAATAATTTTGAATTTTCGTTAGCAGCTGTTATAAGCGGCACGCCGCATTTTAAAGGATAAAGCCCTGCCACTGCAAGGCTGTTTCCGGCATACAGGTAAATACAGGCATAGGCCGATGCAATGAGGGCGGCGGGTGTTTCTCCGTCTTTTTGAGAAATGATCTTTACGTCGTCTTTATATTTATACAGCGAAAAATTATTTACCACTGTTTCTGCAGGTATGCCGGGTGCCAGTAAAACCAATTGCATGCCCGATTTTTGCCATTTTTTAAAAATACTGAATGCCTTCAGCACGATGGTTGTATGCTCTTTTGCAGAAGCCGGAACAATGCAAACAAAATATTCTTTTCCGCCTGCAAACTTTTCTCTAACCTCCTGCTTCTCTTCATAACTGTATGGCCTGAAGCATTCATTAAGGCCGGCCGGCAAATCAATAATGCCCGAAAAGGCAGGATATTTTTTCTTCAATGAGGCTCCAATGTTTGGATAGCTGACAAATATATTTTGTGCTTTTTCAACAAATTTGCTGAAATATTTTTTCCGGTATTTCCCCAAACCGTTTTGTTCTTCTGCAATAAGTTCTTCGTACGGTGCCAACAGCAGCATGGCCTGCGGAATAATTGTACCCAGGCTCAGCACGCCGTTTTCGGAAAGAAAAATATTGGCCGCATAACGCTGCAGCAATCCGGGTAACTTATAATTGTACCAGTAATGCAACAGCAGCCTGTTCTTTAATTTTGGATTGATGGACACAGGCGTACAATTGGCAGGCAGTTGCCCCTGAGGTTCTTTTTCGGAAAACAAAATGAAATGGTGACCGGGTTGCTGTATTGCAATGAGCTTCATCATTTCTGAAAGAAACGACTCACCAGTATCAAAAGAATGAATATGTGCTGCAATGGTCATGAGTGCAAAAATACTTTTTACACAGAGAAATGAGGAAAAGAGTTGGCACGGAAGCCCGCAAAAACGGTGTGCCGGCAAATGGTTTTACATACAGCAGCATCCAGAAATATTTTCGGGCTGCTGTTTACCGCAGTTTTTTTACTTTAACGGTTTCAATGCGGGTGTTGCTTACACTCATAGCTTCAAACTCATATTTGCCGGCAATGATGCGTTCTTTTTCTCTTGGGATGGAGCCGTTGTTTTCTATGATATAGCCCGAAAGGGTTTCGGCATTGTTTTCATCGCCAAACTCAAGCCCGTATTTTTCTGTAATAGCATCCAGCTCCATGCGGCCGCTGAAGATGAATTCGTTTTCGGAAAGTTGCTTGTCAACAAATTCTTCCACATCGTCATACTCATCCTTAATATCGCCAAATATTTCTTCCAGCAGGTCTTCCATGGTTACAATGCCGGCCGTGCCGCCAAATTCATCCACCACCCAGGCAATGCTTTTGCGTTCCTTACTGAACTTGTTCATGAGGTCAGTAGCACTCATGGTTTCGGGTACCATGGGAATAGGCAGCAAAATATCAGCCGCTGTTTGCGGGTGTTTAAAAAGATCGAGCTGGTGTAAATAGCCCACAATACTGTCGATATCCTTGTCGAACACCACGAGTTTGCTGAGACGGGTTTCTATGAATTTTTTCTTGATCTCTTCAATGGAGGTGTTTTTTTCTATTGCAATGATCTCTTTACGGGGCACCAGGCATTCCCTCAGCCTGATCTCGCCGAGCGAAAGGGCATTATCAAAAAGTTCCTTATTCATCTCAGAACTTTCGTCTTCGGTGGAGGCCGATTTTACCTGGCCCATGAACTGCTCCAGGTCGGTTTTGCTGAGTGTTTCCTGGCGGTTGCGCAGGCGCACATTAAAAACGGTTTTGAGTATCCATTCGGCTGCACCCACAAAAAAATTGGCAAGAGAAGAAAACAGCCAGAAGAAAAAACTGGTGATATAGCTAATAATACCATTGCTCAGCACACTGTTGTTGCGGGCACGAAAATACGCTTTGAATAAAAATTCGACCAATAGAATAATGGCAGTGGATGCCACTGTTTCAAAAACAAGCTTGATCCATTTTACATACCCGGCAGCAGAAGAGAAATTTGCCGACATCCATTTTTCCAGCTGCCTCCATACAGGAAAAAGCATATCACTTACCAGGAGCCCGTACACCACCAGCAGCACATTGGAAGCCACCAGGATCGTTCCGATAAACCTGGCAGGTCTTTCTCCAAAACCGCTCCATAATTTGCCGCTGTAAGTGCCCTGCTTCTTATTGAGTTCTATCGAAAGTTTGTTTACAGAAATAAAAGCTATTTCCACCCCCGACAAAAAGCCGATGAATACAAGTGAGATGATAATGGCGAGGAAAGCGATGAGATCCATAGTTAAATATAGGAAAAATCAAATAAAAAATCCCTCCCGGTGACAGGTGAGGGATTCAAATATATTTTTACAATCATTTATAAACCACTCAGTGTAATTCCAAACTGAAGAGGGTTTACTGGTTTGGCTACGCCATCTTTAAATAAATTCGAAAAAGTGTAAGCGCTGAAAAGCGAAAAATTTCCGTAACCGGCCCTGATGGTTCCGCTAAGCCTTGTTGTATTAAAATAGGCCTTGCTGGTTTCCTTTTGCGTAAACCCATTTAACGCAGTACCATTTGAAGTGAGCAGGTTCTTTCCTTTAGTATGGGCATTGAGCATGGTTCCAAGTTTGGCGCCCAGGGCAATCTTTATCGTTCTTGTGGGCGTTTCGGGATTGGCGGTAAAGCGAAACTCCAGGGGAGCTTCGAGGTAGGCCGTACTCAATTTATATTTTTTAAAATGATTGGTTCCCTGCGTTACCCTGAAAGGAAGAACAGCACTGGAAGAGGCAATATCAACCTCCATTTCTTTAAAGTAAACATTGCTTACGCCAACACCGAGGCCAAAGGCAAAGCTAAAGCGGGGATCGCCCTTAAAAGGCTTGTTGATCATAGCATAGACATTAGCACTCCGGTTGAACCCTTTCAAATGATTTTTTACACTATCGGGAGCGCCGATCCATGTTGTACTGCCAAGCTGCAGCATCAGGTGATCGCCGGCACGGTCGGTTATATTGAATTTCTTCTTTGGGGGCGTGCTGGCAGTTTCCTGCGAAAAAGCGGGTACCAGTGCAAAAAGGGTCAATACCAGCAGGGATAATTTTCTCATAATCTGTTCTTGTGGCGCAAAAATAAAAGCACCCACGGTTAATGAAAGGTTAAATGAGGGCGCAAGTTAATAAGAAATGGGCAGGTAGCAAGGGCTGCAGCCTTATAAAGCTCCTTAAAGCTCCCGGTAGCGGCTCAATATAAAAATGCCGCCCTTAAGCAGCATTTTTATACATTTTAAGTTGTTTTACTTTAAAACCCCTGCCGGCACTTCCCTTTCCAGCAGGTATTTATAAATGAATTTTGTTTTGAGGTTCTGAAAATGCACCCCTTTATTACCACCCCAGCCATGCCTGCCGCCGCTGTAGATCATCATCTCAAAGTCTTTTTTAAGGTCCTGCAGTTTACTTATAAGCTGTACGCTGTTTTGGAGATGAACATTTTCATCTATTATACCGTGCACAACTTGGAGCATTCCTTTGTATTTATCAGCATAATTTAATACACTGCCGGTTTTATATCCCTCTGCATTATCGTCTTTTGTACCCATGAACCTTTCGGTATAATGACTGTCGTATAAACTCCAGTCGGTTACACTTCCGCCGGCCATACCATGCGTAAATACATCAGCGTATTTTGTAAGGGCCAGGCAGGTCATATACCCACCATAACTAAAACCGGTAATACATATTTTGGAAGCATCTGCATTTCCATTTGCAACCAGCCATTTTACCATGGTACTGTAATCTCTCAGTTCCCAATCGCCCAGGTTGTGATACATATAATTAACTCCCTCTTTTCCAAAATGACCGCTGGCCCGGTGATCCATACTTACCTGTATAAGCCCTTCTTTGGCATAAAACTGCTGGTTTCCATTAAGGCCCCAGGTATCCCAAACCGTTCCGGCATTGGGCCCTCCATAAATGGAAATGAGAACGGGATATTTTTTTGATTTATCCATATTCAGCGGCCAGGTCACTTTCATGGGAAGCTCGTATAAGTCATCGTCGCTTTTTACACGTATGAGTTCTGTTTTTGCCAGTGCATAATCATTAAATGCAAGTCCCCGGGCATCGCCCAATTCCCTGATGATTTTTCCGCTGTTGTTTACCAATGCCAGTTTTGCCGGCGTGGAAACATTGTTATACGATGTAATAAAGTATGTTCCATCTGGAGAAACCGACTGAATGTTGTGATTGAATTCGCCAAAACTGAGGCGTTTCAAGTTCTTTCCATTGAGCTTTACCGTATAATAATCGGTGCGGGCAGTGTTTTCTTTTGACCTTGCGGTAAAATAGATAAGTCCTTTCTTTTCATCGGCATATTTAAGATCGGTAACGGTAAACCTGCCCGAAGTAATGGCATTTTTTAATTTCCCGGCCATATCATAGTGATATAAATGGTTCCAGCCACTGGCATCGCCTCTTAAAATAAATCCTTTGCCGTTTTCGAAGAAATAGATGCGTTCGCCACTATCGTCCAGGTCGATCCATGTTTTCTGTGTTTCTGTATAAAAAGCTGTTTTGCTTCCATTGTTCACATTCACATCGTAGATCTTGAGTTCATTTTGTTTGCGGTTCATCCATTGAACCAGTAAGGCAGAACCATCCGGTTTCCAGTATGGCTGCCCGAAATACTGGTCGTCCTTTTCATTAAAATCGGCCCAAACAATATTGCCACCGGCCGGGGAAACGATGCCCACTTTCACTTCGGGGTTTTTATCGCCCACTTTGGGATAACGTAGTTTTTCCACGTAACCGCTGCGTACATTGGCATCGGTCATCACAAATTCTGGCACATGGGTATCATCGCTGCGGAAAAATGCAATATGCTTACTGTCGGGCGACCACCAGAAAGAACGGTATTGCGACTGCCGCCCTAAAATTTCTTCCATATACAACCAGCTTGCATACCCGTTCAGTATCAAATCGCTTCCATCGCTGGTAATTTTTGTTTCCTGTTTTGTTTCAAGATCGGCTGTATAGAGATTGTTGTTTTTTGTATAGGCCACATATTTCCCATCGGGGCTCATAGTGGGGTTTATTTCTTTGGCCTCATCATTGGTAAGCTGCGTTTCCACACCGTTTATTTTTACAAAAAGGTCGTTTTTCTTTGCAGATACGGATGGGTTTTCTGCTACTGGCTTTACTTGCTTGTCAGCATCCGTTGCTTCTCTTTCTGCGCCGGTTTTGGCGTCTACCAGCCAGGTTTTGCTGTCTTTCATCATCAGGAAATGGGTATTATCCGTCCAGCGGGTTACCTGTGGAAGCTGCTGTACAATTCCTTTAAAATTGTTCTTAAAATACTGATCGTCGGTAAGGGGTTTTTGCTGTGCAAAAGAAACAGTAACTGTAAACAACAGCATTAATCCTGTGTAAATTTTATATGCCATAAAGATTTATTTGAGTGCCGAAAATATGGGTTTTAAAAAAAAGATCCGGTTTAATGTGAGGAGTGGTCATGGGTTTGGCCTGGCCAGGCTTTCATTGAGTTCCTTCAGCTCTGCTTTAAGACTCTCTATTTCTATTCCGGCTATTTCGAGGCTGCTCTTGGTAACGGTAAGTTCTTTGTCGAGGTCTTTTACCTTTTTGTAGAGGCCCGATGCCATTTCCAGTTCTTCTGAAGACCCCATGAGGCTTGCCTTGAGACTATCATTTTCATCGGCCATAGACCGGTATTGCTGCTGCAGCTTAAGGGTATCAAGCAATTCATTTTCAAGCTCTTCTATCATAATGGCATCGCCACTGGCCTTTTGCTTGCGGTCGGCAACGGCACGCTGCATCTGTTCAAATTCCAGGAGGTTCATATCCAGTTTACTCTGCAGTTCGGCAGCATGGTTTGCCCGGTTGCGCAGCTCTTCCAGTTCCATTTCTTTTTGAGCAATAGCCAAATTCAGGTCTTCGATCTGCAGCAGCAGGAACTCATTTTCGGCCTTTATAAGTTGCAATTGCTTTTCGGTTAGCATATCTTTATTTGTTGTACCCGGCGTGGCTTACAAATATAAGAAAGGCCTGTAATATTTCCCTTTCACGTAATTTGGGCTCCGGGCAGCAAAAGCAGCTTTAAGGGTATCTTTTATTTATTATTCTGCCTAAACCGAACCAATGTTTTGACGGAAACCGAACTCATAAAGGGTTGTATTAAAAGGAATACGGCCTGCGAAAAAGAGTTATTTGAACGGTACGCAGGGCGTATGCTGGGCGTATGCCACCGGTATGCCCGTAATACAGAAGACGCAGAAGATATTTTGCAGGACGGATTTATTAAAGTTTTTAATAAGATAAGTCAGTATAAGTTTGAGGGTTCCTTTGAAGGCTGGATAAGAAAAATAATGGTAAATACAGCATTAAAAAAATACACGGTAAGCAGGTATCAAAAAGAATTTGCGGCTGGAGAAATAAAAGAAACAAGCCAGCATACAACTGAACCACCTGCCTACGGACATCTTACCCAAAAAGACCTGATGCAGTTGATCAACGGCCTGCCCGACGGATACCGCATCATTTTCAATATGTATGTAATTGAAGGTTACCAGCACGAGGAAATTTCTGAAATGCTGGGGATACAGGCAGGAACAAGCCGCAGCCAGCTGGTTAAAGCCAGGCAAATGTTGCAAAAACAATTGGAACAACTTCAAAAAGTTGCAGTATGACAGAGCAAAACCCCATGGACAGGCATATAAAAACCCTGTTCGAAAATTATGAGCCGAAGGTTTCTGATGGAACCTGGGAAAAAATACAGGCCCGGAGAAACCGGGATGAAGACAGGCCATTTGCCTTTTGGCTGAACTCCAGGGCCGGAAAAATGGCTGCCGCAGTATTATTGATGATCCTGCTGGGCGGCAGCGCTTTGGTATACCATAACTTTAATAAAAGAGACAAAACAGAAATTGCAGAACAAAAACTTCCTGTTGAAAATAAAACAGGTTTAAAAGACCAGGCTTCGCCATCAACATCAAATAATAACGAACCAATTACCAACGCAGAACAAAAAAACAACAACCAACCCGTTCCGGCAAATGCAAGTGCAGATAAAGAAAAAAACACGGTACAGGATGATTTGCAGGTTGCAGAAAATAATACAACCGGAAGCAAAAGCAATACAAACATAGCTGCGAAAAAAAGGGTGACCATCTTGGGTGCTACAACTGCAGAAGATAACAATACGGCAGGCAATGAAGCTAAAAGTAAAAAGCTAAAAGTAAAAAATAACCTTGCGGAAAGGGATGAAAAAGAGATAGCCCAAAATGACGAACTTATCCTTAAAAATTTATGGATGCCGCTTTCTCCTTTGAGTTATCACAAAAAAGAAAGAACAACTATTAACCGGCTGTCGCTCAAAAACCTGTTCATTCCCTGCCCCGAAGCAGAAAAAAATGCCGCCGCCAATAAAACCTACGCCGAGATGTATGCCGGACCCGATTATGCTTTCCGCAAGTTGAGCGACACGGGTTCTTCTGACTACCTGCAGGTACGCAAACAAAGCAGTAAAACTTCTTTTGCCTACAGTGCCGGCCTGCGCTACAACAGGGTTTTCAAAAATGGCATGAGCGTAAGGGCTGGCATTAATTACAGTCAGGTAAACGAAAAATTCAGTCATGAGCAGGGAAATATCGTGCACCTTATTTACATCATAAACAGCCATGGCGATACCACGGGCAGCTATTACAGCAACGCCACCCGTTACCTGAGGTCGACCAACAAGTTCCGGTCGGTAGACATACCGCTTGCCATGGGATACGAAATGGGCAATGGCAACCTGCACCTCAATATCAATGCAGGACCCGTAATAAATATCCATAGCTGGCAAAAGGGTTTTGTAGTAGACCGCAACGGAAAAGTGCAGGATATTTCGAGTGGCAAAGACGGTGCTGCTTCGGCTTACGGCTACAGGAGCAATGTAGGCATCGGCTTTATGGGCGCCGTTTCTTTTTATTACAAAATGAACGAAACCATGCACCTGCTGGCCGAACCTTATTTCAGGCATAATTTTTCAACTGTAAGTAAACCAGATGAAACCCTTCAGCAACGGCACCACAATGCCGGGCTGCGGCTTGGATTGCGCTTAGATCTGTAAGCAGGCAACATTTACCAGTTTAAAAGCATCTTAAAAAGGATGAAACCATTGAAGTATATAAAAATATTTTTCGGGGCTTTACTGCTGACCTGTTCTGCAGGCTGCCAAAAGGGGTTCGATTATGAGATCAGCAATAATTCGCCCGATACCAGCTGGCTGGCAAACATTTCAGATACTGCGGAAGTAAGCCAATTGAAACGCTCTATAAAACCTGTAACATTTACCGACAGTACAGCGTATAACAACCAGCCCACGCAGGTTAATTTACAATCGGGTCTGCGGGTATCATTTCCCGGAGGATTAACGAGCATCCCGGGTACTATTACAACCGGGATCATAAAAATGGAAAGTATTTTGCTGAAGAAAAAAGGAGATTTCATACGCATGGGTGTTCACACGAGGGAAAATGAACGGATGTTATCTTCGGTTGGAACCCTGTTTCTTCATGTTACAAAAAATGGGCAACCAATGCGCTTTACACAGGGCGTGGCAGAAATAAGTTATGCATCCAATTCGATCCAGGGCCCTGCCACCTCGTTTATTGATACCGACAGCCTGGCGCAGGTTTTTAACTGGACAAGAAATCCTGATACCTTGTTAAGCAATGTAAACTGGTCGCAGGGATTTTATTCTTTACGAACCAACAATTTTGGATGGATCAATGCTGCAAACAGGGCCGATGCAGGAAATAATCTTACTACCATACAGGTAAGCCTGCCGGCACATTATACCAATAAAAACACAGCAGCGTATCTTTTGTACAACGATGGGCTGGTGGTTGATATGATGCAACCCAATACAAGCACCCGTAAATTTATTGCAAACCCTGTAGCAACCGGCACCCCGGTAAAATTGCTGGTTCTCTCAAAACAGGCAGGAAATTATTTTATGGCACAAAGTTCCGTTACGGCCGCAGGTGGCATACAAAATGTGCTGGTGGAACCCACTATCACTACCATGAACCTGTTGCTGCAGGAACTTGAAAATTTGTAGATTTTTAACTTTGAGATATATAAAAAACGGCCCGTTTTCACGGGCCGTTTTGCATGTATAAAAATCTGCTTAGCTAACGAGTGTTCCCACTTTTTCCCCGGTGACCACGCTCATTAAATTGCCTGGTTTGTTCATGTCAAAAACCACAATAGGGAGATTGTTTTCCATACAAAGGGTAAAAGCGGTCATGTCCATCACTTTCAGGTTTTTTGATATGCATTCGCTGAAACTGATCTTATCAAACCTGGTGGCCTTGGGATCTTTTTCGGGATCTGCTGTATAAATGCCATCCACCCTTGTGCCTTTTAAGATAACATCGGCTTTAATTTCTATGGCACGAAGCGAACCTGCGGTATCTGTGGTAAAATAAGGGTTCCCGGTACCGGCGCCAAAGATCACCACACGTCCTTTTTCGAGGTGGCGGATGGCACGGCGGCGGATATAGGGTTCTGCTATTTGCTCCATTTTGATCGCACTTTGCAGCCTGGTGTAAACGCCTTTTCTTTCGAGCCCGCTCTGCAATGCCATACCATTGATAACGGTGGCCAGCATTCCCATATAATCGCCCTGCGCCCGCTCAATACCACTTTCGGCCTCGTTCATACCCCGGTAGATATTTCCACCACCAATTACAATAGCCACCTGTACGCCCATTTCGGTTATTTGCTTGATGTCTTTTGCGTATTGTTCAATGATCTTGGGATCAATAGGGTCAAAACTGGTGCTGTTGCCCATTAAAGATTCGCCTGAAAGTTTAAGAAGGATGCGTTTGTACCTGGGAAGCATGTAATTTTTTTTGCGAAGATATAATTTTTAAAATAAGTTACCCATGCAAAATCAAAAGCCAAAACAGTTCATACTGAACTTTGTTTTAAAAAAATATCCCCTGGATTTCTCCGGGGGATATTTTTTTAAAATTTGATATAAAAACTTACTTGGCTTTTACATTAACAGAAACCCTGCGGTTTTGTGCACGGCCTTCGGCAGTTGCATTATCAGCAACCGGGAACTGTGAGCCATAACCATCAGAGCTTACAATGCTGGCAGCAGCTGCACCCATTTGCTTAAGTTTGGTTGCTACGGCAGCAGCACGGTTTTTACTGAGTGTTACATTTTTAGCTTCATCGCCTGTATTATCTGTATATCCGCCTACTTTAAATTTTGCATTGGGGAATGCTTTGGCAATAGCCACCATATTTGTAAGCTGTGCCATCGACTCATCTGTTATTTGAGCGCTGCCTGTTTTAAAACGTACATTGGTAAAATCAAACCAGTTCCCTTTTGCGGTATCAACTGCTTCGGAACCCTGCAGGAACCTTACCAGTTTGGCTTCTGTACTGTTTTCTCCCACTTCCAGTTTAGCACCGCCGGGAAGATCGAGCGTGATCATATTTCCCAGGTTGTAAACATAGTTTCCGAGGCTGTCTAATGTACCAGAAACGGCAGCAGTAGTGGCAGTAACTGCCTTTTCAACTACTGATGGGCTGTCTGTTTTAACTGTATCAGAAACAGGAGTGGTTGTGGTATCGCCTTTGCATCCTTTAGTGAAGTATAAAGCAGCGGCAGCAAGCGCTGCAAGTAATAATACCGGCAGTAACCAACCCATTCCGCTTTTCTTTTCTTCCACTTCGTTTGACACGGTTTGTGCTGCGTGCCTTACAGAGGAAGCCGCTTCGCCGGCCATATTGGAAGCGCCGCCAAAAAGGCTGCTCAGGCTGAAACCTGCAGGCAGGGCCGATTCTACAGCATTTTTTTGTCCGCCAAGGAAAGAGGCCAGCCCGCTTGCATTAAGATTACTGGAGGATGCATGCTTGCCGATCAGCGACATAATAGCAGGAACTGCCAATGAAAGCAACGATGATGATGATGATGATTTAACACCGGCAAAGTTTGAGATAAGGCTGCCGATCATATCTGTTTTATTTCCAAACAAGCCGCTCAGCAGGCTGGAAACACCGCTTCCGCCGCCGCCCAGCAGGCCGCCAATATTATCCAATACACCGCTCTGATGTTGCTCATTTGCCATTTGTGCAACAGCATTGGCGCCATCTGAAGAAGATGCTTTGCTGATTACGCCGGAAAGCACGGTGGGAATTAAAGCCGACATCGCTTTTGAAATACCGGATTCGCTTTCTCCGAGTGTTGAACTGGCCCGGTTTACTATTTCGTTTGTAAACAGGCCTTTTGCCGCATCAATTAAATTAAAAGACATGGTAGTTTGTTTTAGTTGTTAAAAATGGAAGTTGTTGAGCTTCATGATTTTTGGGGCAGTAAAAGTAGGTACTAATAGCATATGAACCGCAATTTTTATGCATATTTTAATAACCACCTGCACAGGGATTCTGCCATTGATAAAATGAGACAGTATTTTAAATAACTTGCTGGGTACATTTACAGCTATATGATCAGGAATATGTCGAGATACTGGGCTTTTCAGCTGGTGGGTTGGGGTACCAATATTGCCATCAGCATCTTTTTTGTACTCACTTTTGCCAAGGCAGAAGATATGTATTTCATCAGCCTGCTGGTAACCTGCCTGATCGGGCTTGGATTAACCCACCTGATGCGTCATTATATTCACCAGTTCAACGTGCTGAATAAACCGGTAAAGCTCCAGATATATTATTTCATATCGCTTACCATTATTTTTTCTGTTCTTTTTGGTGTTATTGCAGAATCGGCCGATTTTTTACTGGGCTATAATCCACAGCGGCTTAAAAATTATACCAAACCAGAAAGGCTTTTTCTCAGCAGTTTTAATGCCATCTGGCTGGTGGGTATCTGGAACCTTGTTTATTACCTGTACCATTATATAGAGCGCAACCGTAAACAGGAAATTGATACCCTGCGGCTGGAGGCCATGGTAAAATCGCTTGAACTCAAAACCATAAAATCGCATATCAATCCTCATTTCATTTTCAACGCCCTCAACAGCATCCGGGCGCTGGTGGACGAAAACCCTGAAAGGGCCCGCAAAGCCATTACCGAGCTGAGCAATATCCTGCGCAGCAGTATGCGTGCCGAACAACTGGAAACCGTACCGCTCGAACATGAACTGGATATTGTAAAAGATTACCTGGCACTGGAACAGATGCGTTTTGAAGAACGACTGAAGATCGATATGGATATTGACCCCGACACCCTTGTTCAGCCAATTCCCCCCATGATGCTGCAAACCCTGGTGGAAAATGCCATCAAACACGGTATCAGTAAACAGCTGAAGGGCGGATTTGTGCATATCAAATCCACATTCGTAAAAAACCACCACGAACTGCTGGTCACCAACTCGGGGACCCTTAATGGAAAAAAACCTGAGAACGGCGATGGGTTTGGCATTAAAAGCACACAAGACAGGTTGAACCTGCTGTACCAGGGGAAAGCAAATTTTGAAATACGCAATACAGATAACAATACCGTGGAATCAAGGATCATTATGCCGGTAACAGTTTTCCTGTAACCAATTTTATAAACCAAGATCAAGATGTACAAAGCAGTAATTATTGACGACGAAAGGCTGGCAAGAACAGAACTCCGGAAACTCCTCGGCGATTTTGCAGAAGTGGAAGTGATCGGTGAGGCGGCCAATGCAAAAGAAGGGATAGAAAAGATCGATGAGCTCAATCCCGACCTCATCTTTCTTGATATACAAATGCCCGGCAAAACAGGTTTCGACATGCTCACAGAACTGGAAAAAGCACCCCATGTGATCTTTACCACCGCTTATGACGAATTTGCATTAAAGGCATTTGAGGTAAATGCACTCGACTACCTTATGAAACCTGTGGAACCAAAGCGCCTTGCCGATGCGCTTAATAAGCTGCAGCAGGCAGAAGAAAAAGAAATGGCCGCTGTAAGCGCAGCCAACCGCGGCATTCTTGGAGAAAACGACCAGGTTTTTGTAAAGGATGGAGAACGCTGCTGGTTTGTAAAACTGGCAGAAGTGCGGCTTTTTGAAAGCGTGGGCAACTATGCAAAGGTTTTCTTTGGTACCAACAAACCCCTCATTTTAAAATCGCTGAATGCGCTCGAAGAAAGGCTCGACGACAAAACATTTTTCAGGGCAAACCGGAAGCATATTGTAAACCTGCGCATGATCGATAAAGTGGAACCTTATTTTAACGGCGGCTTGTTGCTGGACCTGAAAGGTGGCGAAAAAATAGAAGTAAGCCGCAGGCAGGCAGTGAAGTTTAAAGAAATGATGAGTTTGTAGCGCAAATTGAACAAGATGATAAGTTAACAGGATTAGCCTGTAAATGCAACGCCGCCCTTTTCAACTTGTTAACTTTTCAACCCAGAACCTCACCTGAACATTAAAGAAATTTCGTCTTTCCGCCTCCTGCTAACCTCCACCCTGCTTCTGTCATTCATGATCATTACCCCATCGTTTGAATGAAAGGACACTACATGCTTTTTATTGACGATATGCGATTTGTGTATACGGATAAATCCATGATTTCCCAGAATTTCTTCATACTCCTTCATCGTTTTTGAAATGAGCAGCGGTTTTTCTGCAGAAAAATGAAAGCGGGTATAATTACTTTCGGCTTCGAGCCTGATGATCTGTTCGGGCGAAAAAAAATAGGTGCCGCTGATAGTTGGCAATGCAAGCTTAAAATCCCTCTGGTCATTTACAGAAATATTGTGCAGCAGGTTATTATACAGCAGTTGCTGAGATCCTGCCTGGTTTCTGGTGGTAATAAATCTTGCAACAGCTGCTTTTAGTTCATCTGCATCAATCGGCTTTAGCAAATAATCCAGTGCGCTGAAACGGATCGCCTCAATGGCATAACGGTCGAATGCGGTTGTAAATATCACCGGTATTCCCGGGGTAGTTGCTTTCAGCAGATCAAAGCCGCTCATGCCCGGCATCTGGATGTCGAGAAACAGCAGGTCGGGTTTTTTCTCTGTGATCAGCAGCAGGCCAGCGGCCGGATCGTTGCAGCTGTTCACTGTGCTGATTTCGGGAACATAGCGCTGCAGCATCAATTTGAGTGTATTGATGGCCGACTGTTCGTCGTCTATGATAAGTGCAGAAATCACAGAACGAAGCTAATAAAAGAAAAAGATTTTTAATATACTCCATTTAGCCACCTGCGTACAGGAGCAACTTTACCTCTGTTCCAGCCACGGTGCCATCCAGTTCCTCCACATCGTGTATGCTTACCTCAAAAGGTTGGTTGTATTGCTGGCGCAACAGTTCAAGCCGTTTGTTTACAAGCTGAAGGCCTTTGGAAGTATGGTTTTTACCATTATGGCCCCCTAGCCGGCCGGCGGCTTCCCGGCCTATTCCGTTGTCTTTTACAGAGCAGGAAAGAATATTATCTCCCTGCAGCGAGAAGTAAATTCCCAGCTTCCGGTGACCGTTTTTGGTGGCCAGCCCGTGCCAGATGGCATTTTCGGCAAATGGCTGCAGCACCATGGGTGGTAATTTTATTTCAGATGGATCAACATCAGAACTGATCTCAATTTTATACTCGAGGTTATTATCGAGCCGCAGTTGTTCCAGTTGAAGATAAAGGTTCAGCATTTCCAGCTCTTTCTCGAGTGTAATGAAATTGAATTCTGAATGGAGCAGTATCTCCCTTTGCAACCTGCTGAATTTTGAAAGGTACCTGTTTGCCTGGTCTACATTTCCTATGAGTATATATTGCTGTATACTGTTGAGTGCATTATAGATGAAATGCGGGTTCATCTGGCTGCGCAAAGTGGTAAGCCGGCTGGTGGCCAGTTCCTGGTTCAGCTGCAGCAATTCCAGCTCTTTTTGCCTGGACATTTTTTCCACCCCGATTTTTTCAATTTTATCGGCACAAAATGCGGCAATGGTATTAAGAATTTCGAGATGCCTGTTGGTATAAAAATTTTTCCGGGGATGTTCGCTGTCTATCACGCCGATCACTTTGCCATTGCTTATGATGGGAACGGCAATTTCGCTGAGCCGTATTTCATCATCCATGATATAGCGGTTGTCTGCCGAAGTATCGGCAATCATCTCTGCCCTTCCGGTAAGTGCTACGTTTCCAACGATGCCGCTGCCAATGGGTATTTCTATCCGGTTATAAATTTTATATGCTTCGGGGTTTTTTGGGCCCCAGGCGGCTTTTTGCACCAGTACAAAACTTTTTTCATCGATCAGGTAAATGACACAGTCTTCAAAGTTTAGTTTTGAAATACAGTTTTTTGCTACATCCCAGAGTAAATCATCCACATTCACATGGGAACTCATGCTATGGGCAAAATAGTTGATCACTTTTTCTGTTTCGAGCCGGTACTGCAGTTCGGTGGCACGCAGTTCCTGCTGCATGGTTTTTTTCGCTTCTGCTTCCCGTATGGATGCCTCTCTTTTTTTGATCATCCAGAAACTGAAGGCGGCCACAAACAATAACACACCCGCTATAAAAAGCCAGTAGCCTATTTCCGAAACGGGCGACTGCAACAAATTTTTTGAAGAAGTTTGGGCAATAGAATTTATGGCATGCAGCCCGTACACGCAAAAGATAAAAATAATTTTTATGCCGTTTTTCACCTGGGTTTTTAGGTTATAATGAAAGCCTGAAATTAGGTTGTTTTCGCAAAACAAAGGGTACGCATCAAAAGTTCACCTCAGAACTATCTCTACTGGCATGCGCCGGTAATATTGGTAGTGGCACAAGTGCCGATCCTTGCATGAAAATAACTGCCCGGTACAGCCTGAAAACCCGGGCGGAGCGTTATGCTGTTGCCTGCATGCATCATCCCATTGGAGGTATTTGTATACAGCATGGTACCGCCATTAAAAGTGGTTATATCTCCACTGGCCATATAAATCTTAACCTGGTCGGTACCTGTAATCACCAGCGGGCTCACAATATTTATATTGATGTTGGTACAGGCATTGCTGCCCGATGCGACAATATCAGTATTGGTTTCAAAATAATGATCGCCAAGAGAATTGATCACCGGTACAAGGTGGACCGCATCGCTCATAAAACCGCCGGCTGTACTTATCTGTACATTGGCCGGGTTGTTTGGCCGCCGCACTTCAAAATGCAGGTGCGGCCCGCTTGCCTGCCCCACATCGCACTCGTACCCAAGCAATGTGCCAGCACATACCTGGTCGCCCACCTGCAGGTCGGCGGTAACCGTTGTGCTGTTCTTTTTCATGTGACTGTACTTGCTCCACTCCCCATTTGCATGCTCTATCCATACATAATTATTAAAATCTGCACAATCGGGATCACAGTCTGGAGGACGGGTATCATTGTTATCCACAATGCGGCGGATGATCCCTTCCGCTGCAGCAACTATCGGGTAATTTGCCGAACAGGAACTCCCATTTCCGGTACCCGACATATCGTAACGCCCAAGCGGGCTATGTGTAAGGTGATTACTGGTTACATGCACATCGAGGCCGCTTAAATAAGGAACCCGGTAAATATTATCAGACAGCTCAAACTGAGGCTGTGCAGGTATGGCTGTTCCGTATAACAAACCAATGGAGATAAGATATTTTTTCATACTACCTGTGCTTTAGTTACAGCCGCTGATGGATGCATTCATCAAGCCGCTGGAAGGATTAAGCGTAACACCCGGGCTGAATGTAATACTGTTGCCCGCCACATAGTAAACCCTTGCCGAAGTGGTATGTGTAACCAGGGCCCCGGCCCCGGTGGTTATATTGTTTTTTGCCCCATAGAGCCTGCGGCCGGATGTAGTGGAAATACTGCTAAGCGTAACATTATCTTCTGATACCCTGCTGTAAATAGGCCCGGTTGAATTCAGGATAGTGGCATGCATCCTGGTTCGCTGGTTACTGGTAATAGCGGTGGATGTAAAAGAGATACATGCCCAGGGCTGGTAACTCATGATATTGATTGTGGATGGATTGTACTGCAGCCCATCGCAGGAATTAGTGGCGGTTCCATTATAATTACAGGTGGTACCGCTGGTATTGTTTTCCGAATTTGGATAATCTGCCGGCGTATCGCAGCACAGATCCCCTTCTGTGGGGCAATTATAACAAATGTTCCCGCTGTTGCGGGTAACTGCTTCCGCCACGCCATCGGCCCTGCGGAATGTATGATACAGCCCAAGACAATGACCCATTTCGTGGCCAAAGATGGAATGTACATTGTTGCTGGTTACTGCCCAGCGTGCCACACTTAAGAAATTATTTGGAATGCCGTATGCATTGCCACTGCTCCCGTTATTATTCAGAAAATTATAATGGCAGAATATCGTAATGGCTCCGTCTACATCAAAGTTGTTGTTACGGATATAATCGGGATATACCTGGTCGAGATTGGCGCTGGTATTAAAATTATTGAGATAGGTATCGTCTACAAAATCGATCCCTGCCAGCTGAAAGCAAATATTATGTGCCGTGTACTGCACTTTCATTTCCTCAAAATTCTGCAGCGCCTGTTCTTCTGTACAACCAGGCAATGTACCATCATCCTGCCTTACAATACGTATGAATACCCGCACATAATAGGGCGATGTAAAATCATTGGTTATGGTATCGCCCAGCCGTTGTGCCAGCCGTTGTGCCAGGTATGTTTCGGCATCGGGCATCCAGTTAACCGTATCTTTATCGCCGGTGGTGCACCCGGGATGCCGCAGCGGATCCTGTGCCATGGTAAAAGTACAGGTCATTAAAAAATCAGCGGCCAGCAATATTTTTAAAAGTCTTTTTTTCATTGTTGAACTGCTTTATTTTTTTCCATTGCCTTAATACGGGTTTCCAGTTCCAGCACATAAAGGGTTAGCTCTTCGATCTTTTCCATCATACGCTTTTGCATGTCGCCCACTTCAATACCATTTTTTTCAACTTCTGCTGCCGCAGGAATGTTGGGCAAATGATTGTTTTGGGCAATAAAACCACGGAGTTCATCAAATGACTTGAGTTTATAACCATTTTTAAAAACATAATCGGGCCAGTTGCCACTCAACTGCACTTTCAGTTCTTCAGAAATAATTTTTCCATCTACGGCAAGCAGGTAACCAGCGGGTATGCTGGCACTGCTGTTAACACCTATGCCTACTGCGCCTTGTTCTGCTGCACACATGATTACACCTCCGGCGTCGTTTTGAATAAAGAGATCGCTGGCAAGGCTGTTATTTCGTGCAAGTATTTCATTATTATCAACTACCACATTAATGGAATTCCCTGCCCCAAACATAGCAAAGCCATTGGTAGTATTGCCAAGCCCGGCGTCCTGGCCATTCACGACATGGAATTTTGAAACGGGAGAAGTGGTACTGATCCCCAGCCCGGTTGGTGTAAAATAAGCCCCTGTGCCATTGCTGACATAAAAATAGTCGGAAGCGGGTACATAGCCAAGTGTTGCACCCAGTTGTGGGTTAGTGAGATCTTTGTAAAAAGCAATCAGACTCGTGGCGGTTGCTCCCCCAAAAAACCTCAGGTCTGCGCCTGTTGAATTACTGGGCGATTCTATGCGTACATCACCTTTTACATCCAGCATATAGGATGGTAAATGACCAATTCCAAGTCTTCCTAAAGAATCGAGTGTCATCCTTTGTGTAGCATCGGTATAAAATTGCAGGTTACCGCCTGCTTCCCGGTTATAAAAAATGAGGTGCCTTTGAAAACCACCCAGGAAACTGCCATCGGCCCCTGTGGTTCCGGTAGCATTGTTTTGAAAACCCACGTAAGGAAAACTGGGTTCATATACATGCAGTTTAAATGCGGGGCTCAGTGTTCCAACTCCTACATTTTGAGCAACTAACTGGGTTTGGTTAATAAAAAACCAAAACAGCAACAAAGGAAGTATCTTTTTCATTTTACAGCATTTTATTATACTGCAGAGATACTAATGCGAGCAAAATAATCTGAAAATGGGTGAGTGAACGGTAAGAATGAGTTAGTGAATGAATGGAAGAGGATAGACGACCGACCACAGACGACTGACGACGGATGTCTCCTTTAATTATCGATAGTTTATGAAATTGATATGCTTTAAAACCCTGCGGCTGAATGAACTTCGTGGTCCGTCGTCTGTCGTCCGTCGTCTTTATAGATTGATGAGATATAAAAACCTGCGGCTGAATGAACTTCGTGGTCTGTCGTCTGTGGTCCGTCGTCTTTATAGATTGATGAGATATAAAAACCTGCAGCTGAATGAACTTCGTGGTCTGTCGTCCGTCGTCTTATTCCACTTTAACCGGCACACTGTGTATAGCAGCAGCTATTTCCTTAATGAGTGAACTGTCTTTTTCGATGGCGTTGCCCACTACAATCACATCGGCGCCGGCCCTGCAGTTGAGGTAGGCCTTTTCGGCATCGCGTATACCTCCGCCAATGATGAGGGGAACATCTATAACCGAAGATACTTTTTGTATCATACTTTCGCTGATGGCACGTTTGGCGCCGCTGCCCGCATCCATATAAATCAGTTTCATGCCCAGCATTTCGCCGGCCATAGCGGTACACATGGCTATTTCATTTTTATCGGAAGGCAGGGGGGCCGCATTGCTGATATAGGAAACCGTGGTAGGGGCTCCCCCGTCTATCACCATATATCCTGTGGGCATTATTTCGAGACCACTTTGTTTTACAACAGGTGCACTTACCACGTGCTGGCCAATAAGCAATTCGGGGTTTCTTCCACTGATAAGCGACAGGTATAACAATGCATCGGCATACCTGCTTACCTGGCTTGGGCTACCCGGAAACAGCACTACCGGTATACTGCAGCTTTTTTTTATCAGTTGAACACATTCATCTATGTAATTAGAAATAACGAGGCTGCCGCCAACCAGGAAATAATCAACTTTAGCTTCCACAGCCAACTCTATCAGTTGCTCCATGCTGCTGTCATTCACCTTATCGGGGTCTACCAATACAGCAAAAGATTTTTTCCCCTGCCGTTTGCGTTCAGTTAATGAATGATAAATAGCCTGCATAGTTTGTTAGCTGCAAAAATGCCTTTTTTTTCGTATTTACGGAAATATTAACGGGGCAAAAACACTGTACAACAGGAAATTGAGTGGTTTTATGAGTAATTTTGAGCAAATGCCCGATATAAGCACGGAAATATCTTTTAAAACGGCCCGCAGTGGCGGAAAAGGCGGTCAAAATGTAAACAAGGTGGAAACCATGGTAGAAGGCTATTGGCTTGTGCAGCATTCTGCTTTGCTTAATGAAGAAGAAAAGGCGAGGCTTATTGTAAAACTTGCTAATAAGATCAATGCCGATGGTTACCTGCTGGTAAAAAGCCAGGCAGCAAGAACCCAACTGGGTAACAAGGATCTCGTGGTAAAAAAAATGAATGAACTGGTTCAAAAAGCCCTCATCGTTCCAAAAAAACGCAAACCCACCAAATTACCCAAAGCAGTAAAGGAAAAACGCCTGGAGGGCAAAAAGAAAAATGCGGAAATTAAACAGGGGCGAAAAAAAATAAGTTTCTGATGCGCTTACTCTTACTCATATCAATTGCCTGTTTTTTTTCAGGATTCAATGCTCCGCCAAAAAAAGTGAGGATAACCATAAAGTTTGTACATATAGCCAATGGAAGAACATTAGAGCAGGATGGCATTTATACAAACCCTTTTGGAGAAAACTATTCGGTGAGCCAATTGAAATATTATGTGAGCAATTTTACCCTTACCGAACAAAATGAAACAGAGAACCCAGGTAAGAACATCAACCTTGTAAATGCATTCGGCAACGACAGTATGCGCATAGAAACCAGCCCCGGAGCCAAACTGATGGCATCCTTTATGCTGGGTGTTGACAGTATTTATAATTGCAGCGGTGCGCAAAGCGGTGCATTGGACCCGCTTAATGGCATGTTCTGGACCTGGAACACAGGTTATATATTCTTTAAGCTCGAGGGCAGTTCTGCAGTATCAACGGCCAACCGGCAGCGCATTGAACATCATATTGGCGGCTATACGGGCCCCAATAAAGCTATGCGCATGATCACGATGCCTGTCAGTTTTTATGCTATTGAAAACGGAGTACTCAGGATTGAAATGAATTTAGACAATTATTGGTATGGGAATTCAACCCTCAAAATTTTGGCATACCCCACCATAACCGCACCGGGAGAGATGGCAAAGAAAGCAGCTGATAATTTTGACAAAATATGGTCATCGCCATTGGAGGTTTATCCTGACTGAACAAAAACAGGTACGTTTATTTTACCAAAAAAAGCAACAGGTTTTTAGCTTTGAAAAGGACCATTCAAATATCATTTATCATTTGCGCCGCATTACTGGTCACCGCATCCACTCATAATGCACCCCTGCCAATGCCTTTTACCATTCCCAAAGGCTGGCCAAAACCCGCAAAAGATATTTTCAAAAACAACCAGCGCACACAGGAAGGATTTTTACTTGGCAAAAAATTATTTTACGACGGCAGGCTTAGCAAAGACGGGTTAACCAGCTGCGCCAGCTGTCACCAGTACTTTGCAGCCTTCAGTACTTTTGAGCATGATCTGAGCCATGGCGTAAACAACAGCTTTACCACCCGCAATACACCGGCACTTTTTAACCTTGCCTGGAAAAAAGACCTGAATTGGGATGGAGGCGTGAACCATATAGAAGTGCAGCCGCTTGGCCCGCTTACAGCCCCCAACGAAATGGGCGAAAGCCTCGACAGTGTTTTGCATAAATTAAGATCCGATGCATTATATCCTACACTCTTTAAAGCAGCATTTGGCGATGCCGGTATCAACTCGCAGCGTATGTTAAAGGCATTGGCACAGTTTACCGGCAGCCTGGTAAGTGCCAACAGCAAATATGACCGCGTTAAAAAAGGGTTAGAAAAATTTACTGCCTATGAGCAAAAGGGCTATGAAATTTACAGGGCATCTTGTGCGGGCTGCCATCCCGAACCGCTTTTTACCGACTTCAGTTTCCGCAACAATGGTTTAGCGCTCAACAGCTTTAACGATGCGGGCCGCATGAAAATAACCGGCAACAAAAACGATTCTTTAAAATTTATGGTGCCCAGCCTGCGCAATGTGCAGCTGAGCCCGCCTTATATGCACGATGGCAGCATTGCGTATATTACGAAAGTTATCACGCATTATACAAAAATTGATACAGGTCTTATACAACTGGATCGGCAGCTCAGGAAACCCATTGTTTTATCGGAGCGAAACAAAACAGAATTGCTTTCATTTCTTTTTGCGTTAACAGATACCAGTTTTACAAAAAACAAAAAGTTTGGTCCGGGGGAGCATGTCAGTTTCAGGCATTGAACCGCGGAGCAAAGGAGAAAATAAGATCACACAAAGATTCAACTGCATCATTCCTTTTATCATTTCTCTGCAGTAAAAACAATAAATTGCATAAAATTTTTACAACCCATTGAGCGGAATTAAAAAATTAGCAGGTCAAACGCTTTGGTACGGTGTGCCCACCATTGCCAGCAGGTTTTTGGGATATATCATGAACATGGCCCTGCCTTTTTTTATTGAGATCCCCGGAAAAACTGCCGATCTTGTTCAAACTTACACACTCATTCCGTTTTTGAATGTGATCTTCTCGTACGGAATGGAAACAGCTTATTTCCGCTTTAGCCAGACGCATGACCGCAAGAAGTTATACAGCACGTTGTCCATTTCACTGCTCATCAGCACTGTTTTCTTCAGCCTGCTACTTTGGTTTTTTCGTGGAAGCATTACTGATGCAGCAGGGTTGGAGCGCCACCCCGAATATATTTTGTGGATGATCGCCATTCTTGCAATTGACAACCTGAACACCCTGCCATTTGCAAAACTAAGACAGGAAGAAAGGCCTAAAAGGTATGCGTTTGCACGTATTGCCGGTATTATCATCAATCTTAGTATTGTGATCTTCTTTTTGGGTATTGCACCCAAAATGCTGGCAGCCAACCCCGATAGTTTTGTGAGGCATATCTACAACAAAGACATTGGCCTTGGCTATTATTTACTGGGCAATATTTGCGGAAGTCTTTTTACCCTGCTTATTTTAAGCAAAGAACTGCTGCAGATCAGGTTCAGTTTCGATAAAACTTTGTGGAAAGAGGTAATGAAATACAGTTATCCCTTGGTGATCGTGGGCATGGGTGGCATGGTGAATGATGTACTAAGCCGCCTCATTTACCGGCATGTGGTTGATCTGCCTGTAACCGAAGCCGATCATGAGTTTGCCATTTTTGCCAATATCTTCCGCATTGCGCTGCTCATCACTATTATGATACAGGCTTTTCGAATGGCGGCAGAACCGTTTTTCTTTAAGCAAAGCGGAAACGAAAATGCGCAGCGCACTTATGCCCGTGTAATGAAGTTTTTTGTAATTGCCTGCTGCTTTATGTTCCTCTTCATTGGCCTTTTTTTAGATGTATTTAAATGGATCTTCGTTACGTTTGCCAATCCACGCTGGGCTGAAGGTTTGCAGGTAGTGCCCCTGCTGGCGCTGGGAAATATTTTTCTCGGTATTTATTATAACCTCAGTGTGTGGTACAAGCTAACCAATAAAAATCTATATGGCGCCTATATCACTATTGCAGGGGCCGCCGTTACCATTGCACTCAATGTGCTGCTCATCCCTGTTTGGCACTATACCGGTGCAGCGCTGGCCACTTTCTGCTGCTATTTACTCATGATGATCATGAGTTATAAAATGGGCCAAAAACATTATCCTGTTCCTTATGCCGTAAAAAAATTAACGGCATATATTGTGCTGGTGGTACTGATATACCTTGTTCATATGACCATGGTGAGATTCATTTCTTCTTCTTTGTTATTTTCCATTTTAAGCGGGCTGCTTCTCTTTGGATTTTTTGCATGGTTTGTTGGAAAAATAGAAGCAAAAGAGCTGGCAAGAATGCCGGTGATCGGTAAATTTTACAATAAAAAAACCGCCTAGGATCTCATGCGCAAATTCCTCCAATACATTTTAAAACGGCCGCTCGAGTGGATCATGAACTATTTTGCAGCGGCCCCCAAACGCACTGATGTGTTCCGTTCCCTGAGCAATCTTTACCAGGGCAAAAAAAACATCCTCAACAAACGGTTGCTGGCGCTTGATATTGATTGCACAAAGGACAAATTCATTGTTTTCAGCGACCAGCATAAAGGCAACCGCAGCTGGGCCGACGATTTTGCCAATAATGAAACAAATTATATTGCCGCCCTGCAATATTACAATGCCCTCAATTATAATTTCATCAACCTGGGCGACAGTGAAGAACTTTGGAAGTTCAAGCCATTTGACATCCTAAAAGTGAATGAAAAAAGTTTTGCTGCAGAAGCTGCTTTTCAGCCCATCCGCTATTACAAAACCTACGGCAACCACGATATGATGTGGAAGAACCCGGTAGACACAGCGCTTCATCTCATTAAATATTTTGAAATGCCCATGCCCGTTTATGAAGGCATTGTTCTTAAAACAAATAATACGGCAAGGCCGCTTTCCATCTTTCTCACCCATGGCCACCAGGGCGACCGTATGAGCGATGGCAATGCTTTCAGTACCTGGGTGGTGGCGCATTTTTGGGTGCCGTTACAACGTTACCTTCGCATCAACATTAACTCGCCCAGTAAAAACTATACGCTCCGGGATAAACATAACCTCATGATGTACGAATGGAGCAAACGAAAAAAAGACCTGCTGCTTATCACCGGCCATACGCACAAGCCCGTTTTTGCATCGGGGCGCTATTTTGATCATCCCAGCAACAAGATCAATACAACCGAAGAACGCGTTCAACTCAAACCATCTTATTTCAACACAGGTTGCTGCTGTTATAACGACGGAGATATCACAGGCATTGAAATAGCCGATGGGTTTATCCGGCTCATTAAGTGGACCGGCGAAGAAACTGCTCCCAAGAGGATGGTACTTGAAGAAAAAGAAATTGAAAAATTAATGGGAGACCTGTGAGATAAAACCGGGGCGAGGCAGATCAAAATGATCCTGGGATGGCCGGCTTTTAACCTAAGATATTTTTTTTCACGATCATATCTCTCCTTTAAGGTACAGGTCGGAACCGGGTTCTGCAGCGCCGCCTGCCTTTTCGAGTGTTACCATAAATTCGGCTGTTCCCGGAGGTATATTGTTCAGCTCAATAAAACGGCCTCGGATATCATCCTTCACAATGCCGGCGCTTACCGGCTTTCCATCCACCATTGCCCAAAGCTGAAAATCCTTACTGTCTGATGACTGTGGCAGATGATGTATCATTAGATATGCTTTACCCGTTTTTTTGTCCCAAAAAAGTGTACAGCGGCAAATGGAATGAAACCCCTGTCCATACATAGCCACCGGCGTTATAGAAGGATTGAGCATGATGGCATAATCCTGTGCAGGAAGTGTTTGGCCATTTTCGGAAACATTTACAACAAAGGGGCGGCTGTTGTTCTTAAACTGCACCCAGTTAAATATGGCACTTGCAACAAATAATAAGAACGATGCCGCTGCCAGCCATTTCCAGTTAAAAGTTTTTTTCTGCGCCATCCTGACCGTTGGCGCTTCAATTTTACCTGCAAGCTGGCCTAAACCGCTCAAAATTCTTTCGTTTACCGATGCAGAAGGTGATAAGCTTTCTTCTTTTAATCTTTCTTCGAGCTTATACTCAAATGTATTGACCGCTGCATCAAGTTCGGGATATTGAAGCCGCATTTGTTCAAACTCCCTCTCTTCTTCTGCAGAACAAAGCCCCATTACATATGCTTCCACAATGCCCGATGCTATGTATTCATTTATGGTCATGGTTCAATTAATCTTTTTCTTAGTTCAATTAATGCAGTTCTCAATCTCGACTTTACCGTACCGGCCGGCAGTTTTAAAATTTTTGCGGCCTCTTCGTTTGTAAACCCATTGAAATAACAAAGTTCGATCACCTCCCGCTGCTCGGCCTGCAGCAGCCCCACATGCTTTCTGAGCCCAATGCTGTCAACAGGCTGGTGAAGCGCCCTGGTTTGTTCAAAATAATCTACGTAATTTTCGAGAGGAACGTTTTTATTGCCGGATTTATACAGCTTCGACCGGGTAGTATCAATTGCCTGGTTCCGCGCCAGCCGCACCAGCCAGGTAAAGAGGCGCCCTTTTGATGGATCATATTTATCTATGTTTTTCCAGATGCCGGTAAAAGTTTCCTGCAACACATCTTCTGCCGTTTCGTTGGCAGGAATAACCTGTTTAATGAAGGTAAAAATGGCGGCTCCATACTGGGCATACAAATAACCAAATGCCTTTTGGCTGCGCATTTTTAATGCGGAAACCAGTTCTTCTTCAGAAAATGTTTCAGTAAGTGCCAAGTTGGTGTTGCTTATTTGCCCACAAATATTACCATAAAGTTTCAGAAAAAAAATAATTACTTCTAAAACCGTTTACCAGAACTTTCCGTAAGTGTTGTTGGGCCCAAAAACGTTAACAACATTTATCAACTGCTGCAAATCTGCAGACAAAACAATATAAACTATGTATCTGAAAAATTTAGCCCGGCTTTGCGGCCTGGGTATGGGAATCCTTTCCCTTATTTCCTGCAAAAAAGACGATAACAACAGCAAAGCCAATCTTAGGCTTACTATCAGCGGGCTCGAAGACCTTGGCAGCAATGCCCGCTACGAAGGATGGATCATGGTAAATGGCAGCCCGGTTTCTACCGGCATATTTACGGTGAACAGCAGCGGAACATTATCGCAAACCAGTTTTGAGGTTGATAAAGCTGCACTTACTGCTGCAACAGCATTTGTACTGACCGTAGAGCCATTTCCCGACAACAGTGCCGCACCCAGCGAACAAAAACTGATGGGTGGTGATTTTAATGGCTCAAACGCCAGCGCCTCCATTAATCATGCTGCTGCGTTTAACCAGAATTTTTCATCAGCCATAGGAAAATATATCCTGGCAACTCCCACCACAACATCTACTACGGATGAGCTGAGCGGTGTTTGGTTTATCGACAATTCATCGGGCTCGCCCATGGCTGGCTTATCGCTTCCCGCATTACCGGCGGGATGGAAATACGAAGGCTGGGCATTAATAAATGGAAAACCTGTAAGCACCGGGGTGATCACTTCGGCAAGCTCAGCAGATTCTTTTTCGGGATATTCGGGCACAGCCGGCACGCCGCCATTTCCGGGTGAGGATTTTATTATGAATGCACCGGCCGGACTCAGTTTTCCCGCAGACCTATCAGGCGGGCTTGCCGTGATCTCTGTAGAACCATTCCCCGATAACAGTCCCCATCCATTTTTACTGAAACCACTTGTTGGAAATATTCCCGCAAGCCCAATGCAGCATTTTGTTTATAACATGAATGTGAACAGCGGAAGTTTCCCTTCCGGAACAATCACAAAAAACTAATCGTATGAAGTATATAATTGCATTCGCTTTTTTAGTATTCACATCCACCTCCTGCAAAAAAGAAGGCAAAACGGTAATAGAACCATTGCCGCAGGGAACAACGCTTGTTTCAGGAAATTTCACCAGCAGTGCACACACAACCAGTGGAACGGCAAAAATCATAAGAGACGATTCCAATAACCTGAAACTGGTTTTTGAAAATTTCAAAACAGATAACGGACCCGATCTGCGGGTTTGGATGAGCAGCAACACGATGGCAAACGGCTATATTGAAATTGGCACGCTGCGGGCGGTAGCCGGAAATTTTTCTTATGATGTTGGCGCACAAACAGATTATACAACAAACAAAAACCTGCTTATCTGGTGCGAGGATGCTGCGGTGCTTTTTGGATATGCCGTTTTACAGTGATCAGTTGCTTTCGCCCGGCACATCAAAATTCATTTTACCTTCCTGCTTTGGTTTAATGCCGAAATTATAGATGAATTTGAGCGTAAGGCGGCGGCTGTCGTTAAAACGGCTTCCGGCAGCATTGATACTGGCCTGCTGCAGTTTAAAGTCGAAACGCATGGTACGGAAAATATCATTGGCGGAGAGAATGATGTTTGCTTTCTTTTTCATGACTGATTGGTTCACAGAAAAATTGACCATACCAAAAGGTTGCAGTTCATAAAAATTAAACAGGCTGCGCAGGCGGTAAAACCCAAATGTACTCAGCGTGGTATTGGTACTCACCTTATAACTGTGGAACATGAAAAATAACCAGGAACCGTTTGTATAATCAAATGGCCTTTTTTGGTAAGTACCCTGGTAGCGGTTTAAATTATGCTGGGCGCCGGTATAAAAGAAATATTTTTTGCCGGGAGGTATACCCGCCACAGCACGGATATAGAATTCGTCATTCTTGCCCAGGTTATCATGAGTATTATAAATAATTTTTGTAGCAGTATCTTCATAGGTAACAGAAGTAAAAATATCCCTGATCTCATTTTTACCTATAGAAAAAACGGGATACTCATCTGCCGTGATATTGAACTCATAGTTGGTGGTAAACTGCGGTTGTAAGGCCGGGTTACCGATATTGTACACAAACTGATCTACGTACACAGGCGTGGGGTTGAGTGCGCCATAACCCGGCCTGGAGATACTTTTACGAAAAATGCCGTTTGCCGAAATGTCCATGCCAAATAAATTGAACAGTTTGTGCCGTAGGTAAACGTAGGGAAAGAAATCAGTTCGCTTAATAGAAAAACCCGTGTCGTAGGTAAGCTCGTTGCCACGCATATTGGTGTGCTCCATGCGGATGCCTGGTTTTATACTGAGGCCGCCGATTTTTTTTGACAACTGCAGGTAAACAGAAGCAATTTCTTCCCGGTATTTAAAGCGGGCACTTTTACTGCTGTCGTAAGAAGTAAGCGACCCCTTTGTTAAAGTAAATCCTGCTTCGTTATTAAGTTTATTGCTGCTGAATTTGGTACCGGCTTCCAGGGTAAGTGTCTTTATCTTTTTTACAAGATCGCTTTCCCAGGCAAAATAATATCTCCGGGCGTTTGTGAGACCATCTCCTGCAATACTGCTGTTTAAAGGCTGGATCAGTATATTGTCGTAATGCTGCCTGCTTTTTCCCCGGTTGATATTAAAGGAAAGTTCATTTGTCCATTCGCTGCCCAGTGAATCTAATTTAAAGTTAATGTCCAGGTCGTTATTAAAATTGAAATTATTATTCCTGTTACTGGTTAGGGCATTTGATGTGGCCAATGCCGCCGGTTGCCCCGCTGCTAAAAGTTCGATGATATTATTTGAATTGTTATTATTTCTGCCTGCCGTAACCCTTGCGCCATAGCTTACACTCAGCTTCTTATTTACTTCGTAATCAAAACCTGCATTAAGAAAGTGAGAAAAGGATGGATAACGGGTGTACGCATGCTGAGCCAGTATGGTATCTTTAAAGAACCGCCTGCTCGAAAGGTCTTCAAAATTTTTACGGTGGTAAAAACTATACGCCAGGTTTGTTTTGAGTTTCCCGTTGTTATTGCTCAGCGAAAAACCAGCGCCGCCGTTTGTATATCTTCCCTGGGAATACTCTGCGTTTACGCTGCCGCTGGTACCCAGCTTCACGCCTTTTTTAAGCACAATATTGATAATGCCGCCGCTGCTGGAGGCATCATACTTTGCAGAAGGTGTACGGAGTATTTCAATTTTTACCACGCTGTTGGCTGGCAGGTTTTTGAGCAATGCTGAAACCTCCTCGGCGCTCATTTTAACTTCCCGCCCGTTTATTTGTATAACGGCGGGTGTAGAACTGTTGAGGTAAACATTACCATCAATTAACACCGCCCCGGGTGTTTTTTCGAGCACTTCATAAGCATTGCTGCTGGTTGTGGAAAGCGGTTCTGCATCCACAATGGTTTTATCATCTTCCTGTTTAATGAAGGACCTTTTAGCCACTACCACCACGCCCTCCAGGTCGGAGGCATTGTTTACCATACTGATATTTACATTGAGGGGCAGGTTTTTTACCTGGATATTTTTAAGCACTGTTTTTTTGCCAACAGCAGAAAGCTGCAATAAATAGGTTTTATTAACGGGAACGTTAAAGCTTACAGAATCGTTAAGTGCTTTTGTGGTGATGCGTACACTGTCGGGCAATTGGTAAAGCGTTGCAGTAGCGTCAACACTATCCAACTTATTGGTATTGTTGAGTGAAATATTGAGCTGCGTATTTTGTGCAGCAACTGTAAGCCCGGTGCAAATTAAAAAAACAAGAATGTAAACAGATTTCAAATACAACAGTTTTGTTTGCAATTTTCGGATTATTGGGTTTTTAAAAAAGCCTTTGATGGAGTTTGGGGATTAATTAACATATTTGAAAAGTCACTGTGCCACAAAGTTGCACAAAGAAAACACAAAGTTACACGAAAGTTTATTTAAGAAAATATCTTAACGATTTTTGATATTCGGTATTTTCTGTGATACCATTATGGCCCTGATCTTTCAATGTTACAAGCGTATCAGTATTTTTAAAAAGCTGTTTAAGTTTTAAGGATGAACCGTAATAAATCACTTCATCGGCATTACCGTGAAATATTACGATAGGCATTTTACATTGCCGGATAAATTCATTGCTTGGCAATTTATATTTCAGTATTATTGTGGGAACAACAGGAAATTTCTGCCGCATCATATCGGCAAGGCTATAATAAGGCGCCTGTAAAATGAGCATCAGGGGATGATTTGCTGAAGCCAGTTTTGCGGCAAGCCCGGTTCCAACCGAATAGCCCAGCACCACGGTTTTATCCTCTGTATATTTTTTTTTAAGTTCATTATAAGCAGCCTGTACATCATCAAACAGTTGCTGCTGACTGCTGATCGTACCTTCGCTTTTTCCATATCCACGGTAATCGAGTATAAAAACATCGTATTGCCTGTCTGTATAGGTTTTTGCCACCTCTCCCCAATTTCTAATTGACCCGGCATTGCCATGAAGGTAAAATATCAATCCTTTTGTACTATCGGCTTTAAACAATATTCCATGCAGGAGTATTCCATCCTTTGCAGGTATATTGAGTTCTTCAAAATGCTGATTGAAATTAAATTTGAAATTCTTGTTCAGTTTCTCCGGAAAGAAAATAAGTTTCTCCTGGAAGAAATACAGCGTTACACAGAAAACGAGATATAAAACACCGGCAATTTTTAAAAGACTAAAAATCTTCTTTTTCATTTAATTACCGGTTATAAGTGCTTTAAGTGCCGAATTTGATCAGTACAGATTATTTTTTTCAACAACTTCAGAAAGCATCACACATCAATCCTTCTTCTTCACTTCAAACAATTCCTTTTTATCCACCACTTTCACTTTGTCATCGGGCTTTAAGGTTTTGCTTACCACATCGTAAGGGCCGGTTATTACCTGTTCGCCGCCTTTGAGGCCACTCGTTATTTCAATGTAGTTGATATCCTGTATGCCTGTTTTTACCATTAGTTTTTTTACTTTGTCTGCGCTGTCTTTTACAAATACGAGCACATCGAGGTCGTCGGTTTCATTAACGCTGTTCTTTGGTTTGAGACTGTCGGGTTTTTCGCGGGTGGTTACCGCATTGATGGGCACGCTGATAACATTGGAACTTGTTCTTGTTTGAATATCTGCATTGGCGCTCATACCCGGACGGAATGGGAAGCTTCCTTTACCCAGCAGATCGCTGTAGCTTTCTTTTAGCAGGCGCACATATACCTTATATTGTGTTACATCTGTACTGGTACTGCTGAGTGCGCTGCTTACTGCCCCATTATTGCTGCTGGCGATCTGCGTTACAATACCCTTGAATTTGCGTTCTGTATAGGCATCCACGGTTACCACGGCACTGTCGCCCAGTTTCACTTTGGGAATATCGTTTTCGCCCACATCCACCCTTACTTCTATTTTATCCATATCGGCAATGCGCAGCATTTCTGTACCTATATTAAAACTATTGCCTGCCACTTTTTCGCCTTTTTTTACACTTAGCAAACTCACCACACCATCCATAGGGGCCACAATGGCTGTACGGCCAAGATCGGTATTGGCCTTTGCCAGGTTTTGGCGGGCGCTCTGCACACTTGCCTGTGTTCCCTTTATGCCGGCCACAGCTGCATTGTAATTGGCCAGTGCTGTTTTATAACTGGCATCGGCCACATTGAATTCACTCTGGCTGATCACTTTTTCATCGAACAATTGCTTTTGCATATCAAATGTGCGCTTTGCCTGGTCTACCTGCGCTTTTAAAGAACCCAGGGCCGCCTGGCTGTTTGCCACCTGTGCCTGGCTTTGTGCCACGCCACTGGCAGCCTGGTTTTTTTGTATATTATAAACATCGGCGTAAATGCGGGCCAGTAACTGGCCACGTTTTACGGTATCGCCTTCTTCTACAGTAAGCTCGGTAATTTCACCGCTGATATCGGGACTTACCTTCACTTCTATTTCGGGATAAATTTTCCCGGAAGCATTCACTACTTCTATAATGGTGCGTTTTTCGGCTTTTTCGGCAGTTACTTTTACCCCGTCATCTTTTCCAAACATGCCCATTTTGGCCATTACTGCCAATGCAACTACCAGCAGCACGCTAATAATCAATATCCATTTTACTGTTTTGCTCATACTATTTTTTTTATAAACACGAATTAGATCTGGTACACGAATTTTTTAACACGAATTACACGAATGCTGTTTTAATTTGATGGTTCTCATTTTGGCTTCAATTTTCTGAAACAAGAAACCCTTTATACTTATAACTTCAACCCCTGTCCTTTATAAAATTCCAGCACTTTCATTTTAAATACATAATCGTACCGGTTGAGTGCATATTCCAGTTTTGACCGCAGCAGGTTATTTTGCTGTGTAAGCAGTTCAAAGGTCCCCAACATGCCCACGTTAAATCTTTTTTGGGCAAAGCCATAGGCTTTTTCATTTGTTTCCACGGCCTTGCGGGCAGCATTGTATTTTTCCAGTGCAACTATAGCGGCATTATAAGCTGCGTAAATATCTTGTTTCAGTTTTTGATTATCGGCCTCTTTTTGGAGTTCCCAACTGCGAATACTTACTTTGCTGCGTTCATAGTTGGTCTTAAGCGAGCCGCCATTAAAAATAGGCACACTAAGGCTTAATCCTATGCTTTGCCTAAAGTTATCTGATAATTGTTTCGGAAAACTTATATTTTCATAGTTAAAACTACCATCGGGGGCAACAACATCATAATTGGTTCCACTCACATTTACAGTACCTATGCGTTGTGTGCCTGAAATGGTATAGCCTGTAATTTTTTTATTTTTATTATTATACCCGCTTCCCAAACTTCCAAATGCACCCAGGGTTGGATACATAGCACCGCGGGCCGCTTCCTTATTTTTTTCAGCGGCTTTTAGTTTAAGTTCATTATAGCGCTGCAGCGGCTGGTTGGCAAGTGCCAGTTGGTAAACGGTCTCTGGCTGAAGGTCAGCAATGGCTTCTACCGGTATTTGGTCTACAGGGGGAGTTTCGATTTCAAAAAAAGAATTGGCATCAATATTCATCAGTGCTTTCAGGTTAAGCACATTTTGCGAAATATTTCCTGCAGCGGCTATTACATTACTGCTGTCCATGGCCACCTGGGCTTCTAACTGAGAGGCATTTAACTCAGGTAATGCCCCGGCTCTAACCTGTTTGCGTACAATAATGAGTTGATCCTGGCTTTGCTTTAATTGTACTTCAGCAATCTTCTTTTGTTCCAGCGCCAGCAAAATTTGCAGGTAGGCATTGGCGGCACTTAATGCAATATCATTTTTAACTTTATCGGTATTGGCACGTGCAGCCTGAACTTCCCAGCCATTGGCTGCTATAGTATTTCGCTTGCTGTAAAAATTAAAGATATCGGCGCTGGTTTGCAATTGAAGACCTGCTGAAAGATAGGATTCTGTAATACGGCTGAAACTGGTGGGGTCCTGGTTGCTGCCACTGTTAAGGCTGCTGCTGGCGCTGAAATTAGCATTCGGGTATTGAGAAAGCCTGCTTTGCTTATAATTCAGCTCTGCATTTTTCGACTGCAGATCAGTGATACGTACATTTAAATTATTGTACATGGCATGGTCTATAATGGAACGCAGGTTCCATTTTTGCTGTGCGGCTGCAGTTAGTTGCAGGCCAATAAGGCAGGCTAAAACGGCTAATCTCATAAGCAAATGTACCTCAATGCTTCAAATGGAAAAAATGGAAGTTTTATAAGCGGCGGATAGGGCTGTTGACGGGAAAAGGCATTTTATTTGTCAACTTTCTTAGTATTTCCTTTTACCACAAAATACAATCCAATAAAAGCCGCCAATATGCCCAATCCCAGCAGCGCCGTTTGGGGTTTATCTATAAATATGCTGATGGCAACAAAGGTATAAGCCGCTATAAAAACAACCGGCAGGAGCGGGTATAATTTCATTTTATAAATGCCGCTGCCATCCAGGTGCCTGGTACGTTTACGCAATATGAAAATGGTGGCCGCAGAAAGGGCCATGCCAAAACAATCGAGAAAAATGGTAAAGCTCAGGATACGGTCGAAGGTTTCGGCCCAAAAAACAATGAGGGCGCTTAATGCCGCAAAAAGGCTGAGGGATGTAAACAATACATTGTGCCCCGAAGTTCGTTGCCCGAACATTTTAGGCAGCACTCCTTCGTTGCTCATTGCTTCCATTACCCGCGGATTACTCATGAGCAGGGCATTTACATATGCCAGCACCGACAGAAAAAGCAGGAGCGAAATAATTTTACCCCCTGCAGTTCCAAAAACATGGGTGGCCATGATGGCCGAAATATTTTCTGCCGTTTTTAAATTTTCGAAACCGATCACTTTTACATAGGCATAATTAATGGTAAGGTACAGGGCGGCAATGATGAGTATGCCCATAAAGATGGCCCGGGGCACATTGCGTGACGGGTTTTGTACCTCTTCGCCAAAATTGATGGTTTGCTGGTAACCGCCATTGGTAAAAGAAACAGCCACCAGGCCTAACCCAAATGCCTTAATATATTCCATTAATGCAGGATTGGAAACAGTTTTTGAGGAAACAGCATTGGCTGCATGCGCATCTGCAAAGAACAAGGGTGTAATCAGCAGGATGATCATGCCAATTTTAACCATCATCAGAACATTTTGCGCCCTTGCACTCATTTTTAACCCCGCCAGGTTGATGCCATAAAAAATAAGTATGCAGGCAATGGCAATGATGACCTGTACCAGCCGCCGGTTTTCTTCGGCAGGAAAAAGCACAGCAGAAATATATTCGGCCCCAATAAGCGCCACGCCTGAAAGCGAAGCCGCATTACTGATCAGAATGATACAGTTAACCCCAAATGCAATGGAAGGATGGTAGGCATAGGAAAAAACCTTGTAATAACCGCCGGTGACCGGGTAGCGGCTGCCAATTTCTGCATAGGTAAGCGCCCCGCAAAGTGCAATGATGGCGCCCGCGATCCAGGCTGCAAAAAAAACAAATACATCAGGACTGTTTTTTGCCACATTTACCGGCGTGCGAAAAATGCCCATGCCAATAACAAAGCTTACCATAAGCATGGTAACATCAAAAAGGTTGAGTTTTTTTACAGACATGCGCAAAAGATAGGTAAATATTTAACAATTTGTCTGGCTGCCACACAAAAATCTGGCTTAGATTTAAAGTTCAATCTGATATTTTATCATTCTTATGTACCAAAATTAAAGGGCGTGAACTTAACATCACAAATAGCCGCTCATATACGGCAGGTTCATTTTGGCGGCAACTGGACAGCTGTATGCCTTAAAGAACAATTGGCCGGTGTTAACAGAGAAACAGCTGTTACAAAAATTACGGGCTTTAATACCATTGCAGCCCTTGTATTTCATATTAATTATTATATCAGTGCTGTACAAAAAGTTTTGGCCGGCGGAACACTGGATGCAAAAGACGCCTGCAGCTTTGAACATGCTCCCATTGAAACTGAAGCAGACTGGGAGACCCTGCTTAACAAAACATGGGCCGATGCCGAAAGTTTTGCCAACCTTATAGAAAAACTGCCCGACAGCAAACTCACTGAAACATTTCTTGATGAAAAATACGGGAACTATTACCACAACCTGCATGGCATACTGGAGCACACCCATTATCACCTGGGCCAAATTGTAATGATCAAAAAAATACTTTTAAAATGAATATTGCCTCTTATAGTAAAGCCATCCTGGTAAAAAGGGAAATACTGGTTTCCCTGCTGCTCACCATGGGGTTTGTCTGCATCGGCATGTTACAGGATTATATGGAAGCAGGATTTAACAATTTCTCATTTTACTTTTCGGAGTCTTTTATGTTCAGTTCTTTCTGGTGGTTATTTGCGCCCTTCTTGTATATACAGTATGCAATTGCGCAAAAAAGAAATCCCGAAAAAGTGTTTGTAAAGATTATGCTTATCTGTTTACCCGTACTGTTGCACCTGCTGCTGTTTCCTGCATTGGTATGGTTGATATCAAAATTATTTTACTATCATACTTTCAGCTATATACAAACTTTCCGGTTTGCCTTACCCGAGCATCTCAATAAGGTATTGCTCCTCTACAGCATTCCATTACTGGCTTATCAGTATTTTTACAAAAGAAGACCATCAAATGATAGCGCTGAAACTCCATTGCCGGCTGTAACAGCGGAGGAATATCCGGCATCCTTTATGGTTTCAGAAGCTAACAGGCATATCCTTGTGCCTGCTTCGGAGATATTGTATTTTACTGCCAGTCCGCCTTATGTTTACATTCATCTTTCGGATAAAAAGCACCTGGCCAGTCTTACCTTAAAATCGGTTTTAGAAAAAACAGGAAACAAGCAGTTTGTGCGCATCCATAAATCGAGCATCGTGAATGTTAAAGAAGTGGCTTCTTTTGCATCGCGGTATAATGGCGACTATGACCTGACCCTGAAAAATGGCACCCGGCTAAGGTTAAGCCGCAACTATGCTGCCGGTTTTAAGAAAGCTTTTCAACAGCTTACCATAAAATAAACTCCACTTACACTATTTAACTTGCACAAGGGAGCCGTGGCATTGTACGTTTGCTCAAAACTTATTCCATGAATAGCACTGTATATTTACTCCGGGTTTTTCCTTTTGCAATTTTTGTCATCCTGTCTGCCTGCCATGGCCAAACTAAACCTGCTACCACTAAACAACAAGTGGTGGGCGGCCCATGCGAGGGCTGCGAACTGCTGGGTAATGCTATGCCCGATACAATTGGGACGCAAGATTTCAGCCCAGCCTGGACAGAAAAGGGTCAAAAGCTGCTGCTGACCGGCACCGTTTACCAAAGAGATGGCAAAACGCCGGCACGGTTTGTTGTTATTTATTATTACCATACGAATAAGGAAGGCAGGTACCTTCATATTCCTTCAAAAAAAAGAAGTATGGTTCCCAATGAAAAAGGGCAAACACATGGATATATAAGGGGTTGGGTAAAAACCGACAGCAGCGGCAGGTACTATATTTATACCATCAGGCCCGGTACTTACCCCAGCAGGGATGAGCCTGCGCATATACATTTAACCCTTAAAGAACCAGGTTTTGAAAACGCTTATTATATTGATGATGCGGTTTTTGACGATGATATTCTTTTAACCGGGCAAAAAAGAAAACGAATGGAATACCGTTGTGGAAGCGGCGTAATGCGTATTGTACAAAAAGACGGCCTGCAGATTGGTGAGCGGAATATTATACTTGGGCTCAATATTCCGGGACACCCTGAAGCAGGAACAGGAAATACAAATTCAGGAAAAAATATTGGAGAAGATGTGCTTTCATTTACCCCATATCATGCCTGGGGCCCCGATAAAGGGACCAAAACATGCCCCGTATGTAAGTATGGATGGTATCATGGAATACTATTTTTTGCAGGCAATAATCCAAATTGGACTGATATTAAAAAATGGTTGGTTTTCATGGAAACCGAAAGTATAAAAAGAAAGCAATATTTAAAGGCATACTTCATTTATGGCAACGAAAATGGTTATAGTAAAACAGCCCGGGAACAGGAACTGGAAAAACTCGGCAAGGATCTGGACCTAAAAAAAACTGCTTTAACTTTTGTTCCCTCATTTACCGATGCAGCATCTGAAGTGAACCTGAACCGGGTAGATGCCTCAACAGAAAGCACGATTATACTGTACATGCGCAGAAATATTATTGGTACATACATTAATTTAAAACCCAGTGCTGAAAATTTTCAACTCATTACAAAGCGGCTGGATGAAACTGTAAATGAATATTATGATCTGAAAGGATTATAGGCCATAATATCTCTGCACGTTGCGGCAACAGTTTGTAAAAAAGCGGAAAAGAACCGTAAGCTTTGTACAATTGCTCCTATTTTAAATTTCAGCATTTGATCAAACTTTCTTAAAGGCCTGTGGCCGCCCGGGGTGGATGCTACCGGAAGTAAAAGATTTTTCCGCACAGGTAGATTTTATAAAATAGAGATGGAGACTCCGGAGGAGTCGAATTTTAATTTCCACGACTTGTAGTCGTGGCAACAACCCCGTTTTATGCTGATTATCTCTTTGCCGGAAAGTTACTTAACAGCAGATTTGCAAAAAAATCCATGAGTTCGTATCGCCAGGTTTTTTATCAAATCGTATTCTCCACCAAATTCCGTGAGCCGGCACTTAATGCAGAACATGAACAACAACTCTATAAATACATTTGGGGATTACTCAAAAGAAAACATTGTAAGCTTTACCGGATCAACAGCATGCCGGACCATATACATATCTTCTGCGACCTGCACCCCTGTGTTTGCCTGGCCAACCTGGTAAAAGATATTAAAGTGGCCAGCCATTTATGGATGAAGGGAACCGGCCTTTTTCCTGATTTTTGTGAATGGCAAACCGGGTATGCAGCATTTACATATTCTGTGAGAGAAAAGGACATGATCATCAATTATATTAAAAAGCAAAAACAACATCATCAAAAAGAAAGCTCTTCTGCTGAAATAAGGCGTTTACTTGAGGAGAACAAAGTTTCATTTGATGAGAAATATCTTTTGTAGCCGGTTTTACCACGACTTCAAGTCGTGCATATGCAAATTCAATCCCTTCGGGATTTGCTGAACCCGGCTTTGTTATTAACAAATAATTTAGAAAAATACCAGGAACTGCCCCTTAGATTTACATGATATGACCAAAACTGCAGCAATCATTATTTTGCTATTCTGCTTTTACCAGGCTTCATCACAGGATAATTTTTTTGTATTAAAAAAGAAAGACAAAACACTTGCCACCTATGGTAAGGGTTCGTACCTGGCATTTTTAAAAAGCAATGGTCAGTGGATGGCCGGAAATATTACGGGATTGGGCATTGATAGCTTTTACCTGCAACCAAAGATCATCCTGTACCGTTCGGTAAGTATTGATACAGTAAGTTACCCCGTGGAAGGTTTTAGTTTTGCAGATGTGTTTGCACTGCCAAAGCCCGGCATACATATAGATTTTATCAGTGGGCGGCTGCAACCCTCCACGTCGGGCGGCCACGTGCATTTCTTTTGGATAAAAGGCGGCTGGTTATTCCGTACCGGTGCGATCGGTTATGCCTCTCTTCATATTTTGAACAGTATTATAAAAAATCAATTTCCTTTATCGGCCCGCAACCTGGGCATAGCTGCAGGTATTTATGCATTTGGGTATTTTTTAAAGAAAAATTACAAGCCCTATATTAAAATGGGGGAAAAATACAGGTTTGAATACATACACTGATACCAGCACAAGAAATATGCCTGGTTCTCTTACATAAGTACACAGCAATTGCTGAAAAAAAAGCCGGGCCTCATGTATATTTTCCATCACCTCTTCGGGGTTTTGATTCTGATTCATTTTTTACCGAGCAATATCCCTTTCAGGAGACCTTGCTCGAAAGTGAAAAATCTGCCACTAAATCCGAAGGAGTGACAGCTTTATAGGTTTTTGCAAAAAAATGTTGGTTTGAGCCCCGAAGGGGCGATAGTTTTTTTAAGGCCGGGACATTTCCAGCCGTTGATCATAGCCCCGATTGCGGCAGGTACCCCGCTGAGGATTTTTGCGGCAGGCCTGTGGCGGAGTACTGCGAAAAGCGGGAGGCAACTGTACAGTTTTGTACCATTGCTCCCGCTTCAACTGTTTATTCGTCTGTTTAAAACGCTGCCAGTGCTTGAACCTTTAAACCTGAAACCTTTTGAACCTTCTCACAGCTTTCCATTCTTGATTTCTTCCACCACAGCCGGGTCGAGCAAGGTGCTTGTATCGCCCAGGTTACCAATATCTCCCTCTGCAATTTTACGTAAGATGCGCCGCATGATCTTACCGCTGCGTGTTTTAGGCAACCCGCTTACAAACTGTATTTTATCGGGCTTGGCAATAGGGCCAATAACCCTGGTGACCGTTTGCAAAATATCGGCACGGGTCAAATTTTCTTCGTTGTGGTGGCCATTGTAAATAACATAGGCATAAATACCCTGCCCCTTTATGTCGTGCGGGTAACCCACTACGGCACTTTCCACCACGCCTGCGTGCATATTGATGGCATTTTCCACTTCGGCCGTACCAATGCGGTGGCCGCTTACATTGAGTACATCATCTACCCGGCCGGTAATACGGTAGTTACCATTCTCATCACGCAATGCACCATCACCTGTAAAATAATAATTGTGGTAAGCGCTGAAATAATTCAGGCGGCATCGTTCATGATCTCCGTACGTAGTGCGTAAAATAGAAGGCCAGGGAAATTTAATGCAGAGGTTTCCGCTTACGCCGTTACCTTCCACTTCTTTTCCATTTTCATCAACCAGCACAGGATGCACACCTGGTAAAGGAAGTGTGGCAAATGATGGTTTGCCTTCTGTAACGCCGGCCATATTGCTTATAAGGATGCCGCCGGTTTCTGTTTGCCACCAGGTATCTACAATGGGGCATTTCTTTTTGCCTACATTTTCGTGGTACCAATGCCATGCTTCTTCGTTGATGGGTTCGCCCACCGTGCCAAGCACTTTTAAAGATGACAGGTCTTTTCCCTGCAGGGGTTCTGTACCAAAACCCATAAGGCTTCGTATGGCCGTTGGAGCTGTATACAAAATATTCACTTTGTATTTATCCACGATATCCCAAAACCTGCCGGCTGTTGGCCAGGTTGGAACCCCTTCGAACATAACTGAAGTAGCGCCTGCGCCAAGTGGTCCGTACAAAATATAACTGTGCCCCGTAATCCAGCCAATATCGGCGGTGCAAAAATGCACATCCCCGGGCTTGTATTGAAATACATTTACAAAACTATACGTGGTATAAACCATGTATCCGCCACAGGTATGCACCACGCCTTTTGGCTTGCCCGTGCTTCCGCTGGTGTATAAGATGAACAACGGATCTTCTGCATCCATTTCTTCGGCCGGAAAATCAAACTTCGGCAATTGCTCCAGTTGGTCTTCTGCAACTTCCATTTCATCTTCCCACCACAGATCGCGGCCCTTTATCATACTCACAGGTGTACGGGTGCGGGTATACACGATCACTTTTTTAACCTGGCGGTTGCCGATAAGTGCATCATCGATTACGCTTTTCAGAGGTATATCTTTATTTCCACGATAAGCACCATCGCAGGTAACAATATACTCTGCCTGTGCATCGTAAAGCCTGTCGGCAATACTTTGCGCACTAAAACCGCCGAATATCACAGAATGGATAGCGCCAATTCTTGCACAACCCAACACTGCGTAAGCCAGCTCGGGCACCATGCCCATATAAATACAAACCCGGTCGCCTTTTTTAACACCGTTGTTTTTTAATACCTGTGCAAACTGGCAAACCCTTTTATGCAGGCGGTTATAAGTAACCACCCTGGTTCTTTCTTCGGGATTGTTGGGCTCCCAAATAATGGCGGGCTTATCGCCCATGGTTGCCAGGTGGCGGTCGATACAGTTTTCTGTAATATTCATTTTTCCGCCTAAAAACCATTTGATATGCGGTTCAATAAAATTCCAGTCTAATGTTTTTTCCCAGGGCTGGCGCCACTGAAAACTATTGGCCACATCGGCCCAAAAACCTTCGGGGTCTTCTGCACTCTTCTTGTAAGCAGCATCGTATTGTTCTTTCGATGTAATTTGAAATGGATATGACATAGCAATTATTTTGTGGCATAAATGTATAAACGAAACCGCTTTCGCGGTTTTTTTTATTTTGCTAAAATGGTATATTTATGCTAATTAAGTATATTCGCCTGTAAAATTGCCATCATGAAACAGATTGCCTGCCCCAAATGCCAGGGGGAAGAACTGGTTAAAAGCGGCGTGGTTAAAGGCCGCCAGCGCTACCGTTGCAAGCATTGTAATTATTTTTTTACGGTGATGAAAGATGGCAAAAACATAGATCCTTACTATGTAATTAAGGCCCTGCAACTGTACATAGAAGGGGTTACTTACCGGGAAATTGAACGCATACTTGGCATCAGCCATGTATCGGTCATCAACTGGGTGAAAAAATACAACCTTAAAGCCCCCGAAAACCACGAGTACCGCCCCACCTATAAAGTACTTAATCACACCGAATTGATCGATTTTTTCAAAGAAAAGGAATCCCTCAAAAACTCCGGCTGTATGATCACCGAACTGGGCGATAAATTCATGGTCATTAAATGGGAACGCTTCCGCAAAAGCCCTGTTTAAAATATATCGTTTAGCAGAAATATACCTTTCGTTTGTACCGGGCTGATGGTTTTTGTGAAATTGGCAGAAATATTTCACAGACCAAAATCATTGCTATGCTTAAATTTTCGACGCTTGCCGTAACCGGACTGCTGATCATTCAAACTGGTTTTGCGCAACAAACAACGCCCACTCCACCCCCGGCGGTGGACCACAGTTATAAGCCCATGGTCTTAAAACTGGACGATAAAGGACAAAAATTCATCCGCTTCATCACTTGGCACCAGGTATGGTTTACCCACACAGAAAATAATCCCGGAACCCTGGATATAAATGGCAAAGTACAGAAATCTTCAACCGACCTTGCCCTGCGCCGCAGCCGTATCCTTATACAGGCACAGGTATCCCCCCGCTTTATGATCGTATCTCATTTTGGTATCAACAACCAGAGTTTTATTAATGGTGGTGGTGCAGGCACATTGGGTACGGGCGCAAGCGCTACCGGCCAGGGCGGCAAAAGGCCTCAACTGTACATTCATGATGCATGGACAGAATTTGCTGTAAAACCGGGCAAACTGCATATTGGCGCCGGGCTTCATTACTGGAACGGCGTAAGCCGCATGAGCAGCAACAGTACACTCAATTTTATGACACTGGATGCACCTATTGTAAACTGGTTCAATATTGAAACCACCGACCAGTTTGCCCGCCAGATGGGTATATATGCTAAGGGGCAGATCGGCAGACTCGATTACCGCATTCATATGAACAAACCGTTTGTGAACGGCGTTACCCCTCAATCAATTTCCAACTCCACAGTAAATGCCGTAAATGTTTTTACCGAAAAATGGGCCAGCGGCGGTTATCTTAATTACATGGTATGGGATAAGGAAAGCAATGTGCTGCCATTTTTTGTTGGGTCGTACCTGGGTGCTAAAAAGGTGCTGAACGTGGGCGCCGGCTGGTATGCCCATAAAGATGTAACGGCCAACCGTAAATCGGCCACAGATACATCGCTTGTACTGAACACACAGAAAAATTTCGGGTTGGATGTATTCCTCGATATGCCCATGAATAAAGCAAAAGGTACAGCGCTGAATGTTTACAGTGTATATTATATCAACGATTACGGCAAAAATTACCTGCGGAATATCGGGATACTTAACGAACATACCAATACAGAAAGTATCGCAGCAAATGCCAATACCAGCTGGGCAGGCGGTGGTAATCTTCAGCCCACATTAGGTACGGGAAATATATGGTATACGCAAGTTGGTTACGTGCTGCCAAAACTCAAGAACGGCACTTCTTTTATGCCTTATGTTACGTTTACCCAAAAGAAATTCGACCGCATCGGAAAATCATCGGGCCAGTTTGACCTTGGGATGAATTATTTTATTACCGGTCACAATGCCAAAATAACTGCCCAATACAGCAGCAGGCCTGTTTATAAAACAGTAAGCGGAAACCCTGAGCGCAATGGCAGCAAAGGACAATTCACACTGCAAACACATATTTTCCTTTAATAAAACTTAAAACAACAGATATGAATACAAATAAAAAAAGCTCACTGGCAACCATTATTGGCGCATCCAGTGTGGGCACCATGATAGAGTGGTACGACTTCTACATTTTCGGAAGTCTTGCCACCATCATTTCCACCAAGTTCTTCCCCCCGGGAAACCCCACCGCTGCATTCTTAAGCACACTTGCAACTTTTGCTGCCGGTTTTGTGGTAAGGCCGTTTGGCGCCCTGTTCTTTGGTCGCCTGGGAGATCTTATTGGAAGAAAATATACATTTATGGTAACCCTGCTGCTGATGGGTGGTGCCACTTTTTTAATTGGTTGTATACCCGGTTATGAAACCATTGGATTTATGGCCCCGGTACTGATATTATTACTTCGTTTATTACAAGGACTAGCTCTTGGAGGCGAATATGGTGGTGCTGCCACCTATGTGGCCGAGCATTCGCCGGCAGAAAAACGTGGCTTTATGACATCGTGGATACAAACCACAGCTACGGTGGGCTTGTTTGTATCCCTGCTGGTGATCATGGGCACCCGCAACTTACTTAGCAAAGAGGCATTTGATGATTGGGGGTGGCGTGTGCCGTTTTGGGTTTCCATTTTCATGGTGATCATTTCTTACCTTATTCGTAAGAATATGGAAGAGTCGCCCATTTTTGCCAAAGCTAAAGCAAGCGGTAAAACCTCCACCAATCCCATCAAAGAAAGTTTTGGCCATAAGTTCAATTTTAAATTTGTATTGCTTGCTCTTTTTGGTGCAGTAATGGGCCAGGGTGTTATCTGGTACACCGGGCAGTTTTATGCCATGAGTTTTTTGGAAAAAACAATGAACATCGACAAGATGCAGGTGGATAGCCTCATGTTCATAGCACTCATTATGGGTACACCTTTCTTTTTATTGTTTGGCTGGCTGAGCGATAAAATCGGAAGAAAATGGATCATGATGGCGGGTATGCTGATAGCCATTCTCTCGTACAGGCCTATTTATGAAAAAATGTACCAAACCACCAATGTAAAAAACAAACAGGAGGTAACAGAAAAAGCGGCAATCCTTGCAGAACTCAAGGAGAACAAAGACAAAGGCATGGATTCAATTTATACCGTAACCAAAGAATTTGCCGATGGAACAAAATTCAAAGAAATAAAAAAGGTAACGTTAGAAAACGGTGTGGCAAAAATAGTGGATGGCAAACCAAAATCAGAAAGCAAGATCACGCTCAACATTAACAGCAGTGATAAATGGAGTCTTATATGGTGGGTGTTCATTCAGGTGCTTTTTGTAACAATGGTGTATGGACCAATTGCAGCCTTTTTGGTGGAATTGTTCCCGACAAAGATCCGTTATACATCTATGAGCCTGCCCTATCACATTGGTAACGGTGTGTTTGGCGGATTGCTCCCGGCCGTTGCCACCTACCTTGCCACCAATGCTAAAAAGGGAGGCGATGCACAATGGTACCTCGAAGGGCTCTGGTATCCCATTGGCGTGGCGGCCGTTTGCCTCATTATTGGTGTTTTTTACATCAATGCCAAGGATAAGGAAATTGATGATTAATTTACATTTTTATTAAACCGATTTTAAAAAATAATTTTATGAATACAGTAAGAAAAATTTTAGGCATCATTTGGATCGCATTAGCGCTTGCAATTGCCTACTATGGCTTTACCGTACTTGGTTATCCGAAACTTACATCTGGTAAGCAGGAAGACCTTGTGTTTGGTATCATCATCGTATTTATTTTGCTGCCGCTGGTGGTAATAGGCCTGCTGATTTTTGGCAAATATGCCCTGCAGAACGAATACGATCTTATTGACGACTCTCCCGAGCATGCGCATTACAAGGAAGATTGACCAGGCATGATTTTTAAGGTGTATGAATCAAATAAGCAGCCTGCCCTTTGTGGCGGGCTGTTTTGCTGAATGGCATTACCGTTTTACTGATTTACACAAAATGGTCAATGTTTATAACCTGGCAAAAAAATAAATCAGTATTGATTCTTCCTTTGGCCAGCAAAAATTGTTTTAAATTTAGCAGCCAATCAGTTGAACCTGTTCCATGCAAAAAACAAAACAAAATCTCATCCTGCTTGCTTTTCTGCTGCTGCTGTTGCTCAGCTACCCGGTTATTTCCGCTGCCAACAGGCCTGCCAGCGGCATTCCGCCGCTCTATATTTATATATTCCTTACCTGGCTCCTGGCAATTATTATTGCATACCTGGTAACAGTTGTAAAAAATAAGGATTGAACAATATCATAACCATAGCAGCCGCCCTGTTTTACCTGGTACTCCTGTTTGGTATTGCTTACTATGCCGAATACAGGCTTAAAAAAGGGAAAAGCCTTATCAACAGCGGTTATGTATATGCACTGTCGCTCACTGTTTATTGCACCGCCTGGACCTATTATGGCAGTGTGGGCCGTGCAGCACAAAACGGGCTCGATTTTTTGGCCATCTACCTTGGCCCCACCATTGGCGCTGTTTTATTTTTACCGGTTCTTTCAAAGATCATCCGGGTCTGCAAAACACAGCGCATCAACAGCATTGCCGATTTTATTTCCACCCGTTATGGAAAAAATTTCTCTATAGCCGTAGTGGTTACTGTACTCTGCGTGATCGGGATCATACCTTATATCGCTTTACAGCTGAAAGCCATTTCGGGCAGCATACATATTCTTACAGAAAGGACCGGCGCTGAAATGCCGCTTGGCTCCTTCTTAAAAGATGACACGTTTTACATTACGGTCATACTTACCATATTCATCATCCTTTTTGGCACCCGCTCCATTGATGCAAGTGAAAAGCACGAAGGCCTGGTGGCTGCCATTGCATTTGAGTCGGTGGTTAAACTGGTAGCGTTTATTGCAGCGGGTGTTTTTATTGTGTACGGTATATTCAACGGTTTTGGAGATATTTTTCAAAAAGCTGCACAAAGGGAAGACCTTAAAACCCTTTTTCAGCTTGGCAATAAAACCTCTTACGCCACCTGGTTTGGCTTGCTGTTCATTTCCATGCTTGCCATTTTTTTTCTGCCCCGCCAGTTCCAGGTAAGTGTGGTGGAGAATGTAAGTGAAAAACACCTGCGCAAAGCAACCTGGATGTTCCCGCTTTATCTTTTACTCATCAATATTTTTGTATTGCCCATTGCGCTGGCTGGTAAACTTGTTTTTACGAGCAATATGGTGGATGCCGACACCTTTGTGCTGGCACTGCCGCTTCATTTTAACCAGGATGTTTTAAGCCTCTTTGTTTTTATTGGCGGTTTTTCTGCTGCCACCAGCATGGTAATTGTAGAAACCATTGCGCTTGCCACCATGATGAGCAATAACCTGGTGATGCCACTGGTACTTAAAACAATGGATTTTAAAACAGCTTCGGATGGTTCCTTAAGCCGCTCTGTTATCAATATTCGCCGGCTGAGCATTGTGGTCATTCTTGCCTTTGCTTTTATTTACAATAAAACGATTGCCCAGCATCTTTCGCTGGTGTCTATCGGGCTGGTATCCTTTGTGGCCGTGGCGCAATTTGCTCCCGCATTTTTAGGCGGGCTTTACTGGAAGCGGGCCACAAAACTGGGTGCCATTACAGGTATCTGCAGCGGGTTTGTTATCTGGTTTTTTACACTCGTTATCCCTTCTTTGGTGAGTGCAAAGATCATTGGTGAAGGTATCATGCAGAACGGGTTTTTTGGCATTGAAATACTAAAACCGTTCTCCCTTTTTGGAACAGCCGGAATGGATTCGATCGTTCATGCCGCTTTCTGGAGCCTTATCGTTAATACCATACTCTTTATTGTTGTTTCGCTCAACAGCCGGCAGGAGGCCCAGGAAGTGTACCAGTCAGAAATTTTTGTTGATATACATAAACATTCTGCCCCCGGCCAGAATACAGTTTGGAAAGGAACGGCCTATTTACCCGACCTGAGTTCGCTGCTCGAAAATTTTTTAGGTACAGAGCGGGCACGCAACCTCATTGCCAATTATGCCAACCGGCACAAGATCTCGCTCGATACCAAGAGCGCCGACCCAAGGCTCGTTAATTTTTCGGAAAATATTTTATCGGGTGTAATTGGCTCAGCATCGGCACGCATCATGGTGCAAAGTGTAACAAAAGAAGAAGAACTTAAAATTGATGAAGTGCTCAATATCCTGCGTGAATCGCAGCAGATGATGGAACTCAACAAAGAGTTGCGCAAAAAATCTTCCGAACTGCAAAAAGCCACACAGCAACTCACCGATGCCAACGAGCAGCTTAAAGGCATTGATGAAATGAAGGACGAATTCCTTTACACTGTTACGCATGAACTCCGCACACCCATTACATCGTTGCGGGCCATGGCCGAGATCATGCACGATACCGAAGACATGGACGACACAGAACGCCGGCAATTTTTAAGCGGCATGATCAAAGAAACCGAAAGGGTAAGCCATCTCATAACACAGGTACTGAACCTGGAGCGCTACGAAAGCGGCCGGCAGCAACTCAACCTTTCGCAGGTAAACCTCAATGAACTCATCGCAGATGCCATCGAACGGGTACATGCACTGGGGGCAGAGAAAAAGGCAAGGATCGAACCGGCAATACCAAACAGCATGTTCATTGTACGCTGCGATGAAGACCTCATAAAACAGGTGCTCAATAATTTATTATCCAATGCCATTAAATTTGTAGAAGATCAAAAAGGCCTTATTAAAGTTTCGGTACATACCAATCACAATGAACTGCAGGTTTGGGTGGAAGACAATGGCCGCGGCATACCCGATGATGTGAAAGAACTGGTATTCGATAAATTTTTCCAGGCACGCAACCAAACACTCAAAAAACCCCAGGGAACCGGTTTGGGACTCGCCATCAGCAAAAAAATAGTGGAAATGCATGGCGGCAATATTTGGGTCGAAAACAGTCATTTAAGCGGCGCAAGATTTATCTTTACACTTCCAAACGGCTAATAAAAATTGTACCGATGAACAAAGATGCGGGAACCGGAAAAATATTGGTGGTCGACGATGACCCCTACATCCTCATGTCGCTCGAATTCCTGATGAAAAAGAATGGCTTCGAGGTAAGTGTTGCACGCAATGGTACCGAAGCCCTGGAACTGCTCAGTACCCATAAGCCCGATGTGGTACTGCTCGATATTATGATGCCCGATGTGGATGGGTACGAGATCTGCAGCCGCATCAAAAGCAGCAAAACACTCAAAGACATCAAAGTGGTTTTTATGAGCGCCAAAACCAAGGAAGCCGATATACAAAAAGGGTTAAACCTGGGCGCTTCTTTGTACATAAAAAAACCTTTCAGCACCAGGGACCTGTTGAAGCAGGTGAAGGAGTTGATGGGGGAATGATTTTTTGTGCCGGGTTTAAAAATTGATCTTTTCTGCTTATTTAGTATAGCTTTTATCCTTCCTCTCCCTGCCTGTACTAACTTTAGTGTATAAATTTCTGCCAATGGAAAAGTACAATGCGCTTTACACCGAAAGCATCCGGCATAAAGAAGATTTCTGGGCTGCACAGGCCGCCAACCTCTGCTGGTTCAAACAACCGCAAACCATTTTATCTAAAAACGAACACGGCTTTTACCGTTGGTTTGCCGATGGAGAAATGAATATGGCCTACTGCTGCCTCGATTGGCAGATAGAACAGGGACGGGGCAATCAAACCGCATTGATCTACGATTCGCCGGTTACCGGTACACAGCAAAAATTTTCTTACAGCGAATTAAAAAAACTGGTGGCAAATTTTGCTGCTGGTTTGCAAAGCAAGGGTATTGGCAAAGGAGATACCGTGGTGATTTATATGCCCATGATACCGCAGGCTGCCATTGCCATGCTGGCCTGTGCACGCATTGGCGCCATCCATTCGGTGGTATTTGGTGGATTTGCCCCGCACGAACTCGCTATCCGTATTGATGATGCCCGGCCAAAAGCCATTATTTCGGCCAGTTATGGCGTTGAGGTCAACAAACAAATTGCCTACAAAGTACTTGTTGATAAGGCCATTGAAGAAGCCACACATAAGCCTGCCTGTAAAATATTTTACCAGCGCAGTAAGAATTTCGACACGCTTAACTATACAAACGAATTTGACTTCAACGACCTGCTGCTGGGCGAAGAAGCGCCCTGTGCAAAAATGCTTTCAACCGATGCACTCTACATTCTTTATACATCGGGCACTACCGGCACACCCAAGGGTATTGTGCGTGATCATGGTGGTTATGCCACGGCCCTGAAATTCAGTATGCAGCAGTTTTATGGCGCCAATGCCGGGGAAGTTTTTTGGGCAGCCAGCGATGTGGGTTGGGTGGTGGGCCACAGTTATATCATTTACGGGCCCTTGTTGCACGGCTGCACTACGGTGATGTACGAAGGTAAACCGGTTAAAACCCCCGATGCAGGCGCTTTCTGGCGCATGATCGATCAATACAAAGTGAATATTTTATTTACCGCTCCCACGGCCATTCGTGCCATCAAAAAAGAAGACCACGAAGGGGCATTCATCAAACAATATGACATCTCTTCTTTAAAAACATTGTTCCTGGCCGGTGAACGCTGCGATCCACCCACTTATCATTGGGCAAACGACCTGCTGCACTGCCCGGTCATTGATCATTGGTGGCAAACAGAAAGCGGCTGGCCCATGCTGGGCATCATGATGGGCATTGAAAAACTGGAACCAAAACCCGGTTCGGCAGGATTACCCGTTTGTGGCTACGAGGTTTGCATTTTAAACGAAGAAGGAGAAGAGCAGCCGGCTGGTAAGGAAGGTTATGTGACCATAAAACTTCCCATGCCGCCGGGTTGCCTGCCTACTTTGTGGAAAGATGATGTGCGTTTTGTGGCCGGGTATCTTTCGCATTTTCATGGATATTATTTAACAGGTGATGGCGGTTATAAAGATGAGGATGGTTATTGTTATATTATGGGCCGGGTGGATGATGTGATCAACGTTAGCGGGCACCGGCTCAGCACGGGCGAAATGGAAGAACTGGTGGCAGGGCATGAAGCGGTGGCCGAATGTGCAGTAATGGGCATTGCCGATGAACTGCGGGGCCAGCGACCAGTAGCATTGCTGGTGCTGAAAGACGGAAAAAAGATAGAAGAAAAAATTTTGGAAGAAGAACTTGTTAAACTGATAAGAGAGAAGATCGGCGCCGTGGCCTATTTCAGAAGTGCGGCCGTGGTAAAACGCCTGCCCAAAACACGCAGCGGAAAAATATTGCGCAAAACCATCCGCCAGATCGCCGATGGAGAAGAGGTTGTTGTTCCCTCTACTATCGACGATCCGGCCATCTTAACAGAAATAAGAGAAAAACTACTCGAAAGACAGATAGGGAATTGTTATCATTTGTAGCAGTTATAAAAGTTTCAGCGCTCAATCAAATTGCTTTGTTGCTTACTTGTTTTGTTAAAAAACAGCAGATCAAAATTGTTCTAAGCGGTTACAATCAATAATTTATCAACGATTGTTGAAAACCTTTTTTTGATTTTACTGAAAACGGGTGCAAGTTGCGGCTGTAACAGATAAGTGATAAATGAAATACACGCAAACCACCCTCGATAAAATAGAAAGAATAGCAGAAGAAAGCGGTTATGTGATCCGGTACGAAAGGGGAAACTTTCAAAGCGGCTATTGCATCCTTCAATCTAAAAAAGTAGTGGTACTTAACAAATTTTTTCAAACAGAAGGCCGTATCAACACGCTTATTGACCTGATGCCCGAGCTGGATGTAAATATCGATGCCCTCACCCACGATAGCCAGAAGCTTTACCTTGAAATAATGAATAAGGAACTTGTCATTACATAATCCGCTTTTATACCTAAGCTTTATCATTATTTTCTATATTTGAAAAAAGAAAATATGAAAAGCCTGTTTACCACTTTTTTTTTCACTCTTATTTTTCTTACTGGCAAGGCACAGCTTAAGCAACCGGGATGGCTCAGTCATACGGATACAGCAAGGCATTTCAGTTTCAGTTATCCCCAAGAATGGACACTGAAACTACCCGGTACGCAAACGCGGTTTTTTGTCACTACCCAGGCGGAAAATGATTCAGATGATTTCAGGGAAAACCTCAATTGCATACTGAAGGAGGTTCCGGGTTATAAACCAGGCATTCCAACCACTGCCGCCGCGTTAAAAGAAACCCTTAAGGCACGCATGAATAATTTCATATTCATTGATTCGGCTTACATTAAATGGAATAATGTGCAGGCACTCCGGTTGAGTTACCGCTTTACAACAACAGAAAATGGCAAAGAATTTCCAATTGAAATTATGCAGCAAATGACCGTTTTGAACGGAATACTTTACACATTTACCTATACCGGCAAACCCGGCAGCTATACAAAATTTCTGCCCCAGGCAAAAAAGATCATACAATCGGTACTGGTATACTAACCTGTACAAACCCTTTTTACTTATGTGCCTTTTTGCATTATTTTTGAACTCTCATGTATTGTCCTCCAATTACCATCACGTTCTTAGGTACAGGAACCAGCAGCGGTGTTCCCATGATTGCCTGCGACTGTGATGTGTGCAGTTCTGCCGATCCAAAAGACAAACGCCTGCGCAGCAGCATCATGGTACAGAGTGCCGCAACAACCCTGGTGGTTGATACCACACCCGATTTTCGTTACCAGATGCTTCGCAACAAGGTAAAGCATCTCGATGCCATCATCTTCACGCACCCGCATAAGGACCATATTGCCGGGCTCGACGATATCCGTGCCTTCAATTTTTTCAGCAATGAAGCCATGCAGGTGTACGCAAATCAACTTACACAGCATGCCCTCAAAAAAGAATTTCATTATGTTTTTGCTGAACAGAAATATCCCGGCATACCGGAGATAACACTTAACGATATTAATGAAGAACCCTTTATGGTGGGCGATATACCGGTGCAGCCTGTAAAAGTATGGCACCTGCACATGCCCGTGCTGGGTTTCCGCTTTGGAAATTTTACCTATATAACCGATGCCAATAAAATTGATGAAGAAGAAAAAGAAAAAATAAAGGGCAGTAAAATTTTAGTACTGAATGCACTGCGGCACAAAGAACATATTTCTCATTTTAACCTGGGTGAAGCGGTGGCAATGGCCGATGAACTAAATATTCCGCAGGCTTATTTTACACATATCAGTCACCAGTTGGGCAAACATATAGAGATAAATAAAACACTGCCTGCAAAAAGGCAGCTGGCTTACGATGGGCAGTTGGTAAAACTGCTATGACTTTTGTCAATACACCCTACGCCATAAAATCATCTTCTTTTTTATCTGCTGCCGCAAACAAATTATCCACAGCCCCTGCCATCATCGGAAATTTTTCTTTCACATAATCCTTTACCGTTTCAAGCGCTGTTTTGGCCTGCTGCTCATTGATACCTGCGTTGGCCATGAGTTTGTTGATAAGCTCTTCCATAAAGTATTTAATATTTTATATGTAAGATTTAATATTTGGGGGGTGCTTTGGTTTAGTTGTTTTTTCTGTTTTTTGTATTTTCCATTCATCTTATTTGTATCTTGTAAACCCCTCAATTCTCAATTCTCAATTCTCAATTCTCAATTCTCAATTCTCAATTCTCAATTCTCAATTCTCAATTCTCAATTCTCAATTCTCAATTCTCAATTCTCAATTCTCAATTCTCAATTCTCAA